>DAOOQQ010000084.1:0-19892 GCA_035388825.1 Candidatus Ozemibacteraceae bacterium
GTCGTCATCAACGCCAGCTCGGGCATCGAAGTCGGCACCGAGAAGAACTGGAAGATCCTGAACGATTACAACATTCCGCGCGCCGTCTACCTGAGCAAGCTCGACAAGGAAAACATCAACGTCGCGAAGGTGATCGACGAGCTGAAGGCGTTCGACGCGAAGATCATCCCGATCCAGCTTCCCTGGGGCACCGCCGCGAACCTGAAGGGCGTGATCGACCTGATCGAGATGAAGGCGTATGCCTACACCGACGAGACCGGCAAGAAGGTCGAGACCAAGGATATCCCGGCCGAGATGACGGAGATGGCGACCAAGATGCGCGAGAGCATGGTCGAGTCGATCGTCGAATGCGACGACGAGCTGCTGAACAAGTTCTTCGACGGCCAGACGATCTCGAACGACGAGCTGCGCCGGGCCCTCAAGCTCGGTCTTGCCGCCAACAAGATCAAGCCCCTCATCTGCGGCATGGCGCTCAAGAACCTCGGCGGCGACCAGGTTCTCGAGTTCATCACGAACTGCATGCCTTCGCCGATCGAGCGCGGCGCCGTCGAGGCCGTCACGCCCGGCACCGACACGAAGGTCAAGGTCGAGCCCAAGGCCGACGGCCCCTTCGCCAGCTTCATCTTCAAGAAGGTGAACGAGCAGGCCGGCGACATGATCTTCCTGCGCGTCATCAGCGGGAAGATGGCCACCGGCACCGACTACTACAACCCCAACCGCGAGAACACCGAGCGGTTCAGCGCCTTCTTCACGATGCGCGGCAAGAACCGCGTCGATCTCGAAGCGGTCGTGGCCGGCGACATCGCGATGCTGGTCAAACCCAAGATCTCGACGCGCGGCGACACCCTGTGCGACAAGGCCTACAACGTCCAGTTCCAGCTTCCGGCGCTGCCCGAGCCCAAGCTGACCTACGCGATCTCCCCCAAGACCAAGAACGACCAGGAAAAGATGGGCACCGGCCTGCACACCCTGTGCAACGATGACGGCGTGCTGAAATACGAGTTCGACGCCGAAATGAGCCAGGGCCTGATCTCCGGCCTGGGCGACACCCACATCGACGTGGCGATCAGCCGCCTCAAGAGCCGCTGGAACGTCGATGTCGAGATCAGCAAGCCCCGCATTCCGTTCCGCGAGACGATCAAGGGCAAGGCCGACGTCCAGGGAAAGCACAAGAAACAGTCGGGCGGCCGCGGTCAGTATGGCGATGTCACGATCGCCTTCGAGCCGAATCCGGGCAAGGATTTCGAGTTCGTCGACGCGATCGTGGGCGGCGTCGTTCCCCGCAACTTCATCCCGGCCGTCGAGAAGGGCCTGCAGGAAGCCCGCAAGCGCGGTGTTCTCGCCGGCTTCCCGATGATCGACTTCAAGGCGACCCTCCACTTCGGTTCGTATCATGATGTCGACTCGTCGGAACTCGCGTTCAAACTGGCCGCCACGATCGCCTTCAAGGAAGGCATGGCTCAGGCCAAGCCCATTCTGCTCGAACCGATCTACGAAGTCAGCGTCTTCACCCCGGACGAGTTCATGGGCAGCGTCATCGGCGATCTGAACTCCCGCCGTGGCCGCATCCTCGGCATGGAGCCGATGGGCGGGCAGCAGCTCGTCAAGGCATCGGTCCCACTGGCCGAGATGTACAAATATTCGACCGATCTCAAGTCGATGACCCAGTCCCGCGCCGAGTTCACGATGAAGTTCGACCATTATGAAGAAGTGCCGGCCAACGTGACCGAGCAGGTCATCAAGGAATACGGCCGCAAGGGCGAGGAAGCCGCCGAAGAGTAACTCCGCCCGCCCCCGCTCATCACGACAGCCCGCCGGCAACGGCGGGCTGTTCTTTCTTTCCCGGAATACGGCGAACCCGCGAACGATATATCTGGAGGCGTACAATACGCAATAGTATATCGCGCTTACTCGTTCTTTTTCGCCCGGGCGGCGGCTTCGGCCTCCGCCTCTTTCAGCCGGCGGTCGACGTGATGGATGTGGGTCAGGAGGGAGGAGTATTTGGAAAGGAAGGGAAGGGCAAGCACTTCGTCGAAATACTCCCGGGCCTGTCGGAGATTGCCGAGCCGGCGGGCCAGTTCCCCGATCAGGAAGCCCGTCACGACGATGCCGCGCTCGGGAAGGAGCTCGATACCCGGCTCGAGGCGGCTCTGGATCGTCGTTTTCCCGGGGTATTTCCCGTCAACGAATCGGTAGGGTTTGTAGACGCGGGAGAACAACTCGAGCGCCTTTTCCTGAGCATGGCGCTCGTGGCGCCCGTGGCCCATCCGGCGACAGAGCCAGGAGCATTTCAGATAAAACTCCCCGGCCTGCTTGATCCACCCCGGCAGTTTCAACTGCTCGGCCGCGTAGGCTGCGAGTTCGAAACTCTTGATGCCATGCAGAAGCGTTCGCTCGGACCCGAACCCTTCCAGCTTGAAGGCGAGGCTGCGACGCTCCTCGACACCGAGGGGGGAGAGAAAATGCCGGGCCCGTTCTTGGACCACGCGAGTGTCGTTGAACTTGCCGACATACTGGGCAAACAGGCAGGACGGGCAGACGATGACGGTGTACAGCTCGGGGTGCACCGATTCATTGCAGATCGGGCAGAAATCGGTGTCGGTGTCGGACACCGGCACGGTCCAGAGCTTGAACCGCGTCGCGCGGAAGGGGCGGAGGCAGATCGGGCATTTGAGCTGGACATATCTCAGATAGGGGTGTTCCTGCGGCACCCCGGTGACCGGCTCGTCATTGCTGGCTTCCTCTTCAGTCTTGGGGAGCACCTCGTTGGTCTCCGCCAGGGTGATCTCCTGCCGGAGCAGGTTCATCACCTCGACGAGCCGCGCCACGACCAGCGGCTTCACGAGGAGGCCAAGCGCATTCTCGGCGATGCATCGGGCCGCCAGTTCCCGGGTGAATGCCGAGCTCATGAACACGAGCTTCGTGTCCGGGGAAAGATGCCGGGCTTTTTTCGCGACATCCCCGATCGAGACGGGAAGGTTGTCGAGGTCGACGATCCAGGCGATCGTCGGGGACACGAGGGAAAACTCCTCGACCTTTTCCATGACGGCGACGATCCGCGCCTGGAATCCGTGCTCTTTCACCGTCATTTCGAGGAAGACGGAGTAAATCGGATCCCGGGTGAGGATAATACATTGCGGAATCATGCGCGTATTATATAGCCAGTTTTATTATATTCTTTAGAATCGCCCGGGCATCGCCGCGCCGCGGTCGATCAGCTTCTCGTTCAGCATATCATGCCCGCCCTCTTCGGTAAAGGGAAGTCTTCCCGGAGATTCGGGCGGTTCAATCCGGGAGCGCCTTGTGATAGAGTGTGGGCGGCAATCAACCAAAGACGGATGGAGGAGGGCTGAGGATGACCACCCCCGCGGCAATCACGCTCCGGCAGGGGCTGACCCTTGATGCGGAACGATCGGTCCAGTTGGAGGCGGAGCTCCGGATGCTCCTCGAGGAGTCGGAGCTGTCCGCCCTGGACAAGCCCCTTGCCATCTGGCAGCGGATTCAGGACTGGGCGGGGCATGCCGCTTCGGGACAGCCTCTGCGGCCACTGAGCGCCTGCTCGGGCGCGATCCGGACGGACGAGTATCCGGACGAATCATCGAAGGCGCTTCTGATCCGCGGTGTGGTCGTGCAGGCCCTGGAGCACCGGCTCGACAGCGAAGCCCGCCAGGGCGGCTTCGGGGAGATGCTCGGCCTTCTGGGAGGAATCGCCCGCCTCGGCTGGGGATTCGGCATCGTCACCTTCGGGGAGCTCGGGGAGCGGCCGGTTCCCGTGGCATCGCTCGGGACGGTCGAGCTCGACGAGGTCCGGAGCGAACTCGACCGGGCCGTGCTCGAACGCATCGGAGGCTTCCTCGCCGCGCCGGCCTGGCACGCGAACGGCGCGCTGCCCGGCTCTTCGGTTCCCGTTTTCATCCGGCTCCTTCTCGACGTGTATGTGCGGGCTGCGGCCGTTCAGGCGGATCGGAAAGCGGCAAGCCGGGAGGATCTCGAACGCGGAATCGCGGCGTTCGACCGGATGGCCGGGGGCGGATGCGAGCGGCTTGGCCGGCTCTCGGGGCGCGGGCTCGCCGCCCTGTTCCTCGACAACCTGATGGCCCGCCCCGCGATCGTCGCCGCCCTGTGCCGGCTCGGGGCGGCGAAAAAATGAGGTGATCCGATTCCGCCTGGCCATTGACAGCCGCGTACAGAGCGCCCCATAATGGCGCATATCACGTTCTTTCGAGGGGGCACCATGTCGAGTTCCAATCGTGTTTCCGCCGCATACCTCTTTTTCGGGCTGGCACTCGCCGCCCTGACGCTGTTCGGCTGTGCCGGCAACGGGGATGACCCGCTGCCCACGGGCCCCGGCAGCTATGGTTCCATTACCGGAACCCTGACGGCTTCGAGCACGGTCGCCGCCGTGCGCGGCATCGACGCGTCGGTTCTCGCCGCGACGAATTTCACGAACACCCTCGTGTATCTCGAAAAGGATCGTACGATCTCGACCCACCCGAACGCCAACGGGGTCTTCACCCTCTCCCCGGTCACGTTCGAACGCCACAACGTGGTCGCGCAGCTCACCGGAAGCAATAACATTCAGTATAAAATTCGCTCCGGCGACCTCGATGTGACCACCAGCCTTCCGGCGCGACAGACCGGCGTTCTCGAAGTGAAGCCGGCCACCCGGCGCGTCCGGATCCGCGTCGGCGATGCGGCCGGCAGCATAATCTCCACGGCCACGCTGTCGGTGTGGGGCGAACCCTTCACGCCGGTCATCGGCAATCCGGGCTACTATGATTCGCCCGTATTGCCCGCCGATGAGACGGCAACGGTCACGGTGACGGTTTCCGGCCGTTCGACGGTCGCGATTCCGGCGCAGTTCATCAGCACCGAGACCCCCATTCTTGAAACCACCATTCCGCCCGCCGGTTCGACGAATATGCCTCCGATCGTGACCCTCACCCCGGACCGCCTTCAGGTCGTAAACGGCGGCACGATCGCGTTTACGGCAACCGCGCGCGATCCCGAAGGATCGATGCTCTCCTACAACTGGAGCGCAACGGCAGGCAGCATTGCAACCTCCTCGGACGTCCGCGCCGTCTGGACGGCTCCGGCATCGGGAAACGGCAATACCACCGTCACGTTCATTGCCGCCGATCCCAGCGGCCTCATCGGCCGGGTGACGCTCACCGTCGCCTACGGCGTCAGCGGCACACAGAACGCGAATCCTCTGGTCGAGATCCTTTCCGACAGCACGACGATGATCAAAACCACCCCTTACACCCTCGTGGCAAGCGCCACGGATCCGGATGGGTCCTCGGCAGCCCTGACGTATGCCTGGTCGGCAACCAACGGAAATTTCGGAACGACGGCCACGAAGCAGACGAGCTGGACGACGCCGAACGTCACGACCGACACGTCGGTGACGGTCACGGTGAGGGTCACGGATGAGCGGGGCGGCTCGACGACGGTTTCCCGGACGTTCACCGTCATCCCCTACGGCACCCTGACGCCTTCGGCCGCGATCACCGCGCCCGCCCGGAACGAGGTCATGAGTGGCGGCTCCATCCAGTTCGTCGGTACGGTGCGCCTCTCGAACGGGGCAACCCTTGCGCCGGCGGCTTACGCGTGGTATCTGCAGCCTGCTGGCGGCAGCATGACGGGGATCGCGACCGCGACGAACAACTTCACGTCTCTGGTCACCACCCCCGGCTCTTACACGGCCTGGCTGATGGCGACGACGACCGAGGGTCTCGGAACCACGGCTTCCGTGCCATTCCGGATCAATGCCGAGCCGACGGGGCTGAGCATCGCCGTTTCCCCGAACAAGACGTCGTTCCTGGCGAGCGAGGCGGTCAGTTTCTCGGGTTCTGCGACGGATCCGGAAGGCCAGGCTCTGATCTATACCTGGTTCGATTATTCGCAGATGTACAACGCGACATCGACCTTCGGCAGTTCGAATGCCGTCGCGAATTACAAGGACTTCGCTCCGGGCAGCCACATCATCACCCTGCTCGCCTCCGATACCTTCGGCGCAACGGCGGCGACGAGTCTCACGATTGCCGTCGCGACGAACACCGCTCCGGTCGTGACGATGGTGAATCCGTCGACCACCTGGTACGCGCTCGGAACGCCGGTTCCCTTCAGCGGTTACGCAAAGGATACCGAGACGGCGGGCGGATTTGTGGCCAGCACGAGCCTGAGCTGGACATGCAGTGACCCCAGTCGCTTCGACCAGCTCGCCACGACGTCCTTCACGCATGTCTTCACGTCGGTCGGCACGCACGTCATCACCCTCCAGGCCAGCGACACCCTGCTGGCCATGGCATCCGTGAGCCGGTCGATCTACATCAACGCGACGCCCACGATCGTGATGAACGATGCCGACAATCCGGCCAGCGGCGCCCGATATGACGTTGGGGCCAGCTTCACTCTCAAGGCGGAGCTGCGCGACGACGACAACGCCGAGCCCCTGAAGATCGAGTGGTATGACCAGAACAGCGGCACGAAGCTGGCCGGCACGACGCTGACCGGCGTCGGGCCCAAGACGCACACCCTGACCACCTTTCTCAACGAGCACGGACATCACGTGATCGAGGCGCGGGTTATCGACAGTTGCGGCGTCAAAGCGATCGCGACCCACTCGCTCCTGATCAATACCCTCGCCACCCCCGGCCTGACGATCGATTACCCGCAGTATGCCACCGCGCCCGGCAATATCCCGGTTCTGTTGGCCAGCGCCGGCACCCAGATCAACCTCGCTGCCTGGGCATCGGATCTCGAGACGGGAGGACTTCTCGCGGATTCCGCCATCACCTGCGCCCTCACTCCGCCCGTCGGAGGGGCGATCTTCTACAACCCGGGCCAGGTGAATCTGCCGCAGTTCCTCAATCCTGGCCGGTATCAGCTGATGGTGAGCACCGTCGACACCTACGGCGGCCAGAATGCGGCGACCTTCACGTTCGTCGTCTGGAGCGCACGGACGTATCTCAGCAATGGCGCCCTCGACACCCAGCTTTCGAGCCCCACGGCGCTCCTATTGGATGGTGATAGCTATTATATCGCCGACCATGGAAACTCGAAGGTGAAGAAGTTCTCCTCCAGCTTCGCCCTCGAAAGCGCCATCGGTGGACTTGGTTCGGATCCGGGCTCGTTCACCTCGCTCGTGGGCATCACAAAAACAGGCGGAAAGCTCTACACCCTCGAAGCCCTTCCCGGAATCTCCGCGAGAATCCAGGTCTGGAACGGCACGGCGACGGAAAGCAACTATGGCGCTTTCGGAACCGGCACGGTCGGTTCGGCCCTGTATACCAACCCGATGTCTCTCACCTCCAATGACACGTATCTGTTCCTTTCCGACACCGGAGTCCATCGTCTCCAGCAGCTCAACCTGGCAAGCGGTGTTGCGGATCAGATCATGCCCTCGACCGACACGGCGCCCGGCAACGACCCGGTGCACTTCGACACCCCTCTGGGAATCAGATCCATCGAATCGAAAATCTATGTTGCCGACTATGGAAACAGCAGGATTTCCGTCCGGGATCCCTCGACGCTCAACTATGTCGGTTCCTGGAATGCAAGCAGCCCCATCGATATCGCAAAGTTCAACAAGGACTACTTCCTCACGATCGACCGGAGCAACAGCCAGCTCCAGTTCTGGAACACGTCCGGCGGCTGGCAGATGAATGCGGGGTCCAGCGGCTCGGCGCTCGGCTCGTTCGACACGCCGGTGTCGGTGGTCGTGAACGGCACCAGCATTGTCATCCTCGAGAATGGAAGCGGGTCACTGCAGGCCCGGGTCCATGTCATCACGCTCCCCAGCGATTCCCCCTGGTGATCTGAGCGATCCCCCAGCGCCGGGGCGCGGCTAGCCGCGCCCCGGCGCTTCTTTTCTCCCGACAGGCGTCCTGCCCGGGAGCGGCGTGCGGGGAAATGGACTCCTGGCACGCCAAATCGGGCAGACGATTGTCTGCCCGGTATCTACCAGCGGGAGATTACAGTTCGGCGATGAAGGCCTTGAACGCGCGCCGGGCCTCGACGATCGCGGCAGCGCGGCGGCTTTCCGCCGACTCGCCCTTGGCGGGGGCGGTGGTGCCGGTGAGGAGGCCGAAGTTGGCATTCATCGGCGAAAACTCCTTCACCTTGTGGCCTTCGAACGTCACGTATTTCACGAGAGCCCCCAGCATCGACTGGGGCGGCGGGACGACCGGAGGCTTCTTGAGACAGATGCGGGCGGCATTCAGGCCGGCGAGCAGGCCCATTCCCGTCGACTCGGTATAGCCTTCGACGCCGCAGATCTGGCCCGCGACGAACCAGTCGGGGCGGTCCTTCACCTGGAGGGTCGGGGTGAGGAACGCGGGCGAGAAAAGATAGCTATTGCGATGCATCTGGCCGAGCCGCGTGAACACGGCATTCTTCAGGGCAGGGATGAGGCGGAACACCCGCTCCTGCTCGCCGTGCTTCAGGTTCGTCTGGAATCCCACGATGTTGTACAGGCTTCCGAGCAGGTTGTCCTGGCGAAGCTGCACGACGGCCCAGGGGCGACGGCCGGTGCGCGGGTCGGTGAAGCCGACGGGTTTCATCGGGCCGAACCGCAGCGCGTCTTTCCCGGATGAGGCAATCTCCTCGACGGGCTGGCAGCCGCTGAACAACTGTTTGCGCGCATCCTTCTCGAATTCGGGAAGGTGGATGCGTTCGGCGGCGAGCAGCTGGGTGACGAACTCCTCGTATTCCGCCTTGTTCATCGGGCAGTTGATGTAATCGCCCTTCTCTTCGGCATCGCCGTAGCGGTTCGCGACGAACGCCTGGGTCATGTCGACGCTCTCGGCCGTCAGCACGGGCGCGATCGCGTCGAAGAAGGCGAGCTTGTCGGCGCCGAAGGTCTTCGACAGCCAGGCCAGCATGCGCGGCGAGGTGAGCGGGCCGGTGGCGAGAATCACGATTCCCTCTTCCGGGAACTCGGTCGCCTCGTCGTTGACGAACTCGACGTGGCTGTGACCGGTCATATAGCGGGTGATTTCGCGAGCGAAGGCCTCCCGGTCGACGGCGAGGGCGTTGCCGGCCGGCACCCGGTATTTGTAGGCGACGTCGAGGATATAGCTGCTGAGCGCGCGCAGCTCTTCTTTGAGCAGCCCCGAAGCCCGGTCGGGAAGATTGCTTCCGACCGAGTTGCTGCAGACCAGTTCGGCAAACAGGTCGGTGCCGTGCGCCCCGGTCGGAACCTTGGGCCGCATCTCCAGGAGCTTGACGCGGACGCCGCGCCGGATGAGCTGGAACGTCGCTTCGACACCGGCCAGGCCGGCGCCGATCACGGTCACATTCGGATGATCATTCTTCCGGGCCACCGGTTTCCCCCTCGTTTTTCTCGGGCATGCGGCGGTACTCGCAGCCTTTCTTCGAGCACTTCACGAACGTGCCCAGTTTCTTCGTCGAGTGCCAGACCAGCGGCGAGCTGCATTCGGGGCAGCGTTCGCCCGTCGGTTTCTGCCAGGTCGTCAGCATGCAGGTCGGGTAGTTGGAGCAGCCGTAGAACGTCCGGCGACCGCCCTTGGCCTTCTTCACGACCACCTTGCCGTTGCAGCCCTCGAGCGGGCAGGCAACGCCGATCTCCTGCTGGATGCGCCGGGTCGTCTTGCATTCCGGGTATTTCGAACAGGCCATGAACCGGCCGAATCGGCCGGTCCGGATCACCATCGGCGAGCCGCAGGCCTCACACACCTGGTCGGTCGGCACGAGATCGGGGCCCGCCTCGGCCTTGAGCCGGTCGAGCGTCTCCCGGAGCTGCAGGCGGCCGCGGGCCTGTTCGGTCGCGAACAGCAGCAGCTCGTCGGGGATGTTCTCGGTCGACTTGCACTCGGGGTATCCCGAGCAGGAAAGGAACTTCCCGGTCCGGCCGAGTTTCACGACCATCACCTTGCCGCAGTTCGGGCAGGTGCAGTCGGTTTCATACTGGATCTTCTGGAGCTCGGTCTCGGCCTTTTTCAGGTCGTTCAGGAACGGGCCGTAGAACTCGCTCAGCACGCGCACCCAGTCCTTGCGGCCGTCCTCGACCTCGTCGAGATGCCCTTCCATCGTGGCGGTGAACTTGGGATTGATGATGTCGCCGAATTTGGACACCAGGAGTTCCGTGGCCAGGAACGCGGCATCCGACGGCCGGAAGCGGCTTTCGACCTTCTTGACGTAGCCGCGCTGCTGGATCGTGTCGATGATCGCGGCATACGTGCTCGGTCGGCCGATCCCTTCCTTTTCGAGGGTCTTGATGAGCATCGATTCGCTGTATCGGGGGGGCGGCTGGGTGAAATGCTGGGTGGGGTCGATCCCCGCGAGGCCCAGTTCGTCGCCCTTGTGCACTTCGGGCAGACGCTGCTTCGCCTCTCGCTCGGCATCCTCCTCGGCGCCGGCTTCGGCGGCGGGCGTGTCGGCATCCTCGATCTTCGCCTCGGAGTAGAGCGAGGTGAAGCCGTCGAAGGTCATCGTCGTACCGGAGGCCTGGAGCTGATGCCGACCCGCTTCGAGCTCGATCGTGACGACGTCATACTCCGCCTCGGCCATCTGGGAGGCGACGAACCTGCGCCAGATCAACGTATACAGCTTCAACTGCTCCGGCGTGAGGTTTCTGGCCATCTTCTCGGGCGTGCGCCAGACGGAGGTGGGCCGGATCGCCTCGTGGGCATCCTGGGCACCTTTGCGCGTCTTGAAGGCGCGTGGTTTGTCGAGGCCGTATCGAGGATCAAAACTTTTCGATATATATTCACGCGCTTCCCCGAGCCCCTCGGGGGAGATCCGCACCGAGTCGGTTCGCATGTAGCTGATGAGACCGACGTGGCCTTCAGCGCCCAGCTCGATGCCTTCATAGAGGCGCTGGGCGACCGACATCGTCCGGCGGGAGGTGAAGCCGAACTTCTGAGCTGCATCCTGCTGGAGGGTGCTGGTGATGAACGGCGGGGGCGGCAACTGTTTGCGGGAGCGGCGGGCCACCGATGCAACGCGAAGGCCCGCCTTCTCGATCTCGGCCACGACGGCGTGGGCGGTTTTCCCATCCCCGATGGCGGCTTTCTTCCCGTCGGTTTTGGCCAGTTTGACGGTGAACGCGTGCCGGTCGTGGGTGCGGACCTTCGCCTCGATCGTCCAGTATTCCTCGGGCTGGAACGCAAGGATCTCCTTTTCGCGGTCGCAGATCAGCAGCACCGCGACGGACTGGACGCGGCCGGCCGACAGGCCCAGGCACACTTTTTTCCACAGCAGCGGCGAGAGTTTGTAGCCGACGAGGCGGTCGAGGATGCGGCGGGACTGCTGGGCATTCACGAGATTGAGATCGATCGGACGGGGATTCTCGAGGGATTTGAGCACCTCGTCGCGGGTGATCGCGTTGAAGGTCACCCGGCAGGCACTGGTGGGATCGATGCCGAGCGCCCCCGCCAGGTGCCAGCTGATCGCTTCGCCTTCGCGGTCGGGATCGGGAGCCAGATAGATGGTTTCGACCTTTTCCGCCGCCTCGCGCAGCCGGATGATCACGTCCCGCCGGTCGGGCACGACGCGGAATACCGGAACGAAGCCGCGGTCGGGTTCGACCCCGAGCTTGGAGTCGGGCAGATCGATGACGTGGCCTTTGCTGGCCTCGACGATGAAATCCCGGCCCAGGAACTTGGTCAGGGTTTTGATTTTTCCCGGGGACTCGACGATGACGAGATGTTTGGCGCTCATGTATATTATATTTCCATATCTATTACAATCAATTTATGAACAGGGGGGGATTGATGCGGGGGCTGAGCGACGAAGAAGGGCCGGCCGGATTCCCGGCTGTGCCGGTCGGGGCCGTCTGGGGGTCGTTCATGGAGAGGATCAGATCGAGACGCATCGCGGAAACCTCGCGCAGGTCGTGGCGCCAGAGATACTCGATGGTGCGCTCGAACTGGAGCGGGGCAATCTCGCCGCGCTCCAGCAGGCTCAGCAGATGCCGCTGCGCTTCGGGGGTGAGCCGGATCGCCTCGGAGGTGTGGAGCTGGCGGACACCGGCGGAGCGCGCCGCGTCGGCCGGATCGGCCGGGGCCTGTTCCGCCGGGGTGTCGGAGGGCGGGCGGCTCGCGCCGCTGCCGATCGTCAGGCTCATCAGGGAGAGCCATTTCATCGCCGTCTCGATCTCCTCGAGTCGGAATCCGCGTTTCATCAGTTTCGCGATCAACGGCTCCGCGGTGTCACCCGCGGCATCGCCCGGCGTCGCGGTGCGATCGCTTTCCATCTGGCGTCTGACCAGGTCCATCAGCTTCATCAGCTGGCCCAGCGTCGTTCTGGTTTTGTTCACTTATTGGTGCCTCCCCTGAGGGGGTTTGATTTTCGCATGATACCTGTTCCCGGGCAGCTTCACCAGAAAATCCCGCATTTCGAGGGTCAGCAGAAGGGAAAACAATCGGTCGCGGGTCCACCGGCCATCCGCAAGCAGCCGGTCGAGCGGGACGGGATCGGCCGCGAGGACTCCGAGCAGCCGGGCCTCCTCGTCGGTGAGGTCGGGAGCCTCGCCGTGACCGTCATGGTCCGAGCTTTCCGCGGGTTGGGCGGGAAGCAGTCGCGCATAATACGCGATCAGATCCTGGGCGGCGGTGACGAGCTGGGCGCCGTCCTTGATCAGGGCCAGGGTGCCCTCGGCAAGCGTCGAACGGATGTTTCCGGGCACGGCGAACACCTCGCGGTCCTGCTCGGCGGCCAGCCGGGCCGTGATGAGGGAGCCGCTGCGGGCCGTGGCCTCGATGACGACGGTCGCGACGCACATGCCGGCGATGACGCGGTTCCTGACCGGGAAATGCCAGGGCCGGGCCGGCGTTCCGGGGGGGTATTCCGAGACCAGGGCGCCGCCTTCGGCGAGCATGCGTTCGCGGATCTTGCGGTTGGCCGCCGGATACGCGATGTCGGGCCCCGAGCCGAGCACGGCGACGGTGGTGCCGCGCCCTTCCAGCGCTCCGAGATGGGCGAACGTGTCGATGCCCAGGGCCAGACCGCTCACGACGACGAAGCCGGCGGCGGCCAGCTCGCGCCCGAAGTCCCGGGCGATGTCGAAGCCGAGCTGGGTCCCGTTGCGCGCGCCCACGATCGCGATGTGCGGCCGGGGATCGACCGGGAGCCGGCCGCGCACGAACAGCGCGAGCGGCGAGTCGGGAATCTCGCGCAGCAGGGACGGATACTCGGGATCATGGAACGTGACGAGACGCGTCTGGGTCCGGTCGAGGAGGGCTGGATCGCAGATGGGGCGGAGTCGCTCCCGTTCAGCAAGAAAGCGCTCGAGACGGTCGCGGGACCAGCCTTTGACGCGGGAAAGCGCAGCCCGGTCGGCACGAAACACCGCTTCCGGCGAGCCCAGTTCCCGGATGAGGCCGGCCCGGACGGTGTCGCCGATCCAGGCGGCCGAGGCCAGACGGAGCCAGCCGATCCGCCGATCCGGGCGGTCCGCCCGATCCATGACGGGATCAGACATCGCCGATCGGCTCCTGGGGATTGCGGATCGTCTTCATGACCTTGTTGCACCAGAAAATCACGGTTTCGGAGGCGCCTTCGGCCTGGACGGCCTCGTTCAGCACCGGCAGAGCCGGCAAGCCGACCCCGACCAGGCCTTCGGCCGCCATCGTCCGCACCGCCGTGTGCTCGTCGGAAAACAGCGGGATGAATGCCGCGGGAATGCGCTGCGCGAGAGCCACAAGCTGACGCTTGGCCGTGCGCAGCTCGCGCTCTTCCTTCGTGCGGGCGATGTGGTCCATGATGAGGCGGATCGAGTCGGGAGCCGCATGCTCGGCGAGAGCGGTCAGGGCCGCGACCCGGACGGCATAGGCCTTGTCGGCAAGCGCCTCGCCCAGGATCGTGCGCGCCTTGAGGCCCGGGAAGCGGCCAAGCGCCTCGGCGGCGGCCTGACGCACCTTCTCCTCGGCATCGCTCATCATCATGACGAGCAGATCGACCCCGCGTTCCTCGGCGAGCTCGCGAATCGCGATGGCCGAGTTGCGGCGCAACACCATCTCGTCACTCTCGACGCACTTCGCGATCGTCTCGAACACTTTCGCGCCCAGCTTCCGGAAGGCACGCCCGATGTTCCGGTGCACTTCGGCGTTGCGGTCGGACAGACCCCGCAACAGCGGCACCACGGCGCGCGTGTCACCGATCTTGCCCAGGGCGATGGCGGCGTAGATGCGCACCCAATCGCTTTCATCACGCAGGGCATCCATCAGAATGTCGACGGAGGAGGGATCCGCGATGACGCCGAGGGCCTGGCAACAGCAGAGCCGCAGCTCGCGATCCCCCAGCCGGAGGTTCTCGTGAATCTGGTCGAGGTGCTGGCGGCCGGTCTTTTCAAGGATCTGGCCGATCCAGAAGCGGATATCCTCGTTGTCGAAGGACATCGCGCGCAGCAGCTGGTCGACGCCGAAGTTCTCGAGCCGGGTGATGCTTTCCGAAGCCGCACGCCGCACGCTCCAGGACGGGTCGGCAAGCGATTTGATCAGGTCGCGGATGACATCGGGGTTGGAGGAGCCGCCCAGCGCCTTGGCGGCGAAATACCGGATATTCTTGCTCTTGTCGTTCAGCGCCTTGACGAGATAGGGCATGCCCCCCTCGCCGATCGATTCGAGAATGCGCGTGACCCAGTACCGCACGTCGTCGTTCTGGCTGTTGAGCGCCTCGGCAATGCGGTCCACGCCTTTCTCGCCGACTTCGGTGAGCGCGTAGGCACAACTGCGCCGAACGTTCCACGAGCTGCTCGAGAGGCCCTCGATGAGCACGGGCACGGCTTTGGGGCTGGCGATCTCGCCGAGAGCAGCCGCGCAGAAGCTCATCACTTCAGGCTTCCCGTTCCGGAAGAAGCGGATGAGCGGCTCGACGACCCGCGAACCGAGCTTGACGAGCCCCTTGCGCACGAGATACCGCTGATTGTCGTCGCCGCCCTCGACGAAGGCGAACAGCCGCGTCAGACCGCGGTCTCCGATGCGCACGAGGGCGATCAGGCAGCCGTCGCGGATCTCCTCGTTGGGCTCCTGGAGGGCTTCGATCATGGGATCGACCGCGTTCCCGCCGATATCGGCGAGTGCCTGGGTGGCGCTTTTGCGGATCGTCCAGTCGGGATCGGCCAGCGACTCGATCAGCACGCGGATGACGCGCGTGTCCCCCGACTCGCCGAGCGCCGAGGCGATGACGTAGCGCATCTGCTTGTCGCCGGCGCGGAGCGATTCGAGCAGGATCTTCTGGGCCTTGGGCCCGAGCCGGCCGAGCGTCTTGATCGCCCAGAACCGCACGTCCTCGTCGGCCGTCTTGTTCATCACCTGCTCGAGGGAGGGGATGATCTCCTCGCCGAACTTCGACAGGGCCTCGGCTGCGGCTTTCCGCACCGGCCATTTCTCGTCGCCGAGCAGCCGGATCAGCGCCGTAACGCCCATCGGCTCGCGCAGATCGCCCAGGGCGGCGGCCGCGAAGTAGCGCACGTCGTGGTTCGTGCTCTTTACGGCGCGCAGGATGGAAGGCGTTCCCTTGCTGCCGAAGCGGCACAGCACCTGCAGGGCCCAGTGCTGGATGTCCTCGCTGTACGAGTTGATCGCGGCGGAAAGTGCCGGCAAAGCCGCGTCCTGATACGCGTAGATCTGGTCGGCGGCCGTTTTCCGGACGATCCAGTGTTCGTCCCCGAGGGCGTTGATCATGAACTGGAGGGCAGCGTCGCTGCGGCCGCGGCCGATCTCCTCGATCAGCTCGACCTTGCGCTCCTTGTTGGCGAGCGGGAAAGACTCGATCAGTTTCTGTGTGTATGGATCCATGCGGCTCTATTCATACCAGCGGGGATTTTCCAAGTCAACGGGCATGGCGCGTCACGGTCCGTCGGGCGGCCGTTGGGCGTCGGGGGCGATTTCCGTGACCTCGATCTGGACCGAGGCGGGCTGGATCTGGATCACCTCGATCTTTTCGGGGATTCCGACCGGGCAGGGCAGGTTCACCGAGTAGCTTCCCGGTGCCATTTTCCGGATGTCGAGCACGATGTTCATGTCGGCCGTCGACACCTTGTCGAGCTGCTCGACGAAACCGCGCAGGATCACGGTGTAACTGGAAGGGGTGACCAGGCAGTGCTGGTTGGCCGAGTTTTTGAGCGTGAGCGGCAGCCCGTCGATCTGCCGCGTGACCGGGGACGGCGCGAGGCGCACCTTCACGTTGACGGTGCCTGAGCCGGCCACGCGCAGGGATTCGACGGGCGGCTTGATGAGCGCCGTGAGGCTGGCCGAGGCGGACAGTTGGGCCAGGTCGATCGGCAGGGTGAGGATTTCCGTCGTCTGCTCGAGAATCCGGCCGGGGCCGCTCACGGCCACGTCGGGCGGGTCGATGTCGAATCCCTCGAGACGCAGGCCTTCCGGGGGTTTGTTGATGAAATGGGGTTTGACCGGGATGACCCGTGCCGGGTACCCGGCTTTCACGGTGATGTCGACATTCACCTTTTCGGGGATCACCCGGACGTTGTCGACGGCTTCGCCGGACGTGGCGACCAGCGTGACGCGGCAGCTTTCGGTGAGCGAGTTCCGGGCCTCGTTCAACTGGACCGCCACCTGGGCGGCGGCGATCTTCTCGACCTGGTCACGCGGCCCTTCGATGACGACGCGGCGCGGGGTCAGCACGGGAAGATCGGCAAGGAATCCCTCGTCGGCCTGGCCCCGGACCTCAGCCGAAACGTCGAGTTCGCGGCGGATCAGGGTTTCGCCGGTCACCTCGATCTGGGCGGGTTTGATCGAAACGACGGTGAGGCCGGGCGGGGTCGTCACCTTCACCGGCACCATCGCGGTGCCGGGTCGGAGCGTGTAGAGATCGACGCTGAGCTGGACGAGGTCGCGGTTGGCGATGATGAAGTCGCGGCGGGTTCCCGTCAGAACGATCTCGGCTTCGGCCCGCTCAGGCAGAACGCGCATCAGTTGCGGGATGTTGCGATACTCGACCCGGGCCTTCACCGTCCGCCGGATGACCGGCGAAATGATGATGTTCACGTAGGTCCAGAGGGCGATGGCGAGCAGAACCGTGATGAGTTTGAGATTGATGCGCATGGTATCACTTCAGCGGCGACAGCAGCCGCCGGTCCTTGATGACGCGTTTCAGCGCGGCCCGCACCAGGTCGCGCACCTTGTCCCCGTTCAGATCGCGCACGAGTTTGCCGCCTTTCGCGAACGAGATCGTCCCCGTCTCCTCGCTGACGATGAGCGCGAGGGCATCCGTGATCTCGGTGATGCCAACGGCGGCCCGGTGGCGGGTTCCCACTTCGCGGGCGAGATCGGGGTTCTGGGAAATGGGCAGGAAGCAGCTCGCCGCCTCGACGGCACCGCCCTTCACGATCACGGCCCCGTCGTGCAGCGGGGTGAACGGCAGGAAGATCGTGCTGAGGAGCTCCGAGGTGAGGACGCTGTGGAGCGGGACGCCCTTGTCGATGAAGTCCTTGAGGCCGATGTCCTGCTCGATGACGATGAGGGCGCCGATACGCTTTTTCGCGCAGGCATCGATCGTTTTCGCCAACTCCTCGACGAGCTCGGGGATGTTCTCAGGATTCGCGTTCTGCTCCGACAGGAAGCCGCCGCGGCCGATGTCCTCGAGGGCGCGCCGCAGTTCGGGCTGGAAGATGACCACGAGGGCGAGGAAGCCGGTGGGAAGGGTATTCGAGAGGACCCAGTTCAGCGCGTGGAAATCGAGATCCTTGGTGAACATCAGGAGCAGGATGATGAACCCGAGCCCCTTGAGCAGGTTGAACGCCCGGGTTCCCTCGATGAGCAGGAGCACCCGGTAGATACCCCAGCCGACGATCGTCACGTCGAGGAGGTCGATCAGCGTGAGATCGCGCAGGACGGAGACGATGAACTGGAAAACGGTCATTGCGGTTCGATCCGGGTCAGGAGGGGAGCAGCCCCAGCTTTTCGAGGACGACGGCGAGGCGGTCGCGGGTTGAGCCCGTGGCGGGCACCAGCGGCAGGCGGAACTCGTCGCGGATGAGGCCCATCAGGGCAAGGGCGGTCTTGCAGGGGATCGGATTCGACTCGTAGAACATCGCCCGGTGCAGATCGAGCAGCTCGAAGTGGCGGCGGCGGGCTTCATCCCAGGTGTTGCGGAGGGCCGCGTCGACGAACTCCTTCATCAGGCGGGGAGCGACGTTGGCCGTCACCGAGATCGTGCCGCGGGCCCCGACGGCCATCAGCGGCAGGTTCAGGGCGTCCTCGCCGGAAACCAGCTCGAAGCCGGCCGGAGCGGCGCGCAGAATATCCATAGCCTGTTCTATATTGCCGGACGCTTCCTTGATGCCGCGGATGTTCGGGACCTTCGCGAGCTCGAGAACGGTCGCGGCGGTCATGTTGGTGCCGGTGCGGCCGGGCACGTTGTACAGCAGGACGGGCAGCTTCGTGGCGGCGGCGACGGCCTGGTAATGCGCGATCTGGCCGGCAGGCGTGGGTTTGTTGTAGTAGGGGGTGACGACGAGAACCGAGTCGGCGCCGAGGCTTTCGGCGCGGCGGGTCATCTCGACGGCGGCGGCAGTGCTGTTGCCGCCGGTTCCGAACATGAGGCCGATCTTTCCGGTCACGCGGCCCGCGACGGTCTCCATCAGGCGGATCTTCTCGTCGCCGGTCAGAGTCGCGGACTCACCGGTCGTGCCCGAGATCACGAGGCCGTCGGTGCCGGCGGCAAGATGCAGATCGAGAAGACGGTACAGGGCATCGAGATCGATCTGTCCATCATGGAACGGGGTGACCAGGGCCGCCCATGAGCCCTGGAACGTGGTGCGCGGCATCTCGGACCTCCCATCGCGGCGGCGGTGCGGATCGGCAGGCGCCGACAACGGCGGCCAGCCGCCGCAAACTATAGCATATTTCTGACGGAATGGGGAGAATCTTCTTTGCCCGAAGGGGAAAAACGTCGATGATGCTCCATAAACGGTGTAACCGGTTGACGGAACGCCGGGGAAAGGGTATTCTCGCGAAGTCGAACCATGATGCAACCGCACGAATCCGGCCGCGCGCCGCTCAAACCGCTTCTCGTCTGCTGCCGCCCCGAGCCGGGGCGACAGGTCGACCCATGGGAGGAACTGCCGGCCGTTCCGGGTCTCGCCCCCTGGGAAGTCGCCCTTTCGCATTCGGCCCAGGAAGCCGGCCTGCTCCGCCGCCTGGCCCCTCAGGCCCGCGTGTTCTGCGCGCACGAGGCGGACGAGCTGATCGGTGGCCTCGGCCGGTTCGATCTCGTCGTGGTTTCCCCCCTGAGCCTGAACACGCTGGCCAAGGTCGCGCTCGGGCTGCGCGACTCGTTCCCCTCGCGGCTCCTCGCCGAGGCGGCCGGGCATGGCCTTCCCCTTCTGCTCGACGGGCGGGCCGTTCCCGCTCCCGATGCCTCGTTCAATCCGCATCTGATCAAGGTATACCGCCGCCATTGGGACCAGCTTCTCGGCGGGACCATCCGGGAGTTCACCCCGGAAACCCTCTCCGCGGCCGTCGCCGCCGTGATCCGCACGCGCCGCGCCGCCGAACGCATGGTGCCGGCGACGGGCCGGGCCGTGATCACCCGCGATGACGTGCTCCTCGCCGAAGCCGCCCTCCAGCCGATCCGCGTTCCGCGCGGCGCGCTCGTGACGGATCTGGCCCGCGAGGAAGCGGCGGCGCGCGGCGTTTCATTCGATTTCGAATAATATATAACGCTACAAACACTCGCTCACGAAGGAGTTTTCCATGGAACGCATGCTGTCGAAATCCCTGCGCGCTTTCTGCGAGGACGTCGCATCGGATTCGTTCGCCCCGGGCGGCGGCTGTGTCTCGGCGGTTTCCGGCGTCTTCGCCGCCTCGCTCGGCCACATGGTGCTGAAGCTCACCTGCGGCAAGAAGAATTACGCCGCGTTCGACGCCGACAACAAGGCCCTCGAGGCCGTGATGATGAAGCAT
>DAOOQQ010000085.1:0-19523 GCA_035388825.1 Candidatus Ozemibacteraceae bacterium
CGGCCGGATACAGAGGAATGTCGGATCGGTGGAATACCCAGGTTTCGGCTTCACCGAAACAGGGAAGAACCAAGGCCAGAAGTGCCGCGATCAGGAGAGTTGCGACCGAAGGCGGCCGCCACCCCAGGATGCCCGGTTTCATTTCAGATCCCAGACCATTTCCAGGCTGATCTGTCTTCCGGCCTGTGGAAATTCATCGAATATACCATCACCTATATAGACTGGCGTCATGGAATGCTCGGCGTTGAGGAGGTTTTTCACCCGCAGGATGATGCGGTCGGCAGGTCCCGGAAATCCCGATTTCTGGATGGTCATGTTCACCAGGTTCAGGCCGGGCAGGGCATCCCGGGAATCGGCGGCGTTGCGGGGCCGCCGCGACGTCATCGTGCCCCACAGACACGTCTCGTATTCCCGCATCCGGAACGAGTAGCCAAGATTCAGCTTGTTGTGCGGCAGGTCGGGAGCGATAGCGATGGGCGAGGAGAGCTCGCGCAGTCGGAAGGTCGAGACGTTCCCGAATACCTCCTGGCCCCCTCCGAACCGTTTGCGGGTCTCGAACTCGAGGCCGTCGAAGGTCGTGCGTCCGACGTTGGTGTAGACCAGGCTGTCGGTGCTCTGGATGCGATCCCGAAGCTGATTGACGAACAGATTCATCTTCGTGAACCAGCCGTGGAACGGCTCGCCGAGCAACTGGAACTCGGTAGTCCGGATGTTCTCGCTTTTCAGACCGGGATTTCCGGCCATCTCGTGGAAATCGGGATTTCTATATGCCTTACCATACAACACTTTGCCGGTCCACCGCGGATTCAGACGGTAGATCAGGCCGGCCCGCGGATTCCACGTGCTGCCGAACGCGGAGTGGTCGTCGTATCGGGCCCCGATCACCAGCCGGAGCCGCTCCGCAAGGAAGATGTCATCCTGCGCGAACACCGACGTGTTGTTCATGCGACCCGGCTCCGGATATTCTCCCGGAATGAACGCCAAGGCTGTCGGATCGGCCGGGGAGCCGGAGGAAGCATGAACCGCGGATTCGGCGAGGTCGATGAAGGTCCGTTCGCCCCCGATGGAGAACCGGTGCCGACCGGCCGGTGCGGCCTTGAACAGGACATCCGCCCCCCAGACCGCGTCGCGGGAGTGATCATGTCGCATCACCCCG
The DNA here is from genome assembly GCA_035388825.1 of Candidatus Ozemibacteraceae bacterium. Classification (GTDB taxonomy): domain Bacteria; phylum Muiribacteriota; class Ozemobacteria; order Ozemobacterales; family Ozemobacteraceae; genus MWAR01. Next base: position 1,157 of record DAOOQQ010000085.1, read on the forward strand.
AGAGGATAGACGGTGTTCGTCGGCGGGAAGAGCGCCCCCGGGCTGACGGCCTCGGCTATTTCGGCGTCGAGAAACCTGTTGTAGAACACCCGGCCGGTGATCTCGGCCTGATCGTTCAGATTCCGGTGATACTTCAGGGTCAGAAGATCGTTCGACCGGCGAAACCTGGTTTTATCGTTCACGTTATTGAAATAGCCGATATACCCGTCGCGATCCCCTTCGACGTGGTGGGCGAGAAACGTCAGGCCGTGCGGGTTGGTCACCTTGAGCATCAGGTCGTTTTTCGTACCGGCATCGTGGGTGAGACCGCTTCTGCCATTGATATCCGCACCGATATACCGGCTCTGGCCGTCGGAGGACTCGCCCGAAACATTCAGATCGACGAGGGTTTCGCTGGCCCGGAACGCCCGTCCGAACGCGATTCCCCGGCGTTCGAACGAGCCGAGCGTCGTCTTCAGATACCCGGTTCCGGCCCCCTGATCGTCGGTGATGCAGTTGATGACGGCCAGAAAGGCGTTCGCCCCATACACGGCCGAGCCGGGACCGCGCATGATCTCGATGCGAGCGAATCGCGACAGGTCCAGCAAATCCCAGGTCCAGTAGGGGGAGCCGAGAAACTGGTTGTTGATGCTGACACCATCGATCATGACCATGAAACTACGGTTCGAATCCAGGATGCCGCGGGGTCCGGGCCACCAGTCCCCGGCGATCGAGCGCCACGGATTGAACCCGGGAACGAACTGGAGCAGTTCGGGCAACGTGTCCACTCCCAGCGCCTGGATCTGCTGCGCCGTGAACACCGACATGATGGCCGGAGACTCGATGGCAGGCTCGGGCATCCTGGTGGCCGTCACGACCGTCTCGGGCTCGTAAAGCAGCGAGAGAGCCTCCAGCTCGGGATCGGCCCCCATCGCGGGAACGGCCATTCCCAGCATCAGCATCGGAAGAACCACCCAGTTCCTGATCATTTCCCTGATTCCTGCTCGCATCGACAACTCTCCAGACAAGCCAGATAGGACCGACCGGCGGTCGGACCGATTCACATCCGGCAGGGAGACACGCGATGATCCGGAACAGGGCCCCCTGCCGCGACCGGCAGAAAGGGGAATCCGGGTTGTCGTTTCTTCTTAAAATCGACAACTCGAGGCCGATCGCATCCGTTCCTGATGTTAAATCGGCCGATATGCAAAAAGCAAATGGATTTCGTTCAATCCCAGTGGGTGCTGATGCCGCCCACAAACCCGAGATCGTGCCCGTAGCCCCATTCGTGCTGGAGACTCACGGGAATCCCGATGCTGGCCTGCCAGCGATCATTGAACACGACGGCTCCCAGCAGGAAGTCGATCACGCCGCCGTCTGGCCCGCTGTCCGCCATCCAGTAGGTTCCGAGAAGCTGGCCCGTGAGCGCCAGATTCCGGCCGATGCGGTAGTCGAGCGCCCCGTCGTAGGCCAGACGGCCGATCCGATCACGGCCATCGTGGACATACGCAAGATTCAGGTGCGACATCCAGTTGGCATCGATCCGGCGGGAATAGGCCCCGCCGATCCCGAAGCGGCTTCCCCGCGTCGCGCCCGCCGGCCCGATTTCGGCTCCCGGCCGACCGGCACCGGAAAAGTCGGCATACGGCACATGATAGTTGCCGCCCGGAATGCTCACCGATACGTGGGCATTCGCCGCCTGCGTGCCGTCTTCGCTCGCCCACATCCTTCGCGTGGCGCGCAGTTCGACGTCGTGGAGGCCGGAAAGATCCGCCGTCCGCGTATTCCCGTTCGCACTCGTGACTTCCCAGTTCTGGAAGGGGATCACGAGTCCGTAGGCCCACTCGTCGCGGTTGTAGACCACGCTGATGGGGAACAACATCTGGTTTCCCTTGATCCGTCCCTTCCCGCCATTTATATACTTATAACTATCATATTTATACTGGAACCCGAAATACCAGGCCGGAACGTCGGGAACGAAGGGGGTTTCGATGTCGAACAGGCCGAAGCCGCCCCGGTTCGTCGCGCCGTAGGGAATCCCCTCTCCGTCCCCCGAGTCATCCGGAAGCCTATAGTCGGCATCGACAAACAGGGGCTCGTGACGGCCGCCCTTCTCCGTCGTGGCGAAGCTCTTCTCGTTCCGCTTCACGCCGGCCGCTCCCGGAGCCTCGGCCCGGGGCGCCTCGACCGCGCCGAGCACCAGGGCGAGCCGGTCAAACGTGTCGTCACCCTGCACGCTCGGGGCCAGGAGAAGGGCGATCATCCCGAGGGATCCGGCGATGATGCCAAATCGGGTCAACGCGCGAAGAAGGGTTCGATGCATGGCGCTGCTCATTCCAGGAGCGGCTCGACGGCCGCCTCGAGGCGCTTCTGCTCCCGGTCGAGGAGTTCGAGCGCCTGATTGACGTCGCTCAGTTCGAGCGTCATCGCGTGATAGGTCACCGTCTGGGCATCCGTCAGCTCCTTCAGCAGACGTGCCTGCTGCAGGAATCCGCCGTTTTTCGGGGAGAGGCGGACGGGAATCGTTCCGCCGTCCTTGAGCGGCATCTCATGGTCGCCCCGGCCCGCGAAGAAGGAGCGGGAGGTCTGGAGAAACGCCGCCTCCGTGCCCCCCAGCCGGATCTCGTACAGCTTCGGTTTCAACTGGGCCACGACCGTGAATGCACGGATCGCGATTCCCTCATCCTGAATGAGCTTCAGAAGCCGGTCCTGCTTCTTCAGCAGCTCTGCATGTTCATCCGCAACCTTCTGCCTCGCCTGAATCTCGCCCACCCGTGTTGCAAGCACCGTCGATCCCGGCAGCCGCCGCAGTCCATCCTGGAGGGTGAGTTCGGCGGCTTTCGTATACCCGCGCCGCGCCTGGAGCCCGGCCAGGCAGAGATATGCTTCCTCACAGGTGGCCGGACGGGCGATGGCGGCCCGGAAATCCTTCTCGGCGCCGGTGAGATCGTCGAGCTTCGCCTTCGCGCGGCCCATGCCGACCAGTGCCTTCACATCCTGCGGATCATGTCCGGCGATCGCCTCGAACTCCGACAGGGCCTCGGTCGGCCGCTTCAGATGCAGATACGCCTCGGCCCGGGCATGCGCGACCCAGGATACAGACGACGCGTGCTTCTCCGCACGGCGCACGGTCACCAGCAGATCGGCCCACCGCCCCTGGGTGCGCTGGATCTCGAGCAACTGCCGGTAGATCTCGGCGCTCGTTGCGTCCCAGGCTCGCTCGGGATGGCCCAGCGCACGCATCAGGGCCTCTTCCGCCTTGTCGGTCCGACCGAGCTCGCGCCACGCGATTCCGAGCATGTAGCCTTCGGTGGTCGTCAGCTTTGCCGCCGGCGTATCCTCGGCGAGAATCCGAACGACTTCCTGCCACCGCCGATCGGCAAAGGCGAACGTCGCCTGCTGGCGAGCGATGTCCTTTTCCTGCCGGGGTCGGGACCGGCTCGCGGCCGCCACGCGGGCTTTCTTCTTCGGGGCACGCCGCACGATCGGCAGGCACCGTTCGAGAAGGTCGTAGTAAACGTATCCCTCGGTCTTGTCGTCGTATTTGACGCGGTACCAGTAGATACACTCCTCGAGAATCGTGACCTTCGAAGCCGGCGGCAGCTTCATCAGCACCTCGGACTTGAGGGATGGCTCTTTTCGGAGGTTGACGGCGAGGTTTTTCGTCCGGGTCTCGATCCCCGCGGAACAGACCGCCGTCAGACCGGTCATGAACAGTGCAAGAAGCGCCAGACAGGGGTTCCTGCCGGTCCGCCCGAAACAGTTCATCTCGCTTCCGTCTCCTCGTGTTCAGAACGCGGGTGAAAAAGGGCATCCGGTGGACGCCGTTCGACACCTCGGCAGTACTGATCGGCAAAGAGCGGGAAGAACCGAACCTCTCCTCGAGGAAATCCTCAGGTGCGTGGGGTGTCGGCGTGGAATCCGGCCAGGAGCTCGTCGAAAAACTCCCCGGGCAGCCGGTCTTTGGAACGTTCCTGGAGGATGGGAATGAGCGAGCGGATGTCGGCAATCTTGCCGAGCGCCTGGAGCGCGTTCCGGTAGACGACGTCTTCCTTGTCGTCGAGCAGGGTCAGCAGGGCCGGAACGCCTTCCCTATCGGCGATCTCCCCGAGGGCGAATGCCGCCGAAGCCCGCAGCCACTTGGTCGCTTCGCGCGTCATCGCGATCAGGGTCGGCATGACCGTCTGATCGCCCATCTTCGAAAGCACGATGGCGGCGTTCACGCGCACCCGGTCGTTGGGATCGCGCAACAGGGGTTCGATGCGTTTCTGCCAGTCACGATCGCGCACGCCAAGGCGCAGCAGCCCCTCGATCGCGTTCGCACGCACACGGGCATCGGGCGAGGTCAGGCCGGCTTCACATACAGGGACCTGCTCGGGCCCACCCAGCCGGCTGAGCACGGAGATCAGCGAGGCGCGCGCCCAGGGATCCTTTTCCGCGTCGGCCATTTCCATCAGTAGGGGAAGCGCGTCGCGGGCTCCGAGGCGGGCGAGGGCCTCCATGGCGTTGATGCGCACCCATCGTTCCCGGTCGCGCAGATGCTCCTCGACGAGCCGTTTCGCCGTCGCTCCGCCGATCCCGCCGGCGACGATCAGCAACTGCTCCCGGGCCGCCATCGGCAGCTTCGGGAACGCCTTGACGATGCGATCGACGATCGATTCGCCCATGCCCACGAGAGCCTCGACGGCAAGGGCTTTGAAGCCCGGGTTGCCCGAGGTGAGCAGCTTGAAGAACTCGGGATACAAACCGTGATGCTTCTCGGCAGCGGCACGGTGGAGCAGGGCCGGCAGAACGGTCTCGTCGCGCTCGCGGCCGAGCCACTCGGCAAGGATCCGGGCCCGTTCGTCGGTCTTGAACAGCGAAAGGCCCTGGATCGCAACCAGCCGCACCTGCGGGTGCGGATCGTGGCTGAAGATCTCGTAGAGCTCGCGATCCTCGATCATCGGCCGCCGGGCCAGTCCCTGGACGAGGGCCAGCCGGATCGGATGCGCCGGGGACTTGGCCAGCCGCTTCAGATGGCCGCGCGCGCCCTCGTCACCAAGCCGGGAAAGTGCCAACTGAGCCGACATCGCCACTTCCCACTGGCCGTTGTTTCCGAGCATTTTCAACAGCGTATGCCGCTCGGTCGAGGGAAACCGGACGAAATACATGCACGCTTCGACCAGCAGCCCCGGATCCTGGGTCTGGCCAATGATCTCGGTCATCACCGAGGCGACCCGCGGGTCCCGGATGTGGGAAACGAGGGTCAGCAGCCTCCGGCGCAGCAGGGGCGGCTTCTCGGTATCGGCGGCCTTGAGGATCAGATCGAGAACGGGGGTCAGCTCGAACCCGGCGAGGGCGTTCAGGGCACGATCGGCCAGGCTGGCTTTCGGTGCCCCGACGAACTCGAGCACGTATTTGACCGAACGCGGATTGGCGATACGGCCGAGAGACTCGAGGACGGCCCCGACGATCTCCTCGTCGGGCGAGGCCAGCAGATCGACCAGCTGGTCGGCATGCTCCGAAACCCGGAGAATTCCGAGCGCCTGAATGGCCAGAAGCTTTTCCGCCCGATCACGGCTCGAAAGTCGTTCGAGAATTCCCGCATACCGTCTGGCCTCATGCTGCCTCGTCATCCCCGCACCTCCGTCTTCATTTTCCGTTTCCGTTGTCTTCCACTCTCTCGATCGAGGCACCGAGCGAGCGCACCCGCCCGACGAGATCCTCGTATCCGCGGTCGATATGATACACGTTGCTGACCTCGGTGCGCCCTTCGGCCATCACCCCGGCCAGAACCAGCGCCGCGCCGGCCCGTAGATCCGAGGCGGCGACCGGTGCCCCGCTCAGTCGCTCGACACCGTTGATCAGCACCGTGCGTTCGCGGATGGTGAGGTTCGCGCCCATGCGGGACAGTTCGGCCACATGCATGAACCGGTTCTCGAACACCGTCTCGGAGATCACCGACGTGCCATTTGCGAGGCAGAGGGCCGCGGTGAACTGGGCCTGCATATCGGTCGGGAAGCCAGGGAACGGCAGCGTTTTCAACTCGACCGGCTTGAGACGGCCATCGCAGCTCACCGTGACCTTCCGCGCGGCGGCGTCGACGTCGATCACGGCGCCCATCTCACGCAGCTTCGCGATAACAGCCTGCTGGTGCGCCGGAATGACGTTCTGCACCGTGATCGGCCCGCCGCACATCGCGCCCAGCACCATGAAGGTACCGCCGTCGATCCGATCGGGTATCACGGGATAGGTCGCGGAATGGAGTTTGCGCACCCCCTCGATGCGGATCGTCGGGGAGCCGGCGCCTTCGATCCTCGCCCCCATGGAGTTGAGGAACCCGGCCAGATCGTCGATCTCCGGCTCCTGGGCCGCGTTCTCGATGCGGGTCACGCCTTCGGCGAAGGTGGCGGCCATCATGAGATTCTCGGTCGCCCCGACCGACGGGAAGTCGAGCACGATGCGCGCCCCGACGAGCTTGTCGGCGACGGCGACGGCACAGCCGCCCTCGATGGAAACCGTTGCCCCGAGAGCTTCGAACCCCTTCAGATGGATGTTGACCGGCCGTGCGCCGATCGCGCAGCCGCCCGGCAGCGGCACCCGGGCTTTTTTCAGCCGGCCCAGCAGCGGCCCCATGACGAAGAAGCTGGCGCGCATGGTCTTGACCAGCTCGTAGGGCGCTTCCTCCTTCACCCCGGCCCCGCAATCGACGTGCATCGTCCCGTCGGCGGTCCGGCTCGTGCGGGCCCCGAGGGCCTGGAGCACTTTTTCCATCGTGGCGATATCGTTCAGGTGTGGCACATTCTGCAGCGTGACGGGTTCGTCGCACAACAGAGTCGCGGCCATGATCGGCAGGGCCGAGTTCTTCGCCCCTCCGATCGATACCGTGCCGCGCAGCGGGCGTCCGCCGTCAATGAGTATCCGAGCCATGATTCAGTCGACCCCGATCCTTTCGAGTTTGATGTTCCCTTCGCGGAGCATTTCCAGAGCCAGCTCGTCCGGATACGAGCCGATGAACACCACCCGCGTGATTCCGGCGTTGATCAGCATCTTCGCGCAGGTCACGCAGGGCTGGTGGGTAACGTAGATCTCGCTTCCCTTCAGCGACACGCCGAATGCCGATGCCTGGAGAATGGCATTCTGCTCGGCATGGAGGCCGCGACACAGCTCCTGCCGCTGGCCCGAGGGAATATGCATCGCCTCGCGCAGACAGCCGCCCGGCAGCTCGAAACAGTGGGGAACCCCGTTCGGCGCGCCGTTGTAGCCGGTCGCGAGGATGCGCTTGTCGCGCACGATCACGGCCCCGACCGTGCGGCGCAGGCAGGTGGCCCGTGTCGCGACCAGTTGGGCGATGCGGAGGAAGTAGGTGTCCCAGGATGGGCGCGCGGCGACCTTCGAAGGCTCCCGCACCGCCTCCACCGAGGCGAGCCGCGCGATCTTGCCGGCCTTCTCGGTGATCGCCCGGGGTTTCGGAGCGGCTTTCGCCGTCTTCGGGGCGGAGGAGTTCGTCTTCCGGGCTTTCACGGTCGCCTTCTCACTTCGTGCCATACAGTCTGTCTCCGGCATCGCCGAGGCCCGGCAGGATGTAGCCGTGCTCGTTCAGTTTCTCGTCGACGGTGCAGGTGTAGATGTCGACGTCGGGATGAGCTTTTTGCAGCGCCGCGATGCCTTCGGGGCAGGAGACGATGCACATGAACCGGATCCGCTTCGCGCCCTTGGCTTTGACGATCTCGATTGCTTTTGCCGTCGAGCCACCGGTCGCGAGCATCGGATCGAGGATGAATACGTCCATATCGGCGATGTTCGCCGGCAGTTTGCAGTAGTATTCGACGGGCTGAAGCGTTTCATGATCACGATACAGGCCGACATGGCCGACTTTTGCCATCGGCATGAAGCTGAGCAGCCCTTCGACCATCCCGAGGCCGGCACGCAGGATCGGCACCAGGGCGATCAGCTGGCCCGAGATCATATAGCCCTTGGTTTTCATCAGGGGCGTCTCGCAGTAGGTCTCCTCGACCGGGATCGAGTGGGTGGCCTCGTAGGCCAGCAGCATCGACAGTTCGCGCATCAGTTCGCGGAACATGTGGACGTCGGTGAATTTCGACCGCAAAAACGTCATCTTGTGCTTGATCAGCGGGTGGTCGACAACGACGAGATTGCCCATCTTCGGTTCCTTTCTTCGGTTACGGGCGTTCGATCTTTCCGATGCGCCGCTCGTGGCGGCCGCCTTCGAAGCCGGTGTTCAGGAAGGCATCCAGGGCGTCGATCGCCAGCTCTTCGCCAATGATCCGTCCGCCCAGGACCAATATATTCGCATTGTTATGCTTTCTGGAAAGTCCCGCCTCGAGCGAGTTGTGGCAGAGGGCCGCGCGCACTCCGCGGTGCCGGTTCGCCGCGATCGACATCCCGATGCCGGAGCCACAGGTCAGCAGCCCGAGGGCGGCCGGATCGGCCGTCACCCGCTCCGCGACGGCATGCGCGAAATCGGCGTAGTCGCACGAGGCATCCGAGTCGGTACCGAGATCGACGACCTCGTGGCCGTGTTCCTGCAGATGCCGGATCAACCGGCGTTTCAGCGACAGCCCCGCGTGGTCCGAACCGGTGTAGATCTTCACGGTGTTCTCCTCTGGTTGTGCTGGTCCGCCGCCAATATACATGCCGGGGAATCAGGATTCAAGGCACCGCTCACCGCCGGAACGTGTCATACCGCTGGGTGAGCTGGTCATACGCGGCGAGTTTCGCCTCGAGCCGCTTCGTGTCGGCTCCGTACCGGAACCGGCCGGTGTCCTGCGGATACGCCTTGAGGTAGAACTCGATCCAGAACTCCTCGCGTTCGAGATTGTACTCGGCCCGCGCCTCCCAGCAGTGGAGATCCCGGACGATGCCCACGGTGAGAGGGCTGAACTTCTTGTTCAGGTGGTTGTAGTTGCCGTTCGCCGTGACTTCCCACAGCGGCCGGATGACGGCGCGGTAGTTCATCGAGGTGTTCGTGATGCGCCGGTATTCGTGCGGATACGTGATGCTCGTGTCGAACGACCAGAGGCTGCTTGCCAGCCGATACCGCATGTTCATGTTGCCCGGGGTGAGGCGGGTCATGTCCATCTTGCCGAACGGCACCGGGTCGGGCACGTAATCCCGGCGCATGAAAAACTCCCAAGTGCGGTAGGCATCCGACCGCGACCGGCGCGAGTAGTCCCAGTAGACCTGCTCAAGCCGCTGCGTAACCCGGTTGTAGTTGAAGTTCACGGGGTTGAGGTTCCAGGTGTTCTCGGCAAACCGCAGTCGGGTCGAGAACACGTCAGTGCTGGTGAATGAGTCGAACTGGAACGGGGATTTCCCCTTCTGCGTCGAGATGTTGTAGTTGAACTCGAGATTCGTCACCTTCGAGAACTTCTGATTCGCCCGCACCGTCGTGGCGCCATTTTCCCGTTCGATGCCCTCGCTGTACCAGCTTTTGTCGAAGTTGTAGGAGGGGGTGAAGTCGAACCGCCGATTCACCTGCACCGTGGGAACCGTGAAGTTCGACCGGATCTCGCGCTTGGTCGTGTTTTTCTTGTTGTCCAGATTCCCTTCCTCATACAGGCCATACATGCCTGAAACGTTCATCGTGAGCGGCACGCCGGGCGTCGTGTAGGCGGGGAAGGAGAAGTTCACCTCGGGGACGCGGTTCAGGATCTGATACCCCGAGTCGAGGGTGTATTTGTTCCCGTCGAGATCGAAGAATTTGCTCGCCGTGATGTTCATCGTCATCCGCTGCATGACCGGCGTCACGTTCATCTGCACGTTCAGATCCTGGTTTTCCGAGAGGCCCGTCAGCTTGTCGCCGGTATACGCGACGCTCGTCGAGACCGAGTCGCCCCGGGAAGAGCGGTAGCTGTGCGACAGGTTCATCTGCGTGTTCTTGTGGCCGCGCTGGGTCTCGTTCAGGCTGTACAGGGAAAATGTCCCGTTGCTGTTCGAGCCGGCCCCGAAGCTGCCCGTCATGCCGACCCCGTATCCGCGCTTCTGGAAGTAATCGTAACTGAAATTGCCCTTGGATTCGGGGGTGATGGCCAGATCCGTGGCGAATTTGAAGTAGATGCCGTCGATCTGCGACATGCCCTGGCGGGTCGTGAAGAACTTGTCTTTTTCGAACAGGCTCGAGCGGTCCAGACCTTTGCGATACAGGGTGCGGCCGTGCCACCGCAGCGCCAGGTCGCGCATCGTCATCTGATGGCCCGGAATGATCTCGACCTCGCGCGCCTCGAGGCTGTAATGCGGATCCTTCTCGTCATCGCAGGTCGTCTGCAGGACGTCGTGGGCGATGCTGTAGGCAGGGCTGACGAACACATCCTTTGCCCGGAAGTAGTTGCGGTTGCGACGGATCTCGGCATCCCGCATCCACCCCTTGCCGGTCTTCATGTTGTAGACGAGGAAATCGCCCGTGGTGCGGTCGTAGCCCTTCCAGAAATCGACCGAACCCTGCGCGAACATGTCCTCTGTTTTTGTATTAGCCTGTATTGTATCTGCCGCTATACGCATATCCTTGTAGGTGATGAACGCGCGGCCCTTCGTCACCACCTGGTTCGCCTTCGAGCGGAACTCGAGATAGTCGCCGTAAACCTCGACGGGAAACTTCTGGGAGTCCATCTCGGGCATGCCGAACCCGGCCGCGGGCAGACAGGTGGCGGCCCAGAGCGCGACGAACGCCATCAGGCGCATGAGCCACGTGCGGATGATCGGGCGTCTAATCATGGAACCCAGCGGTTTGCAAGCAGTTCTCCCACCGATCCCGGCAGTATCGGACCGAAACCGGACAAACAGATGCGCGAGCCACCGATGAGATGGCCCACCATAAGCTTATCGGCTTCCTGCCCCGAAAATACCAGTCGGCAGAAGGAAAACAGCTTCAGAAGAGGAAAACAGAGGGGAGAGGGGGTGAATCAGGCGGCAGTGAGAAGAGCGGCGTGCAGCCGGTGCATGGCCTCGGCCGACTGGTCGGCATCGACCACGATCGTCAGACGGTCTCCGTCGTGCTCCACCAGGTGGGGCACGATTCCGATCTCCTCGAGCCTCAGGCGAAGCAGTCCGACATGCCGATCATCGTTGCGGAACCCCGCCCCCGCAAGCGTCAGAAACACCACGCGCGAGCTGAACCGGACCTCCTCCGCCGACAACCGGGCTGCCTCCTGCCACATCCAGGGCACGGCGTTGAACGACTCGGCCGTCTTGAACCCGGCCCGGATGCTGCCGCGGATGCCGTCGAAAGACCGCCATTCGCGGGCCGTGGCCGTGAATCCGTCGGGGCCGGCGCCGATGCCGGCGAGATCACAGGGGCCACGCACCCCATCCATGACCATGACCGCCTGTTTCCGATCGGCAGCGATGCTTTTGATCGGAATCGAGGGATCCCCGTCGGGACCGACGACGCTTCCTTCGTCGCGCGAAAAACTCGAGCGCACATGGATACGGATCGAGGATTCCCTCGCATAGGCGATGGAGCGCGGGTGAAGGATGCCGTTTCCGTACCGGGCCAGGGTTTCCATCTCGGCATAATCGAGATGCCAGACCTTCTTCGCCGTCGGAATGACGCGGGGATCGGCGGTGTAGATACCGTCTTCGTCGGTGTATTTTTCGCAGACCTTCTGGCCGAGATCACGGGCCAGAGCGACCGCCGTGATATCGGAGCCTCCGCGGCCCAGCGTCACCAGATCGCCTGCGTCGGTGATTCCCTGGAACCCGGCGACGACGGCGACATGACCGGGCTCGAGAAACCGGGCCAGATCGGGAAGATGTTCGAATGCGGTGATTTCGGCCGATCCGAACCGGCCATCGGTGCGAATGCCGAGGTTGAAGGCATTGTATGACTTCGCCTGGATCCCCAGCTTCTGGAGCGCGCAAACCGCCATCGAGCAGCTCACGATCTCTCCCGTCGCCATCAGTTGGTCAAGTTCCCGGGGGTCGGGGTCGGTGGTGATCTGATGCAACAGCGCGATCAGATCATCGGTCGTATCGCCCATCGCGGAAACGACGATTGCCAGGCGTTTTCCGGAACGTGCCTGCTCGGCAATCCGCTCCGCGACACGCGTGATGCGTTCGGGCCCTGCCATGGAAGAGCCGCCGAATTTCTGGACGAGGAGTTCGCCGGGTTGGAACATGGCCTGTCAGCTTTCGTATCTCAGACAGCATTTCACGGCCGCCAGTTTCACCTCGACCCGGATCTGCTCGATGGCGCCATGCAGGATCCCATCCTCGATGGGAGCGGTGAACAACACGAGCTCCTCGTTGCCCGTCGTCTGAGGAACCTGCGATATCCGCTTACAGGCGATGTTTCCCGGGGCTGTTTCCTGTGAAACAATCTCGGGATCGGGCTGTACAATGTACCGGATCTCCACTCCAGCTTCTGCAAAGACTTTGGTGACCTGGGCAAGAGTCGCCATGGGGTTGACCAGCCGCAGACGCAGATAGCATCCGGATACCTGGCGATGGGAAGGAATCAGGGCGCAGGTCGCGAATGGGGCCGCCCCGAGGGTACCCTTCTCTCTCAACTGCTGATAATCGCGAAGCATGCCGCGCAGGGAAACCTCGAACGAGGTCCCCGGACCGACGAAGATCTGGGAACTGCCGTCGGCACCCTGCATATAGGCCGCTTCCGAGCCGCCGCGGACCTGGGCCAGAACATACCGGGAAGGCAGCAGGCACGGCCGCACCCAGGCTTCGAAGGCGTCTTCATGTGCCTCGACGGCGCCAACGAGACGGACGGCATATCCGAGAGAACGGGCGATGGCCACATCCCGGGCTTCGAGCTGGCCGAATCCTTCGGCGAGAATGCGTTCGGCCGTCAGATTGATGCCGAAAACCGCCGAAGCAAGCAGGGCAAGCCGTTCACGCGCGGCAAGGGCGTGCAGGTGCCGCGTGACGTTTCCCGGCGCGATCCCCTGCCATTGGGCCTCCCGAACGGCCTCTTCGAGCGACCGGCCGCTCTGCTCCATTTCCGTGAGGATGAAGCCGGCAATGCCGTCGGTCATCGCAAGCAGGCGCCGCGGGGTCGGCAGGAAGACGTTCGTTCCGCAGATATCGAGGAACGGGAAGGTGCCGCCGATCGCCCCGCGCAGACCGGTCTGGCTGCCCAGGCCGTTTTCCAGGCGGGTGTTGGCGGTTCCCGCGTCCGATGTGATGACCCAGGGCGTCCAGTCGGGCGGCGGCCGCCGCTCCGAAAAGTGAAACCCGGTGTCAACCACTGCGAAGAACTCCGACGGTTCGAGCGTCGCCCACGGCCTCTCGGCATTCTCGCCGCCAAGCACCGGCCGGCGCGTCAGTTCGCTCAGTCCGAGACGCTCGAGCGAGGCCCGCAGCTCATCCTGCTGCCCCGGGAGATTCAGAAAACCGGGTGTCGCCATCGGGAAGAGCCGTTCTCAGCCGTGAACCGCATCGCCCGAGGCCGCCGCCATGGCTTCGGCGAAGGCTTCGGACAACGTCGGATGCGGATGGATGACGCGGCGGGCTTCGCCGGCAGTGATTTTCAGCTCGAGAAGCATCGTCGGCTCGACGATCAGGTTACAGGCTTCGGGTCCCCAGATGACGGCGCCGAGCAGATGTCCGTTCTCGTCCGTCATTGTTTTCACCTGTCCGTCGGCGTCTCCGGCCGCCACGGCTCTTCCGTTGGCTGAAAACAGGCTTCGGCCCACCGTGAACTGCAGCCCCTTCGCCTTGGCTTCCTCTTCGGAAAGACCGACCCAGGCAATCTCGGGATGGGTATAAACACAGGCTGGAACGGCATCATACGAGTGGCTGACCGCGCGACCGCGCCAGTGATCGGCGAGAGCAATCGCATCGGCCGTTGCCTTGTGGGCAAGCATCGGCCCCGGGATCGCATCTCCAACGGCGAAAACGCCGGCCTCGCTGGTTTCGAACTTCTCATCCACGCCGATGAACCGACCATCCATGCGAAGGGTGACGCCTCCCGAGACGAGCACCGAAAGGTCGGGCCGGCGACCCATTGCCAGGAGAGCTTTTGCGAAGACACGCTTCTGGCCGGCGATCGTTGCGACGACCTGCCCGTTTTCGCTGCCCAGACCCTCGACCTTCTGGCCGGTGAAGATCTCGAGACCGGCTTTCTTGAAAACGGGAAGCAGACGTTTTGCCGTCGCGGTATCGAGTCCCGGCAGGATCTGCGGCATCATCTCGACGATCGTGACCTTCGCCCCGAATGTGGCGAACACCTGGCCGAACTCGAGACCGATGACACCGCCTCCGACGATCAGGAGCGATTCGGGAACCGCGGTCGCCGCAAGGGCTTCATCGCTTGTCCAGAACAGGGTGCGATCCGACGGCATTCCCGCCGGAACGGCCGGCACCGAGCCGGTTGCAAGACAGATCCGATCGGCCGATATTTCAACCGGGTTTTCCCCGGTTTCCACACGCACGCGTTTTCCCGGCAGCAGGCTCGCCGTTCCCTTGAACATTGTGGTGCCGGCCGCCTGAAGCATCTTGTCGATGCCCTGGCGAAGTCCGTTCAAGACGTTCGTCTTGCGGTTCATGACGGCGGTCCAGTCGAATCCGATGGTTTCGGCTTTCACTCCCCACTGCTCCGCATGCCGAACCTGGTGCAACAGCCTCGAAGAGGCCAGCAGAGCCTTGGTGGGAATACAGCCGCGGTTGAGACAGGTGCCGCCCGATGCGTCGCGCTCGACGACGGCAACCTTCCAGCCATGGCGGGCCATTGCACCGGCAAGCGGATAGCCGGCCGGGCCGGCTCCGATGACGACGAGATCGAAGTGGTTCATATTCACGCTCCGGGTTCGATGGCGAAAAGGGGCGTTCCCTTCTCGACGGGTTTGCCGTTCTCGACGAGGATCTGGACAATCTTTCCCGCCTTGTCGGCCTTGATTTCGTTCATCAGCTTCATGGCTTCGACGATACAGACCGGCTGGCCGGCTTTCACGTCGTCGTCAACCTTGGTGAATGGCGGTGCTGATGGGGAAGGAGAGCGATAAAACGTGCCCGCCATCGGTGAAACGATCCTGTGATGCGTCGCTTCAGGTGCTGTGGGCTTTGCCGGAGCGGTGGGACGAACAGGAGCGGGAGAGACCACCGCAGCAGGCGTGACTGGGGCAGGAGTTGGAAGCGGTTGAGCGTTCGGCTGTTCAGCAGAGGAGACAACGGGATGTCCATTGGTGGTGACGGAGGTGTTGCCGTTGTTTCGGGCCAGTTGTTGCCGTCGGAGGGCGATTTTCAGGTCCGGGGTCTCGAGATCGAGTTCGGCCAGACCGCTTTCGCCCATGAGACGGATGATGTCGGCCACCTCCGTGAAAAGGGCCGGATCGGATGTCGCCTGGGAAGAAGGCTGGTCCGTCGTTTTCTGCTGCCGCCGTGCTTTTGCCATAATGCCTGAAACCTCCTGCCTGCTGAAATCGTCGCAGTATAGCAAACGCAGACAGGTTCCGCAATTGCCGCATTCCCCGGGAGTGGGGTACAATTGGAACGATCGTCCGTGAAAAGGACCTTTTACAGGCTGTTTCCTGCGGTACAACGCTTGGGGGCTCATGGGAGGGGATTCGCGGGCAACGCCTTCTTGACGATGTACGATCCTTGTTTATAGAAGATCG
Source organism: Candidatus Ozemibacteraceae bacterium (assembly GCA_035388825.1). Classification (GTDB taxonomy): domain Bacteria; phylum Muiribacteriota; class Ozemobacteria; order Ozemobacterales; family Ozemobacteraceae; genus MWAR01. The sequence continues at coordinate 16,702 of DAOOQQ010000085.1, forward strand.
TAGTTGTATTCGTAGGCTTGTTGAAATGGGGGAAAACTCTGTGGATGTTGGTCCTGGTCTGTGAAAGCCCTCGGGAAAATCCTGTGGAGGGAACCCCGGGGTCTTCCACATGTTCCACCGGTCGAAGGGATGTTGGGGTTTTCCCGAGGTTTTCCACAGGTTATTCCCGTGGAAAAAACGGCTTCCTATCAGATGTTTGTTGATTTTTCACCCTTGCGGCGGCCCCCGAATTCTGCTATCCTAACGACCACTTTCACCCACCCGAACCCCCCATAAGCCGCATCGTTTCGTACATCCCGGGATTTCAGGTGTGTACACAGCAAGAGGATGACGCATGGAAGCCGTAAACCAGTTGTGGTCACGCATTACCGGTGAAATACAAGCCCAGGTCAACGAAGCGAACCTCAAGATCTTCCTCAATTCGATCAATCCGGTCGGCATCGAAGGGGAGACGCTGGTTCTCGAAGCGTTGAACGATGTGTGCCGGGACTGGGTTGAACGCCGCTATCAGACCATGATCCAGAAGATCCTTCAGGGGTCGACTCCGCCTCTTTCCTGCGTCTTCGTCACCCGCACCCGGAAAGATATCCGGAAAAGCCCGCCGGTACAGCCGTGTCTTCCAGCGATCAACGGGCCATCGGTTCCGATCGCCCTTCCTGAAAAAGCGCCGGCCGAAAAGCCGTATGCCCCCGTCATGACACAGTTCAACGGGAAATACACCTTCGACACCTTCGTGGTCGGCAAGAGCAACCAGTTCGTTCATGCCGTCTGTCAGGCCGTTGCCAGCAAACCGCTTGGCACCGCCTATAATCCCGTGTTCATCTACGGCGGGTCGGGGCTTGGAAAAACGCATCTGATGCAGGCCATCGGCCAGGAGGTTCTGAAGACCAACCCCAAGCTGCGCGTGGCCTACCTCACCTCGGAAGCCTTCACGAACGAGTTCATCGAAGCCCTCAAGGACAGGAAGACGAACGAGTTTCGCGCGAAATACCGCAGACGCGATCTCCTTCTGATCGACGACGTCCAGTTCTTCGCCGGAAAAGATTCGGTCATCGAGGAGTTCTTCCATACCTTCAACGAACTGTTCCAGAACAAGAAACAGATCATCCTCACCTCCGATGCCCCCCCGAAAAAGATCCAGCGCCTCGAGGAGCGTCTCGTGTCGCGGTTCGAAATGGGGGTCGTGTGCGACGTCCAGCCGCCCGATCTCGAGATGCGTGTAGCGATCCTCAAGAAGGCGGCCGCCCGCTCGGTGATGAAGGTTTCGGATGACATCCTGATGTACCTGGCCGAAGGCGTCGTTTCGAACGTTCGTCAGCTCGAGGGGGCCTTCAACGGCGTCGTCGCCTACGCGAGCGTTGTTCAGAAGCCGATCGACAAGGATCTGGTCGACCAGGTGCTGAAGGACATCTTCCGCGAACAGACACCGGGCAAGGTTTCCATCTCCTGGATCATGAAGCGCGTGGCCGAGTATTACGACATTCCCGAAGCCGAAATGACCAGCAAGCGGCGTTCGGCGAACCTCGTCCTGCCACGCCAGGTCGCGATGCGCATTTCCCAGATACTGACCGATTCTTCCCTGAACCAGATTGGGGCGCATTTCGGCGGCCGTGATCACACGACGGTCATGCACTCCTGCGAAAAGATCCGTGACCGCGTGGCAGGCGATCCGACATTCGCGGCCGAGTTCGAGCGGCTGCTGAGGTGGGTTGACCCGAAGGGCCGATAACCCCGTTCCCGTCGATCCGAAACGACCGGCATCCGTCTGGATGCCGGTCGTATTGCGCCACCCAGGCCCCGCCGGGCCATGTCCGGCTTCCTGCGGGTCACTTGCGTCCGGGGGAATTTCGGGGTATCATATTCCGCACCCCATCGCATTCCGAACGCGTTTTGCGCATCATTCATCCATCCCGCAGATAGCGGCAGAGGTTTCGAAACCGACATGGCAGACACCCCCCGCAGGGCAAGAGGCGGCATCAGACCTCTCGGAAGCCTTCTCCCCGACGTGTTGACGGATTTCCGTCGCCAGGTCTGGGAGGCTCGCTACGGGCAGCAGGGCGGGCGGGGGTTTTCGCTCAAGGTAGCCCGGGCGGCGGGTGCCGAGATGCTGCGCATCGGCCGGCTCCGAAAGGCATGGCCATCGATCGTCGGACCGGACCTCGCGTCGCACACGGCCCCGGAGCGGCTGTTCCAGAAGAAGCTGTTCGTACTCTGCGAGGATTCTCCGTGGATGCAGACGTTCAGCTTCGTCCGGAGCCAGGTTCTGGAGCGCGTCAACGAGCTCTGTCCGGGAGAAGAGATCCAGACCGTGGTCACGAAGATCGGGAAGATGCCCGCCACGTCGCCGGTTGCGCTTCCGCCTTCGTGGCCAGACTGGCGGAACGTCCGGTTGGGTGATCTGCCGGCCATCGCCGACGATGCGCTGCGAAGCGTGATCGCACAGTGCCGGGCAAAACTTCAGGCCCGCCGCGAAGCACTCGCCGGTGAAGGAATGGTTCCCTGCCCCACGTGCGGCGGTGTCACCGTCCGGGCCGGCACGACCGCCTGCGCCGTCTGTCTGCATGCCGCACGAATCGGGGAGCGAACCCGGCTGCGCACGCTGCTCGACGAAACCCCCTGGATGAGCCTGGAAGAGGCCCGATCACAGATTCCTTCCCTCACCCTCGTCGAGCTCGAGGCGGTGAAAAGCGATCTGCTCGGCGAGATCCGGAACTCCGTCGAGGTGCTTGGTGAGCAGGTGCGGGATACGGCGGATGCGAACCTGGTTCCGCGGTTGCGGCTCGAGATGGTGCGCGCCATCATCCTCGAGACGGGTACCCGTC
>DAOOQQ010000086.1:0-19277 GCA_035388825.1 Candidatus Ozemibacteraceae bacterium
ACCTGCACGAAGTGAAGATTCCTGCGCAGGCCACGAGCAAGATCAAGCGCAAGGCGGCCGTTTCCGCCGAAGCCCCGAAGTTCGTCCAGGAAGTGCTCGCCCCGATGATGATCGGCAAGGGCGATGAGCTGCCGGTTTCGAAGATGCCCATCGACGGCGTCTTCCCGTCGGGCACCACCCAGTGGGAAAAACGCAATATCACGAACTATATTCCCGCCTGGGACGAAAAGACCTGCATCCAGTGCGGCATGTGCTCGCTCGTCTGCCCCCACGCCGCGATCCGCGTGAAGGCGTATGATGCGAAACACCTCACCAACGCTCCGAAGACCTTCAAGTCCGTCGACGCGAAGGGGATCAAGGACATGAAGTTCACGGTCCAGGTCGCCCCCGAGGACTGCACGGGCTGCGCCACCTGCGTCTACATCTGCCCGGCCCACCAGAAGGACGCCGCGGGCCAGAAGCTCGAGACCAAGGCGATCAATATGGTTCCGCAGCCGCCGCTGCGCGAGGCCGAGGCCGCCAACTTCAAGCACTTCCTCGGCATCCCAGATCCCGATCTGACCGTCGCCAATCCCGCCACGATCAAGGGTTCCCAGTTCGCGAAGCCGCTGTTCGAATTCTCCGGCGCCTGCGCCGGCTGCGGCGAGACGGCCTACATCAAGCTGCTCACCCAGCTCTACGGAGACCACCTGATGATCGCGAATGCGACGGGCTGCAGCTCGATCTACGGCGGCAACATGCCGACCACCCCCTACTGCAGCCGCGCCGACGGCCGCGGCCCGGCATGGGCCAACAGCCTGTTCGAGGACAACGCCGAGTTCGGCATGGGCATGCGGGTCGCCGTCGACAAGATGCGCGGCGAAGCGCTGGAGCTCCTCGACAAGGTGCTCGCCGGCAGTTGCTCCTGCAAGGGCGATTCGATCTTCGAGACCGTGAAGAACGCCGACCAGTCCACCCAGGCCGGCATCGAACAGCAGCGCGCCAACGTCGCCAAGATGAAGGAATCGCTGAAGAAATGCACCGATGCCGACTGCAAGCGGCTGCTGGAAAAGGCCGACTACCTGGTCAAGCGCTCCGTCTGGATCATCGGCGGCGACGGCTGGGCCTATGACATCGGCTACGGCGGTCTCGACCACGTTCTGGCCTCCGGCCGGAACGTCAAGATCCTCGTGCTCGACACCGAAGTGTATTCGAACACCGGCGGCCAGATGAGCAAGTCCACGCCGAAGGGCGCGGTCGCGAAGTTTGCCGCCGGCGGCAAGCCGCTGCCCAAGAAGGATCTCGCGATGATCGCCATGTCCTACGGCAACATCTACGTCGCGAAGATCGCCCTGGGCGCCAACCAGGCCCAGGCCCTCAAGGCGATCGCCGAAGCCGAGGCGTATGACGGCCCCGCTCTGGTCATGTGTTACTCGCACTGCATCGCCCACGGCATCGACATGAGCAAGGGTCTCGGCGAGCAGAAGAAAGCCGTCGAAGCCGGTCACTGGCCGCTGATCCGGTTCAACCCGAACCTGATCCTCGAAGGCAAGAACCCGCTGCAGATCGACTCCAAGGATCCGACCCTGCCGCTGGCCGACTACGTCTACGGCGAGAACCGGTATCGCTCGCTCAAGAGCGCGAAGCCCGATGCCTCGAAGGCCCTCATCGACGCCTCCCAGAAGGACGTCACCCTCCGGTTCCACCTCTACAAGTCCCTGGCCGCGATCCCGATGCCCGAGAAGAAGTAATCCCAACCACCGTGTCCGCACCCCGGGCGGAGCCGCAAGGCCCCGCCCGGGGTTTTCCTTTCTCCGGCCGGGGAACGAATTTCATGGAATCCGCCCCGGACCGCGCGTATACTTTGCCTGTCGCACGCGCGCACATCACCGCGGGCGATTCGGCTCCGCAAGCCCAGAACGAAGACACGGAGGAGTTCGGGCGCTCATGCTTCCCCTCACCTGGCTGTTTCCGGGATTCGCTCTCCTGGCTCTCCTCACCGCCGCCGTCCTCGGGGTGTGCCGCCAACGGCCTGCGCAGGAACGGGTTCTGCGCAGCATCGGCCTCTTTGCCTCGGTGATGACGGCCTGCGCCGGCTTCTGGTATCTCCTTTCGATGCTCTGCTACCTGGTCCACGATGGGTATGTAGATCACATCGAGCCGTCGATTGCGGCACAGGCCCTCAACTGGCTGCACGGCGGCGAACTGTATCACGCTCCGGAAGCGGGAGAACGGTACAACCTGCCCTACGGCCCGGCCCTGTTCGCCGTCCATGCGGTTGTATTCCGCCTCCTCGGCCCGACGATGGGCGTCTCGAAAGTAGCAGGCGCAACAGCGGCCCTGCTCATTCCGCTGCTGTTCCACTGGCTGGCCCGGCGCCATGCCCCGCCGGCCATCGCCCGCCTGGGTACGGGGCTGCTGCTTCTCACCCTGCTTCTGTTCGGCCCGCTTCCGTTCGGGAACCGCGCGGATCCTCTCATCCTGCTCTGCGTCACCATCGCCCTCGTGGCACAGGAGCTGCCCTCCCCGGCAGGGCGCTTCGGGATCTGCTCGCTCGCGCTGGGCGCGGCGATCAGCCTCAAGCTCCATGCGATTCTCTACTTCATCCCCCTCTTCGCCCTCCGCTCCCCGTCGGCCACAGGATGGCGGGACGCGGGAGCGCTTCCCGCAGGCCTCTGCCTTGCCGCAGCACCGTTCGCCCTGTTTCCGACGATTTCTCTTTCTCAATTCCTCTGGATTCTCGGATCCGTATCCCAGCATGGCTTTGATGGAAGCCTTGCCCTCCAGGGAGTGGGATTCGCGCTGTTTCTCGCCTCCCTGCCCCTGGCATTCGGTGGTTTACGCTTCCTGCCCCGCGCCTTTCCGATCGTTGCCGGAGTGGCCCTGGCGCCGGTCCTCATCGTCTCGATGAAAGCAGGTGCCGGGCCGGTCCATCTCCTGCCATTCCTTCCTCTTACCCTGTTCGTCGCCGTTCGGGGAATGGCGGCAACTTCCCCCCTGCATCCGACAAGCCGGCGGGGCGAGGCGGCACTCGGCCTTCTGTTCGCCTATTTTTTCACCGGAGCCGGCTTTGCGATCGTCAACCAACAGTATTTCTGGGGAATGATGCTGCAGAACATCCGCACCTCCCCGCATCAGGAGATACAAGAGATCCTCGCGGCACATCCCGGGGAGAGGGTTTCCATGGGCTACGGCAGCCGGGACCCGCTGCTCTGGCGCTCGCCGGATTACCGCCTGTCGCTCTGGCATCCCATCGTCGTGATGGCAGGACATCCGCACCTGTTCGATCTCCCGGCCATCATGGACATGAACAAGGCCGGACTGGATATGCCCGGCGCATCGATCGATCTGATGCGGGCGGGCAGAGTGACGCTCTGGATCATTCCCCGCGGGGCGACGCCGTTCGCTCTGCACAACATCTATGAACCCCATTCGGACCTGTTCGGCAACGCCTTCCGCGCCGCGTTTCGGCAGCACTACCGGCTCGCGACGCACACGGAGCACTTCGACCTCTGGAACTATATCGCAAACGATTCTTTCACCCCCTGATGATGGAGGATCACATGGAAGGTCGCATTCTCGGGCAGTGGCGCCCGGTAGCCCTGGTTCTCGACATGAACAGGCTGGGCGAGATCCTGCAGGTGCTTGTCCGTCATGGGTTCAGCCCCATCGTCTCGCGGCTGCGCCGTGGCGGGGCCGATCTGGCCCGGGCCGTCTCCGGGCTGACCCCCTCCGGCGAGGCCGACATGGCGACTCAGAGCCTGCCGGAGCGCATCCGGCTCGTCTTCCAGGACCTGGGACCGACCTTCATCAAGCTCGGCCAGATCCTCAGCACCCGCTCCGATCTGATTCCCGACGAGATCGCGACGGAGTTGCAAAAGCTGCAGGACACCGTTCCGGCAGTGGATTTCGCCGATATCCGGACCGTCATCGAAGCCGATCTCGGCAAGCCTCTCCCGGAGCTTTTCGCTCAGCTCGAGGAGGAGCCGCTCGGCACGGCGTCGATCGGCCAGGTTCACGGGGCAAGGCTGCACGACGGAACGGACGTGGTGGTCAAGGTCCAGCGCCCCGGGGTCCGGCGTCTGATCGAGCGCGATCTGCATCTTCTGGCTGAGATGGCGGAGCGGGTTACCGCCCTCTGGTCCGAACTCCGGATCTACGATCTGCCGGCCATCGTCGACCAGTTCCGGCAGGCCCTGATGCGCGAGCTGGACTACACGCACGAGCGCCGCAGCGCCCAGCGATTCGCCTCGGCGTTCCGCGACCATCCGCACATCGTCGTCCCGCGCGTTTATCCCGCCCGCTCTTCACAGCGCGTCCTGACGATGCAGCGCATCCGGGGCGTGAAGATCACCGAAGCCTCCTCACTCGGCAACGATCCGAAGCTGCTCGCCCGGACGGCGGTGGAAGCGGTTCTGACGATGGTGTTCGAACACGGCTTCTTCCATGCCGATCCGCATCCCGGAAACATTTTCTCCCTTCCGGAAAACCGGATTGCGTTTCTGGATCTCGGCATGGTGGGCCGGCTCACCGACACGATGCGGTTCCGACTGACGGATCTGATCATCGCGCTCGTCGAAAATGACATCGACGCCGCGGCACGCGCGCTCGCAGCCCTCGGAAAGCGGGAGGTGCCGCTCGACCGGGCCCGGTTTCTGGCCGATGTCGGCGAGATCATGGACCTGGTCGTCGGTCTGCCGATCGAGGAGATCCAGCTCAGCGAGGTGATCCGGGAACTGTTCAACGGCGCACGCCGGCATCGCATCCGGATTCCTCCGGAGTGTTTCCTCATGGGCAAGGCGATGCTCACGATCGAAACCGTGGCTCACGGCCTCGACCCCGACCTGGACATCGAAGGAGCCGTCACTCCGCACATCCGGCGGCTCCTGGCCTTGCGACTCGCCCCCAAACGTCTGGGGAAGCTCGTCTGGCAGCGCCTTTCGGAAACGGCCGACGCAGCCGGAGAACTGCCCGGTCAGATCACGGACCTGCTGGAATCATTGCAGCGCGGCACCCTGACCCTCCGGGTCGAGCCTGCCCACCAGCATCGGACGATGGCCGTCATCGAACAGCTCGTGCAGAAGCTGACATTCGCCCTGATCATCGCGGCGCTGGTTCTCAGCTCAGCCGTGTTCATCACCTTTTCCGGGTTCCAGTGGCTCGTCTGGGGGATACCCGCACCGCTGTTCTTCGGCTTCGGCGGATATATAGCGGCAATTATTCTTGCAATCGCGCTCGTCCGCCAGGCGAACCGCCCGAACGGCGGCGGCGATTCACCGTCCTGAGAAGAGCAACGAACCACAGAGACACGGAGACCGTTTCACCGCCGAGACGCCGAGGCGCAGAGGTTTTTTCCCGGGCGCATCGCGATGCGCCCCCACATATTGTAGTCTCTATAACTGGCGTAGGGGCGGGTTTGAAACCCGCCCCGACAGATGCCTGGTGTCTATCCTCGGGGGTCAGATGATGAACTCGATGCCCTGGATCTTGACCTTGGACTGGGCGCCGATGCGGCGGATGATGTTGGCGGCGAGGAAGTTGCCGATGCGCAGGCAGGTCGTGAGGGGCAGCCCCTTGAACATGCCGTAGAAGAAGCCGGCCTGGAAGTTGTCACCGGCGCCGTTCGTGTCGCGCACATCCTCGACGCGGTAGGCTGGAATGCGGGTCTCGCCCTCCGGGGTTATCGCGACGGCCCCCTGTTCGCCGAGTTTCACCACGGCCAGGTCGGTGTACTGCAGCATCCGCCGGAAGTCGGGGCCGCACAGGGCGCGGGCCTCCTCCTCGTTCGCGAACAGGATGTCGACGCGGTCGACGAGAAACTCCTCGATCCGGGCGCGGGCCGAGTTGATGACGAAGCTGTCTGCGAGGTCGAAGGAGATATGCGTCCCCACCTTGCGCGCCGTCTCGTAGGCATGCCGAGTCGAGCGGTTGATCGGGTTTTCCCCGCGCAGTTCGTAGGCCGAGAAGTGCAGATACTCCGAGTCGGCGATCAGGCTGTGGAGGATCTCGTAATCGTACAGCTTCTTGGTGACGCCGAAATCGAGGCCGAAGGTGCGCTGGCCGTCAGGGCTGATCAGGGTGTAGCAGATGCCGGAGCGGCCCCGCTTGATCGAGACGTAGGTGTCGACGTCGTTCTCGCGCAGGTTGTTGATGTAGTCGTAGCCGTAATCGTCGCTTCCGACGCAGCCGATGAAGGCGCAGCGGAGGCCGAGGTTGCTGGCGCCGTAGATGACATTGGTGGGCGATCCGCCGGGCGAGATGGTCGGCAGGTGTTTCTGGGCGATCTTCTGGAGCTTCTTCAGATTCTCGGGGGTGAGCTCGATGCTGTTGCCTTTCGGCAGGTCGAGCGAGACCAGCTCCTCGTCCTCGACCTCGATGATGATGTCGGTCAGGGCGTCGGAAATGGCCGCGAGCTGGTATTTGCGTTGTCCCTTGGGCAGTCTGGGGGGCATCTGCGTCACCTCATGAGAAGTCGGGCCGTTCAAACCCGCGTCGGTCCACGTTAGACGCCCGCCCCAGGATTGTCAATGCCGGGCCGGTCAGGATGAAGGCAGGAGTTTCCCGAGACACTCAAAAAGCAGAGATGAATCACAGAGAACACGATGAACACAGAGGTTTCACGGAGAAAACCATTTCTCTCCGTGAAACCTTCGTGATCTCCGCGCCCGCCGTGCTTCAGCGTTCGTTCACGCAGATGCACCGGCCCTGGAGCCGGCGAGATTCGGCCAGGGTGTTCTATAGTTTATGATTTTAATAAGCGCCATCTGCGTCATCTGCGGATTTTTCCGGATTTCCCAGGCGCTTCCGAGAAGGCGAAATCCCGTTGCCTTGGGAACGGGTCTCGGGTATCCTTACGTGACGCGCGCGGTTCGCCGACGACGCGGCAGAAATGAGCCATGCAGGCCGTTTCCAGGGAAAGGAGACAGGGTAATGTTCAAGAATTTTCAGGAAGTCGTCCAGTTCATCAAGCGCGAGAAAATCGTCAATGTCGATCTGAAGGCGTGCGATCTGTTCGGCCGGTGGCGGCATCTCACCACTCCCGCCCGGTATCTGACCCCGCAGACGCTGAAGGAGGGGTTCGGCTTCGACGGGTCGAGCTACGGCTTCAAGAAGGTCGACAACAGCGACATGATCCTGATTCCCGACATCACGACGGGGTTCGTCGATCCGTTCTGGGATCAACCCACCCTCTCCTTCATCTGCAACATGCACGTCACGGAAGGCGACGAGCCCCGCTTCGAGCAGGATCCCCGCTTCGTCTGCGACAAGGCCGAGGAGTTCCTCAAGACGCTGAAGATCGGTGAAACGATGCTTCTGGGGCCGGAATACGAGTTCTACGTGTTCGACTCGGCCACGTTCAAGGACGCGATGCAGGGCTCGGGGTATGCCATCGACGCGCGCCAGGCGCACTGGAACACGGGCGATGCCGAGATGGGCAACTTCGGCTACCCGATGCCGCTCAAGGGCGGTTACCACGGCGAACAGCCCGAAGACCTGTATGCCTCGTTTCGCGGCGGCCTCGTCGAGATGCTGTTCGACATGGGCATCGGCGTGAAGTATCACCACCACGAGGTCGGCGGCCCCGGCCAGCTCGAGATCGAGACGGATTTCGGCACGCCGCGCAGCATGGCCGACAAGACCATGATCATCAAATACGCGACCAAGAACTTCGCCGTCGAACACGAGAAGACGGCCACCTTCATGCCCAAGCCGATGTTCGGTGCCCCGGGCAGCGGTTTCCACGTCCACTTCAAGCTCCAGGACAAGAACGGCAAGCCGCTGTTCGCGGATCCGAAGGGTTACGCCGGAATGAGCAAGACGGCGATCCAGTTCATGACCGGCATTCTCGTTCATGCCCGGGCGCTGGCGGCGTTCACCAACCCCTCGACCAACTCGTACAAGCGGCTGGTGCCGGGCTATGAAGCCCCGGTCTCGGTCGTGATGGCCCGCTCCAACCGGTCGGCCGCGATCCGTATTCCCGGGTATGTGAAAGAAGCCGACGACAAGCGGTTCGAGTACCGCGCCGGCGACGCGACGGCGAACCCGTATCTGATGTTCGCCGCGATGATGATGGCCGGCATCGACGGGATCCGCCGCCAGCTCGATCCGAAGAAGGAAAACGTGGGACCGATCGACGGCAACATGTATGAGCTTCCCGAGAAGGAGCGCAGCAAGATCCGGGCGCTTCCGACCAGCCTGATCGAGGCGCTCCAGGCGCTGAAGGACGATCACGCCTTCCTTCTCGAGGGCGGGGTGTTCACGAAGGGGCTGATCGACAACTGGATCAAGCGCAAGACGGACGAGGAAGCGATGCCGGTGGCCCTGCGGCCGCATCCCTACGAGTTCAACCTGTCCTACGGCTGCTGAACGGCCGATGTCAGCACGCTCCGCGGGTTCGCGACGTCGGGGGTTCACGGACTCCCGGCGTCGTGAACCCGCGGAAATCAGCCCCCCCGTGGGACGGATGCCATGCTGACGGCCGAGACGAGTTTCATGAGCCGCGATGGATCGCGCTCCGCCCGCGACCTGCGGGAGGAGAACGAGATCGCGGTCGCGGCCGGCTGGGGCGAATCGGCTGCCGACGAGGTCGCTGACATCTTCGTCCAGTTCGACCACAAGGGACCGGTGCTGACCCTGACGACGTCGCGGGGGGCGAAGTTGACGTGCAGCCCCGACCACCCCTGCTGCGGCCGGATGAACACGGTGTCGCGGCTGAACCATCTGTATCTGATGGAGCGCAACGCGCTCGGGTTCCGGGTCGGCCTCTCGACGGATCTGATGAAGGACCTGGTCTCGATGCAGCATCTCCGCCACGATCTGTTCCACCAGCAGGAGATCGTGGACCGGCTCTGGATCATCGAGTCGACCGAGAATCCCGCCAAGGCCCAGTTTCTGCTGAAATACGCCATGTTCAAGTATGGTCTCCCTGACGTGCCGTTCGAGCCCCGGCCGATGGAAGCCGACCTCCCGGATGAAATGGTCCATGAATTATATAATCGTATCGATACTCCATCCCGGGCGCACCAGTTGCTGCTCGACTGGCTGATGTACGAAGACAGTCCGCACGTCACGATGCGCGTCGCGAAGGCCGGCCAGACGGCCAGCAACGCCATCCAGTTCGTCATCTTCGGCGGCACCGAGCGGGCGCGGGGCCGGCCCGGCTATGCGCATCTGATCCGCATCGACAACGTCCAGGACCCCGAGCGGGCCGAGCACAAGCAGTTCCGGCGCCGTCAGACGAGTCACGGCCAGTGGTATCTCGAGGTGACCCGCGACGACGACGAGGAGGCCCAGTTGTTCGTGAAGACCCTGTCGGCCCTCGACAATCTCGAGATCGTGCGCAAGATCCAGTTGACGAAAAAGCCGGCCTTTTACCTGCTGCCCGCCTCGCATCTGAAGATCGGCATGCTCGTGCCGACAGTCGGCGAGCGGGGCGTGATCGAGGAGGACAGCATCGTCTCGATCGAGACGACGGAGCATCAGGGGCCGCTGTATGATTTCAAGGTCCGGGACGGCTGCACCTACATCGCGGGTGGCTGGGTCACCATGGCCTGGTCGGGAAGCGCCGTCAGTCCGGCGAGGAAAACCGGTGAGCGCCAGCCTTGAACGCCAGCTCGCGGGGCTGAACCCGCGCCAGATCGAAGCCGTCGAGATCACCGAAGGGCCCCTGCTCGTCGTGGCCGGCGCCGGATCGGGCAAGACCCGCATGCTGACGATGCGCATCGCTTCCCTCATCGAGCGGAAAGGCGTCGATCCCTCGGCCATTCTCGCCGTGACGTTCACGAACAAGGCGGCGAAGGAGATGCGCGAGCGGGTCCAGGCGCTTCTGCCGGGGCGTGGGGAAGCCGTGACGCTCACGACGTTCCACACGTTCTGCAGCCAGTTGCTGCGCCGCTGGCACGAGGCCGCGGGCTTTCCCGAGGGATTCACGATCTACGACGAAGACGACAGCGAGAAGCTGATGAAGCTGGTGCTGGCCGCTCTCGAGCTGGATCCGAAGAAATACACGCCCAGAGCCATGCTGTCACTGATCTCGCAGGCGAAAAACGAACTCGAGGGGCCCGAGGAGTTCAAACCGCCGCACTTCGAGTCCGAGCGCATCACGACCGTGTACCGACGGTATCAGGAAGCCCTGACGAAGAACCAGGCCGTCGATTTCGACGATCTGATCTTCTGCGTCTGGAAGATGCTGAACGCGCGACCGGATCTGCTCGAACGGCTTCAGCAGCGGTATCGGTATTTCCTCGTCGACGAGTATCAGGATACAAATACGGCTCAATATAAATTGATCGCCCTGTTGTCGTCGGCGAGCCGCAACCTGTGCGTGGTCGGTGACGAGGACCAATCGATCTACAGCTGGCGGGGCGCGACGATCCGCAACATCCGCGAGTTCGAGAAGGATTTCGCCGGGGCGCGGGTGGTGTATCTCGAGCAGAACTACCGCTCGACCCAGGGCATCCTCGATGCCGCCAGCGCCGTGATCGCGAACAATGCCGGCACGCACAAGAAGCAGCTCTGGACGACCAACGGCGCGGGCGAGCTCCCCCGGTTCATCCACACCTCCGACGACCGGGAGGAAGCCGAGCGGATCGTTTCCGAGATCCGGCGGCTCGAGCGCGAAGGGATCCCGTATGGCCAGATGGCCGTGCTGTTCCGCATGAACAGCCTCAGCCGGACGATCGAACAGGCGCTGTCGGCCCAGATGATCCCCTACGACGTGACGGGCGGGCTCAAGTTCTTCGAGCGGCGCGAGGTGAAAGATATCCTTGCCTATCTGCGGTTTCTGGGCAACCGGAACGACTCGATCTCGCTGCGGCGCATCATCAACACCCCGCGGCGCGGCATCGGGGATGCGACGGTCGCGAAGCTTGCGGCCACCGGCGACCTCTGGGGCGAGACCCTCGTTCAGGCGGCCGCGTCCCCGCGCGGCAAGCTGGCCGCGTTCGTGAAGCTGATGGAAGAGCTGGTCGAGACGGCGGCGAACGCGCCGGTCTCGGTGCTCGCCAAGACGATCCTCGAGCGCACCCAGTACATCGAGTGGCTGTATGAAACCGAGGAGGAGGACGAGGCGAAGGACCGCGAGTCGAACGTCGAAAGCCTTCTGGCCGACATTCGGTTCCAGGAAGAGGAAAACCGCCAGCTCACGCTGCGCGAGTATCTGGAAAAGGTCGCCCTGCACGCGGCGGTCGACGACGTCGACGAGGCGGCCGAGCGGGTGCATCTGATGACCCTGCACAACGCCAAGGGGCTCGAGTTTCCCGTCGTGTTCCTGATGGCGATGGAGGAGGGGGTGTTTCCCCACCACTCGTCGAAGGATCTGCCCCACCAGCTCGAAGAGGAACGCCGGCTGGCGTATGTCGGCATGACGCGGGCCATGCGCCGGTTGTATCTCACGGCCGCGCGACGGCGCATGATGTTCGGGGGCTGGCTGAGCAACCCCGTCTCCCGGTTCATCGGGGAAGTTCCCGCCGGCATGCTTGAAGGGCGTCCCGGCGGAGGTGCCAGCGCGGGATTTGCCGGTTCCGGAACGGGCTGGCGGCCGTCATCGGGCTCGTCCGCCCCGGCCTACAGCTTCGCGCGCACCCAGCCGCCGGCCGAACCGTCTCGGGATATCCGGGCACAGACTCCGGCGAAGCCGCTTCCCAGCTACGGATTCCGGAAGATCGCGACGCCCGCGGCGGGCAGCTCCCCATCGGGATCCGGCGTGACCCCCGAGAACTCCGAACCGGGAACGATGCTGAACCTGCAGGCCGGAACACACGTTGTACACCAGATCTTCGGGCATGGCCACGTCGTTTCGACCGATGGGTCGGGGCTCGGCGATTTCCGGCTGACGATCGATTTCGCGACGGCAGGACGCAAGACACTGCTCTTGCAGTACGCCGCGCTTCGGGTTATAAAGAAGTAACAATCCTCAGGAGGTCGAAGGAATGCTGAGATTTCTGCGGTTCATCTGGAAGCTGCTCATCGTCGGAAGCGTTTTCGGGATCGGCTACATCATCGGTCGCGAGCACAGTTTCGAGGAAGACGAAGAGTGGGATAACGAGGAAGAGAACAAATCCGGCGAATCCGCGACACCGGCGGGTGAACCCCAGAAGAAGTCCGAACCGGCGGCCGCCGCTGGTTCCGTCACGTTCGAGCACGCGGATGCCAAGGCCACCAGCGTTTCCGTCGTCGGCGATTTCAACGACTGGAACAAGGATGCCAACCCGATGAAGGGGGAGAACGGCGTCTGGAAGTGCAGTCTTGCCCTCAAGCCCGGCCGGCACGAGTACAAGTTCGTGATCAACCAGACCGACTGGATCAGCGATCCGAAGGCCAAGGAAACCGTGGCCGACAAGTACGGCGGCACCTCCTCGGTCGTCGACGTTCGGTAAGACGCCCCTGTCATTCGCGGAACGGCGGCATCGCCGTTCCGATTTCAACTTCCAGGACAATCGCGCACCGTGGTCAAAAAAATCTACCTGGAGGAAAGCGTAGACCGTGCCAGTCTGAAGGCGTTCGTTCAGCGCGTCTTCCACCTGTCGGGTCTCCACCTCACCGTCTACAACGAACGCGGCGAAGCCGTCGTCGGGGAACACGAACGTGTCCTCGGCGGCCCCGTCGAGCCGGCCGATCTGAAGAGTTTTGCCGACGGCGGCACGATGATGCGGCCGGACGGCACTTCGCTCAAAGTCGTCAACCTCGACTGGCGCGGCCACCTGTACGGCGCCGTGCTGATCGGTCCCTATCGGGCCGCCGATGCGGGTTCCGGGCCGGATGCCGCGGGAGGGCCCTCGATCACCGGGGTGCAGCTCGAAGCCGTGACCGAGATGATCGAGCATTTCTTCACGCAGCAGGCCGAGATCGCTTCGGAGCGCGAGGCCCTGCGACGCAAGGAAAAGATTCTCTCGGTGCTCGAGGAAGCCTCGAACATCATGAACTCGACGCTGGACTTCCAGAACCTGCTCGAGTTCCTGATGGATATAGCAATCGATATAACAGGCGCCACCTGCGGCGCACTGCTGCTGAAAAAGGACAAGAAGCGGTATCTCGAAGTCGCGGTCGCGCGCGGCGCCTATCCCCAGGAAGTGAAGAAGATCCGCGTGCCGATCGGCCAGGGCGTCACCGGCTGGGTCGCCAAAAACCGCGAGCCCCTCGTGATTCCGAACGTCCTGCTCGAACCGCGCTATATCGAGACCCCGGAAGCCATCTACTCGGAAATGGCGGTGCCCCTGACGGTGGGCGACAAGCTGATCGGCGTCATCGCCGTCGACTCGTCCGAGATCAACGCGTTCACGAAAGACGACTGCACGACCCTGAACACGCTTGCCTCGATGGTCACGAAGGTGCTCGAGAACGCCCGGCTGCTCAGCAGCTCGAACCAGCAGGTTCGGGAGATGAGCAACCTGTTCGCCATTTCCGAGAAGCTGTCGGAACGCGCCGGTGAAGCCGAACTCCTGAACGAGGTCATGACGGATGCGGCTGCGGCGCTGGCCTGCAACGGGATGTCCCTGATGCTCCACAACGGCGACCGGGACGATCTGTATATGGCCGCCAGCCTCGGGCTGCCCGGCGAGCTCGAATCCCTGCGCATTCCTGTCGGGAAGGGCATTCACGGCCACGTCGCGGCCCAGCGCAAGGCCGTGCTGATCACCGACGTGACGCACGACGTGAGCGTGGTGAAGTTCTCGTTCCTCGACCATTTCTCCCGCTCGGTGCTGGCCGTGCCTCTCGCGACGAAGGAGCGGCTCGTCGGGGTGCTGAGCGCGTATCAGAAAAAAGACGTAAGCCCCTTCACCGAAGCCGACGAGAAGCTGCTGACCACGATCGGCCGGCTCCTGACCTCGCATTTCGAGAACCGCCGGCTGTTCGACGACTCGCGCCGCAAACTCGAATACCTGACGACCCTGTACAAAGTCAGTTCGTCGGTTTCCAAGACCCTGAACATCGTGCGCCTCTTCAACATGATCCTGCAGCAAGTGCAGGACGTGATGGACGTCGAGAACTGCTCGCTGATGGCGTATGACCCGCTGCGCAACCAGTTGTCGCTCGACGCCGCGATCGGCATGCCCAAGCAGCTCGTCGGCCACGTGTTCGTGCCGGTCGGGGAGGGCATCGCCGGCTGGGTCGCCCAGCAGAAGCAGCCTGTTCTGATCAGGGACATCTCGAAGGACGAGCGGTTCGCGAACCGGTCGGGCCGCCTGGAGTACACGACCCGTTCGGTGCTGTCGGTGCCGATCCTCCACAACAAGTCGCTGCTGGGCGTGCTCAATGTGAACAACAAGCGCTCGGGAAGCGCCTTCACCGAGGACGACCTGAACCTGCTTCTCAGTATATCAGGGCAAATATCACAGGCGATCGCGAACGCGAACCTGTATGAGCGGACCGAACAGCAGGTCGCCGAGCTGAGCCTGATCCAGGAGCTCGGAAAGGCGATCAACTCGTCGCTCGACCTCGACTCGGTGCTGACGTATTTCATCGACATGACCACGCGCATCACCGAGTCGGACCGCGCGACGCTGATGCTGTATTCCGAGGACACCCAGGAGCTGCACGTGCAGGTCTCGCGCGGCTTCGACGATGAACGGATCAAGGACGTGCGGTTCAGGATCGGTGAGGGCATCGCGGGCCAGGCGGCCAGGCAGCGCAAGCCGTTGCGGGTGAGCAACACCGGCCTCGAACCCCAGTTCAAGAAGCTGGCTCTGGAAACGGGCCCCAAGGCCGTCACGCTGATTTCGGCGCCGCTGCTGAATCGCGACAATCTCGTCGGCGTGATCAACTGCGAACGGGAGCTCGACAAGAAGGGGCCGTTCACGGTCGAAAACCTCGATCTGCTCGACACCCTCGCCTCCCAGGCTTCCGTCGCGATCGAGAACGCGCGGCTGTATCACAATCTGCTGAACGTCTACCTCGAGACGATCCGGGCGCTGGCGGCGGCGATCGATGCGAAGGACAGCTACACGCACGGTCACTCGCGCCGGGTCACCGACCTGAGCGTGGCCCTGGCACTCACGATGGAGCTTCCCCGCACCGAGGTCGACACGATCCGGCACGCGGCGCTGCTGCACGATGTCGGCAAGATCGGCATCAGCGAGCAGATCCTGCTCAAGCCGGGCCGGCTGACCGACGACGAGTTCGAGACGATCAAGTCCCATCCGCACATCGGAGCCGGGATCCTGAACTCGATCGAGTTTCTGAAGAACGTCTGCCTGATCATCGAGCACCACCACGAGCGGTATGACGGTCGGGGCTACCCGAGCAACCTGAAGGCGGACGAGATCCCCGTCGGGGCGCGGATCATCATGGTCGCCGACTCGTTCGACGCCATCACGTCCTGCCGGCCGTATCGCAAGCCCCTGACGTTCGACGAGGCAATGGCCGAGATCGGCCGGTGCGCCGGCACGCAGTTCGACCCCCGGGTCGTCGCGGCGTTCACGCGGCTGCGCGAGTCGCCCTTCTGCCCGATCTGGCTCCGGGCCGCCTCTCTCGAGGAGGCCGAGCGGAACGGCGTGACCGCCGATCCCTCCCTGTTCGTCCCGGCAAGTCTGAAGGGGCGCTGATTCCGGGACGGGGTATTTCATCAAAAATATTTGACATCGAACAAATCCTTGATACAATTTCTCCTTCAGAGGGGCATTTCATTCTTTCGTGGAGGAGAACCCATGATCAAGCGATTCGCGGTCGCCACCCTGATGCTGTGCTGCATGGGCAGCGCGGCCTTCGGCTGGCAGTGGGACACCCAGGCTCCGGCCGGTGACCAGAAGGGCAACTTCGGGAAATGGCAGGTTTCCAAGCGACTGAGCGGTTCGATCGGCGCCTGGAGATCCGAACTTCACGGCGACCTCGACGTCGAAGGGCTCAAGATTGACCTCCAGGGCGACGGGGATTTCAACGACCGTTCCGTCCCGACCCTCCAGCTCGCCTACACGTTGTCGAAACGCAGCCGGCTGTGGCTCGAGTACGTTGCCCTCGATCATGACGGGGCGATCACCAAACAGGTCACGTTCGACAACCAGACCTACTCGGCCGGGGCGAAGCTGAACCTGACCAACCGGTGGTTCGACCTTGGGGGCGCACGTCTTCTCAAGGTCTACGGCGATCCGGCCAAGATCAAGACGGATCCTTCACACATCGAGGTTCTGTACGGCATCAAGTTCAGCCGGGCCTCGGTCGACGTGGCCGGCACGGACAATCTCGGCACGCAGGTCAGCGACTCGTGGGACGAGTCGTTCCCGATTCCGTACATCGGCGTCGGCGGGCGGGCCCGGTTCACCGACGCGTTCGGCGTCAACGGCCGTCTGAAGTATCTGTCCGTCAACAGCGGCGGCGACAGCGCCCGAACGTATGACTACGCGGTCGAGTTCGAGTGGCGGCTCAATCCGCTCACGAAGAACGAGCAGTGGTTCCTCACGGCGGGCTGGCGCGGCTACCTGATCGACGGCGAGTCCGACACCAACAGCATCGAGGTCGGGTATCGCGGACCGGTCGTGAGCCTTACCGGCCGCTTCTGATCGGCATTTCCAACGCCCCGCACCGGCTGGTGCGGGGCTGTTTTCATCTCAGCACAGCGTGATCTTCATCGAAATATCGAGGGCGCGGGCGCTGTGGGTGACGGCGCCGACCGAGACGTAATCGACGCCCGTCGCGGCGGCGGCGGCGATCGTGTCCAGCGTTATGCCGCCGGAAGCCTCGAGGGGAACACGCCCCGCAACGCGGTCGACACAGCGTTTCATACGATCCGGCGACATGTTGTCGAGCATGATGATGTCGGCACCCGCATCGAGCGCCATCTCGAGCTGTTCGAACGTGGCGACCTCGACCTCGATCTTCACGGCAGGGCCAACCCGGCCGCGGGCCGCGGCCACGGCGGCGCGGATGTCGCCCCCCATCGCAGTGATGTGATTGTCCTTGAGCATGACCATGTCGAACAGGCCGAACCGGTGATTGACGCCTCCCCCGGCGCGGACGGCGGCTTTTTCCAGGTCACGCAGGCCCGGCGTTGTCTTGCGGGTGTCGAGCAGCCGGCAGCGGGTTCCCCGCATGGCGTCGACGAAGGCGCGGGTCAGGGTCGCAACCCCCGACAACCGCTGGACCAGGTTCAGCAAGGTCCGTTCCGAGGTGAGAAGCGTGCCGACGGGGCCGGTCACCTCGGCAACGACGTCCCCGGGCTTCACGGGCTCCCCGTCGCGAACGAGCAGCTTGACGGCGGCGATTTCCCCCGGTGTCCCGGAGGAACGGCGGCGGGTCTCGACGGCCCGGACCACGGATTCGATCAGCTCGAGGCCGAAGATGACCCCCGTGCCTTTCGCCATCACCCGGCCGATCGCCTGTCTCGCTGCCGCCGGTCCGATCGATGCGACGGAAATATCACAGTCGTGCGGCCCAAGATCCTCTGCCAGAAATGCGTCGATGCGGGTGTTCATCATCAGCCTCCGTAAGTGGGTTCATTCCTCCCATACTACCGCCGAACCCGTCCGTAATCACGCCAAGATGGATATATCTGTTATTATAGTTTACATTCTTTTACGTTTCTTCTCTCGCATGGCCGAATGGGTCGTGGTACTCTGGCCGGCATGAACGCATTTTTCTCCAAGAGAACCATCCGCTGGTTCCTCCTTCTGACTGCCGTCCGGCTGGCGGGAATCGCCACACCTCTCGGTGCCCAGCCCGCATCCGGCCCCTGGACATTGGAACAGTGCCTCGAATACGGGCTGCGCAACCATCCTACGATCCGCAACTCCGAAGCCGCGGTGAATGCCGCCCAGGCCCGGATCGGGAGCACCCGGAGCGGCATGGGCACGAAGATGAACGTCCAGTCCGCCTTCACCCGCAACCGGCAGGAGTTCCGGCGCGCCCGGTCCGCGGCCGGTATTTCGGGCAGTGACGATCTGATAGATTCGACATCGAGCAGCGTGACGGTGCGCAAGACGCTCACCGACGCGGGGCAGACGTCGGCGAAGCTGAACGCCGCCCGGCGGGATTTCGACGCCACGCGTTCCGCCCGCACCTGGGACGAGGTGACGACCGCCGTCGGGATCAAGACGGCCTATTACCGGGCTCTCCAGGCGATGGCCCAGGTCGCCGTCCAACGGGATCTGCTCCACAGCTACGAGGTTCACCTCGAAAAAGTGCGGGGGTTCGTCGATGTGGGCTCCCGGGCGCCCTACGACATCACGAAGGCCCTCGTCGACGTGGCAAACACGAAGGTCGCGGTGATCAAGGCGGAAAGCGAAGCCCGGAACTTGCTTTCGGCGCTTGCAAAAGCCGTCGGTTTCGAGGGCACGATCGATGTTGCCTCCCAGACCGGGTTTCTGAAGCTCGTCCAGCCGGAGCTCGACACGAACCGGATTCTCGAGGAAGCCTTTTCCCGGGCGGATCTCCGCCAGGCGCAGTTCAAGGTCGAGGCGGCCCGGCAGCGGCTGGTCGGGGTGAAACGGGGCATGAATCCCTCCCTTTCGGGCTCGGCCGGGTATGACTGGAACGGAACGGTCTCGCCCCTCGATCGGAGCTGGAGCGCGGGCTTGCAGCTTTCCATCCCCGTTCTCGACGGAAAGCTGACGCGCTTCTCCGTGGAAGAGCAGCGCAACGGCCTGGAACAGGCAAAAGCCGCTCTCGATCAGAGCCGTCTGGCGATCCGGGTCGAGGTCGAAACGGCGATCACCGGTGTTCGCGACGCGTTCCAGCGCCTCGAGGCCTCGGAAATCCTGTTCCGACAGGCCGCCGAGTCCCTCTCGCTGGCGGAGGGCCGGTTCGATGCCGGGCTCGGCTCCCCGATCGAGATCACCGACGCGCGCGCGGCGTACTCGTCGGCCCGCGGAAGCCATGTCACGGCCTATTACGACAGTCTCATCGCCCTCGCCAATCTGGACCGCGCCCTCGGCCTCCTTCCTCCCGAAGTGGGCGGGGTTTCGGCCTGGACGACCGGGGCGGTCACGGACGAGACCGTCTCGGAATCCGACATCGCCTCGTTCCCGCCGGTCCTGTCGGCAAGCGAGGCGGCAGAACTTCCCGAGGAGTCTCCGGCGACGGGAACGGTTCCCGTTCCCCCGGATGCCTCCATCCCATCCCCCGAAGAAGATGACGGAGCGGACGAATGAAATACGGTTGTATAGTCATTGCTATAATAACACTCCTCGGCCTTGTCGGAGGCGGCTGGTATTGGTACAAGCAGCAGAACGCGCCCCCGACCTGGAATTTCGAGGAGGTCACCGAAGGGGAGATCCGGCAGACGATTTCGGCCACGGGCTCGCTGGCGGCGCAGACCGGCACGGTGCGCGAGGCCGGGCTGCGCTGGGCCAATCCGTTCTTCGCCCAGC
>DAOOQQ010000087.1:0-18312 GCA_035388825.1 Candidatus Ozemibacteraceae bacterium
ATGTTCAACCAGAACGGCACGCCGATCTTCGAAGGGAACAACCCGACGCTGGATCTCGACACCTACCTGATCTTCCGGGCCAACCAGAACGACCGCCTCTTCTCCCTGATCGGCATCGTCGAGGACAACGGCTCCGCCAACCTGACCCAGACCTTCAAGGATGTCAACGGCTCGCCCTACAACCTGTATGCGGCCCGTGCCCTCGACCGCAACGGCATGGTCAGCGAACTCAGCTCGATTGTCACCCAGTCGGCCGACGCCGACATCCCCGCGGTGCCCTCGGGCGTTCAGGCATGGTCCTCGACCAGCACCGAGGCCGGGATCAAGCTCGCCTGGAGCGCCGCGAAAAATGCAGTAAGCTATAATATCTACTTCTCGACCGTCGCCGACGGCGGGTATACCCGCTTCGTGACCGGCCAGCCGCAGTGGACCGAAAGCTCGGCCTACGTCATCAACACGTATCCGAGCAGCTTCATGCAGAATCCCGAGAAGAAGGGCCAGAAGCTGGAGTTCGGCGTGCCCTACTTCTTCAAGATCTCCGCGGTCAGCGCCTCGGGTAAGGAAAGTGAACTGAGCAACTACGTCAAGGCGTATCCGGGCGGTCTGTGGGTCGGCATGCTGGAAGGCGAGAACTCGCTCTGGGAGTTCATCCCGCGCGGCACCGCCGACACGATCGACGGCAGCTACCTGGTCTACAACTCGAAGGATTACACCCATATCGATTACTATTCCGGGGCCGGCGCCGCGCTGCTGATCGCCGACACCGTGGGCACTCAGGGGAACGGCGACGCCTACCAGTTCGGCAACACGAGCCTGTTCTCGAGCCTGTATTACAAGCTGCCCTCGCCCACCAGCGGTTCGTATCGCTACAACGTCTATGCCTACTACTATCCCCATACCAGCGCCGGAAACTGGAAGATCCAGATCCGGGAGAACGGGGTTCTCACCACGGCTCTCCTCGAAAAGGATCTGAGCGGCTATGCCTCGATCAACCGCGGCCGCACCCAGGTTGCCCTCGGCCAGATCATCGTGAACAACGGGGTCGAAGGGGTCGTGGTGGAGATGACGGCTCTCAATGCCGGGGCGGGCGGCGGTGCCAACCTGTTCCTCGACGCCATCGTGTTCGTCCGGGCGCCCTGACGCCTCAGAGGTTCGAATCCCAACCGCCCTCTTCCGGAACTCCGGGAGAGGGCGGTTTCGCATCTGGAAAGGGACGGGGCCGTGCGTTGCATTCGCCCGGAGGGGCGTGTATACTTCCCTGTCGTCCAATTTCTTTCGGGAGGCATTCATGTCATCGCACGACAGGCGCTTCGGCGCCGTTGTCCTGTTTTTCGCCCTCACCCTGTCTTTTGCCGGTGCCCTCCACGCCGCCGAACCCGCCGTCGCTTCCGCCCCGGAAGCCGGCAAGGCCGTCGCGGCTCCCGCCGCCGGTTCCCCGCAGGATGTGCTCGCGACCATCGGCACCTACACCGTGACCCGCGAGGAGTTCGATCGCGAGCTCAGCCAGTTCCTCAACTCGGTCAACCCCCAGGTCAAGGCCCATTTCGAGGGCCCCGACGGCCGGAAGCAGTTCCTGAAGCAGATGACCGAGATCACCCTGATCGAGCAGCAGGCCGAAGCGCTGGGAATCGCGGATCGGCCCGAACTCAAGGCGGATATCGAGGATGTGGCCGTGAACATGCTCGCCCAGCAGTATGTTCGCGGGCTGCTCGACAAGGCCGATGTCCCGGCCGCCGATGTCGAGAAGTTCTACAACGAGCACAAGGATCAGTTCGCCGATGAGGCGAAGTTCCACCTGCATCAGATCTCGGCGACCGACGAAACGGCCGCCAAGGCGCTGAAGAAAGAGCTCGACGGCGGCAAGTCCTTTGCCGAGATCGCGAAAGCCTCTTCGACCGATTCCTTCAAGACCAGCGGCGGAGACCGCGGCTTTGTCACCCTCGGTGACGTGGGGCCCGCCGTCGCCCAGCAGCTCGCCTCGATGAAGGACAACCAGGTATCCGGGCCCGTCAAGGGCGACGACAACGCCTGGATGATCGTGAAGTATTCGGAAAAGCAGGAAGGTCAGGTGAAACCCCTGGCCGATGTCTCCGCCCAGATCAAGCGCGAACTCGGTGACTCGAAGCGCCGGGAAGTGTATGAAGCCCGCCTCGCCGAGATGCAGAAAGAGTTCCAGCTCGTCATTGCCTCCGACGGCACCGCCGTTCTCCGCCAGCCCGACATCAAGCCGGCCGACCTGGAGAAGACGCTGTGCACGATCGGCACCGATGTGGTGAAGGTGGCCGCGATCGCTCCCGATCTCGAGCGGATTCCGCCCTTCATCCGGCCCCAGTTGCTCGAGGGCGACGGGCTCAACGATTTCGTCAAGCAGTTCTGCTATCGCGAACTCGTGAAGCGGTATGTGCAGAAGAACCGTGCCGAGCTCGACAAGCAGTTCCCCGAGGCCACGAAGAATGCCCGCCGGCGCGTTGCCCTCGACACGCTGCTGAAGGAACAGGTTGCCGGCAAGGTGACGGTGAGCGATGAGGACGTGAAGAGCTTCTACGAGAAGAACCTCGCCCAGTTCTCGACGCCCGAGCAGACCCGCGCCCATCACATTCTCGTCGATGCGGAAGAGAAGGCCAAGACCATTTTCGGTCAGCTCGAGAAGGGCGCGAAGTTCGAGGATGTCGCGAGCGCCGAGTCCAAGTGCCCTTCCGGCAAGGAAGGCGGCGATCTGGGCTTCTTCGGCAAGGGCCAGATGGTTCCCGAGTTCGACGAGGCCGTGAACAAGGCCGACATCGGCAAGCTCGTCGGCCCGGTCAAGACGCAGTTCGGCTGGCATGTGATCCGCGTCGACGAGCGGCGCGCGGCCGGTTCCCGGCCCCTCGACGAGGTGAAGGATCAGATCCGCGAGCAGCTTCTTCCCGAGAAGCAGAAGGCGGCTCTCGAGCTGTACGTGAGCGATCTGAAAAAGCTGCACCCGATCCAGGAGTTCCCGGACAAACTTTGATCGGAAGCGGATGCAGCCAATGATTGGAACGAAGATGAGGAGCTGGGGCAAGTCCCTGCTCGCTCCTTTCACACCCAAACCAGGAGGTTCCCGAAGACCGGCCATGTGGTATGTCATATTGATGGCGGTGGCAGGCTTCGTCGGATATCAGATTTCCAGCATGATGCGGCGGCGCCAGGACGAAGAAGCCCTGGCGAAGGCGCAGATGGAAGGGAAGAAGATTGTCGACGATGCCAAGACTACGGCGCAGACAGAACTTGAACAGGCTCAGAAACGGGCCAGGGAGATCAAGGAGAAGGAACTCCTTCTCCGGAAGAACACCGAAAAGGAAGCCAAGAAGCGCAAACACGAGCTGGACAAGCTCGAGGCCCAGCTGCTTGGCAAGATGGAAAAGGTCGATGCCAAGTCCGAGCTGCTCGAGAAGCGAACCGACGAGTTCCGCCAGCGGGAACAGGCGCTCGACGTGCAGCGGCAGGAGATCGACAAGATGATCGAGTCCCAGCGCCGCGAGCTCGAACGGGTCGCCGGACTCAGCCCGGAACAGGCGCGCGAACAGCTTCTCAAGAAGGTCGAAGAGGAGCTGCAGTATGACATCGCCGTCAAGATCAAGGAAGCCGAGCAGCGCATCAAGGAAACGGCCGACAAGAAATCGCGTGAAGTTGTAGCCTCTGCTATACAACGCTGCGCCACCGATCACACGGTCGATCCGATCGTCTCGGTCGTCGAGCTCCCCAGCGAAGAGATGAAGGGGCGCATCATCGGCCGCGAGGGGCGCAACATCCGCACCTTCGAGAACATCACCGGCGTCGACGTGATCATCGACGACACCCCCGAGGCCGTCGTCCTGTCCGGCTTCGACCCGATCAAGCGCGAGACCGCCCGCGTGACCCTCGAGATGCTCACCCTCGACGGGCGCATTCATCCGGCGAAGATCGAGGAGATGTACGAGAAGGCCAAAAAGGAGATTCAGCTCCGGATCAAGGAAGCCGGGGAACAGGCGATGCTGGCTCTCGGCATTCCCGCTCTGCATCCCGAGCTCGTCGAGATCGTGGGCCGGCTGAACTATCGCACCTCGTATGGTCAGAACGTGCTTCAGCACTCGATCGAAGTCGCGCACCTGGCCAGCAACCTCGCCGCCGAGATCGGGGCCAACATCCAGCTCGCCAAGCGGGCCGGTCTGCTGCACGACATCGGAAAGGTGATCGAGAGCGACGAGGGCAACCACGCCTCGCTCGGGGCTGACTTCGCCCGCAAATACCAGGAGTCGCCCCGAGTCGTGAACGCGATCGGCGCCCACCACGAGGACCAGCCCTTCGAGTCCGTCGAGGCGGTCCTGGTTGCGGCCGCCGACGCCATCTCGGCCTCCCGGCGCGGCGCCCGCAGCGAGTCGCTCGAAGCCTACGTCAAGCGCCTCGAGAATCTCGAGAACATCGCCAAGGGCTTCGACGGCGTCAGTTCGGCCTACGCCATCCAGGCCGGCCGCGAGATCCGCATCCTCGTGAACCCTGACCGGGTCGATGACGGCGCCGCCCCCAAGCTGTGCCGCGACATCACCAAGAAGATCGAGAGCGATCTCGAGTATCCCGGCCAGGTCAAGGTGGTGCTCATCCGCGAAGTCCGGAGCGTCGAAGTCGCTCACTGACCGAATCCCTCACCGGCGCCGGGTTGCGGAAAACCGTTTCCCGGCGCCGGTTATTTTCCGGAGCCATCGAGTCCATGAATCTCCTCATCCTGGGTGATATCTGCGGAAGTCCCGGCCGTCTTGCCGTCGAGACGCTCCTCCCTGGCCTGCGCCGGGACCTGTGTGCCGACTGGGTGATCGCGAACGGGGAAAATGCGACGGGCGGCGCCGGCCTTTCGGTGCGGCATGCCCGCCGCCTCTTCGAGGCCGGCGTCGACCTGCTCACCTCGGGCAATCATCTGTTCGACCGCCCGGACTGGCCTGAGCTGCTGAGCAAGGAGGGGGGGCGGGTGTTACGCCCGCACAACCTGGCCGGCGCTTCGGCGCCCGGGGGCGGCCGCGCGCTCCTCGGAGAAGGCAGTCCCAACGCCCTCGGGATCGTGAATCTGGCCGGGCGTGTCTTCATGGAGCCGGGGGAGTGCCCGTTCCGGACGGCCGAACGGCTGCTGGAGACGTTTCCCCCCGGGCTTCCCATTCTGGTCGATATTCATGCCGAAGCCACCTCCGAGAAAATCGCTCTGGCCTGGTCGCTTGCCGGCCGGGTGGCTGCCGTCGTCGGGACGCATACGCACGTCCAGACCGCCGACGAACGGATCCTGCCCGGAGGAACGGCGTTCATCACCGATCTGGGGATGACGGGGCCCCGCGATGGTGTGCTGGGAGTCGACCGTGATATCGTGATCAGCCGCTTCCGGAGAGGATTCAGCGAAAAGTTCCGGCCGGCCTCGGGGGATACGGTGCTGGAGGGTGTCCTGATCGGGATCGGACAGGAGGGGCGGGCCGTCTCGATCCGGCGGGTCCGAGAGATGGGGCCGGTCGCCCGTTCCGACGAGGGCTGAGCTCAGACAGCGGGTTGGATGAGCTGCTCGATGCAGGAACGCAGGAACTCTTCCGGTTGATAGCCCGGCAGGGATTCCACCAGCTCCCCGCCGGCAAAGAGCAGGATGCCGGGGAGGGTTTTCACCCCGTAGCGTTCCGCGATCTCCTCGTCGGTGTCGACGTCGATGGTGCCGACAAGAATCCTGCCTTCATAGGCAGCGGCGAGCTTTTCGAGAGCCTGGGTCTGAAGCCGCGACGGGGCGCACCAGCCGGCGATGAAGCCGACGACGGCGGCGGTTTCGGGGGCAAGGACGGCGTCGAACGTATCGCGGGTGAATCGTTTCATGGGTGGGTCTCGCTCGTGTGAATTGTCGACAGGCGCGACATCCGGTATAATATCACAATCTCTGTACCCGAGAGGATCGGAAGGATCATACCAGTGGAACTGCGCAAAATGCTGACAGCCGCGCGTGAGGTGCTTCTCGGCTGGGGGGCGGTGGAACTGCCGCCGCATCCCGGGGTGCTGCCGAGTGCCTGGCTGCACCCGGATCTGTTTTCCCGCCAGGTGGCGGGCGAGGAAGGCCAGTTTTTCACCGTCCAGCCCGTTGTCGAGGGCGGGTGCGGCTGTCGCAGGCGTGGAGGAGCGGTCGGAACCCTGGTCTGGTGGCGTCGCCCGTTCGCCGCTTCCTGGATGGCGCGGCTTCCCGAGCTGCTTGCCGCACTCCAGCCGGGTGGGGACACCCCGCTTGCCGCCGGCTTCGAAACGGTTGGGCGGATCACGCAGCAGGGAGTGTGGGGCGAGACAGGATGTGTCTGGGATATCCAGTGGAAGGGGTGTCGGATCGGAGATGTCCGCGTGATCGCCGGTGTGGCCGGGGAACGCTCGGGAACTCCGGCGGGGGTTGCGGTTCTGAATCTCGAGTCGATCGCTGCCGTCTGGAGCGGGGATCCCGCTCTCGACAGAATCCGCTGGGATGGGCCGATCTGCACGAGCGATCTCGCCGCATGGCGCCAGACGGGGCTCTGCCTCGATGCGGCCGGAGAAGCCCCGCTGCGTATCGCCCAGGCCCGTTGGGAACGGATCCGCGTTGCGGGAGAAGCCGCCCTGAACGGAAAATGCTGGCTCGATGCCTTTCTGCCGATGCTCGACGGCGCCTCGCTTCTGGCCGAGCTGACGACGGGCGGGCCCGCCTTCGAGACGATGCGTCAGGCCTGTGACGGAAGCCTGCGGACGATGTGCCGCCGGCTCGTTCAGATCATGCCCCGCCGGGAGCCCGCCGCGGGAGCTGCAGGCAAGGCGCGCGAGGGAATGCTCCGATGATGTTCCCACCCGGTGCGCGGATACGGTTTTCAGCTTTCGTATGTATATTGTTGATCATATATAGCTTTTGCTGTTCCATTGCCGTCGAGGCGATCGAGATGAACCCCGATCTGCTGTTCCGGCAGATGGAGGAGCGCACCGAACAGGTGTTTTCCCTGGTGGCCGATGTCCGGCTTTCTTCCGTGCGCGGCACGGCCTTCGCCCGGCTTGCCATCCAGAGTCCCGACAAGTTCGAGATGACGATCAACGAAGGGGAGTTCCGGGTCGTTTTCGACGGCGAAAGCCTCTGGATCTATATCGCGAGCCTGAACGAGGTGATGACGCTCGATGGGTCTTCCGGCGGGGGCTTCCTCTCGGAGGCCCTTCGGCAGTGGGTGAATCCCCGCGAGATCGTCACACGCATCACCCGGCGCACGCTGTTCACCTTCTTCGACATCGCGATGGCCGAACCGCCGGCCTCGGGAGGCTGGAAGCTGAGCTTTTGTCCGCGTGCCGGGGGGATCTGGAGCCGGGTGTTCGACGTGGGCCAGTATCACATGGAGTTCGCGTCGGCGACCTGCCTGCCGACTCGGGTGGCCGAGTTCGGGCCGGACGGAGCCGAGCGCGGCGTTCTGGAAGTGCTTTCCTACCGGCTCAATGAGCCGCTTTCGAAAGAGTGGTTCCGCTATGAGCCTGCAAGCGGAGTCGTCCGGGTTCCGGTCAGCAGGGTTTTGCTGGACAAACTGAGCGATGGGGGGGAGTATCTTCTCGATCGCCTGGGAACCTGGTTCGACGGAATGAAAAAGTCGATCGACGATTGGGGATTTTGAGATGGCTGAATTCAGAAAATTTGTCACGGCGGAAGAAGTCCAGTCTGGGACGCTTGCCTGGAGTGAGGAGAACGACGCCGATCTCCGGCGGGTGCTTCCGGCAAGCCTGATGTTCGATCTCGTGTTCGACGGGCGGAAGCTCGAGCATCTTTCGGCGGCCTGGGAGCAGCGCGAGCTGGCGGTGGGCGAGTTGCTGACCCGCATCCCGCCGGGTTCCGAGATCGTCCTGTACCCGGCCTCCGATCGCGGGACGACGGTCATCTGCCGGACGACGGCGCCGGGCGATGCGATCACCGTGCGCAAGCGGCTTTCCATGAACGAGCACAAGCACCGGTACCTGAAATGGTATGCGCGTGAAGACGAGTTGTACCGGCGCCTGTTCCCGTCGGACGAACCGTTCGTGATCGAGGCGGCCGGCCGTCGCGTCGCGGGGCACGCCCCCGATTTCGAGAAGCGGCAGTTGGTGATCGGTGAGGCATTGCGCCTGTTCCAGCCGGGTGACAACCTCCTCGTGAGCTGGAAGCTCGGAGAAGACGAGAAGACTCTTTCGATCACGAAGGAGGAGATTCCGAGCAGCGTCGCGAAGGACGCGATGATGTCGCTCCGGCTGATGGTGACCCGGTTGATCTCCCGCCCGCTCAACGAGTTCAACGAGGGAGACGTGAAGGGGCTGATCCTGCTCCTCGACGA
The DNA here is from genome assembly GCA_035388825.1 of Candidatus Ozemibacteraceae bacterium. Lineage (GTDB taxonomy): Bacteria > Muiribacteriota > Ozemobacteria > Ozemobacterales > Ozemobacteraceae > MWAR01. The sequence continues at coordinate 8,313 of DAOOQQ010000087.1, forward strand.
GAACAAGAACCTGTGGGAGCGGTATTCCCAGGTGAAAGAGGAAAATGAAAAGCTGAAGGAACAGATCGCCACGATCGAGTCGGTGTTCGAGCAGTTCACCCGAAACACCTTCTTCGGCTGCAAGCGGGACTTCGAGGAGTGGGTCGCGGGCCACATGAGCCTGTTCGAGAAGGGGATCCGGCTCATCCATCGCGACTACTCGGTGATCGTGAAGGATGGCCGCAAACGGCGGATCGATCTGCTGTGCCAGGACCGGAAAGGCGTTCTCGTTGCCGTCGAGGTGGTGTTCAATCCCTCGATCGAGGATCTCGAGGAGACGCTGAAGCTGCTCGAGTGGCTCAAGGGAAACATCGCCAGCTTCGGCAACGAACTGACCGGGGGCAAGCTGAAGGCGACCTCGATCCGCGGCATGCTCGTGACGAACCGGGAAAAGCCCGAACTCGTCGAGCAGTGTCTGCAGAACGGGATCAAGCTGTGCGTGGTGACGAGCGGATGTGTGATCGATGTCATTGAATGAGACGCGCCGGGGTCGCCGGGATCCCGAAGAGACCATGCCCGGCGGAGAGGGGAGAGACGACGGCTGGGTCGATGTCTTGCGCCGGGAGCGACTGAGACGCTCGGTTCGCAATCCCGGACTGGCGGCGCTGATGTCGTTCTTGGTGATGGGGCTCGGCCAGATCTATGCCGGCCACATCGATCGCGGGGTCATCCTGATGATGATGCATGCCGGCACCCTCGTCGGCTGTTACAGCCTCTACACCCGTGGACTGTTATACGAGACGATCGCGCCGCATTTCGGCCCCGCGGCGATCGTCGCGGTCGTCTACGTGGTTGGGGTGGTTTTTATATTGTTATGGATATATAATATAAAAGATGCTTATTATCGCTCGCTGTTCTCGGGCCTCCGGGACTGGTTCGAGGTGGAGCGCATCCTGATCCCGCACCTGAAAGACGGGGGCTCGAGCCATCTGCTCGGCGCACCGGTTCCGCCGCGTGCCAGGCTGACGGGGCCTGCCGTCGCGGGCGTTGCCGCCGTCGACGAGGCCGATGAAGCGACCGTCATCGAGGTGGCCCGCCAGGAGGAAGCCGCTCCGGCAGCCGCCCCGAAACAATCGGGGAGGATGGGAGGCGACGCCGCCGAGGCCCGGGAGACACCCCGGAAGAAGCGGAAGCGCTCCTCCGACAAACCGGCGGCGGCGATGGCCGACGCTCTCGAAGAGGCCACCGGCGTGGCCCGGAACTGGCGGTTCACGTTCGGGGTGCTGGTGATCTTCCTGCTTGTCGGCGTGTGGATGTTCAACCGCCAGAAGTGGCATCTCGAGGATCTGGGGCCGTCTTCGACCCTGTTCTCGATCAGCTCCGACGCCGCGTCCGGCACCGAGGCGATCGCCCGGAGCGTGCCGGGAAATCGGCAGCTCGAGTTGCGGCAGGCCGTGTCGTTGCTCGAGACGGGCTCGCTGACGGCGGCGATCTCGGCGTTCGAGGACGTGGTGCGCCGCTCCGATGCCCCGGCGGATGCCTGGAAGGGCCTGATGCGCGCCTATCATCGGTCGGAGCAGACGGGAGCCTACGAGGATGCCGTGGCGCGGTATCTGAAAGCGTATCCCGAGGATGCCGACGAGTGGGTCACCCTCGGCAAGCTGCAGTATGATCGCCGCGCATACGTCGATGCCTCCCGCTCGATGCTCAAATGCCTCGCCCGGGATCCGGCGCATCTGCGCGGAAATTATATGATGGGTTCTATATATCGAGAGCTCGGGCTGGCCGAGGATGCGATACCCCATTTGCGGAAAGCCCAGGTCGGCGACCCCCTCAACCCGGAATTCAACCGGGAACTCGGAGCGGCGTATTTCGAGGCCCGCGATCTGAGAAACGCCCGACGCCATCTCGAGAAGGCGGCGAGCATCGATTCGGCCGACGAGATGACCGCCCGGCTCCTCGAGGATCTCGAAGCCGAAGAGCGCCGGACGGGCTTTGAAACCGCCGGGATCGGCACGGCGGTCTCCCCCTGGTCCCCGACGCCTTCGGTTCCGGCTGCCCAGGCGGCGATCTCCCGCATGCCCGACGCCGAGAACATGAATGCCAGCATCGGCATGACGGCGACCGCGACCGGCATGGCCGTGGTGCCGCCCGTGGGTGCCGCCTCGCCAGGCCCCCGAGGCCGCAGCGTCGTCCTCTATGTCGCTCCGGGGGGAAAAGGCGGGCCGTCGCTCCCCGACCTCCCGGATGCCCTCTTGCGGGGCGGCCGAACCGGGGCGCAGCCTCTCTCGGCTGCAGCGCCGGCCACGATGTACGGTGGTCTGGCGAATCCCGCACCAACGGTTCCGGAGCCGGCAACGCCGGCAGCCCCGGAACCCGATGCCGACGTCCCTCCCGCCCGGACTCCGCAGGCCCAGGCCGGCTCGGGTACACCGGATGAGCCTCCGGAGGCTCCCTCCACGACGACTTCCGGAGACCAGACGCCGTCTGCCGCTCAGGAGCCTCCGGCGTCCGCTCCCGCGGTTGTTTCCCCGGAGCCCATCGTCACGGCGGCTTCGGCCCCGGTCGTGCAACCCGCCCCCAAGAAACCGGCTGTGGCTGCCGTTCCGCCCGTTGCGAAGCAGAAGCCGGCTCCCCGTGCCAATCCGGAGGGCGACGAACCACCGACGCATGCCGAACCGCCGAAGCCGAAGATTCCGGCCGACGCCCTTGCCGATGCCGAGGCGGTATCGGGCGTTGTGGCTCCCGCCGAGGCACCTTCCAAGCCCCGCCCCCCCAACGGGGTCACCTGGGCGCAGCGGCGTACCCGGGGGGTGGATGCGTATCTGCGTGGCAGATGGGAAGAGGCTCTGCCGGATTTTCTCGCCTGCCTCAAGCAGCGGGAGGATCCCCACATCTACGAGATGGTTGGCCTGATTTTCCAGCGCCTCGGCTCGCCCGAGGACGCCTACGATGCTTCGCAGCGCGCTGCCCAACTGGGCCGCCGCGAACCGGCGTTCACCGCCCGCCTCGGCCTCATGGCGGCGGGCCTCGGGAAGTGGAGCGACGGCCGCCGGTATCTGAACGATGCCCTCGCCAGGCTACCCCACCGCGTCGATCTCCGTCTGCACCTCGCACGCTGCCTGCGTGGCATGGGGGATGCCGCGGGGGCGCGCCGCGAAATCGAGGTCGTGCTCCAGGATCCCTCACAGAGTTATGCCATCAGACGCAGAGCCGAACAGGAGCTGGCCAACATGGGACTCCCGTCTGCCGGCACCGCCGCATCCGCCCCGAAAGCGGGCGAAGCTGTCTCGCGGCCGATGGGAAAAGAAGCTGTGGCACCCGGAACACCAGGGATGGCGAGGATGTCGCGGCCCGCAACCGGCACCGCCGGCCTGAAGAGCTCGGCCCTCATCGAGCGAATGCGGCAGCCCCAGGCTGCGGCTATCGCCTCCGCGACGGCGGTGAAGGCGCCGGCTCAGGCCCGGCCGCGCCAGACAGCCGTCGTCGCACCGCGTCCCGCCTCCTCAAAGCCGGGAAACGTCGTTCTGTTCACGAAATCCGCCAATCCGGCCCAGGTTGGCCTTGCCTCCTCGACGCGAGAGAGGAAGCCCGTCCTCGAACTGGATCCTGGCGCGCCGAGTCGCTGGTGAAGGGGGTGTGCCGATGATCGATACCGTCAGGGGGGCGATCTCTCAGGATATGATGGCCGTCAAGAGCGGCCTGGGTGGGATTCTCGAGCTCGTCGAAAGCTGGATCATGACGATGACGGGGGAGGAGGAGCGACGGCGTCATCTCGAATGCGTCGCTTCCCTGCTGCGGGAACGGGGCCAGGGGCTGGCGGCAGAAGACCGCGAGGCGTGTCTCGGTCACCTGGCTGCGGTCATCGGGAGCAAGGAAACGGCGATGATGGCATCGGCCGGCTACCGTATCAAGCTCCAGGCGATGTTCAAGGAACAGGTCGAACGTCTCCAGGTGCGGCTCGATCAGCTGCTCCGGCAGGTCGGAAAGCTGGCCGACAGCCTCGACGAAACGGATGTCCGGGAGTCGTCGGGCGGCGGCCTGGTCATGGCCCAGGAGGAGGAGCGTCGCCGCATCTCTCGGGAGATCCATGACGGTCCCGCGCAGAGTCTTGCAAGTCTGACGATGCGCATCAACTTCTGTCTCGACCACCTGACCGAAACGGAGCTTCTCAAACAGGAACTGGTGGATCTGAAAGAGGCTATCGGCCGGAGTTTGAAAGATATTCGAAGATTTATCTTCGATCTCCGCCCCATGGCACTCGATGATCTGGGGCTCGTGCCGACCCTCGAACAGTTCATGACCGCTTTCAAGAACCGGACCGGCATCAATGTCTATATCGATATCGAGGGGGACCGCACGCCGCTTTCCCCCGAAACCGAGCTGGCCATCTTTCGCGTCGTGCAGGAAGCCGTGAACAATGCCCACCGGCATGCCGCGGCCCGCTCGATCCATGCCTTCCTGACCTACGAGCAGCCGTTCCGAAGGCTGAGCGGCGTCGTGAAGGATGACGGGCGGGGCTTCGATGTCGCCGAAACCCGGAAAAACTACACCTCCCTCAAGAAACTCGGCCTGCTGAGCATGGAGGAGCGCATCCGTATCGCCGGAGGGGAGTTCGACCTGATTTCGAAACCCGGGGAGGGAACGGTCGTCTCCTTCTGGGTGCCCCTGTGATCGCGTTCCCCGGGGCATGAACTGGTTCCCCCCGCGCCGTCTGCAGAGCGCGCTCATCTTTTACGTTGCCGGGATCATCCTGTTCACAAACTCGTTTTTCGCGATCACGACGATTTCCCGGGAAAATCTGACGTATCTGGCCGATGCCACATCGAGCGCCCTGTTTCTCGGGCGCATCATGCAGCCGGCTGCGTATCGCTTCCTCGAGGAGGGCGACACCAGCGAGCTCGAGCGCATCGCCTCGGCGCGACAGAAAGAACGGGATGATATATATATTACAATATATGATTCCCACTGGTGGAGGCGCTGGGGGGATCCCGCACGGATCACGAGCCAGGGATTCCCGCCGGTGGAAGGCCTGAAGGACGGGCTGATCACGAGCGGGGCGGAAGGGATGACGATCCGAGAGATCTTCCTGCCCGTCGCTTCGGGCGGTCGTGTTCTCGGCTCCATCGGCCTCGGGGTTCCGGATTTCGGGGCACGGGATTCGCGGGATGCCGCGTTCCAGGTGTTTCTCACCATGGGTGTCAACGTGTGTCTTGGCCTGATTCTCGCCGTTTTTATCGCCCAGATCGTTCTGCGGCCGTTGAACCAGGTGATCGAAGGGCTCCAGGCCATCCGGCATGGGGATTTCGACCAGCGGCTTCACGTGATCGGCGGCACCGAGATGACGATGGTGGGCGAAACCTTCAACATGATGGCCTCCTCCCTCCAGGAAAAAATCCGGGAAAACCTGGAGCGGACGCGGGCGCTCGACGAGAAGGTCCAGGAGTTGTGGGAGATTTACGCGTTCGCCAAGAACATCGGCTTTTCGCTCGACATCAACGATGTTCTCCACGGGTTTCTCGAGCGCGCCGTCACGCTTTCCTACTCATCCTACGGCCAGATCCTGCTGCGCACGCCGCCAACGGGACACCTCGTCGTGCGGGTCGAAACCCCCTCCCTCCCCCTGATCCGCCAGGCCGAATACGATGCCTTCCTGGCCAGATGCCTGGAAGGGGGCGAGACGATTCAGGAACGGCTTCCCCAGCACACCCTGCTCGCGCTGCCGCTCGTTTCGGGCCGGGTCATCCAGGGCGTTCTGTTCCTCGCGAAACAGGGCGGGCAGCCCTTCTCCGAGGGGGTTCGAAGATTTCTCGAAACCCTGGCGCCGCTCGGGGGAACCCTGATCGAGAACGCGCAGTTATACCGGGACGTGCTCGAGATGAAGGAATACGTCCGCAACGTCCTCGACAGCGTCGATTCCGGTGTCGCGACGTTCGACGAGGCGGGCAATCTCGTCACCTACAACGCCGGCTTCTCCCGGATCCTTGGGGTGCAGCAGGAAAGCGGAAGGCATGGTCATTGGAAGCAGGTGATCGACGCTGCCGGAGATCCTGCGTTTTCGGGCGCCCTCCAGCCTGCGATGAGCGAGGCGTTCGATCGATCCAAGGTCGAGCAGGAAGCCGGCTATGGAATGACTCCCTGGAGTCAGATCACTCTGAATCGGCCGGGAACCGACTCCCGTGAACTTCAGGTGCGGGTGAATCCCCTGATGGCGGGCGCCTCGGAGATCGGTCGCGTCCTCGTGCTCGACGATGTGACCGAGATGAAGCAGCTCGAACGGAGAGCATTCGATATCGAAAAGTGGGCCGTTCTGGGACGGCTCGCCGCTTCGGTCGCCCACGAGATCCGCAACCCCCTCGTTGCCGTGCGAAGCCTCGTGGAGATCATCGGCGAGGAGGTGCGTGGGGAGTCGCTGGAACATGTACGGGTGGTCCTGGGTGAGGTGCATCGGCTCAACAAAGTCGTCGAACAGCTGCTCCACTTTGCGCGGCCTGAAAAAGCCGTACTTCAGAACGCCGATCTGAAAGAGGTGTGCGAGGAAGTCTTTATCCTGATCCGGCACGAAGCCGCGAAACATCGGGTCGGAATCGTTTCGAACTGGCCTGGAACCCCTGCCTGTGCTACAATCGACCGCGAAAAGATCAAACAGGCGCTGCTCAACGTCATGCTGAATGCCATTCAGGCAATGGAAGGTGGCGGAACGCTGACGGTCGGCATCCGCACAGGAAACGAGATGGTTGGAATCGAAGTGAAGGACACCGGCCGCGGAATCCCCGGCGAAGTGATGCGCCATGTTTTTGATCCATTTTTCACCACGCGCAAACAGGGGACCGGCCTGGGACTTTCGATCACACGGAAGATCGTAGACCTGCATCAGGGGCGGATCCGTTTCGAGTCCGCTCCCGATGTCGGAACGGTTTGCGTGATCGAGATCCCCGTGAGCCCCGCGCGGACGGGCTACACCCCGGAGCCGAGGGATGAGTGATCAGAAGGCTGGGAGGCCGCTTCCCCGTCCGCCGGCGATCCTGATCGTCGACGACGAGGAGTCCGTCCGATACACCCTCGAGGTCATCCTGCGGAGCGAGGGATACACCATCGCCGCCGCCCGCACCGTGCCCGAAGCGCTCGAACGGATCGGCGCCGAGCCGTTCGACCTGATCATTTCAGATGTGAACATGCCGGGCGCGTCCGGCCTCGACCTTCTCGACGCCGTCCGCAAGCGCGATCCCGAGGCGCTCGTCATCCTCATCACGGCCTATGGCTCGGAAGCGCTGGCGGTGGATGTGATGAAGCGCGGTGCCTATGATTACCTCTCCAAACCGTTCGCAAACGACGACCTGAAGCTCACCGTCAGGCGGGCGCTCGAGCGCTGCCGCCTCCGGCGGGAGAACCTGCTTCTGCGGCAGCAGCTCCACGAGCGGGAAGGTCTTGCCTCGATGGTCGGCGCACACGATTCCATGCAGCGCGTCTACGACCTCATCGAGCGGGTTTCCCCGAATGACGTGACGGTGCTGATCACCGGGGAGTCCGGCACCGGCAAGGAACTCGTTGCGAACGCGATCCATTCCTTGAGTGCCCGGCGGGACGGCCCATTCATCCGGGTGAACTGCGCGGCCCTCCCTGAAACCCTGATCGAAAGCGAGCTTTTCGGCTACGAGCGGGGCGCGTTCAGCGGTGCCGTCGCCCGCCGGATCGGCAAGTTCGAGCTTGCCGACAACGGTACCATCTTCCTCGACGAGATCGGCGACATGTCGATCGCCACCCAGACCAAGATTCTCCGGATCCTGCAGGAGCAGGAGTTCGAACGGCTGGGCGGCCAGAACGTCATCCGCGTCAACGTGCGCGTGCTGGCCGCCACGAACCGCGACCTGACCAGGGCAATCCGGGAAAACCAGTTCCGGGAGGACCTGTTTTACCGGCTGAACGTGGTGAATATCCATCTCCCGCCTCTTCGGGAACGGCGCAGCGATATTCCCATGCTCGTCCAGCACTTCGCATCCCGCCTCAACAGGAAGTTCAACAAAGCCCAGACCCCGTTTTCCGAAGCGTTCATGGCACGCCTGCTCCAGTATCCATGGCCTGGAAACGTCCGCGAACTGCAGAATCTGATCGAGCGTGTCATCATCCTCGAGGATGAGAGCATGTTCCAGAACGCGTCGAACCAGGTGCCGATGCGCGCGAAGCTGGATAACGACAGCTATATGGCCGACAGCCTGCTCGCGATGCCGTATAAAGAGGCGAAGGAGCTGGTGCTCAAGGGATTCGAACGGAAATATTTCGAGGCGCTGCTCGCGAAGGCGAAGGGAAACGTTTCCCAGGCCGCCCGGCTGGCCCAGATGCACCGGAAGAACCTGTATCTCAAGCTGAAAGAGCTCGATCTGGTCAAACCCGGGGAAGGCTCGGAACGGGGCGACGATCCGGACGATCCGGACGAGCTGAAACCTGATGGAGAGCGGGAGCCCCCGGTCTTCTGACGCTTCCCGGCCGGACGGCGCGCCATCCCGGCACCTCCGGCCCGCGTTCGTCGGATACGGGATGGTTCAGACGGGATCGGAGCCGGTGGGGGACGAAAACGCGGCGAATTTTCCCGTGGGAATGCGGTGGGCTTTTCTGAGCTGGAACCGGGCTGTCGTGCCCTGACGGTTTTCGCTCACCAGCTCGAGCCGTGAGCCGTGCCCACGCAGGATTTTCTCGACGATCGCCAGCCCCAGGCCCATCCCGCCCGTGCGCCGGGTGTCGGAGGTATCGGTCTGGAAAAACGGTTCCTTCACCTGCTCGAGGAACCGCGCGTCGATGCCGATCCCGCTGTCGATGACCTCGACCGTCACGTGATCCTGCCTGGCCCGGGCGCGCACCGTGATGGTGCCGTTGGGCGGCGTGAATTTGACGGCGTTGTCCAGCAGGTTCAGAACGACGCGGTGGATCAGGCTTGCGTCGGCATACGCATGCGGGAGATCGGATGGGATATCGGATACGATCGTTATCGGCTTGGCGTTCGCCATCGGCATCACGACCTGGATCACCTCCTCCAGCATCGTGCCGATCCGCTGGGGGGTGAAATCGAACTTCATGCTGCCGGCTTCCATGCGGGCGAAGTCGAGAAGCTGTGACAGCAGCTCGTTGAGACGCGACGCGTTTTTCAGGGACACCGAAATCGCGTTGATCTGCTTCGGCGTGAGGGGCCCCAGGCGCTCGGATGACATCAAATCGAGATACCCGGTGATCGAGACGAGCGGTGTCTTGAGTTCATGGCCGCAGATGGCGAGAAACTCGGATTTGAGACGGTCCAGTTCGGTCATCTTGCGGACGCTGGACTCGGCGTTCTCGACGGCCTGCTGGAGACGGTGGCGCAGGTCCTCGGCCTCCGTGACATCGGTGACCGAGAGCATGATGAGGAAGCCCCCGCCGACCGTTGCCGCAAACCGGCTCATGTTGATGATCACGGGGATCGAGCCCGATCTGCCGGTCGGCTGGATCTGGGTGCGGAAAATGAGCGGCCTGTCGGTCTGTTGGGGCATGACGCCGAACAGCATCCGGACGATCGGGTGGTCGGGAGGAAAGACGGGGAGGTCGGTGAGGAGACGGCCGATCGCGGGGGCCTCGGAAATGCCCGTCATTTCTGCCATCCAGCGGTTCCAGAAAACGATCCGGCTGTCGGCATCGATCAGGGCGATGCCGTGATAGGGCTGATGGAGGGCGCGGCGCATGGTCTGATACTGGCGATACCAGTATCTCCACCGGAGAAAGGCGCCGAGAAGCAGAACGATCGTCAGTACCGGGAGCGCCCATGTCCAGGGATGGGAACAAAGAGGGGCGGAGCTCATGGCTGCCGTGTCTGGCCGGTCGAGGAGGCGGTCGGCGGGAGGCCGTCGCGAAACCTCTTCCAGTCGCTCTGGCGATCGGTGGTGATGCTGCCCCATTCGGTCGGCGACTGTTCGGCGGCGATGCGCAGAAGTTCGCCGGCACGCCGCTGGTCTCCGCGTCGCCAGGCGATCATGCCGAGACTGTGGGCGACCTGGAG
>DAOOQQ010000088.1:0-18171 GCA_035388825.1 Candidatus Ozemibacteraceae bacterium
CCGTCGCCGTCGCGTCGGATCACAATCCCGGCAGTTGCCAGTTCCTCGGCGCCGGACCCGGTCAGGAGCTTGATGCCCTTTTTCTCGGTGCAGATGAGATGATCGGCACTGACCGCCCCCACCTCGACAGCGAGATCGATCCCGCCGATCACCGTGATCTCGTCGGCATGGATCTTCGGTTTGAGGCCATGTTCGAGGCCGGCCATCAGGATGCGTCTCGACTGGCCGACGTCGAACGCCTTCTTCTCGCAGAAGACGTCGTTGAACTCGGCCAGGCGATACTTCGCGACCTGCGGGATCCACTCGCGGCAGATCAGGTCGACGAACTTGTCCGTCTTGTTTTTGAACTCCGGCGGAACCGCGTGCGCCCCCATAAAGGTCGGCACGATGCGGACCGGGAACTCGGCCTGGAGCATCTTGATGACGTTGAGCTGCTTGAGCTCGCTCTCGAGATCAAGGCCGTAGCCGCTCTTGATCTCGATCGTCGTGGCGCCCCACTCGATCGCCTCCATCAGGCGCTCCGAGGCCTCGTCGAACAGCTCGTCCTCGTCCATCTCGCGCACGGTTCCGACCGTGTTCATGATGCCCCCGCCCGCCGCCATGATCTCGAGATAACTCCTGCCGGCGACCCGCATCTCGAACTCCTGGCTCCGGTCGCCCCCGTAGACGAGATGGGTGTGGGAATCGACGAACCCGGGAATCGCGGTCAGCCCTTCGCCTTCCACGAACCGGCACTCGGGCAGGATCGTCACTTCCTCGGAAAGCCGGTCGGAAGGGCCGATCCAGACGATCATCCCGTCGCACCCGGCGATCGAGACGTGGTGATCCTCGCGGATCTCCCAGCCGACCGGCGTCCCCTTGCCGCAATAGGGCCGTGGGAACCGGACAGCGCAGTCGAGATGATGGACGACGAGATCGGCAGCCGGCTTCCCGGCTTTGGCAGCGGCGGTGCGGGTTTTCATCGGCGTCAGGCCTTCGGAAGCATCGCGTGGAGCACGCCGTTGATCTTGTTCTCGAGCACGCAGGTCGGGGCATAGTTCTCGCAGCGCAGATAGAACTCGGCCGTCTCGAACAGGGCATCCTGCGGCACGAGGCCGATGATCTCGGAGCCGACGATCGGCACGCCCCACCGCTCGGCCTCGGATTTGATCATCTCGAACACCCGGAACAGCGGCGATTTTTTATAGTTTACCATATTCATAGAGATCTGGACGATGTTGCGCTCCTTCAGCTCCACGCCCATCGCCTTGACGGACGAAAGGCCGCCGGAGATGCCGCGGACGGCCTTGGCGATCCGGTCGGCGATCTTGATGTCGGAGGTGCCGATGTTCACGTTGAACGCGATCAGGGGCATGCGGGCCCCGACGACCGAGGCGCCGGCGCTGGAATGCGGCGCGCACTCGCCGAAATCCGGCTTCCATTCGGGCTTCTTCATCTTTTCGGGAAGCCCCTCGAACTCACCCTTCCGGATCGCGGCGAGGTTCTTACGGTCGGCCTGCTTCTGGCTTTCCTCGTAGAGGTAGACCGGCACCTTGTAGGTCTCGTGGATCATCTTCGCGACCTCGACGCTGAAGGCGATCGTCTCCTCCATCGTGATCTCCTGGATCGGGACGAACGGCACGACGTCGACGGCGCCCATGCGCGGATGCTCGCCCTTGTGGCTGCGCAGGTCGATCTTCTCGATGGCGCGCTTGTACAGCTCCTTCACCGCGGGCATCAGGCTCTGCCGATTGCCGATGAAGGTGATGACCGTGCGGTTGTGATCCGCATCCGACGAGTAGTCGAGCAGGAAACAGCCGGGCGTCTGTTTGATGGAATCGACGATGTAATCGACGTTTTCCTTGTTCTGGCCCTCGCTGATATTGATGATGCTTTCGATGATTTCCATTTTATATTCCCCTATGTAATATATTGTCCGTCACGCATTTCATCCGGTCCCGCAGGGCGCATCGCGATGCGCCCCTACACGGGATACGAGAATATCCCCGTCACAGGCAGGGCATGTCGACGCCGCGGCTCTTCGCGCACTCGACCGCCAGCTCGTAGCCGGCATCGGCATGGCGGACGACGCCCATACCCGGATCGCTGGTCAGAACGCGCCGGATGCGCACCTCGGCAGCCGGCGTCCCGTCGGCGACGATGACCATGCCGGCATGGATCGAGTTGCCCATGCCTACGCCTCCGCCATGATGGACGCTGACCCAGGTCGCTCCGTTCACGGCATTGATCAGCGCATTCAGGATCGGCCAGTCGGCAACGGCATCCGATCCGTCCTTCATCGACTCCGTCTCGCGGAACGGCGAAGCGACCGAGCCGGCGTCGAGATGGTCGCGGCCGATGACGATCGGGGCCTTGACCCTGCCGGTGCGGACCAGCTCGTTGAACAGCACGCCGGCCTTTTCCCGGTCGCCGTAGCCGAGCCAGCAGATGCGGGACGGCAGGCCCTGGAAATGCACCTGTTTTCCGGCCTTCTCGATCCAGCGTTTCAGGGCCGCATTTTCGGGGAACAGCTTGAGCAGCTCGCGGTCCGTCGTGTAGATGTCCTCGGGATCCCCCGAGAGGGCCACCCACCGGAACGGCCCCTTGCCCTCGCAGAACAGCGGCCGGATGTAGGCCGGCACGAAGCCGGGGAAGTCGAACGCGCGCTTCAGGCCGCGGTCGAGCGCGACGGTGCGGATGTTGTTGCCGTAGTCGAACGTGACGGCGCCCTTGTCCATCAGGGCCAGCATCGCCTCGACATGCGTGCGGATCGAATCCTTCGACCGCTCGACGTAGGCGGCCGGATCGCTCTTGCGCAGTTTCGCGGCCTCTTCCAGAGACATACCTGCAGGTATATATCCATTCAGCGGATCGTGGGCCGAGGTCTGGTCGGTGAGCACGTCGGGCACGAAGCCCATCTTCACCATCTGCGGCAGCACCTCGGCGCAGTTGCCGAGCAGGCCGATCGAAAGGGGCTTCTTCGCCGCCTTCGCTTCCTTCGCCTTCGCGATGGCCTCCTCGACCGAGGTGACCATGATGTCGCAATACCGGTGATCGATGCGGCGCTGGATGCGGGTCGGGTCGACCTCCACCGTGATGCAGACGCCGTCGTTCATCGTGACGGCGAGGGGCTGGGCGCCGCCCATGCCGCCGAGGCCGCCGGTGAGCGTGATGGTGCCGGCGAGCGTGCCGCCGAAATGCTTCGTCCCGACCGCCGCGAGCGTCTCGTAGGTGCCCTGCAGGATGCCCTGGGTGCCGATGTAGATCCAGGAGCCGGCCGTCATCTGGCCGTACATCATCAGCCCCTTGCGGTCGAGCTCGTGGAAATACTCCCAGTTCGCGAACCGCGGCACGATCATCGAGTTGACGAGCAGCACGCGCGGGGCGTCGGCATGCGAACGGAACACGGCGACGGGCTTCCCGGACTGGACGAGCAGCGTTTCGTCCTCCTTCAGCCGTTTCAGGGTCGCGAGAATCGTGTCGAAGGCGCCCCAGGTGCGGGCAGCCTTGCCGATGCCGCCGTAGACGATGAGCTCTTCGGGCTTCTCGGCGACCTCCGGGTCCAGGTTGTGCTGGATCATCCGGTAGGCGGCCTCGGTGAGCCAGTTCCGGCAAGAGAGCTGCGTGCCGGTCGGCGGATGGACGGTGCGGGGTTTAGACGAGCTGGACGCGCTTTGCGACATGGTTGACGAGGTCTCCTTTCCACAGAAGCTCCCGGGCCTTCTCCAGATCGGGGGCCTGGAAGCGGTCTTCCTTGAGGGGCGGGATGGCGGTGCGCAGCAGGTCATACGCCGCGGCGGTGCCTTTCCCGAGAGCGAGGGGCTTGATGAACTCGTAGGCCTGGCAGGCGCACAGCCACTCGATGCCGAGCACCTGCGCGGTGTTCGAGAGGATCCGGGCCCCCTTGCGGGCCGCGACGGTTCCCATGCTGACGTGGTCTTCCTGATACGCCGAGGTGGGAATCGAGTCGACCGAGGCCGGGTGCGCGAGCACCTTGTTCTCGCTGACGATCGATGCCGCCGTGTACTGCACGATCATGAGCCCCGAGTTCACGCCGGCGTCCCCGGCGAGGAACGGCGGAAGCCCGCTGACGAGCGGGTTCACGAGGCGGTCGACGCGCCGTTCGCTGATGTTCGCAAGCTCGGCGATGGCGATGCCGAAGAAGTCGGCCGCCAGCGCCATCGGCTGACCGTGGAAATGGCCGCCCGAAATGACGTTGTCGGCGCTGAGCAGGATCGGGTTGTCGGTCACCGAGTTCAGCTCGATCTCGACCTGCGAGGCAAGGTAATTGAGCGATTCGCGCGTGGCCCCGTGAACCTGCGGCACGCACCGGAGGCTGTAGGCATCCTGCACCTTCGTGCAGTTCGCATGGCTCTGCCGCACCTCGCTGCCTTCGACGCAGGCCAGCACGTTTGCGGCCGCCTGACGCAGCCCGGCATACGGGCGCAGGGCGATGAACTCCGGGTTGTAGGGGCTCGTCGAGCCCTTGAGCACCTCGAGGGAAAGCGCCGCGACGATGTCGGCCGCCCGCGAGACATCGAGGCCGCGCTGCACGGCGAGGCCCAGCACGCCGGTCATGACCGAGGTGCCGTTGATGAGGGCGAGGCCTTCCTTGGCCTGAAGGGCGATCGGACGCAGCCCGGCCCGGTCGAGCGCGGGGGCGGAGGGCTGGCGGGTGCCGTCATCGGCGAGGATCCAACCTTCGCCCATCAGAACGAGCATGATGTGGGAAAGCGGGGCGAGGTCGCCCGAGCTGCCGACCGAGCCCTGGCGCGGCACCCAGGGGGTCACCTTCTCGTTGAGCAGCCCGACGAGCGCATCGACGGCCTCGGGCCGGATGCCGCTGACCCCGTGCAGGAGCGAGTTGATGCGGATCGCGATCATCGCCCGCACTTCTTCGCGGGAAAAGGGCTCGCCTACCCCGGTCGCATGGCTGCGGATCAGGTTCGTCTGGAGCTTGCCGAGATCCTCTTTGCTGATGCGGGTGTTGCAGAGATGGCCGAAGCCGGTGGTGATGCCGTAGACGACACGGTCTTCGGCGATCAGGCGTTCGACGACGGCCCGCGAGGCGCGGACCTTCGCCACCGCGTCGGCGGCGATCGCCACCCGCTCGCCATCGGCGATCCGGCGGAGCGTATCGAGATTGAGGGTTGTACCGGTGAGTTCGATCATGACCTTTCCTTCAGTCGTTCAGTCGTTTTGTTCGAGCAGTTGTGGACGTGCGGCATGCAGGGCCGCTCCGAGAGCCCCGAAGAAGGAGCCCGCCGGATGCAGTCCCACGGGAAAACCGAGAAGGTCGGCCAGCTCCCGCGCCAGGGCGGGATTGGCCCCGCCGCCGACCAGCAGGGCCGGCGCGCCGTAGCCGGTGCGCTGCAGCATGGCGTGGAGGCGCTCGGCAACGGCATGGAAAACGCCCCGGGCGAGTTCGGCCCGGCCGGCACCGTCGGCCAGACGGCCGATGATTTCGGATTCGGCGAAAACGGCGCAGGTGCTGGTGAGCGACGCGGGCTGCGCCGCCGACGCCGCAAGCTCCGAAAGGCCGTCGAGCGGCACGCCGAGGCTGTTCGCCACCAGTTCGAAAAACTTTCCCGTCCCGGCGGCGCACCGGTCGTTCATCTCGAAATCATCGACCTTGCCGGTCTCGTCGAGGTGCATCGCCTTGGCATCCTGGCCGCCGATATCGATCAGGGTCCGCAGGCCGGGAGCGAGACGTGAGGCACCGAGCGCGAAGGCGCGGATTTCGGTCAGGGCCGAGCCCCCGCAGGCATCGGCAGCGGGCCGGCGGCCATACCCCGTCGTGCCGATCGGGATATCCGGCATGCCGCACTCGGCACGCACCTGCCCGACCCACGCGAGAACCGCGGTCCGGTTCAGGGCCCAGGATTCGAAGATCGCGTCCCGACGGATCCCGGAATCGTCGACCAGCACCGCCTTGGTGCGCCGCGAACCGAGATCGAGACCGATGACGGGCCTCATGTGAGGGCCTCCGCGGGCAGACAGCGAAGCGCGCCATCCTTGCACATGCGCTCACAGACGGTGCAGCCCCAGCACAGATCGAGACGGAGTCCGGGAACTGCACGCCCGGCAGGCAACGGCTCAAAAACGCCAGCCGGGCACACCTTCAGGCAGAAACCGCAGCCGGTACAGCGGGCGGCATCAAGAGCGGCCAGGAACCGCGGTTCCCAGACTTCGCCCCCGCGCGTCGGATTCTGCCGATGCCCCGTTTTCATGGGCCGGATTATACCACAGTCGGCTCGCTCCGGCTCGTTTCGGAACCGCGTCCGGGATCCCGGTCAGGCGCCTTCGCCGAACTCGGCGGTCAGCTTCGCATAGGCATCCTCGAGCAGCTTCAGGGACAGCTTGCACACATCCCCGATCATCGGGAACCACCGCCGCATCATGCGGATCGCCTGCAGCTTCACGCGCTTTTCATCCTCGCAGAGGGAACGCAGCTCGTTGAAATCCATCTCGAACTTGACGATGATCATCTGGACGATGTGCATGAGATAGAGGTTGAAATATTTCCCGAACGTGATGATGCTCCCGCGGGCCTGGGTCAGCTCAACGTGGATCTGATCGAGCCGTTCCTGGGGAAACCGCGCGAGAAAGTCTTCGAGCTGCCGGAACCCGCCCTCTTCGAGCTCTTTCTCGAAATTCTGGACTTTCTTTTCGCCGTTTTCGCAGAAATCGATCACCTGCCGAACGGCGCTGCGCGTCTCATCCATCGTGTGCCGAAACCGCTTCCAGAGGCCATGGATCTCGCCATGCGTCGGAACATGCATATTCCGGAAGGTATTCACCGCATCGACCGGCTTCGTACAGTAGCGCTCGATCGCCTCCTTCAGGCGCATGATATTCGTCCCTTCGATCAGGGCACCGCCTTCGGTTGCATTGATGCAGGTTCCCTTGAACTGGGCGACATCCGTGACAAACGATTTTCTGAACAGGTTGAAAATCTCGTCGGTATACACCCACTCGTCGTAATTGCCTTTCACCTTGAACAGCTGGTCTTCCTTCACCGTGATTTTCGTGATACCGCTCGCGCCCTCGGCATGCGTCTGGGTGGCATTCGGAAACGAGCAGTCCTGGCCCACGAGAATGATCGGATTGCATCCCATCGCCTCGAGCACCTTGAAGGCCAGGTTCGAGCAGGAAGGGCCGGAAGCCAGAGTTCCCTTCGGCATCTCGAGCCAGTCGAAATGCGCAAAGGCACGATAAACGATCACGGTCGGCCCCTTCCAGGTTTCATACACCTGGGGCATGATCACGGGTGTTCCTGCCAGCCAGATATCCTTCACCTGCTCCTCGGAGAACTCCTCGAGCAGCTTTGCGACTTCGATGATGCGTTCGACCGTGGCGACGGCATGCGGCCGAATCCCGCGTTTCAGCAGAACACGCAGGGCCGAATCTGCGCACACCATGACGCATTTCCCTTCGGCGGCTTTCAGATCCTCGATGTTCTTGTTGAGAGACGGGCCGGTCGAAACCAGGATGCCAGGCACGTTTCTGAATTTTCCGAACAACTCCTTCACGCCCGGGTTACGCATGATGATGCTGAGGTTGGCCATGATGTTCTCGACACCGATCATCGAGTCCTTCGGGCAGTTCCCGTAATTGAAGATCGTCGTATGAGCCGCTTCCCGAAAGCCTTTGAGCGCCTCAAGATGATAGGCGCCGTCCACTTTCGCCAGAGCCGGGTGGTCGAAGACGACCAGCGTCTTCAGAAACAGCTGGAATGCGATGCCGGCCTGTTTGACCATGTCGCTCATCACGGCAAACAGCTCGCTCTGCGGCACGCCGATCACCCAACGGATCTTGTCCGACTCGAAAAGATCCGACAGATCGGCATGACGAACCGCCTGTGTCAGTGCCTGCATGTCCTTCTCGACGACAACGATGAAGTAGTTTTCCTTCAGGTGCTCGAGGGCCGCCCGAATGTGGTAGCCGAGGCCGAGGCCGAGGATCAGCAGAATCCTGGGATTGCGGTAATTCTGGCTCGTGATCTGCTGTTCAGCCTCACGAACAGGGTCATACCGGCTGTGAATCTGGATCGTCGTCTCACCCGACTTGATAGCAAGCGTCGGCACCTTCGCCTTTGAGGGCTCGATGAGATATCGAACCGGGCTCGGCTGGTCAAGCTCGACGACCTTTGCCAGAACGGGCTGCCGCCGTCGCAGGATCTTCATGTTTTTCGCGTAAAAGGTGGGTGACGACATGATCTTCTCCCGTTGCTTCCGGTATTTCTACCGGTTGGTTCTTCGTTCGCCGGACACCGCGAAGCGGCGCACCGGCACACCTCGTGCGGCCAGATACTCCTTGGCCTCGAGGGGCGTCTGCTGGGTGAAATGGAACATGCTGGACGCGGCAACGGCGCTTGCCCCGCCGCATACGAGGGCATCATGAAGATGCTCGAACGTGCCGGCGCCGCCGCCGGCGATGACAGGGATGCGAACGGCGTCGGAAACCGCTTTCACCAGCTCGAGATCATACCCGGTCATGGTGCCATCGCGCTCGATCGAAGTGAGGAGCAGTTCCCCGGCACCCCGCCGTTCCGCTTCGATGGCCCATTCGACGGGCCCAATGCCGGTCGCGAGGCTGCCGGAATGACGGAAACATTCGTATCCGTCTGCCGTCCGACGCACGTCGACACTCACGACAACACACTGGGAACCATACCGCCGAGCAATCGCCGTGATCAGGCCGGGATTTGAATACACCTCACTATTTATTGAAATCTTGTCTGCCCCGGCGAGGAGCAGCCGCCCGACCTGTTCGAGGGTCCGGATGCCGCCGCCGACCGTGAGCGGGACGAAACACTCTGGCGCCACGTCGCGGATCGTCTCGTAATCTGGCTCCCGGCCTTCGGCGGTCGCGCCAATATCGAGAAGGATGAGCTCGTCGACACACCGGAGATTGTAGACCCTGATCTGTGGAAGAATCGTCCCCGTCCTGCGCCAACTGTCGAAGCCGACACCCTTCACGAGCCCGATATCCTTCCACAACATCACGGGAATCACGCGTCTTTTCAACATCGTTTGCGTTATCCGATCATCACACGGCCAGGAAGTTCCGCAGCAGAGTGAATCCGGCCGGAACGCTTTTCTCGGGGTGGAATTGGACGCCGTGGGCACTCCCCGACCTCACGGCCGAGACAAAGCCCCCCGCATGAGGGGTCATCCCGATGACGACCGACGCATCGGCCGGCCGCACCGCGTAACTGTGAACGAAGTAAAAATCCGTCTCGTCGGGAATGCCCGTGAACAGGGCATCGGGACGCACCTGGCGCACCGCGTTCCAGCCGACATGCGGAATCCGTTCTTCGGCGCCGGCGGGCCGGAGCCGCTCGACGACACCGGGGATGAGCCCCAGCCCATCGCTCTCTCCGCCTTCGTCTCCGCGGTCGGCAAGAAGCTGCATGCCGAGGCAGATCCCCAGGAGGGGGATCCGGTCATCGCGCACGGCGGCCTTCAACGGTTCCACCCAGCCCCGTTCCCGCAACAGGGACATGCCGTCCGCGAAGGCCCCGACCCCCGGCAGGATCAGATGGGAAGACCGGGCGATATCCGCCGGCAGCGCGGAAACGAGGGGATCCCCCCCGCACTCCTCGACCGCCCGCCGCACCGAGGCGAGATTCCCCAGCCCGTAATCGATGATCAGGATCTTCACACGGCTCCGCTCTCAGGATGGATTGTCACACACCAGCTTCGTCAGGTTGCCCTCGCGATCCTTGACGAGGTTGCCGTTCCGGTCGCACTGGAACAGCTTCTTGTTCGTGAACCGGTCGCAGATCTTCACGAACTCGTCGACCGAGAGGCCGAGAGGCTGAAGAATGTCGGCGAGAGGCTTCCCGAGATACTCCCATGGGAACTTGCCGTCGTGCAGTTTCACGAGCTCCAGGGCATCCTGGCGCGTCAGACGGCCGCGGCGCAGATGCAGGCAGGCGAGGTCCGTCGCCCGCCCGAATCCGAACTTGAGGAATTTGAAGTAATCGTGAATGCCCGTCTGGTGGTTGTCGAGATTTTCGTAATTCACCATCGACCCCTCGACGGTCCGGTGATACGTCGTGAAGCCGAACCCCTGGGAGATCAACACGTTGCTGAATCCATCCCAGGGCAGATAATAGCCGAGGAATATGCCCGTCACGCCGACGCGGGCGAGATCCGCATCCGGTGGATATGTATAGGGGATAAGATGTTTTGACTCGATTCCCTCCATGCCCACCAGATCCGACACCCGCAATCCCAGCAGGCCACCGAACTCCTCCAGCCAGCGCCGGGTCAGCACATTGTTGTCGGCGGCGCCCGCCGGCCCGCCATACTCGTTCTGGGAATTCTCGCCCCAGACGATCAGCGGCACCCCATACTGTACGGCGGCCCGCACCGGGATCGTGAAGATACTCGCATGTTCGGGCCACGAAATATCGCCCACCTGTGTCAGGCCAATCCGGTTCATGACGGCCCGGATCTTCCGGTTCGTCGTGAACTCGACGTAATCGACCCCCAGCCGCTTGATATTTTCGATGTTTTTCCGGCCGATCTCGGACAGGTCGCACGTCGTGGCCGTCACGCAGAGCGGGTTCATGCCGAGTTGCAGCATCCGGATCACCTGGTAGGTGCTGTCCTTTCCGCCGCTGACGGGAACGATACAGTCCCAGTTGCTGCCATCGCGGCACCGGTATCGATCCAGCACGGCATCCAGCTCGCGGCGCCGCGCTTCCCAGTCGACCTCGCGCCGCTTCTCGTAGCTGCGACAGGCATTGCAGACGCCCTGCTCGTCGAGCTTGAGATCCGGCTTGGTATCGGGCATGACACAGCGCGTACAGTATCTCATGGCAACCTCTTCGCGGCAGGCAGATTCAGTGTTCCCGTCAGATGCGCTCAAACAGCCACCAGGTCGTGTCATCCCAGGCCGGCTCGACCCGCTTCCAGAGAAAGCCGTAATCCACGAGCCGCACCCGGTCGCGATGGAGGTCCCAGAACTCCCCTCCGAAATCGCGCTTGAACAGACGCCCCTGATGGCCCCGGTATGCCACCTCGACGGAAACCGGATTGAAATACTCGTTGATCAGGATATACCGGCCCGACGTTTCGTACAACTGCCGGTACGCAGCCGGCAGATCATCGGGGTTCAGATGGATGAGCACCCCGCAGACGAACGTCAGATCGAACGGCCGCTCCGGCCGGTATTCGAGCAGCGAGGCATGGACCGCGCGCACGTGCGCCAGTCTGGCCATCGCGGCGCAGGCCTTTTCGTTCAGCTCGACGCCTGTCAGATCGAAGTTCGGGCTGAGACGGGAAATGGCCTCCAGGTTGTGCCCCTTGTTCGCGCCATATTCACAGATGCGGGCGACGCCGAACGTACGGCTCAGCAGCCGCGCAAAAAACGCCTGCCGGTCATCGGCCGCTATTTTATTTCTATCGGTGTATTCATCCCCGAAATCCCCCTGCCAGAACTTCGTCTGTTCGGAAACGCCCATCGTCGGTTCTCCTGTTCACCGGATATTCCGGTCGCGTCCTGCAAGCCATGCCAACAGGCAGACGGCCCGCTCGGCCAGTGCCCCCCCGGCAGCGGCAAGCTCTTCCGGTATATTTTGACATATTCTATTCTGATCGAGGATCACCGGCTCCCCGACCGGAAGAAGAAAACATCCGTTTTCGCACCCATCAGCCGGGATAGCCGCCCCGCTTCCGGCGGCAACGCACAGAAGCGGGCTGCGCTGGTCAGGCGCATCCGGCGGAAGCCCGCTCCTGGAAAGCAACTGCGCAAGCTCCGCACAAGCCGCATCGGCTCCCGCAGAAATGAGCCGGTAGCGGATGCCGTTCCGCCCTTCGCCGACAACGCGGATCCACTCGATGTACCGGTGTCCGTCACGGTCATGCTCACCCAGCGAAGCAAAGCCGGCTTTTTCGAAGATGCGACGGGACGGGAGGTTCTCGGGAAACGTCTCGGCACGCACCAGCAAACCACGCCCGGCCACCTCCGGACGCCCGACCGCTTCGCTCAGGAGCCGCGTTCCGATCCCCTGGCCCAGATGGTCGGGGGAGATGCCGATCGACACGCGAAGCATGCCCGGTGAGGCGGGATCGAACCGCACCTGGCCGAGCGGCAGCCCCGCATCGTCCTCGAGGATGAACCCGATGCGCCGGGGATCCTCCAGAAACCGGCCGAACCAGCGCCGGTGCTCGTCGGGATCGATCGGCCGGTCCGAAAACGACCACCGCCGGTGCTCCGCGCTGTTGCGCCATTCCAGGAGAAGCCCGGCGTCGGCCGCGCGAAAAGGCCGCAGGCTGGTCACACCATGTCCCAGGTCAGGATGTCGTCCTCGTCGATGTCGCGACGCGCCGTCCGGCCCACGATGAGATCGAGAAACCGCGTCGGAATGCCGAACCCGGGCCGTTTCACCTCGATCATCTCGCGGGTGAGCACCGTTCCCCGAGGGATCGCGCAGGCCGCCACCAGACTGCGACGGGCAATGCGATACAGCTCCTGTTCGGCGGCGGTGTGGTGCTTGACCGGGCTGCCGAGCGCCGCTTCGGTCTGGCGGATCGCGGTCACCATGGCTTTCAGCTCATCGGGCTCGAGCGAGAACGGGTGATCCGGTCCTTCCTGGTTCCGGCTCAGCGTGTAATGCTTCTCGATGATGCACGCCCCGCGCGCGACGGCGGCGACATCGGTGATATATCCCATCGTATGGTCGGAAAAGCCGACCGGCATCTGGAACGCCTGCCGCATCGTGTCCATCGCCCGCAGATGCAGGTTTTCCCAGGCGGGGGGATAGGCGATCGCGCAATGCAGCAGCGCAACATCGCGCCCTCCGGCCTGCCGGAACGTGCTCAGGGCGACCTCGATGTCCTCGAGATTCGCCATCCCGGTCGAAAGGATCAGCGGCTTTCCCGTCTTCGCGACCCGCTCGATGAGCGGCAGATGGGTGATCTCGAAACTCGCGATCTTGTAGGCCTCGACCCCCGCGGCCTCGAGCTCCTCGACGGCCGGGATATCGAAGGGGGTGCAGAGGAAAAGGATGCCCCTCTTGCGGCAGTGGGCCATCAGCTCCGTCGTCCAGCCGCGCGGGATCTCGAGCCGTTTGATGATGTCCCACAGGGTCTCGCCGTCCCGGGCGAGCTTCTTGTCTTTCAGATAGCTCGCCATCGGGGTCTTCTTCGAGTAGATCTTCTCGGCCGCGAAGATCTGGAACTTGACGGCATCCGCGCCGGCTTCCGCCGCAACGTCGATCAGGCGCACCGCCGTGTCGAAGTCACGGTTGTGGTTGCTGCCGGCCTCGGCGATGATGAAGCACGGCCTGTCGTCACCGATCTCGCGTTTCCCGATGCTGATATGCATGTGTTCTCCTCAACCTGACTTCCCGTGCGATACGAGAGCCTCTGCAACGCGCACGGCCCCCTTCCCATCGATGAGTTTCCGCTGCCGGCGCACCATTTCCTCCCGGAGGCGGGCGTCACCGGCGATCGTCCGGAAGGCTTCGACAACGAATTCTATCGGCACCCCGGACCGGGCGTCAATGGCGATGCCGGTGCGATGCTCCTCCACGATCCCGAGCGTGCGGCGCTGGTTCTCGACCCACGCGACGGCGAGCCCGGGCCGGCCAATGCAGTATGTCTCCCACAACGTCGTGCCGCCCCCCGTGATCGTCAGCACCGCACCCCGCATCAGTTCCGGCAGGGCTGCGGTTTCCCGGACGAGCCGGCGGCCATTCCTCCCGCGTTCCCAGGCGGCGAGACGGTCGACCGGGCAGGCTGGACCGACGCAGACGACGATGGGACGGGCACAAACATCATCCCCGAGGGCCGAGACCACTTCGAGGGTGATCTCCTGGACATCGCCGCCGCCCAGCGTGACGAGCACGTGACCGTCATCCGGAAGGGGCGCTCCGGCAAGCCGGCCCACTTCGGGCCTGACGAGCGTGTATGGAGCGCCGCAGAGACACAGGGGAACCCCGCGTTTCGCATATGGGGCCGCCTCGGCGCCCGGGTTGGGATTGATCACGGCATCCACCGGAAGCACCCGTTCGCCCAGGTCGTCGATGACGGCCAGCCGCGGCCCCGTCGCCCAGAGCGCGGTGAAGTCCTCCGTCGCGAAGCCATACTGGTCGATGAGCACCAGATCGGCCCCATGCATCTTCGCCGCCATCGCCGTCTTGAAACCCTGGGCCGTCCCGCCGTCGATCTGCTCCCAGGGGAGCGGAGCACGTTGTAAATCACTCCATATATCACCTGGATCCGATGTCGTGAGGAGGAGGATCTCCCAGCCCCGCTCGCGCATCGCCAAGGCGAGGGTTCGGCACCGCATCAGATGGCCCAGTCCGATTTCCGGACCGCCGTCAGCACGGATCAGCAGCTTCGGCATCGGCAGACACTCACAGGTTCAGCGGCCGGCCTTCGGCCGCGGCCGAACGCCGCGCCCCCTCATACCGGTCCTGTCCGCCGTTGATGGCGACAATCTCGGGATGCGTCTCGAGGAGCCTCAGCACTTCGTAGACCGACGGCAGCTCGATCCCCTCGGGAATCAGCCCCAGAAAGGCCTTCATGAAGGCGTAATCCTCCGGCCGGTCGACGGTGACGCGATAGCGCGACGCGTCGCGCCCGAACGAGACGTTGCCGAACCGGAACCGATCACGGTTTTCCCGGATGAAGAGAGTCACGTGTTCGCGATGGGAGGGCAGGCTCGCCTCCCTCCACACCCGGGCAAGCAGCTCCGCCGAAACGGCCTCGACATCGAGACCGTGCGGGAATGTGGGCGGATGCAGATTCGACACGTAGTCGTATTCCCCCGTCTGGTGGAGGGCCACGACCTCATCGATCACTCCCGGGTCGATCAGCGGACAGTCTGCCGTGATCCGGACGATACGGCGGCAGGGCCAGACCTCGGCGCACCGCGCATACCGGTCCAGCACGTCGCCGGGCGAGCCGCGAAACACCGGGATCTGCGCCCGGTCACACCAATCCGCGATGGCCTCGTCCGCTGAATCCGTCGTCGTCGCGACGACGACCCGGCCGATCCGGGATGCCGCGCGGGCACGACGGACGACATGGCCGAGAATCGGCATCCCTCGCAGGTCGAGCAGCACCTTTCCCGGCAGACGGGTCGATCCCAGCCGGGCCTGGATGATGGCCTCGGTTTCGACGGTCGGGCGGCTCATGCAAGAAGCTCCCGCAAGGCGTCCACGACCCGGTCCACCTCGTCATCGAGAAGCTCGGGGAAACACGGCAGAGACAGGGCTTCGCGGTAATACGCCACCGTGTGCGGCAGCTCGCTCATCCGCGACGTCCCGGCATGGAACGGCATCATCGGAACCGGCACGTAATGCACCTGGGACCCGATGTTCCGCTCGCGCAACTCCCGCATGACCCGGGCGCGGGTCGTTCCGAGACCGGTGTAATCGATCCGGATCACGGCCAGATGATAGGCATGCCTGACCCCGTGCCGGACGGCGGGCAGACGCACACCGCTGATCCCAGCCAGGCCGGCCCGGTACCGATCCGCGATGGCGTTCCGTCGCGCGATTCCCGCCGCGAGCCGTCCGAGCTGGGATGAGCCAAGGGCCGCCTGCAGATCTGTCAGACGATAGTTGAAGCCCAGCGACTGCATCTCGTAATACCAGGGATTCGGCTGGCCATCGGTATCGAACCCCTCATCCCGGAAGACGAACGTCGCCGGCTCCTTCGTGATCCCATGGGTCCGGAGAAGGCGCAGCCGGTCCGCGACCGGATCTGAGAACGTCGTGACCATCCCGCCCTCGCCGGTCGTGATGTGCTTGACCGGATGGAAACTCCAGGCAACGGCATCCGGCGCGGGGTATTCCCCCACCCGCCAGACACGCCCCGTGCTGTCCGTCCAGCCCCCGCCGAGCGAATGGCAGGCGTCATGAATCCATATCAAATTATATTTATTTTTCAGCCGGGCGAACGCTTCCATGTCGCACGGATGGCCCGCCAGATCCACCGTGACGATGGCCCGGAACGGCCGGCCCGCCGCGGCCGCAGCCTCGAGAGTGCGTTCGGCGGCCGCCGGACACAGGGTGAGGGTTTCCCCATCGATATCCGCGAACCCCACCTCCCCGCCCGCATACCGGATGCAGTTGGCGCTGGCCACGAACGTGAGCGGCGTCACGAGGGCCCGGTCGCCCTTCCCGATCCCCGTTGCGAGAGCGGCCAGGTGCAGCGCCGCAGTGCCGTTCGAGCAGGCCACGGCATGCCCCGCCCCGGTCACCCGGCAGAAATCCGCCTCGAATTTTGGCACAGCCGGGCCCTGGGTGAGGAAATCCGATCGCAACGTTTCAATAACTGCAGATATATCTTCCGGCGTTATCGCCTGCCGCCCGTAGGGCAGAAACCGCCCCGTCACGGGAGGATCCCCTCGTTTCGCAACAGCTGCCGCAGATCATCGACGCCGAGCCACCGGTCGTTGGTGTTGCTGGCGTATTCGAATCCGTCCGCCACCTGTCGGCTGTCCTTGGGCTGTTTCACTTCCCAGAAGGGGAACTCGGGCAGCTTGATGTACCGCTCGGCCGTCTCGAACAGGTTCCGGGTGTCGTCGTGGGAGATCATCAGCTCGTGGAGTTTTTCGCCGGGCCGGATCCCGATCACCCTTCGCGGGCAGCCGGGGGCGATCGCCTCGGCCAGATCCGGAATCTTCATGCTGGGAATCTTCGGGATGTACAGCTCCCCGCCCGACATCATCTCGAACGAGTCGACGACGAATTTCACGGCCTGCGTCAGCGTGATCCAGAAGCGGGTCATCCGTTCGTCGGTGATCGGAATCTCGGCCTTTTTCGCCGCGAGGTCCCGGAAGAAGGGAACGACACTGCCGCGGCTGCCGACGACGTTGCCATACCGCACCACGGCGAACCGGGTGTTCCGGGTACTGCCGGCATACGCATTGGCGGCGATGAACAGCTTGTCGGAACACAGTTTCGTCGCGCCGTACAGGTTGACGGGGTTGCAGGCCTTGTCGGTGCTGAGGGCGATGACGCGGCGCACTCCCGTCTCGAGAGCCGCGTTGACGACGTTCTGGGCTCCGATGATGTTCGTCTGGACCGCCTCGAAGGGGTTGTATTCCGCCGCCGGAACCTGTTTGAGGGCCGCCGCGTGCACGACGTAATCGACCCCCGCGAAAGCCCGGATCAGCCGGTCGCGGTCGCGCACGTCTCCGATGAAGAACCGGAGCTTGTCGGACGAGAACTTCCGCTCCATTTCATACTGTTTGAACTCGTCGCGCGAGTATACGATGACCTTGCGCGGCTGAAGGTTCTCGAGGGCGTGCCGAATGAAGGCGTGGCCAAACGAGCCGGTGCCACCGGTGACGAGAAGGGTTTTGCCTTTCTGCATCGTTTCTCCTCCGCGCGTTCCCTTAGGGAAGGCGCTGCCTGAATGCCCACGCATGGGCGACGATGACCTCCAGATCCGCAAACACGGGATTCCAGCCGAGCTCGCCTTTCGCCAGACGGGCGTCCCCGACCAGCCGGGGTGGATCCCCCGCGCGACGGGCTCCGATCACGACGGGAATGCGCCGCCCGGTGACCCGCTCTGCCGCGGTGATCACTTCCCGCACCGAGTATCCCCGGCCATTTCCGAGATTGAACGCGTGAAGCGTACCGTCCGCCCGCATATAATCGAGCGCTCGCAGATGCGCGTCGGCCAGATCGTTCACGTGAATATAGTCACGGATACAGGTGCCGTCGGGCGTGTCGTAATCCTCGCCGAACACCGTGATATGCGGCCTCGTTCCCCGGGCCGCGTCGAGAATCAGCGGAATCAGATGGGATTCGGGATCGTGCCGTTCGCCGATCTCGGCCTCAGGATCCCCGCCCGCCGCGTTGAAATATCGCAACGCGACGAACCGCAGCCCGTGGGCGGCCGAAAAATCCGCCATCATGCGTTCCATCATCAGCTTCGAAGCGCCGTAGGGGTTGATGGGCTGCTGGGAATGGGTCTCGGGAATCGGGATCGTCCCGGGAATGCCGTAGGTCGCGCAGGTCGAGCTGAACACCAGATCCCGGACCCCGCCGTCACGCATCGCTTCGAGCAGATTCAGGCTCCCGACGACGTTGTTCCGGTAGTATTTCCCGGGGTCGGTCACGGACTCGCCGACCTGGGCGAAAGCGGCAAAATGCATCACCGCCGATGGGCGGTGTTCCCGGATCGCCCGGTCGATGGCGGAACGGTCACCGAGATC
>DAOOQQ010000089.1:0-17130 GCA_035388825.1 Candidatus Ozemibacteraceae bacterium
TCATCATGCTGTCTTGGAATGACAAGCGGGAAACGGCCGGTCGCCGTTCCCCGCAATGGTCGTCGGAGCTCCGTTTCAGAAGAGTTCGGTGGGATCGAGCCCGGCCTCCATCATCACCGTCTCGGGCTCGGGAATCGCATCCCCGGCCCGGGCTGTGACGTTCGCGGGGCCCTGGATGATCTCACGGATGAATTTGGGATCGAGGTTGGGATTTTCCTGGACCGTGTTGGGAGGATTCGGAGCATCGCCCGTGGGCACCCAGACGAAGTCCGGGTGGGTGTCACGGCTCTGACCCGTCCATTCCCCGCCGGTGATGTTCCCGTTGCCGTCGACGAAGAGGTTGTAGGTATAGGTCGTGGAAAACCATTTCGTTCCGAGGTAGTCGACCGAGACCCCGTCGTCGACATAATATACGGTAGTCTTTACTTTCAGCTTGCTCTGATCGAGCCAGCCGGAACTCCAGCTGGATTCGAACTTGTAGAGGGGGTAGTTCCAGACCTGGCGGTCGGGAGTGGTGTCGCAGATCATGGCGCTCTTGCCGCTCTGGATGTATTCGAGCAGCAGGCGGTGGAACTCGTCGGGGTAGATGTCCTGCGGGTCGTCACCGGGGTTGCCCCAGTTCCGGTTGCCGTAAAACATGCAGTAGGTATTCATGTACTGCTCGCTGAGCAGGCCCTTCTGGTCCGAGGTTTCGAACGCGATCCCGTTCCGGATCTTGCGTTCGCGGGGCTCGGGCGTCAGCATGGCCGCGGCGGCCCAGCCGTTGCAGTGGCCTTCCCAGTCCTCGGCGCGGGGATTATAGTGGGTGTTATTGACATTCGATTCCCAGGCGTGCGCTCCGGGATTCCGCCCGGTCCGGCTCTGCACGTAGGCATCATATCGGCCGAAGGGGGACGGCTGGTGACCGTTCCACCCCATGACCAGAAGCCCGCGCTTGCGGGACCACCAGTCTCCGGACCAGGGAGCGGGTTTGATCTCTCCGCGGGCCGAACCGTCTTCGGCGACGGCGGGAACCGTGGAGAGCAGCGGAAGCGCGAAGAGAGCGGCGGCGAGCAGCGTTCGGAGATTCATCATTCTTCACCCTCCTTCGAGTCGTCGGTGACGCTGGGGAGAACCGGCAGGGTCTCGGGAGCCGCGGGCGGGACCAGGCGAACGCGCCGGTTCCGGCTCTCGGTCGAGATTGCCCAGGGCGATCCTTCCTGCCAGAGCTGGGTCTGCGCCGTTCCGAGGCGGGAATCGGCAAGCTCGACCTGGAAGGTTTCCCCGCCCAGCCGGTAGGCCGCGAACGCGTCGGCATGCTGACGGTCGGGCTTCGCGTCGGTCTGGCGCATTTCCCGTTTGAAGCTGAAGCCGGCAACCTTGCGGATCTTCTCGTATACCTTGGGCTCGGGGGCCGCATAGGCTCCGAAGCCATCCGCCCGCTGAAGAACGGTTCGCATCAGGGGGAAGACCGGCAGATCATACGGAACGAGCGTATCGTCGCCGATCAGGGGCTCGGCATGGAAAGGGTCGACGGGTTTTTCGCGGCTTTTCACCCCGAACGCCGTCGGGAAAATCTCGATGACACGCATGGGGCGGAGATCCCGGACCGAGAGATACAGGATCGCCTGCATCTTGAGACGGCTCTTTTTGGGATAGATATGCAGCACGTAACAATCCGTGCGATGGATGTTTTTCTTCGCCTTCACATGGAACGTCCAGCGGATCGGGGTCATCCAGACCTCGCCCGGGGCGCGCTGGTCGCGGTAGGTCGCCTCGAGAATCCACTGGTCGCCGATCTTCCACTGCGGAACGAAGCCTTCCCTCGCGGGATTCTCCGCGGGATCCTCGATGGCGGGAGGTGCGGGCGGAATCGCAGCCTGCCCGGTCTGTCCCGGATTCGCTTCCTGGGCGGAGCAGAGCGCCGGAATCGTCACGAACAGTCCGGCCACGAGCATCTTGCCGACGGATCGGATCATGGAATCACCTCCGAAGTGATGAAACGGCCGCAACATGCGGCAGAAAATCACCTTCCATTCTACGCACGATCCCCGACTCCGTCAACCCCACCGGTACCCCGCCGATTGCTCGCGTCACCGGAACGGATATTCATCCTGGAGTCCGGGAATGCCCTGCGTGTCGACGGGAACGGTTCGATGCGCGTCTCGCAATTCCGTTCGATCCCGCGTGAGACGCTCAAAAAACAAGCCGCCGGGATGTTGATCCGCAGCGGCTCTACAGGCTGCGCCTACCTGGACTCGAACCAGGGGCACCAGGATTAGGAATCCTGTGCTCTATCCACCTGAGCTATAGGCGCGAAGGCAACGATTGCCGTGGCAAAGTCTACCTCACGCGGAGGCGGGAAATCAAGCGGAACGGTGCAAGAGAGGTGCGCTCGGGAAATCAGTGATGTAGAATGGGCAAAAGAAGATCCATCCCCTGTCGTTGAGGTGATTGCTGCTATGGGAATGAACCGTCGTCTGGCCTTTGCCCTTGCTCTCAGCCTGGTCTTTTTCCTGTTTCCGCACCCGTCCCTGGATGCGGCCGAACCGGGATTCGAACTTGCGAAAACCTGCCGCGCCAATCTGGGCAAGCTTCGCGAAGCCGTGGATAACGCGATCAAGGCAGGCACCACCCAGTTCCCGACGTGGGGCAAAATGCAGGATGTCTATACGATGATCCTCACCAACAAGTATCTTCCCGAGCAGCCCAAGCCGCCGACGGCCGACTGTGAATACTACCTGGTGTTCAAGGATCCGTCGAACTTTGACTGGTACTGCAATCTCCACGGCTTGATCGGTGGCGACAGCTCGGTCACCTTCCGGTACCACGAGTTCCAGTTCACGGCGTATACGAACAGCAAGTTCATGAATATACCAAAATATAAAACACACGCCGACAACCTGTTGCGGTGGGTTGCCTACGAGCCGACGCTGATCGAGAGCTTCAAATACCACTATGCCCGCAATCCGATG
Source organism: Candidatus Ozemibacteraceae bacterium (assembly GCA_035388825.1). Taxonomy (GTDB): domain Bacteria; phylum Muiribacteriota; class Ozemobacteria; order Ozemobacterales; family Ozemobacteraceae; genus MWAR01. Next base: position 2,955 of record DAOOQQ010000089.1, read on the forward strand.
ACGACCCTGCTGATGGCTGTCGGCGCCCTGCTGTTCGTGCTGTTCATCTGGCGCAACATCTTCACCTGAGCGGGGCACGGATACGGACATGCGGGGCCGCACCGCCCCCCGGAACGCTCCGTTCCGTCACTTCGACGGCATCATCCCCCCTGCGCTTCCATGAGGCGCAGCGCTTGTTTCCGCAGACGCGGGAACATCACTCCTGGAAACCGAGATCCCGGCGCAGCATGTCGAGGGTGGTATCGACCCAGTAGCCGGAGAAGCCCTGGCGGCGAGCCTTGAGCAGATTCATCCAGGCGCGGCCGCGTTCGCCCTTCTGGAGCCAGGCCATCGCGAGGATGTAGTAGGACCAGCCGCGACGCAGAGTCTTGCCTTCGAGCAGCCGGACCGTCTCATCCGGCTGATGAAGCGCCAGATGAATGGAGGCGATGTCGCACAGGATCAACTCGTTCGCCGGGTTGAGGTGCAGGGCAAGCCTGAGCTCGTCGAGCGCATCCAGATATGCGCCCTTCCCCGACAGAACCATGCCCATGATGTGGTGGGCATCCGCCGACTCGGGGGCTTTCGCCCCGATCAGCCGCGCATATTCGCTCGCCCGCATATAATCATCGTCGTTCGCCGCACCGATCAGGGACAGATTGAAATACACCCGGCCGAGCTGGCGGTAGCCTTCGACGGTTTCCGGATCGAGCCGGACGGCCTTTTCATAGGCCTCCCAGGCCTGGCGAAGCATCTGCTCGCTGCTCAGGCGCAGCCCTTCCTCGACGAGTTGCTGGGGATCCCCGACCGGAATACCTTGCATGACCCTGATGGAAACCGCATCAGCCGGCTGGCCGGTCGCGGCGATCAATCCACAAACAAGTATTCCGAGCACCTTGCAACGCATGGACATGTCGATCCTCCCGATGGTATAACAAGATTTCCAGGATCACGATATCTGTTGAGATACCACGGAACACACCTCCATGCCAATATATCCCGCGTCAAAGCAGCAGCCCCCGGAGTCCACCCAGGAATCCGGCGGTTTTCATCTGCTTCTCGGGTGGCTCATCGCCTTCCTGCTCTTTTTCGCCCTCCCCCTCGGCATCCTGTTCGAAGGCTACCGGGTGTATCTGCGCAGTATTTCCCGCGACGAACGGGCTGCCTTCACCGAGTATCTGACCCGCGAGCTCACCTCATTCCGGAACAACGCCGCCAACGAGAAAGTGATCCAGCAGCTTGCCCGGAATTACCGCGACGCCGTCCGCAGAAAGCTGCCGGACTTCTCCCGCACGACGGCTCTGTCGACCGATCTCGCCTCCTCGCTCCCCCCAGGCAGCACATTCCTGACCTGGGACGGCAAAGGCCAGGTGATCTTTCCCGCCGCCGCCGCCCCGGCTCAGGCGTTCGTCAAGGCTCTTTCCAAAGCCTATGCCGAGGTTTCCCAGGAAGCTCTCGTCACCGGGGAAGCCCCGTTCACCCGCTTCAATGCCGCCAATGAGGGTGCGATCCGCACGGCAGCGCCCCTCGCCGGCCTTTCGTTTCCCTACCTCACCCTGGCCGCCGCTCCCGGCTCGATTCACCAGCACACGGGCACAGATCGCCATCTGATCTGCTTCTGGGACACGTTCGTTTCGGGTTCGCTGAAAAACGGCGGGTTCTCCATTCTCGTTCCCGGGAACAACCTCGCCGAATCCTGGGGTCTGGCCCAGATCCTCGCTGCCGATCCTACCGCGAATCCCGAACAGACGAGCGGCTTCATCGATCCCGAAAATGCCGGCCAGCGCTTCATTTCCTACAAGCCTCTCGCCTCCATGGCGAGCGCCCTGTTCGAGCAGTACCGTTCAACGGCCAAATCCCCGGTCATCAACGAGGAATGGAACCTCGTCGTTCTCCCGTTCTCCCCCACCTCCTCCATCAGCCTGTTCACGCTGTTCTCCACTGCGCGCTTCAGAACCGAGCTCGAGAACGGCGAAAGCCTCGGCCTCGCGTTCGCAGCCCTGTCCCTCCTCGCCGGGATCGCCCTTTTCTTCCTCGTCTACCGCGCAGCATCCACCGCCGGCCTCTCCCTCCGGACCAAGATCGCCGGTTTGTTCGGTCTCTCGATGCTCCTGCCGTTGTCCATCCTTTCGCTTCTGGCCCTTCACTACTCGCTCGACCACGGCAAGGTGCTCCAAAGCGAATCGAATCAGCTTCTGCAGAACGAGATGAAAAGGCTCGACGACGGAGCCGGAGAGTTTTATCGGGAACGCGCCGCCTGGCTGAGAAGCCTGCGCACGCACCCGATCCTCGCCAGCTCTGATCAGAAGGCGATCACAGAACTATTTTTGACTTTATATAAAGAAAGGAAACTTCACCGCGCTTATCTCGTCGATGCGTCCGGCACCGTGTTGTTCGACCAGGACCACCTGTTCGACGAGTATGGCCGGAAGGCGTTCGTCGGCGAACTCGGCCGCCGGGCGATCGAAGCCGGCAGCGGGCTCGGCCGGGAACCAACGGAGCTGATCGGCCACGATGCGCTGGCCCGGAATTTCCTCGCCCGGCTCGCCGCCCACCGCGGGATTCTTCAGCCCGTGAACTGGCCGGGCACGTCGCGCAGGACGGCCGCCTTCATCGATCTCGTCCCCCCCGTCGCCGCTCCGGCCGCCGGCTCTTCCCTGCATCCGAGGGCTCTCATCGTCACCCTCGATCTCGAAACGACGGATGCCGAGTATCTCACCGCCGCGATTCGCGAGCAGAGCGGCCGTTCCGACGACCTGCGGCTGTTCGCCCTGACCAAGGAGGACATCTCGGTCACGATCCCCACGCTGAACCCAATCCTGCGGGCAAACCTGCTGCCGCTCGTCTCAATTGCCCAGTTGCGGGAGAATCCCGTGGCCGAGCGCATTTCTGACGAGAAGCGGCCCCTCCTTGCCGCCCTGACATCCGGAAAAAATCTCGACGGGTATTACCTTGGAGCGGGCATCGGCTGGCAAACTGTCACGGCCCCCCTGGAACGCGCCTATGGAAGCCTTCTCGCGGCCCTGCTGGTGAGTATCTGCGGCTCTCTCCTGCTGGTGACGCTCCTGATCCGGGGCGTGGTCGATCCCATCAGCAGCCTTTCCCTCGGCACCCGTGCGATCGCGGCCGGGGATTTGACAAGAACATTGCCGGTGCTCGAACGCGACGAACTGGGAGACCTCTCACGGGCCTTCAACGAGATGACCAAACGGCTCCGCAGCCGCCTCACCGAGCTCACGGTGTTGTACACCCTCACCCAGAAGGCATCGACCGTCACGAACCAGCGTGAAGTCTTCGCGCTCGCCGCCCGGCACCTCCGGGATCACCTCGCAGCGGCCGACTGCGGCACCGCCTGGATCGACGGAAGCGACGGCAAGCCGAATCTCGCCGAAGCCCGCGGCCAGGCGGCCGGCGAGGTCATCCGGAAAGCCGTTTCCTTGGCGCTGCAAACCCGGGTGAACACGCTCATGAAGCTGCCCGGCGAGGCCGGAACGGTTCTGGGCATCCCGTTGTTCTTCGAGGAACAGGATTTCGGCGGACTGTATCTGATCTTCGCCCCGCCCGGGCCTCAGCCGGCGGCGATCGAGGCCTTCACCGGGGACGAGCGAAGCTTCATCGAGACCCTCCGTCACCACCTGAGTCTGATCATCGAGAAACAGAGGCTGTTCGAGCAGGCCATCACGGACGGTCTCACGCATCTGTATGTCCGCAGGTTCTTCCTGGCCAGCCTCGAGAAGGAGATTGCCCGGGCGCGCCGCTACCGTACCGACGTCGCCCTGCTCATGCTCGACATCGACCATTTCAAACGGTTCAATGACTCGTGGGGCCACCAGGTCGGGGATCTCGTTCTGCGCGAAACCTCCCAGCGCATCCTCGAGAACATCCGGGCCATCGACACCCCCGGTCGGTATGGAGGCGAGGAGCTCGCGGTGATCCTCCCCCAGACCTCGTTGCAAGATGCCGTCATCGTCGCCGAGCGTATCCGGAAGGCGATTGCCGATGCAACCTGCTCAGCCGAAGGGAACGAGCTGAACGTGACCGTATCGATCGGCGTCACATCGGTGCGCGAGCGCCGCATGACGATGGAAGCCCTGATCTCCGAGTGCGACAAGGCTCTGTACAAAGCCAAGGCCGAGGGGCGCAACCGTGTCGTCCTTGCCGAGATCGAGTTGGCCGGAGGCGCGTCATGAACCTGTTCCGTCGCGCGTTCACGCTGGTCGAGATCCTGATGGTGATGATGCTGGTCGGGCTGGTCGCCCTGCCGTTCACCCGGATGTTCGTGTTCGGCATGCAGGGCAGCACCGAAAACGTGGAACATATCATTGCCTATAATCTCGCCCGGGAAAAGATCGAGGAAATCCGTTCCCTGCCGTTTCACCTCGTCAAATCCGATTACGAGAACTTCTCGACGGTGTTCCGCGACCGCCCCGACTTCGATGAGGCATTCGAAAGCCGCGAGCAGTTCGAGAAGGTTTTTTCCGATGTTTTCACGGCAGAGACATCCGCACAGGAGCCGCATATCGAAACCTTCCGACGGCTGAAATCCCTGTACCGCCCCGCGTTCCTCCGTGATATCGAACTGTATCCGGAAGACGTGAAGAACTACCGTCGGGTCATGGATGTCGACGCAAAATACGACACGGCCGTTCCGGCGCGGCTGAAGAAGGTGACGGTGCGCGTGTACGACGAGCACCAGCGCCGTCTCGCCGAAGTCGTGACTCTCGTGGGACAACACCGATGAAACGGAAATCGCGTTCCCTGCATGGCTTCACCCTGGTCGAACTGTTGATGGGCATGGCGCTGACGGTGCTCGTCGGCGGCGTGCTGTATCTGCTGCAGACGACGGGCCTTTCGACGGCCAGTCGCGGCACCGTCCGGCTCACCCTCCAGTCCGAGATGCGGCGCAAGATGGAGCGCCTCGTCAACGATCTGCGGTGCGCCAACGAGGTGCTCGAGGTCGGTCCCGGCCGTCTCAGGATCGCGCGATTCCGGGTGGGCGAGGAGGACGAGGACTTGACGGGGGATGCGGCCCTGACCACCGTCGAGTATGAACTCGAGCCGAAAGGCGGAAAGTGGGCCCTATACCGGGCCGAACGCGGTGAACAGCCGGTCGAGATTTTTTCCGCTGAGCAGATCGAGCCGGAGCTGTTCTTCCCCTACTATGAGCAGCTCCCGGCTGAGGAAGGCGGCCCCTGCACCTTCGAACCATTCGATATGAAATCGAACGATTCGGACCAGCGGAAACGCATCTCGTTCATGCGCATCCGGATGCGGGCGAAGCAGAATCGCGAACAACTCAGCCTCACGACCTCGGTCACGTTGCGGACGGCCCATTCCCGCATCATGCAGCCCGGCTGGAAGTTCCGGTAGGGCGGGCCATGCTCACGGCAACGCTGCTGAGCGGCCTCGCCATGGCCGTCCATCTCGGCCTTGGCGTTCTGGTGCTGATGCGCGCGCCGCGGCGTCCCGTGAATCAGTGTTTCAGCGTTCTGCTGCTGCTGTTTTTCGTCTGGTCCTTCGCCGAGCTTCTTCTGATCCGCATCGGCACCCCCAGCATCGCACCGGGCGCCCTTCCGGGGGTCGGCGCCCCCCCGAGATGGCTTTTGCACCTCCTGATCACCCCGATGCTGCTGCTGCCGCCGATGTTCGCCCTGTTCACCGCGCTGTTCCCGCGTCGCCTCGAATCCGCCTGGCAGCTCGGGTCGTCCGCCATGCGCACGGCCGTCTTCCTGCCCGGCATCGTTCTGCCTCTCCTGCTCTGGTCGGGGCATCTGATCGCGACGGCCGAGCCGGTCGAGGGCGGTTTCGTGATCTCGCTGGGCCGATTCGAGTATCCCGTCAAGATCGTCATCGTCGGGTATCTGCTGCTCGCGATGCGCACCCTCGGACTCGCCCGCGCAAGCCTTGAAACGGATTTCCAGGAACGGCGGCTGCGGTACACCTTCGCCGCATTCGTGCTTCCGGCGGCGGCGGGCTCGCTGTTCGTGGCTCTCGGCCGCATCTATCTGCACGGCCAGACGATGTATACCTACGGGCTGTTTCCGCTGCTCGGCATCGCGATGGCCGGCATTCTCGGGTATGCGATCCTCCGGTACAAGCTGCTGGAGATCGACATGTTCTTCTCGATCGGCCTCGTGTACACGCTGCTGACCGCGGCCCTGGCCGGAGTTCTCGAACTGCTCGAGAACGGCCTCCAAAGCTGGCTGAACATCTCCGGCGGCACCGCGACCGTGGTCTCGACCCTCGTCATCGCCGCGGTCTTTTCTCCCCTGAAAGACCTGATCGTGGCCGGGGTCGACCGGGTGTTCGGCCGGCGTTCGTTCGACACCGCCGGGGTGATCCGTCACGTGCTGGCCGCAATGCGACGCGCCTCCACCCCCGAAACCGTCATGGAAACTCTGCTGCACGAACTCCATCCCGTGCTCGGGTTCCAGCAGGCGGCCGTGGTGATGCCGGGAGGAATCATCCGGGTCTGGCCGGCCGGCTCCCCCCAGCTCCCGGCCGACCTTCCCTCGGCGTGGCCGCCCGCCGAAGAGATCGACGCCGTTCTCGAAGCCGCGAGCGACGATCCCCGCCTCCAGGCTGGTTTGTATGCCTCCTGGCGCGATCACGGATTCCACTGGGCCTTCCAGATCCGCCGGGAATCGGCCGCCCAGGGGGTTTTCCTGCTCGCCCCCAAACCGGGCCGCCTTCCTTACACCGACCAGGAGCGCAGCCTCGTGACCGGCCTGTGCCATGAACTGATCCCCGTCCTCGACACCCTGTCCCTGCTCGAGGGGCTCGTCCGGCATGACCGGGCGGCTCGCGAACTCGAATGGGCCGAGCGGCTGTATGCCGAACTTCGCAGCGCCCCCGAGCGCTGTTATATCGGAGATTACAATATCATTCTGTATTCTTCTCTCGCCCGCGAGATGAAGGGGGATCTGATCATCGTCGAAACGGATCCGGCCGCCCCGTTCCTCGCCGTCTGTGACGCGTTTCATCAGGGAATCGCCGCCGCCGTCACCCTCCACGTCACGAGCGCGGCCCTTCGCGCCGCCCCGCCCCGCGACCGGGTCCGGGCCGTCCACGAGAACCTCCGCAGGTTTTCCACGCCCCCGCTGCGCACGGCCATGACCCTGATCGAACCCGGTGCGGCGGGCATCCGCCTCTCCCTCGCCGGCAATCCTCCGCCCCGCCTGTATGGCAGCGCCACGGCCCCGGTCCCCAACGGACAGCAGGGCGTTCCGCTCGGTTTGCCGGAAGCGGCTCTTGTGGCCCCGCTCGAGGTGCCAGCCATCCCGGGAACCGTTCTCCTCGTCGCCACCAACGGGCTCGAAAAAGCTCTCGGAACCGCACCGGACGGCGGTCTCGACGTTCTCCTCCCGCCTGCGGAAACGACGGATGGCGAAACCCTTCACCGGCTACTCCAGGACCGTCTCGCCCGGCTCACCGGGCCGGAATCCTTTCCAGATGATATAACTTACGCTATTATTGAACGGAGGCACCCGTGATGAGTCCGATGGCACGTCGAACATCGAAAATGATCCGCCTGGGCGCGGTTCGGGTTGGAGGAGGAGCACCGGTCACGGTGCAGACGATGACGAAAACCGACACCCGGGATGCGGAAGCCACGCTCCGGGAAATCGAACGGCTTGCCCTTGCCGGCTGCGAGATCATCCGTCTTGCGGTCCCGGACATGGCCGCGGCGGACGCCCTCGGCCGGATCGCGCCACGCGCCCCGATTCCCGTCATTGCCGACATCCATTTCGACCATCTTCTCGCCCTCCGGGCGCTCGAGGGAGGGGTTCACGGCCTCCGGCTGAATCCCGGCAATCTCCGGGACGCCGACAAGGTCCGGCAGGTCGCCCGCGCGGCATCGGAACGCGGTGTGCCGATCCGGGTCGGCGTCAACGCAGGCTCCCTCGACCCGGCAATCGCCGCCAGGCACGGGGGCGTCACACCGGCGGCGCTCGCCGAATCCGCCCTGAAAGAGGTCGCCCTTCTCGAAAGCGCCGGCTTCGGCGCGATCAAGATCGCCGTCAAGGCGTTCGATCTGCACACGATGATCGAGGCAGCCCGTATCGTCGCCCGTTCCTGTGAACATCCACTCCATCTGGGCGTCACCGAGTCGGGGCTGCCCGAAGAGGGGATCATCCGGTCGGCGATGGGTATCGGGACCCTGCTGCTCGAGGGAATCGGCGACACGATCCGCGTTTCGCTGACGGGAGATTCGGCCGAGGAGATCGCTGCCGGGATCCGCATCCTGCGCTGCGCCGGCCTGCGGGAAGCCGGACCGACCATCGTCTCCTGCCCCACCTGCGGCCGATGTCAGATCCCTCTCCAGTCGATCGCCCGGGACGTCAGCCGGCGGGTTGCCGGCCTGAAGGCGCCGATCACGATCGCCGTGATGGGCTGCGCCGTGAACGGCCCCGGGGAGGCCCGCCAGGCGGATTTCGGCATTGCCGGCGGGCGCGAGAGCGGCCTCGTGTTCCGCAACGGTCAGATCGTGAAGACCCTGCCGGCCGCTGAACTGGTCGATGGCCTGCTCGAAGAGATCAACCGCAGCCTCACCGGGAACGGCGAAAAAAAATGAGCCCGTCAACCTTTCCCACACCCGGGAAATGTGGTAAAAACGCTTGTCCGACCAAGCACGGCCGGCAGAGACCATTGCAGGGAACACCAACATGAAACGCGCCTGTCGCCTCCTGTTCGCCGCCGTCATCGTCGCGGCCCTTCTGTCCCACCCCCTCCACGCCGCCTCCGGACCGAGCGAGGGCACGATCGTCTTCAGCGGCGAACGCGTCAGGATCCAGTATCAGTCCCCGCTTCGCCTGGGCGATGGAAGCTCGCTGAGCCGGGATGTGGCCCGGATGAACCTGCTGGTGAACTTCGCCGACCACTACCTCGCCGCCCTCATCCGCATGAACTATATAGCTTCTAATACAGAATTCACCCTCGATTATTCCCCGAACCGGAACACCGCCTTCCAGCCCGGGCCCAATCGGATCCAGCTCCCCGATCTCGGCGGGAACGGGTTTTTGATGGCGTTGAACGCCGCCCTGAAGCGGAAAGCCGGAACAGTTTCCTCGCGACTCATCGATGACGTACGCTCGCTTCTGACGATGCGCGACCATCTCCCGCGACGCACCGACACGATCGAGGCCGATCTCGGCTTTTCCTGCCTCTCGAACGGCCTCACCGAGCTGTATCCCGACCTCGATTTCGAGCCGGTCGCCTCAGCGGCCGTGGTCGCCGTGCGCCCCGACGAGGTCGCGAACCACCTCGTCCTCCTCGCCGACGCCAGCGGCAGCATCCTCCTGCCCCACAGTCACAAGCCGTACGGCTTTCCCCGTGCATCCGCCGATGGGCGCTGGCTGAGCTTCACCGAAAACGGCGTCCTGAAACTGCTCGACCTGCAAACGCCCCAGGCGCCCCCCCTGAATCTCTTCGAAGACCCGCAACTCCAGCTTCTGGATATGGAATGGGCCCCCACCGGTCCGGTCCTGGCCGGCATCGTGCTGCACCGGGGCTCGCTCGAACGCCGTCTGTTCGTCTTCGATGCAGCGGCGGGAAAGCACGTCGAACAGGTCGTCCGCCAGACCGAAATCGACGGGAATTACCAGTTTGCCTACCCCTTCTGGGCACCCGACGGGAAGAAGCTGTTTTTCGTCACCGACCACGTCGTCAATCTCATCGATCTTGCCGGAAATCGCACGATTCCGCGCCTCGTGACCCTTCAGGGCCAGCTTTCCGAGATCGTCTGGTCACCGGATGCCCGGGCTTTCGCTCTCGTCGAAATCGTCGGCCAGACCCGGGACAAACAGGAGTTCGACGATCGCGACTTCACCTGCTCGATCCTCCGGCGATACGACCTGAACGATCTCGGCCAGGCCGTCGAGCTGCCGGAACAGCAGCACACCTCCAGCGACACGATCAAGCTCGTTTCGTTCTGGAGCAAGAACCGCGTCCTGTATCTCGAGGGGCATCTCCGCTCCCCGCGCGTCTCGAGCCCCCTCTGGAACCTCGCCTCCACGTTCGCGGCCCGTCTGACTCCCGCCCCCGGCGACCGCACCGGCAGCGGCGCTCCCGAAGCCGGCGCGATCGATCTCGCCCTGGCCTACTGCTACGCCTACAAAACGATGGATTCGAAGTTCCGGCCGCTGTATGACACGGGCATGGCCCAGGGCAACCATCAGTTCATGGACAGGTTCGAGACGCGGTGGTTCCTCGGTCTTTCCCTTCCATCCGGGTATCCAACCCGCGTCGGAACCTTCTGCCTGCGCCGCTCGCCCTACCCCTTCCCCGAACGAAACATCGTGTGTTTCACGGGTCTCTCGGCCGCCGACGCCAAGTCCCTGCTCGAGTTCCTCGAAGCCTACAATATCCGGCGGTTCGAACTGTCCCAAGAGTTTGCCCAGATCCTGTTCCTGTCCAACACCCGTGGCCCGATGAGCCTTTGGCGCGGTCGCACCACGGGAATCGGCGAGGTGAAGCCGCCTCGCTCCGCCGACGGGAACGAAGACGATATGGAAGAAGCCCCGCCCGAGCCGGATACGGCCTCCGGAACGGGAGCGATCGCCACCTCGACGCCGCCGACCGGCGCAGCCCTCGCGATTCCCGATCTGCCGTCGGAATGAAAGGCACGTAATTCGTACCTTGCCCATCGCGGGCGTATTTCGTATACTCCCTGAAACGCCTCACTCTTTACAGGGGGAATCACGATGAAGAAACTCGCGATGTTCGTTCTTGCCATTCTCGCCGTTTTCACGGTTCTCGTGCCGGCTTCGGCCGCCGACGTGAAGGTCCTGTATGACGACACGCACGGCCAGACCGCCGGCAACGCGGACTGGATCGTCTCGGGGGCCTATTCCGAGATGTGCGACATGCTCAAGGCGAACGGCTTTTCCATCGACTCCCTCAGCAAGGTCTCGTCGAATCGTCGCTTCACCCCGGAGCTCCTCGCCGGATACGACGCGCTCATCCTCGCCGAACCGAACAACCCCTATGAAAAAGCCGAGCAGACGGCCATCGTCGAGTTCGTGAAGAACGGCGGCGGCGCCTTCCTGATCGGTGACCACGGCAACGCCGACCGCGACAACGACGGCTGGGATGCCGTGAAAGCCCTCAACAGCTTCTGCGGCGAGTTCGGGTTCACCTTCACCGGGAACTTCCTGTATGAGGCCCCCGTCAGCGGCACGGCCAACAAGGATCACCCCGCGATGTATGGTGTCCGCGGCGTCGGCGCCTGGGCGGCCTCGACCTTCACCCTGACCCCGAAGGACGATGCGAAGGCCGTCGGCCTGCTGGACAGCCGCTATAAAAAAGAGCCCTATATCGTTGCCGCCGAAGCAGGAAAAGGCCGCGTGATCGGCCTGGGCGACAGTTCCCCCTTCGACGACGGCACCGCCACTCCCGTCGCCGAGCCGGCCTCCCGGCGTGCCGGAGGCGTGAAGAAGCTGCACGACAGCTACGACTCGTTCATGTATTCCCACCCGCAGCTCGCCTACAACGCGATGATGTGGGTCACCGGCAGCAACCCGGCCAAGCGCATTCCCTCCCGCGAGGTCAAGTTCTGGAACGATGCCTCAGAGGCGGATCGCACGTGCAACATCCTCGTCGACGCGGCCCACGGGAACGCCGCTTCCGACAAGATGGAAACCTTCGAGCGCCACATGCTCAAGAACGGGTTCAAGGTGTATTACACGCTGAACCTGATCACCCCCGAGATGCTGAACCGGTTCGGGATCGTGATGCTTCCGAACACCTCGCTCCCGATCATGGAGCCCGAGATGAACGCCGTCGTCGAGTGGCTGATGGCCGGCGGCCGGCTCGTCATGTCCTGCGACTGGGATTCGTCGGATCTCGACGGGCGCAACACCCTCAACACCCTGCTCGGCAAGCTTGGCTCGGTCATCCGGTACAATGACGACCAGGTGTGGGACAACACGAACAAGACGAACAAGCCGTGGGGCGTGCTGGCTCACGTGCTGAAGAGCGATTCGCCCATCATGGCCGGCGTCAAGACGGTCATCACCTGGGGCACCTGCTCGCTGCTGACCCGCGACGGCAAGCCGCTGACGGCCGATGCCGGCGTCGACATCCTGATCACGGGCGACGACGACACGATCAACAAGGACGGCGACAAGAAGAACGACGCGGTCATCTACCCGAAGGGCACCCCGATCGCGATCATGGCGCAGGAAAAGCTGGCCAACGGCATCCTGACCGTGATCGGCTGTTCGAACTTCACCGATTACCAGTATCCCGACAGCGACATCAACGCCTCCAAGCCCGGCCCGGCCCCCTTCACGCACGAGACGCCGGCGCTGTATGACAACCTGATGAAGCAGCTCTCCCCGGCGCGGGCCACAGCCCGGAACCGCCCGGCGGCGAGGGGCCGCGGTCGCTGATCCGGTATCCGCCACGTCATGTTCAAAACCAAAAAGATCGACTGGGGAGCCTACTTCTACCTGGTTCCCGTCTTCGGCATCCTGCTCTGCTTCCACGTCCTGCCGATCTTCTACTCGCTGGCGATCAGCTTCTACCGCTGGGATCTGATCGGTGAAGCCGAATGGGTCGGGCTGGACAACTTCGCCCGGCTGTTCGACGACCCGATGTTCTACAAGTCGCTGGTCAATACCTTCTACTATGCCATCGTCAGCGTCCCCCTGTCGATCGCGTGCTCCATGAGCATCGCCCTGCTCCTGAACAATCCGATTTCGGGCATCGGCATCTATCGCACCATCTATTTTCTGCCCGTGATCACCTCTCTCAACGCGGTTTCGATCGTCTGGAACTTCATCTACCACCCGGATTACGGCCTGCTGAACAAGCTGCTGGCGCTCCTCCACCTGCCGCCGCAACTCTGGCTGCAGGACCCCTTCTGGGCGATGCCCTGCATCATCCTGATGAGCGTCTGGAAAGGGCTCGGCTACAACGTCGTGATCTTCCTCGCCGGCCTGCAGAACATTCCGAAGCATCTGTATGAGGCGGCGCGGATCGACGGGGCGAGTTGGCTCCAGCAGTTCCGGCACATCACCTTCCCCCTCCTGTCGCCGACGACGTTCTTCGTGTTCGTGATGTCGACGATCGGCAGCTTCCAGGTGTTTTCGCAGATCTACATGATGACCCCGCGCGGCGGCCCTCTCAAGAGCACGCTGGTCATCGTGTATTACCTGTATCAGAAGGCCTTCGAAAAGTTCGAGTTCGGCTACGCGCTGGCGATCGCGTTCGTGTTGTTCATCATGATCTTCAGCATGACCCTTTTCAACAAGCTGTACGTTGAAAAGAAAGTCCATTACTCCTGAGGCCGACGCATGAACACCACCGTCAAAAAGCCGCTCTTCAAACACCCCTCCCATATCCTGATCCATGCGATGCTCATCGCCGGCTCGATCTTCATGATCTTCCCCTTCGTCTGGATGATCATGACCTCGTTCAAGAGCGAGGACGAGATCCTGCGCACGGGGAAAACGATCGTGCTGCTTCCCGATCTCGTGCGCCCCTCGTTCCTGAACAACGCCGAGGACCAGAAGCGCATCGACGACCACGAGAAGCAGAAGGCCCTCTACGCCGAGTCGCGCACCGCATCCGCGACGACGGGCAAGAAGATCCAGAAGCCCTTCGACCTGTTCGACAATTACAAGGAAGCATGGGATGCCCAGCCCTTCTACCGGTATTTCCTGAACACGTTCCTCACCGCCATCACGATCACGACCGGCTCGCTGATCTTCGCATCCCTGGCGGCCTATGCCTTCGCCTTCTTCAAGTTCCCGTTCAAGGACCAGTTGTTCCTGCTGATGCTCGGCACGATGATGCTGCCGCAGCAGGCGCTTCTCATACCTGATTATATTATATTGTCAAAAATTCACTGGATCAACACGTATCTGGCCCTGATCGTTCCCTGGCTGGCATCCGCCTATTCGGTTTTCTTCCTGCGACAGTTCTTCATGCAACTGCCGAAGGATCTGTTCGAGGCGGCCATGCTGGATGGCTGCACCCGGCTCCAGTTCTATTTCAAGATCGTGCTGCCGCTGAGCAAGCCTCCGATGGTGACCCTGGGGATCTTCTCGTTCCTCGGCACCTGGAACAGCTTCGTCTGGCCCCTCATCGTCACGAACGACACGAACCTGCGCGTCATCCAGGTGGGGTTGAGTTACTTCGCGAGCGAGGCCGGCACGCGCTGGGGCCCCTTGATGGCCGCCTCGACCTTCAC
>DAOOQQ010000090.1:0-16904 GCA_035388825.1 Candidatus Ozemibacteraceae bacterium
ACTCCTTCGCCTTGCTGACGAAGCCCGGGGCACGGTCGTGCCAGATCCCTTCGCGCAGGTCGCCCACGTCGATCATCACGATGACCTTGTGGCGGACGCCGGCGGCGATGGCCGCCTCGGAAAGGGCGCGCAGCGTCGTGAGATTCGAGTTGAGGCTGATGTCGGCCGCCCGGACGACGTTCGCCGCCTCGGAGATCGTGGGAAGCCGCAGCAGCAGGAACGGACCGGCAAAGCCCGCCTGTCGCAGCGCCCAGAGGTTCTCGACGCGGGAGTCGGCGAGCATGTCGGCACCGCCCTCTACGAGGGCCTGGGCGACGGCCGGATGGGCCGCGGTGACCTTCGTCACGCACGCGACCTGGACGCCGGTGCGGTGGCAGAGGTCGACCACGGATTTCGCGTTCTGGCGGATCCGGTCGGTGTAGATTTCGAGTCGCGGCGTTCGGTGGCTCATCCCATCTCTCCCTTTACCCAGGTTTCGAATGTCCGACGCACGGCGTCGGGATAGACTCCGGCGATCGTGCCCATGGCCGAAAACAGATACCGCCGGTCGAGCAGGATCCGGGCATCGGGCCGCGGAAACAGGTATTTCGCCGGGCCAGTGCATATCGATCGCAATATTTCATCCCCGCCAGGCACGCGCGTCAGGGCGCCGCCGGTTCCGACGACCCACCAGACCGCCGAAAGGTCTTTTCCCCGCACGATCTGCTTCCGCCCGGTCGGGGTGTACAGGTCTGAGATGACCCCGGCATGACGGCGCACGCCGGTCTCTACGGCCCTGGCGCACAGCCAGCGCGTCATTTCGCGCTGGGCATCGGTCTCGGGCATGGCTTTCACATCCTCGGCCCGCTGTTTCCAGCGCTCGTCGGTCGACAGCTCGAGGATGTTCGCCGCGTTCACGAACACGCCGAGATCGCCCTCGACGGTGCGCTTCGCATGGGGTTCGGGGTCGACGAGCTTGTCGGCCCACTCGGTGCTGCCTTCGCTGACGGAGTGGACATCCGTCGTCGCCCCGCCCACATCGAGCACGAGAACGTCGCCGAGGGCCTCGGCAAAGATCTCTGCCGCCTTCAGAACGGCGCCGGGGGTCGGCATCACCGGCCGCGAGGTGATCCCCGCGAGCTTCTCCATGCCCGGCGCATGGATGATGTGCCGGGAAAAAGCGTCCTGGATCAGTTTCCGCACGGGATCGACGTTCAGCACGTCGACATCGGGAAACACGTTCGGGGCGATGAACACTTCCTGGCCCGCTGCCGCGAAGATCTTTCCGACGGTGGTGCGCAGGGCCGTGTTGCCGGCATAGATGACGGGAATCGGCATTCCGAGCGAGGCCAGCTTCTTCGCGTTCGCCTCGACGACGTCGCGGGCGCCGAAATCGACGCCGCCGGCAAGCAATATAATATTAGGCTTTATATTTATGATCTCGTCGAGATCGACGTCGGCGATCGCCCCGGCGGTGACCTGGCGGATGATCGCGCCGGCACCGAGGCTCGCCTCGCGCGCGGCCCGGGCCGTCATGTTGTAGGTCAGGCCGTGGACGGTCATCCGCAGCCCCCCCGCAGCCGAGCTGTTCACGAAGATCTCGGCCTTGCCGGTATCGAGCCCCGACGTCTCCCGGAGCTCGGCGAGCGCCGCCTGGACGCCGACATTCACGTCGCCCCGGGCGACGCTGGTGGGCGCGAATCCCTGCGCGACATGCGCCAGGGAGCCGTCATCGGCCAAAGCGAACCCGTTCGCCTTGGTGATGGTGCTGCCGACTTCTATCGTGAGAAGATGAATATCGCGTGCCATTGATACCGGGTATTCCATGATTCCGGTGGGGCGTAGGGGCGGGTTTGAAACCCGCCCCTACAGGTGACCGGATGGTATATCCCCTGCCAGGCAGGGGATGAAGCCTCAGATGACGCCGCGCGCCTTGAGGGTCTTCACCATCGAGTTCACGACGTGAATGCCCTTCGTACCGCGCCCGAAGCCGTCATCCATGCCCGACTCCTTCGCCATGTCGCGACTGACCTGGGTGCCGCCGGCGATCAGGATGATCTTGTCGCGGATGCCTTTTTCCCGGCACAGCTCGTCGAGCTTCTTCATGTTGGCGCGATGGACGTCGTTGTGCGAGATGATCGTGCTTATCAGGATCGCCTGGGCCCCGGTCTCGATCGCGGCATCGATCAGTTTGCCGACCGGAACCGAGGTGCCGAGGTAATGATATTTCACGCCGTATTTTTCGATGCCGCCGTGCTTGATGTCGAGGATCTCGCGCAAGCCGACCGAGTGCTCATCCTCGCCGACGGTGCCGGCGACGACCTTCAGACCGACCTTCTTGACCGCCGCGCGCAGGTCGTCTTCGGGCAGGATGACCTCCTTCGGCGGGATCTTGAGCGTCGCCTTGTCGATCGCGAAGTCGACCTTGCCCTTCACCTCGATGAACGTCCCTTCGCAGGGGTGCATCACCTGGGCGTTGATGACCTCGGGGTCGTGGAGTCCCATCTTCTTCGCGATCTCGAGTCCGGCGACGCGCGCCGTCTCGATCTCTTCGGGAACGAAGAACTGGAGCAGCATCACGCCGTCGCCCGCCCATTCCGCCTCGGGCCGGATCTTGCCGCCCTTGCGGAACGGCAGGGTCTTCTCGAGACGGGTGTTGCAGCTGTCGCTGGGATCGAGCTCGTCGATGAACACGATCTTCTCGGGCTTGCACAGCGTGCAGCCGCCGATCGGGGCGCAGGCCTTGTTCACGCCCGCCGGCAGCTTGTTGTGACCGAAATGACTGCAGACGGGAGCAAAGTAGTCGGCCTCGCGCTTCACGAGCGAGCCGGCCCCCACCCCGCCCTTGCCGTCACGGGCAATCCCGTCGCCGTTGCGCTCGGGATACTTGGCCGAGTCGACGAAGAAGCCCTTCTCGACCGCGGCAAAGTACCCGCCGATCTCGAGCACCTCCTCGAGGAAGCAGATCGCGCGCTCTTTCAGGTCGCGGACCATCTCGCCAAGCGGACCGTCGCGGTCGATCTTGACGAGCTCCTTGATGCCGTCGAGGGCGACGAGGGTCTGCTTCGCCGTCTCGATGCCGCGGATGTTGTTGTAGTGCCAGGGCACGTTGCGGCCCTCGTCGGGCGTGATCGTGCTCTGGATGTCGGCACGGGTCAGGGCCGAGATCAGGGTGTCGATCACGTGCGTCCGGGTCGCCTCTTCGATATCGGCCTCGATATAACGCGTGTTCTGCTGGGCGCGCATCTTGTATTCGCTGAAGATGTCGCGCAGGGCGACCGCGTAGGGCAGGTCATACCAGAGCTTCGGCGAGGGCGGGGCGCAGGGCGGCACCGTCGAGAGGCCGATCAGGTCTTTGGGCATCCCCGCGGCGGCCGAGAAGGCGCAGTTGATGCCGTGCTGCACGAGCAGCTCGGGCATGACCGACCAGCCTTCCTTCGCCGTGGCGTTGGCGTTGTGCGCCCCGTCGATCTGGAAGATGCGGGCGCCCGTCATGACGCACTTGGCCTCGGCGGCGTCGACGAACGAGCGGTACATGTTCACGTTTCTATAGAGCACGTTATACTGCGGGTCCTGGTGGGCGCCGTTGATGCCCTCTTCGGCGAACAGCACGGCCACTTCGGGGCCGGCGACGCCGGAAACATACGAGTGGAAATTGATCGGCCGGCCGACCTCGTCCTCGATCATGTCGCAGGCCTTGCGCGAGGCGCGGATCTGCTTGCGGGTGATCGGCACGCCGCCGACGCCCTCCGGCGTCCCCTCGAGCAGGCCGTCGATGTGGCTCTGGCCGGTGGTGCGGATGACCATGATATGGTCGGCCCCGTGCCAGGCGGCCATGCGCATGCGGCGCAGATCGTCCTCGAACCGGCCCGAAGCGATCTCGGTCGTGATGACCGGCTTGGGCTGCGGATCGATGTGGTCGAAATACTTCGAGGCCGGCAGCGGCACCGAGTTTTTCAGAGGCCTGGTCATGTCCTTGTAATGGAACTTGTTGACCGCGTAGCCGCCCGGCACCTCTTCACGCCACGTCCAGCCCTTGCGGCGCGGATGATACTGCTCGAGGTTCTCGAGGATGTGTTCGATATCGAGCTTCACCTTGGGATCGAGTTTCTCGGTCGTCATCGTCACTTTCCTCCGAACAGGCCGTTGAGCACGGCGGCGTCATCGATGATCCGCTTTGCGGCGCCGCGGACATCCGTCTTGCACTTTTCGGCGACCTTCAAAACGACATGGCCGGCGCCATGGCCGAGCAGCCCGGCCTCGTGGACGCGTGTCACGACGCCCTTGGTCGAGATGCTGTCGATGCCCATGCGCAGCAGTACGGCGCGCTCGATCGAGGGCGAGGTGTGGCTCTTCGCGAGCTCGATCATCGGCTCGACGGCCTTGCCGCACAGGTCCCAGAAGCGGGCGCGAAGCTGCTCGTCGGTCATCTTGTGCAGCTCGGCACGCCGTTTTTCGAATCGGGCGATTCTTTCGTTGTCCGTCATTCCTCGGTTCCTTTCTTGTTCTCGCCGTTGCCGTGAGACACCGCGAGAGACGCCGTGGGGCGCCTCTCGCCGGAGATCAGGCCCGTGCGATCATGCCTTGAGTTGGGGAAGAACGCTCTCGAGCCACGCGGGATCCTTCTTCACGTCGGCCGAGAGGAACGCCTTGTCGGCAGCCGTCCACCTGTCTGCCGGCACCAGCTTCGCCGCATTCTTCAGATACGAGAGGCGCAGCTTGTCGAGCGGCTGGTCGTGGCCCCTCACCTGTTCGAGACGCTCGGGAATCACGATGTTCTTCCCGGGGATATTCTCGCGCGGGTCGCCCCGCCGCACCTCGATCCCCATCGAGCGCGCGAACGCGAGCTGGGAGTTGTGATGCTTGCCGGCGCCGGTGTATTCCGTCTCCTGAACCACGACGATCTGGTCGCGGTCCATCTCGCGGGCCATCGCGACGGCCGCGGTGAGACTCGTGTTGCCGGCCGGGCCGCGTTCGATCCCTTCGAGCTTGGCGAGCAGCTCGGTCACGTAGAACACCTCGCCCTGCATGACCAGACGATACTCATCCATATACCGCATGCTGCGGGCCGCATTCCGCGGCACGTCGGTCCGGTCCGGCCAGGTGGCGAACGGCACGCCGAAGCCGGTGTGGCCCGTCGTGAACGATTTGCGGTTGAAATCGTGATCCGAAGCCATGTGCAGGCCGCTCAGATCGACCGAGCAGGCGACGATCCGGGTTTTCGATGCGCCCGCGTCGATCAGGCCGCGCGCCGTTCCCGTCAGGTTGCCGCCGCCCGCGTGGGTCACGATGACGGCGTCGGGGTCGCGCTGGTACCGCGCCCGCACCTGGGCCGCGATCTCGGTTCCCAGGGTCTCGATGCCGCGGATGCCGAACGGCGTGTACAGCGAGGCGTTGAAGAAGCCGGTCTCCTCGAGCGTCGTGAGCAGGCAGTAGAACAGCTCGGGCCCGACCGTCAGCTTGTGCACCTCGGCACCGAACGCCTCGCATTTTCGGCCCTTCTCGACGATCTCGGGCTGTCCGACACCACGCGAGTCGTACACTTCCTGCAGGACGATGCACTTGAGACCGCGCTGGGCGGCCTGGGAAGCGACCGCGGCACCGTAGTTGCCCGACGTGGCCGTCGCGACCCCGGCGAAACCCCGGCGTTTCGCCTCGTAGCAGGAGATCGAGGCCCGGCGGGCCTTGAAGCTGCCCGACGCGTTGGCCGCCTCGTCCTTGAGCAGGATCGTCGCCCCCTTCCCGGGCGCGCTGATCTTCCGGACCGCCTCGGTCAGGTTCCGCAGCTCGAACAGCGGCGTGTCCCCGACCTTGGTTTCGCGCTGGATGCGCACCAGGTCCTCATGCGAGAAGCCGGTGTCACGCATCATGCGCTCGTAGTCGAAACAGACGGGCGACTGCTCGTACGCCGAGAAGTCGATACCGAGCGAGGCCTTCATGATCTCGTTCTTGCGCGCCATGACGGCGGCATAGCTCATGTCGCGGCTCATGCCTGTCCTCCGAGTCCGATGTTCAGCAGCTCGGGAACGGTGTCGCCGAAGCTGTGCGAGTAGCTCGGGTTCACGACGCGCAGCGTGCCGGTCAGGGTGCGGCCGATCAGCGTGCGGATGGTCGCGTCCCCCCCGACGGCGGCCGGGGCGGTCAGGAAGCCCGAGATGCGGCGCACATAGGGCGTCGCGCGCGTGTCGTCCGGAATGCCGGGCGCGCGCTGGGCGGGGGTGAGAATGACCTGTTCGATCTCGACCCAGGTCTCGGCGGGAATCGTGTTCATGATTGTTTCAGGAGGCCGCCGGGGCGGCCTGATGCCTCACAGGTGACGTTCGTAGGCTGTCGGCCCCATCAGGGCGGCGGGTGCGGGAAGGTCGATCATGCGCTTGAGGCCGGGCGAGGCACGCTTCACGATCGGTATCATGTTCACCGCGATGCCGATCGTTCCGATACCGCCAGGGATCTCGGGCTTGATCGAAAGACTGATGCCGGGGGTTCCGACGATGTTGATATAGTCGCCGGTATTGACATTCTCGGCTTCGGGCCTGATCTGTTGCGGATGGATCAGCCGGACGACCTCGTTCTTGCCGCGATAGCCGATGCCGATGTGGCGGCAGCCGGCGACCATGCCCGCCCTGACCTTGATGTACGGGGTCTCGCGGTCGGTCTTCGAGATGATCGGCTCGCGCACTTCCTCGATCCGGTCGATCCCGAGGCCGAGCGCCTGCGAGATGAGGGAAATGCTTTCGCGGAACCCGATATGGCCGACGATCGAGCCCATGGCGAGGCCCTGGGCGAACTCTTCGGGAGTCGTGCCGACGCCCTGCGTCTTCATGACGGTCGGGCCAAAGCAGGAAAGATCGTTGATACGGCTTGCCTCGATGCGCTCCACGTTGTGGCAGACCCCGCTGAGGCTGATGACGAGGCTGTCGAGCACGTAGCCGGGATTGATGCCGGTGCCGATGACGACGACGCCGAACCGCTTCGCGAGCATGTCCAGCTCCTTCGCGAGCTCGGGCTCCTGGGCGTAGGGCTCGGCCATCTCTTCGGCGATGGTGATGCAGTGGATGCCGGCTTCGATGACGGCTTTCATCGCATCGAAACATTTCCGTGTGAAGGAGTCGATCGCGAGCAGCACGACATCGACGCTCGCCTTCTTCAGAATCCCCTGGTGGGTCGGCGAAACCTTGACTCCAAGCTGTTTCCCAAGACCGACCACATCCCCGAGGTCCTTGCCAGCGGCATCGGGGCGTTTCTCGATCGCTCCGACAACCTGGAGGCCTTCCTTCTCGAGCATCAGCTTCACCATGCCGCTGCCCATGGCCCCCAAGCCCCACTGCACAACACGAATCGGCTTCATAGTGCTTCTCATTGTCCTTTCCCGTTTTCGTTATCCGGAAACAACGCTCCGGCTTTTGTGCGCATTATACCACGCCCGCCTTTCTCGGCAAGTATGGGGGGTTCGTTTACCTACCGGCCGGAGAAAGCTGTTTCCATTTCACCGGGCCGCGTCATATAATGAAACGAACCGCGATCCCTCACGGAGGCCGCCGCACGTGTCAGACGACAAGAACAAACCGAATCTCTTCGAGCGCCTGTTCCGCAAGACGAAGGAAAACCTGGACAAGCCGAAGACGCCCGAGCGGCCTGCGGCCCCTTCCGCCCTTCCCCGCCTGAAGCCTCCGGTTCAACCCGCCCAGACTCCGACAACTCCCGTCGCGGCCGGCCCGCGCAAGGTCAAACTGCCCCTGACCGGCGGCAAGTTCGACACGTACCGGCAGTGTCCGAAAAAGTTCCAGCTCACGTATCTCGAGAAACACAACCCCGGGAAGGCTGTCTCCCCTCACCTTTCGTTCGACACCTCTCTTCACACCGCTTTGAAGGTGTTTTTCAAGACCCGCAAAAAGGGCGAGATGCCCCGGCTCGAAAACCTCCTGACCGCACTCGAAGGCGCCTGGGATAACCGGGGCTACGCGACCGAAGAAGAGGAAAGGGAATGGCGACTCGCTGCCGAAGCGGCTCTGCGCGGCTTTTTCGCGAAGATCGAGATCGCATTTCCCTCGGCGCATGACATCGACTTCTTCTTCAAGGTCGACCTGTTCGGCTCCGAGTATTCCGGGAAGATCGACCGGGTCGACATCCTGCCCGACGGCAGTTTCGAAATCATCGACTATAAAACCGGCAAGCCGCCCCTCGGCGGCCAGGCCGAGCTCGAGTCGAGCCCCACGCTGAACCTGCTGTTCCATGTGGCCGACATCGTCTGGCCCGGCAAGGTGCAGCGGATCACCCATCTGTTCCTGCGCGACGGGACCGCCCTGACCGTCCGTCGCAGCCCGGATCGGATGGAGCTCGCGAAGAAGGCGTATCTCGACGTCGGGGAGGGCATCTATCAGAGCCGGTTCGAGCCCATCCGCTCGGCGGCATGTCCCTGGTGCGAACATCAGGAAGAATGCCCTGTTGGACGGATTCCCGCGCTGACCGCCTCGAAACTTCGTACGTTTCTCGACTGCCCGCACAAGTATGCTGCTATCTATGTCACGCGGCTCGCCGCCAAGGCCGATGAGGCCCCCTCCCCCGACCTTGCGCTCGACCGCGCCCTGCACGACGCCCTGACGGCCCTCCATCGCGACTTCCGGCCCGGTGCGCCCATCGAGCCCACGACGTTCGCATTGAACGCTTTTTACAAGGCGATTCCGGATGTCTTTCCCGTCGAGACGGTTGCGGGCATGAAGGAGGCCGGTCGCGAGATGCTGCTGCGGTATGCCGCGACGGACTACTGCGGAAGCCACACCCGGATGATCAACGAGTTCGTCAGCGTTCTGACCGATCGGTACGAGTATCAGACCACCATCGACCGGATCGACGGGGACGCCGAGGGAAGCCTCGAACTGATCGACTACAAGACCGGCAAGCGTGTTCTCGACGAGTCCGACATGCGCCAGGACCCCGTGATCTCCGCCACCTGCGCCGTTGCCGCGCGCAAATGGCCGGGCCGGGCGAAGAAGTTCTCGCTGCTGTATCTGAAATCCGGCAAGCGTGTTTCCATCGATATCGACGAGTCCGTCATCGCCCGCGGCAGCGCGCTCCTCGACGAAGTCGCCGAGCGCATCATGAACCGGCAGTTCGAACCGCTCGGCGGCCACGCCTGCGCCTCCTGCCGGGCCGGGAACACCTGTCAGGGCGAGCGCATGTCGATCTCGATGTCGAAGCTGCAGACGATGCGCGAGTGCCCGAAGCGGTACCGCTTCCGGTACATCGAGCGGGCCCCGGTTCCCGAGCGGGAGCGGCCCGCCCTCCTGTTCGCCCAGCTCATCCGCGAGGCGCTGCGCGACTTCTGCCTGTCCGGAAAACCCGCATCCGTCGCCGATCTCGAAGCCCACTTCGACCGCCGGCTCGCCGCCCTCGCCGACCTGTCGGCGGCTGCCCGCATCCAGCTACGCGACCAGAGTCGCGCGGCGATGGCGAACGTCCATGCCGCCTGCGCCGGCATCCCGCCACGCTCGAAGCACATCGGCTACCAGGGCCGGGCCAACATCGAAGGGTTCCTTCTCACCGCGAATTTCGACCGGGTCGACATCCTGCCGAACGGCACCTGCGAGATCGTCTGCTACAAAACGGCGAAGCGCACGCCGG
Source organism: Candidatus Ozemibacteraceae bacterium (assembly GCA_035388825.1). Taxonomy (GTDB): domain Bacteria; phylum Muiribacteriota; class Ozemobacteria; order Ozemobacterales; family Ozemobacteraceae; genus MWAR01. The sequence continues at coordinate 9,601 of DAOOQQ010000090.1, forward strand.
CCGCGAACGAAGTCGCGAACGATATCTCCGGCATCCTCACCTGGGCCGTCGCAGACGGGGTATGGCCGGGCAAGGTCGCCCAGGTCACGCACCTGTATCTCCTGACCGGCGACCGGGTCGCGTTCACCCCTTCCGATCGCGATCTCGAGAAACTCAAACTCGCGATCGGGGAGTTCCACGAACAGGCCGTCGATGGCTCGTTCGAGGGGAACCGCAACCCCCTCTGCCCCTCCTGCGACTACGTCGATGCCTGCGAGGACGCGAAGAAGCTCCTCCTCTCGCCAAGCAAGATCAACAGCTTCACCTCGTGCGGCTTGAAATATCGCATGAACTATATCGATCGCGTTCCGCGCGAGCCCCGTCCCACCCCGCACCTTTCGTATGACCGCTCTCTCCACTATGCCCTGCGGGAGTATCACGAGACCAGCCTCGGCGCGAAGCCGTCCGCGAGCCCCTTCCGCGGCCTTCTCGCGAAATACTGGAACAGCGACGGGTACACCGACTGGGACGAGGAGCAGCTTTTCCGCGGCCGCGCCGTGACCACCCTCGAAGCGTATTTCGATGCCCTGACCGGCGCCGAAAATCCCGTGATGTTCGAGACCTCGGCTCGCTGGACGCTCGACGGGATGGAACTGGTCGTCCAGATCGACCGCATCGACGAACTGCCGGACGGCAAACTCGAGGTGATCGACTACAAGACCGGCAAGAAGATGCTCGACGAGCGTGTGCTCGCCGATGACATGGCGATCATGAACCTGTTCATGGCGGCGAACCAGCGGTGGCCCGGCCGGGTCGCGAAGGCCTCCTACCACTATCTTGCCGCGAACAAGCGCGTCAGCCTTTCCCCGACGGCGGAAGAGATCACCAAGCACCGGGAACGCGTGCGGGAGCTTGCCGGTGAGATCGCCAAAGGCGAGTTCGAAGCGCACAAGGGGGCCCTGTGCAACTACTGCGAATTCTACGGCCCCTGCCCCGAATGGAAGGTGAAGCCCTATGTCGTCGCGGGCGAGACGAAGGAGCAGTTCCGCAAGCGCATCCGGCTCAGCTACTCGAAGATGGGCCTGTATGAGAACTGCCCCCGCGCCTATGGGAAACTGTACATCCAGCGCGTGCCGCCGAAGCCCCAGCCGTTCTTCAGCTTCGGCACGACGATTCACGAGACGTTCGAGAACATCTACGACCCTGCCCATCCCATCGAGAAACCCAGTTTCGACGAGGTGCTGCGGATCTTCGAGAATGTCCGCATGAAACATCGTGAGGGCTATGGATCGGAAGAGGTGGAGGAGCGGTACCGTCAGGACGGCATCCGGCAACTGAAGATGTATTACGAGCGGTTCATCCGGAATGCCGAGTTCGGCCCGGCCCACTCGATCGAGGATTATTTCGAGATCCCGTGCGGCCAGTATGCCGTCATGACCGGGTTCATCGACCGCATCGACCGGCTGCCCGACGGCACCTACGAGATCCTCGACTACAAGACCGAGCCGACGATGCGCAGCCAGGAGGAAGTCGACCGTGACAAGCAGCTCAGCATCTACTACTGGGCCTGCGAGGACACGATGGGGCTGCGCATCAGCAAGTTGTCACTGTTCATGCTCGACCACGACGTGAAGATCGAGACGACCCGCACGCGGGAAAGCATCAAAAAGGTCGTCGAGCACGTCGACGAGGTTGCGTGGCGGATGATCAACGAGAAAGAGTTCCGCCCGAAGAAAAACAAATACTGCAAGAGCTGCGACCATCTCCACGACTGTCCTCTGAAGGACGAGATCCTGTCGGACGAGAACCTGGTCTCGATGAAGAAGTTCTGATCAGCCGTCCAATCCCCACATTGGGGAAAGCGGGCCGGCGGCGCCCGGATGGCGCAGCTCAGCCGGCGCTCTTCACCCCCGGCTCCTGCGTTTTCTCCAGCGCAGCAGGCCGGCCAGGGCGATGATCCCGAGATAGAAGGCCAGAAGATACACGCCTGTCAGATCCTGGTGCATCAGGAGGTCGGTGATGCCGAAATCCTTTGCGAACAGGTAGAGCGGCCCCAGGGCAAGGCCGATGCCGCCGCCGAGGATGGCAAGGCCGTATCTCAGGATCCGGGAGGGATGCCGCTCGGTATGCTTTTTCCCCGAAAGGTACGGGAAGTCGCGACCCGGCGAAAGAAGCTCGATATCCCCGGGACGCAGCATGTCGCCACCACCCGGGGTATCACGGCCGGTCTGCCGCCGTGGCGTCATCGGATCATCGTCCTTCCTTGCGGGTCATGATGAATATCGTCAGATATTCATGTTCATGACTTCCCGCACTTCCTCGAGGGTTTCGGTCGCGACTCTCCGAGCCTCGCGCACGCCGTCGCGGAGAATCTGGCGGATATGGTCGGGGCTGGCCTCGAGCTCGGCGCGCTTCTTCCGCAGCGGCCGCAGGTGCTCGTTCAGGGTCTCGGTCAGGTATTTCTTCAGTTTGCCGGCGCCACCGTCACCGATCTCTGCGGCAATGGCATCGGGTTCCCGACCGGAAGCCAGGGAGGCGAGAAGGAGCAGGTTGGCGACTTCCGGCCTGTTCTTCGGGTCGTAGGTGATGTTGCGGTCGAGATCGGTCTTCGCCTTCTTGATGGCGGCGGCGGTCTCGTCTTCGGTCGAGCTGAGCATGATGGCGTTATTGCGGCTCTTGCTCATCTTCTGGCCTCCGTCGAGGCCCATGATGAGGGGGGATTTGCTCAGGAGGGGCTGCGGCTCGGGGAAGACGGCCTTCTTCGAGGCAAACCGGTCATTGAAGCGTCGTGCGATGACCCGGCTCATTTCGAGGTGCGGAAGCTGGTCTTTCCCGACGGGGACGACGTTCGCCTTGCAGAACAGGATGTCGGCCGCCTGATGGACGGGATAGGTGTACATTCCGGCGTTGATGCGGCTCAGCCCCGCCGCCTGGATCTCCTCCTTCACGGTCGGGTTCCGGTCGAGTTCGGCCATCGTGACGAGAGTCAGGAAAGGCAGCAGGAGCTGGTTGAGCTCTGGAACGTGGCTGTGCGGGAAGATGAACGTTTTGCCATCCGACGGGTCAAGGCCGGCGGCGATGTAGTCGATCGCGAGCTGTTTTACATTCTCCGATATAGAATCGAAGGCGTCGCGATCGGTGAGGACCTGGTAGTCGGCGATGACGATGAACGTATGCACACCCAGCCGGTGAAGCCGCACCCGGTTCTGGAGGGAGCCGAACAGGTGGCCGACGTGCAGGCGGCCCGTCGGGCGGTCGCCGGTCAGAACCCGGTATTTCGCGGGATTCTTCAGCAGATCCTCTTCGAGTTTTCTGCTGCGTTCCTGGGTGGCTTCGAACGTTGCATTCGTGAGTTCTTCCATACTCGCCTCCTGGCGTGATCGTGCAATGATTGAGCGGTTATCGTGGGGAAACGGCTGCCCGGGGAGTTACCAGGCGAACGCGAAGGAGCTGCCGGCGGGGAGCTCCCCCTGAAGGACGCGGTCGCGTAGCGGCAGGAACCGCTCCTGGTCGGTGAACGGAACCATGTTTTCGAGCCGCGGCAGATCGACGGGCAGGAACTCCTTCAGATCGATTCGGGCCTGGTGGGCGGCGTCGAGGTCGCGGTTCAAAACGACCAGGACGTGCTGGCTGCCGCCCCGGCGCAGGAAGGCAACCACATCCTCGTGCCCGGTATCGAGCTGGACAAACGAGTCCGGTGTTTTGGGGGCGACGGCCTCGCTCCATTTCTCGCGGATCTCGAGCACCTTCCGGGTGAACTCGAGCATGCCGGAGTTGCGGTTCCAGTCGAGAGCCGCCATGTCGAACAACGGCAGGGGCTTCCCGCGGAAAAAGGCGAGGTCCTTGTCGGTAAAGTCGAGCCCCGTGTTCACCGGCCATGTCTCGCCGAGTTCGAAACCGGCATGAACGAACGGGATCGAGCTTGGCAGCAGGACATTCACGAGGAAGGCGTAGCGGGCATACCGTTCTCCCCCCGGGCGAGCGGCGGCGCGGGGCGTGTTGTGATTCTCGACGGCGGCGAACCACGAAAGCGGAACGCCCCGTTTCCCGATATGATCGAGCAGGCCATACATCCCGTCGCGCTTGTACTCGACCCACCAGGCGTAGCCGACGACGGCGTTGTAGCCGGCCTTCACACTGCTCTCCTCGATCGAGAAGTTCTCGGAAAGGAACGCGAAGTTCGGATCGATGCCGCGGGCTGTGTCGACAATCTCGCGCATGAGGTTGACCGGGACGGCGTGGCCCATATCGACCATCACCCCGTCGATACCGAACTCTGTCTGGTAATGGGGAATCAGGTCGCGGATCTTGTCCCACAGGGGACGGTTCGCCATCTCGTCGCGGGCGAGCGCGGCGTCATACATCCGGATGGTATTGTATGCAATATAGTTGAACCGCGGATGCCGGATATCCTCGTCGCGGTACATCTTCAGGTAGGTCACGTCGCCCCACGGCGGCTGGTTGTCATCCGGCGGCCAGTCTGCAAAGGCGCCTGGGATGCGCACTTCCACCGTCTGCCCCGTCATCGGGTCGAGTCCGGGGGCCCGGAACTGGCCGTGTTCGTTGAGGTGAACGGTGCCGGGCTCCGGGGGCAGCTTGAAGAAGGACCGATAGGACGAGGGGGGGGCGGGAAGATCGTGGAAATCGTTCCGGTCGATCTTGGCCTTTATGGCATCGAGTTCGTCTTTGGCGAAGATGGGATTGCCATACGTGGCCTTTGCCCGGTCGAGGTCGGTTTCGCCTGGCGTGCGATCGCAGACGGTAGCATCGATCCAGTAGAACCAGTCGGGGTGTTCGGCGACCCAGTCGGCGTCTTTGCTCGCAGTGCGGAAGACGAACTCGAAGATGACGCGGATGCCGAGCATGTGACAGGCCTCGATGAACGCGCGGCACTGGTCTTCCACGGACAGGGAGACGAGGGGATCGGCCTGTCGCTGTTCGAGGCGGTAGGCGTTCCGGATGGCATAGGGGGAGCCGAGAAGGCCCTTGTTCCCGTCATGGCCGATCGAGGTGATTGGCAGGAGATGGACGGTCGTGCACCCCAGGCGGCGGATGTGCCCGAGGAGAGCGATGGATTTGAGAAACGTTCCCGCCTCCCGGACACCACGGGAATTCACCGTCGGATCATCGTCATTTCCGCCCAGCACCCCGTCACCGTCGTGATCGAAGGCGGTGGCGAGCCTGACCATCAGGTTGTAGATCTTTTCGCCGGCGATCCAGGAGCCGCCATCGCTGCCGGGCATCTGGCCATTGAGCGATGTCGTGGGTTCGAGGCGGGGGTCACGGGCAAGTTCGATGGCACGGAGGTGCTCGAGAAGCCAGGTTGCCTGGTTCACCCGGCGTTTGGCGCCAGTATCGGGGAGAGCTCCGATGGGGGCCCAGAGGCCTGGCACGAGGTAGGATGTTGCCGTATCGCGCGAAGCAATCTGTTCGAGCTGTTTCTTTAGTTCGGCAAAGGCAGATGGTCGGTTGTTCTGGCTCATGTTCTGACCTCCGGCGCGGTGGAAGATGAAGGGGTGAAGAGATGTTTGTGGAATCCAGGAACAGGTTTTTCGCTTTTTCGGGCGGATGGTATCACAATCAGAGGAGGGCTGACGAGATTTGGACGGAGGAATTTTCAGAAATCGACGGGGCTTTTAACGGTGCACCCGGGCTTGTTGAGAACGTGGGTATAGATCATGGTCGTTGATACGTCAGAATGTCCGAGGAGTTCCTGGACGGTCCGGATGTCATACCCGGCCTCGAGGAGATGCGTGGCAAATGAGTGCCGGAGGGTATGGACGGAAGTCCCGGAAGGAAGCCCCGATTCTTTGGCGGCAGCGCGGATTGCTTTCTGGAGAACGGATTCGTGGATGTGATACCGGACGATGCGTTTCGTTTTTGGTTCAGCGGCGAGTTTTGAAGCAGGAAACAGGAACTGCCAGGGCCATTCCCGATGCGCTGCCGGATATTTCCGGTCAATGGCATCGGGGAGAGTGGTTACCCCAAAGCCTTCCTTTGTATCTTTTTCATGAAGGCGCCGGACGATCTCGAGGTGATTTGTCAGTTCCGGGATAATTTTTACGGGAAGGGGTGTCACGCGATCTTTCCCGCCTTTGCCGTGTCGGACGGTGATCAAAGCTTTTTCGATGTTCACATCCTGTATGCGCAGGGACAGACATTCGGAAAGCCGCAGTCCAGCGCCATAGGTGATCGTTGCCATGATTTTTGTCATGCCGGTCATGGCTTCGAGAAGAGTTTTCACCTGGGTTTTCGAGAGAACCTGTGGCAGTCTCTGAGGGACTTTTGCGCGCACATACGTGACATACTGTTCCAGGTCTCGTTCCAGCACATGCTTGAAAAAGAAGAGAATCGCATGAAGACCCTGGTTTTGAGTTTTTGCAGCAACGTGGAGGTCCTGAGCCAAATGCGATATGAACGATTCGATATCTTTTTCATTGAGGTGTTGCGGATCCTTGTCCTGATGGAACCGGAAGAATCTTGCCGTCCATTCCCGGTATGCTTTCTCTGTTCGGACCGAGTAATGAAGAATCCTGATTTTCTCGGATATTTTCTTCAGCCATGAATTGACTTTCAGGTTTTCCGCTTTGCAGAAATTGTGATCATTTTTTTCGGGCTCCAGATTGAACAGCCGTAGTTTCGCGATCTCATCGGCGTGCTTGGAAACCCACCATGGAATCTTGAAATGCCAGCCCCTGGAAGTTTTTGACTCAGATTGTGATATATAGTATATATACAAGGCTATGAGATACTGATCTTGTTGCCAAAGAGGAATTAGAGGGTTGGTTTTGATTTCATCAAGAAACATCTGTATTAGCAAAAGCAAATCAGAATCTGTTTTTGAGACATTTTTCAATGCATCTGCAGAGTTTATTGTGCATTCCTGGTTCTTCCCGGAAAGCGGGAGATTCGTATGGCTTTGAGCCCATACGACGAATTTCTTGGCATTCAGGAAAATGAAAGGCGCAGCTTTTTCCTTTATCCCGATAATTTTGAACGCCGTCTCAAAGAACTTCTTATCGACCTGCTTTATCACGCAGTCTCCCACCATGTTTACCCCCCCTTCTATCAAGACATCTCTTCCAAGACCTCACTGGGGAAAAATTTGTCCCGACAAACTTTCCCAAATATTTTCACCATCTCCGCCTCAAGCTTTCCTTCCACACTATTCCCCCTCCCTCCAAGACTCCCCTCCCCTTCTCATATCATAAATTTATCACCATGCACCGTCTAACACCCCCAACTCCCCGCCCCATCAAACACCACCAACCAGTGGTGGTCCGGGATAACTGGTCAAGGCTATAAGTGAAAAAGCTGCTGTATGA
>DAOOQQ010000091.1:0-16657 GCA_035388825.1 Candidatus Ozemibacteraceae bacterium
CCGCGACGGCGGCGATGACGATGGCGGCAAACATCAGCCAGAGGGCGAGCGTGAACAGTTGCAATCCGCTCAGGGCCGTTTTCACCGGGATAGCCGCCACGAGCACGAAGCGGCCGAGGAACGTCGCGGGCACCACCGTGACGAGCTGCTCCCCCTGCGCCGTCGAGCACCGTTCCATCAGCGTGCGACCGGCGACGCGGGCCTGGTCGAACAGGGCCTGCACATCGGCGGGAATCGGCGCTTCCCTCCTCCCGAGCAGATGCCCTCCGTCGATGGTGTAGGCAGCGAGGCGGAAGCCGTCGTCCGCGCCCCGCCTGGTGGTAAAATACTGGTTCAAATAATCTTTCACCGCCTCGTGCTTGCCCTTCACCATGTTGATGAATGCGGCGGGGTGCGCGGGATCGCGGATGACATCCCAGTACCAGAGGCCGCGCATGATGCTGAAATCGAGGTTGTGCACCCGATCGGGCTGGTCCATGACGGCAGACAGGCCCATGACCGGGCTCTCGAAGGCCATCCGGGTCATCAGATCGACCTGGCGCCCTCCCTCGACGCGATCGGGCGGAATGAGTTCGGGGGCCTGACGTTCGAGGCCGATCTGCGCCATGACCCGGAACACGTTTTCGATGCGTGCCAGCGCCTCGGGCCGTTCGGTCGAAACGACGAGCTCCCCCCGCACGTCCCGCAGCTCGATCTTGACGATGTCGAGCCTCTTTTGCAGGGTCTTGATGCGTCGTTGACGCGCCGACGGATTCCTGGATCGCAGGCCGGGATCATCCCGGACCCTGCGAAACGCCTGGAGAACCCGGTGGCGATCCGCTTCGTAGCCTGCATCGAGGGCCTCGAGCAGAGTTTTTCCCCGCTGCCAGGCGCGGTCCATCAGGACACGGGAACGCTCGGCCACCGCCGCCGATGCAAGCCCCGCCAGCCCCACGAGTGGAACGAGGGTCGCGAACAGAAAAAGCAGGATGAGTTTTATACGGACAGATATCCATCGATCACGGTCCATCATGAGCCAGCGATACCAGAACACCAGCAGCAGCATGGCAAGCAGAAGGCCGCACGCATCAGCGGTCCGGCGCAGATAAGCGGCCCGGATCGCGGGAGTGGAACGGCCGAGGAGGATGCGGGACTCGCCGATCGTTCCGCCGATCCAGATCCTCCCGGCGGCCTCGACCCAGGGATCGTTTTGGATCAGCAGGTTCTGCGCCACAACCTCGGCCGTGGCCGTGGCACACCGCCCGCCGATTTCCCGCTGGGAGGATTTCGTTCCGCCGGGATCGATGACGAGCAGGGTGCCCGGATCGATCCGGACGCGGGCTGTCCGACGCAGAAGCTGATCGGGTGACGGCATGCGCCAGATCGCGGCCATCCAGGCCCCTCCGGCGTCGTCCCGGCTCCAGTACAACAAGCCATCCGAGGCTTTCGGACGGACGAGCATGCCCCGCCGGCCGGCCGTATCGAGCAACGAAACACGGAAATCCGTTCCGAGCAACAGATCGATCGAGGTCTCGAACTCCCGGCTGCGGTCTGGCTGCTCCGTTTCTCCCGTGCGCAGCTCGTTCCAGAGAATCCGCATCACGGGCGGCGCATCGGCGTTCCGCCAGCCCATTCCCGTGAGACGGGCATCGGCATCGAACCGGAACAGATCGACGGGACTGCCCCACCGTTCGATCCGGCGCCGGCATCCCTCCAGCTCTTCGGTTGCGGTGGCGCCCCTGCGGCTGAGGGCATCGAACCAGGCCGCATAGAAGTTGATCGGATCATACCGGCTCTGCAGCCGATACAACTCGCTCCGCAGCTCCCCGAGCACGGCAGCACGACCGGCAGCCTCCCCGGCTCCGATGGCATACCGTGCAAGCACGACGCCGACGAGAATGGGTAGTATACCAAACAGGATATAAAAAGCCCCAAGCCGCACCAGCCGTTTCATCCGTTCACCCATGCCGGCGGATCACGATCATGGTCAGATCGTCCTCCAGTCGCGGATCGGGGTGATGACACCGGAAGGCGCCGATCAGTCCGTCGCGGAACAGCGCCGCGGGCTGGCCGGCTCCGGCCCGGGCGCAACTGAAGATGCGCTCGTAGCCGAACATCTGGCCCGAGGCATCCAGTCCCTCGACCAGTCCGTCGGTGTACAGCAGGATCGTTTCTCCGGGCTCGAGCCGCACCTCGACGGGATGGAGGCGGAGCCTGCGGTCGCCGGCTCCCAGGGGGAACCCCACGGATGTGAGTTCGGAAACCGTTCCGTCCGGGGAACAGCGAAGCGGATAGGGGTGGCCGGCATTGACGATCCGGAGCAGCGCGGTTTCGGGCTCGAGTCGGCCAATGAGGCAGGTCATCAGCTTGCGGCGTTTCATCAGCCGGAAGATCAGGCCATTGAGACGGTGCATCAGTTCTTCCGGCTCGACGCCGGACTCGGCGAACCGGAACACGGCCGTCTTGACCATGACCATGAGCAGGGCCGAGCCGGCGCCATGCCCCGTGACATCCCCGATGACGAACAGCAGGGAACCGTCGTGCAGCCGCACCAGATCGCCGTAATCCCCGCCGAGCTCCGAGGCGGTCTGGTGGAACAGATCGAACTCCCATCCGGGAAGGCCCGGCATGCGGGAGGGCATCAGAGCCTTCTGCACGCAGCGGGCCATGTCCATCTGACGAAGGCGGCCGGCCATCTCGTTGAACAGCGCCATCAGATCGCCCAGCTCGTCTTTCTGGTCGGAGGCGAGCGTGATGTCGAACCGTCGTTTCCGCAGCGCGGCAAGCCCCATCGAGAGCTCCCCGACGGGAACGAGAAAGGTGTCGGCCAGGATGCCTCCGGTCAGGAACGCCACCAGGAGAATGATTCCCATGGCCAGGAGCAGGAGATCCCGGCCGGCGGCCCCTTCCCTGGCAAGTTCGGCTTCGGGGAACAGGGCGAACAGAGTGAATCCGGAGATCCGCTCTCCCGGCAACGCCGTCACCAGCCAGGCTCCGTCGTCGCTCGTCAGCCGGCCCGACCAGGCCTGGCCCATCAGCCGCACCCGGGCCGTCAGGCGTCCGAGGGACGGTATGCCGGAGGCGACGTCGGGCAGCCAGAGTTCCCGGGAGGGTTCACAGGCCGCGAGACGCCACGCGACATCGCCGAGCGCTTCCCGTGACTGGAAGCGCCTGGCCAGGTATCTTCGGATCGCATCCCGGGTGTCCTGGGCGATGTTGATGAAGGCGAAGGGATGGCCGGGATCGCGGTAGACGTCCCAATACCAGAGGAAGCTGCGCATGCCGATGCGGAACAGGTGCACCATGTCGGGATGAGAGATGATGTAGGGGAAGCCCATTTCGGTGCTGTCGAACACCAGTCGCGCCATCGGATCGATCGTCTGCTTTTCCAGCGATATGCGACCGGGCGGAAGTGCCCGTTCCATGCAAACGCAGCAGAAGGAAGCGAAAATCCGCTCCATCCCCTCCAGCAGGTAGGGGTTGCTGGCGCCCCCCATGACGGTGCCGAACCGATCCCGCAGTTCGAGCCGGCCGAGGCGGCCGTCGCGCACCAGCTCGGTCGCGGAGGCGTTGGCCCCTGCGAGGTCGGAGCTCCAGCGGTGATCGTCCCGGATCCGGCGGAACTCGATGCCGTGGCGGAGAATCTCCTGATCGAACTCGCGGTCGATCCGCATCAGGATCTCCCGGCCGGTGTTCCAGACGTTCGTCATCCGGGTGTCGCGGCGATCGCGCAGCATGCGGAACCCCAGATATCCCAGCCCGGCGATCGGCAGAGCCGCGGCCAGGAGGAAGACGAGGGCGAGTTTCAGCCGGAGAGCGGCCGTTTCCATCGCCTGGCGCACGAGGAAAAATCCGAAGAGGGCGGCAAACAGCCCGCCGTAACCCACGCCGCGCCGCATGCGGCCGATGTCTGCATCGGAAACGGCCAGGGAGGCGAGAATCGTGACGTCCCCCGTCGCTGACCGCATCCAGAGCCGATCATCGACGAGGCGCGTGGCGCCGCCCCCCTCGCGACGGAGGGCAGCGAGTTCCCTCGGCATTCGTTCGAGGCGGGGGCCGGCGACCATACGCCAGCCGCTTTCCGGCAGCCGAGCCAGCACCTGGAGGGAACGTCGGGCCTGCTTCCGGCCGGAGCGTGCGGCAAAGCGCATGAGCGCCGCCTGGTCCGGGGATTTCCAGAGGACGAGCAGGCAGCCGGACCGGTCTTCGGAGGAGGCCGGACTTCGCCGCATCCAGAGGATGCATCCGTCCTGCCGGCGAACGCGAAAGGTCTGAACCACTCCTTCACGCCGCCGCAGGTCGGTGATCCGGAAATCACTTCCCAGCGCCGCGCAGAATGTTTTGAGAAGGCGCCGGTCCTCGAGGGAACGGGCGGGGGTGAGGGGGGAGACGAGCTGGGTCCACAGCTTCTGCATCACGAATCTGGCGCGAAGCGGAGTTCCCGGGGGTGCCGCAAGGGCTCCGGCGGCATCGAACGGGTAGGTCTCGATGCCGGACTCCGCGGCTCGGAGAACGATGCTTTTCCCGCTGCCGATCGGAGAGAGACTCCGTCGAACGAGGCGGCCGGCGATGCGTTTCATCCGGCGTTCCGCCCAGGTGAAAGGGTCCAGGCTGCCTGCGATGGGACCCATGAGGGCATCGAGGCGGGCTTTCACGGCTGCGACGCGGGATTCTTGCTCCGTCTGGAGGGTGGATAAGCCGAGGGCGATCAGCAGCAGGGGCGGAAACACCCCCAGAAGCAGCGGAATGAGCCAGAGCCTGCGGGCAGGTCGAGGGCCCGGACAGGCAGGGCTCATCGACGGCAGCTCATCCGATCGTCACTCGATCGCGGCCGCGAGCGCCGAGGCGGCATCACCTTTTTCGGTCGCCAGGTAGAAGAAGCCCGACATCTCGAGAACGGCCGAATGATGCTTGTCGAGCCCGTAAACGGCAAGGCGGCCGTCGTTGTCGTCGATGACCCGGCTCGCGATGTCCAGGAGAGCGGCCACGCCGGGGCTGCTGATCAGCTCGACTCCGGAAAAATCGATGACGTAACGGGTGATGCCCTGCTGGAGCGAGAGTTCGACGTCACTCTTGAGGGTGGCGCCGCCGGTTCCCTCGAGGTAGCCGTTCACCGAAAGCACGAGCACTTCCCCTTCGCGGCGGGGGGTGAAGGAAAATTTCTGGACCATGTCGCGCCTCACTCTCTTCCGGGTTGCCCGCATTCTACCGTTCACAGAAACGATGCGCAAGGATGGAAACAGCCGGAAATAAAAAATGTGTCGGCGGCGCGACACATTGAAAGGGAGTTAGGGATATGGTTGTCGTCCCCGCCAGGTCGATCTTCAAGTTGAAGAAGAACCTCACGTGAACTTCATAAAGATGATCGGCACCCGGTTCGGGAATCCGAAGAGGGGAAGGAGAAAAAAATTCCTGATCGGTCGAACACCCTGATCAGATGCGGATCAGGAAGTTTCGGGATTTTGGGGCTTCGTGGCCGGCGCGGGGATGACGATAGATACCCTGAACGCAACCAAACCAGTTTCGGGAGGCCGCCGAATGAACACTGAATGCCTGATGACGATTCCCGAGTTGATGAAATATCTCCAGGTCAAGCGCAACACGATCTACACCCTGCGCAAGCTGGGCCTGCCGACCGTCAAGATCGGCCGCTCGGTCCGGTTCCGCGTGGCCAGCGTTCTGACCTGGCTCGCCGATATGGAACAGACCGGTCGGGGCAGTGTCGATGCTCTCGTGAAGAGCGACTCCTCGCATCTACTCTGACATCCATGTCCGGCGCCGCGGCAGAGATCTTCGGCCTGCTGGCGTTCTCACTGACGGTGGGAACGCTGTTCAGCAGGACGTTTTTCGGCCTCGTCGAAAGCTGGTTCGACCCCGCCCTTCAGATCGGTCCCAGACGGCGCCGCAACTGAAGGCCGCGGGATGCTATTTATATAGCCGCGTATAATTCCACCAGCTTCCCATGACCTTCTTGTAATAATCGCGCGTCTCGGGAAGAGGCACGCGGTCGAGGCGGGTCAGCACGGGAAGGTGCGCATATGGCCCCTGCTCGACTTTCCGGGTGATATTCCCCTGACCGCCGTTGTAGGCGGCTGCGGCGAGGAAGAGATCGCCGCCGAACAGGTCGCGTAGGTATCCGAGATACCAGATCCCGAAGGCGATGTTGCGATCGACATTCCAGAGAGAGTCGGATCGGAACTTGCCCTTGATGCCGAGTTTGCCGGCGATCCATTTGCCGGTCGAGGGCAGGATCTGCATCAGACCATGGGCATTGCTGCGCGAGAGGATCGTCGGATTGAAGTGGCTCTCCTCGCGCATGATCGACAGCGCCCAGTAGGGATCGATACCGTATTTTTTCGATTCGCGCTGGATCAGGGTCCACCAGGGGCGCGGATAATGCGCTCTCCAGGCCCACGCGGGCAGGCTCGCGGCGGAGCGGCCCTGTTCGAGGGTGGTGCGCATCAGGATCTCCCCGATCGCCACGGTCAGGTTGTGCTGGCCGGCCGCTTCGGCCGTGTCGACGGCGAGCTTGAACAGGCCCATGTCCTCCGGGTGAGCGGCAAGAAGCGAACGTATTTCCTCGCGGGCGATCCCTTCGAAGGGGCTCCGTAACAGGGCGGACCAGGCGGCGGCGCGGCTCTTCCACTTCTTTGCCGGGGCCGGGGTTTTGCCGTCCTGAGGCAGAGGGGCTTTCCGTCGGTCCGGAGACAACCAGTAGAGGTAGAAGGAGTGAGGGTAGACGCTCTCGAGACGCTCGAGCAGGTGTTTTCCCTCGGAAGTGGTCGTACCGGCACAGACGGCGGCATATCCCAGGGCATCGTCGGCGCGATGATGCCCCGGGAACGAGCCGGCCATCAACCGGAACCAGGCGGAAGCCGGCAGGTTGGTGCCGCGATCGAACCGCTCGAGGCCCATTTCGTAGAGGTGAACCGGCAGGAGCGAGAGCTTTTTCGCCGCCGCATCACCGCAAAGGATTTCGGCTTCGGCGAGGGCCATCTGGTCCTGGCCGGAGGTGAAGGCCGAGCGCATCAGCCGGTAGCGCGCCGCAAGGGGGTCGACGGGCGGTTTTCCCCAGGTGAGAGCGTCCTGGAACTCGGGCACGGCTTCGGCATGGCGTGAAGCGGCGCTGAGGATGTCGCCGCGGATCTGATGGGCGAAGGCCTTGGAAGCCGGATCGATGCCGGGCGTGGAGAGAACGCCGGCGAGGAGCGCCAGAGCCCGGTCGCGGCCACCGGCGAGAGCAGCGGCCTCGGCCTGGAGAATCACCCCGATGACGCCCCCGTGGGCTCCAAGGGCGGAGCGAAGGGTCGGAATCAGCCGGTCGACCTTCGCACCGAGTTTTTCCCGGGACGCGGCGCGGATGATCTCGACCCACTCGTCGGGGGTGAAGGCCCAGCCCGCGGGGGAGGCGACGATGGTGTCGAGCAGCTTCACGCTCTCGGCCATGTTCTGGTAGAACGCCGTCTCGGCGCGGTAGGCGCGAAGGGCCTCGAGAGCGGCGAGACTGCGTTCCCGGGAGGCGGGCGGATGCAGATCGATCAGGGCCTCGAGGGCACGTCCGCGCTGGTAGGGAGTCGCCAGACCGCGGGCGATCTTCGTGAGCCGCTCGAGAGCCGGGGCTCCGCGCAGTTTTGCAGCCAGGATGACGTAGGAAAGCCCGGCCTGACGGGCGGGCAGCCACTCCTCGCCGCGATTCAGCAGGTTTTCGCCGACACGGAGCGCTTCCTCCTCGCGTCCGGCCTGACGCAGGGCGTCGGCCAGCAGGGAGAGGCGGAGATCCTCGAGGACGGCGGACGGCCCGAGGCGTTCGAGCAGCGCCGCGGTCTGGGCGTGCTGGCCCTTCTTCGCGGCGGCCTGGACGGCCGACAACTGGGACTCGAACGATGCCTCCGCCGGAGCGGGTGCGAACGACGAGAGGGCAAGCCAGCCGGCCGCGCCCAGCGCGATCGCCGTCCAACCCATCGATATATATGATTTATTATATTTACACCCGATCATGACACACCTCCGGATCGTTCGTTCCGGCATCGTCCCTGCCGGCAGCCCGAACGTTGTACCGCAATATCCAGGCGGATGCAACCCACGAGTTGAATAATGCGGCCGTGGGGAGTAGACTACGGAGCATCACATGTCTGAATGAGGGGAGCGCCAAACCATGGGATCCTTGATGGTCGAGATCTGGGATGCGACGGGAAACAAGAAGGTCAAAGCCGAACTGCCCGACGACGAGGCGGTCAACCGCATCCTGATCCTTCTGATCGACCGGATGAGCCTGCCGCGATTCACCCCCGACGGCCAGCTGATGAGTTACAAGTTCCATCACAAGGCTTCGGGCCGGCAGTTGCTCGATGACGAGTCGCTCCACCAGGCCGGCGTCCAGGCCGGCGACGTGCTCCGCATCCAGCCCGAGATCACCGCCGGACGCCTCCCGTGAGACGCGATCCCCCGGGGTCGGCCGAACTGCCGCCGATCCTGTCGATTTCCCCGTATGAAGAGGAACACCGGTTCTCGCGGTTCGAGCTGATCCGGTGGTGGGAGCAGAAGCGGCTGGCCGAGGCGAAGATCCTCGTGATCGGCGCCGGGGCGCTCGGGAACGAGATCGTCAAGAATCTCGCCCTGTTGGGGGTGGGAAACGTCCTTCTCGTCGACTTCGACCGGATCGAGCCCTCGAATCTATCGCGATCGGTATTGTTTCGGGAACGCGACCGGGGCAGGTTCAAGGCCGAAGTGGCGGCGGAGCGGGCGCGCGACCTGTTCCCCGGCATCTGGATCAAACCGCTGTGCGTCAACGCGGTCACGGATCTCGGCCTGGGAGTTTTCTACTGGGCCGATGTCGTGATCGGCGGCCTCGACAACCGCGAGGCCCGTCTGACGATCAACCAGAACGCGTTCCGGGCCGGCAAGCCCTGGATCGACGGGGCGATCGAGGTTCTGAACGGCGTGGCGCGGGTGTTCGCCCCCGGCGACGGCCCCTGCTACGAGTGCACCATGAGCCAGATCGACTGGAAGGTGCTGAACGCGCGCAAGGCCTGCACCCTGCTGACCCGTGACGAGATGCTGTCGGGCAAGACCCCGACGACCCCGACGATGGCGAGCATCATCGCCGGCATCCAGTGCCAGGAGGCGCTGAAGCTGCTCCACGGCCTCGAGACGATCTCGGGCAAGGGCTACATTTTCGAGGGGCTGAACTTCAACAATGACCTGATCGGCTACAAGCGCAAGCCCGACTGTTTCAGCCACGAGAGCTTCTCGCCGGTCACCCCGCTCGAGGCCGGAGTCGCGACCCTGACGCTTGCCGATGCGCTCGCCCGGGTGAGGGGCGATCTCGGCCCCGAGGCCGTTCTCGAGCTGCGCCAGGACGTTCTCGTCGGCTTCACCTGCCAGGAGTGCGGCGCGGAAACCGAGCACCACGCCTCCCTCGGCCGGATCCACGAGTCCGAAGCCGCCTGTCCGACATGCAAGAAGCTGCGATTCCCGGTGCTCGCCCACCAGTTCGACGGCAGCGAGCCCTGGCAACAACGCACACTGGCCGAGCTGGGCGTGCCGCCGTTCGACGTGTTCATCGGCCGTGACGGCGAACGTCAGGCGTATTACCTGCTGGACGGCGACCGTCACGAGCTGCTCGGACCCCTTGCAGAGCCGGTGGTGAAGGCATGAGCAAACCCGAAAATCCCCCGACCACCCAGGGTCTCGATTTCCAGACCGGCACGTCGGTTCCGGATTCCCGGAAAAAGCCGTTCCCGGCACGCGAGAGCATCGAGCCGCGGGTCGTGATCGAAAAGGCGGTGTTCGACGAACTGCTGGCGCATGGCCGCGAGACGACCTCGGTCGAGCTGTGCGGCGTGCTCGTCGGTTCGACGGCCCGCGACGATGCCGGACCGTATCTCACGATCGACGGCAGCATCCGGGGCCAGCACACGCGCAACGACGGGGCCCAGGTCACCTTCACCCACGAGACCTGGGACCACATTCATAAAGAGATGGAGACGCGGTTCAAAGGCCGCACGATCGTCGGGTGGTATCACACGCACCCGGGCTTCGGCATCTTCCTCTCGGACATGGACAAGTTCATCCAGGACTACTTTTTCAACCAGCCATTCCAGGTCGCCCTGGTGATCGACCCGATCACGCAGAAAGAGGGGCTGTTCGCCTGGGTCGAAGGGAAAACGCGGCCCCTGACCCGCTGCTGGATCGGAAAGGAACTGCGCAAGCTCA
The DNA here is from genome assembly GCA_035388825.1 of Candidatus Ozemibacteraceae bacterium. GTDB lineage: Bacteria > Muiribacteriota > Ozemobacteria > Ozemobacterales > Ozemobacteraceae > MWAR01. The sequence goes on from DAOOQQ010000091.1 coordinate 10,195, forward strand.
CCTGCGGCGCCGTCGGCACGGGCGAGACGCGGGAAGCCCCGCCCGCCGGGAACGCGCGGGCAGCGCCGGCCGGACAACGCCCCGCAGTCCCGGCCGCGCCGGACTCCGGGACCGCAACGAATAATAGTGATAATTATACTTCTTTCATTCCCCTGCTGCTGGCATTCGTGCTCGGACTGGCGATAGCGTTCCTCGCGCTCCGCGCGACCCTCGTCCAGGCGGCCCTGACCGCCTCCCGGGCCGAGACGCGTGAGTTGCTGGGCTCCTGGGCATCCGACACGGCGGCGGCCGAGGAGCTGCGGCTGTTGCACGCCCGGCTTGCGGCCCTTGCGGGGCGCTCGGCAGGGCTCGTCGGTCCGACCGGTGCGTATCCCGTGACGGGCGCCTCGTTCACGGCTGAGCTGGACGACATCTGCGGCCGTGTCGAGGCCATCGCCTCATCGGCCGCCGACCGGCGTTCGCGGGTTCAGCGCGTGCTGGCGACCCTGCCGCCCGGGCCCGTCTCCACCGAGGAGCGGACGGAGCAGCTTCAGATGCAGATGACCCAGTTGCGGGCCGTGCTGGGGGAGAGTCTGCTGGTCCAGCTCGCGCCGTATCTCGAAGCCCTGGCGGCCGGTTCCCGGGATGAGATCCGGCTGACGTATGCCCGGCGGATCGTGCGGCTGATCATCGAACTGAACCCGGCCCTGGAAGCCGAGCTGAAACAGAAAGTCCCCGGGCTGGTCCCATGAGCGGCGTCCCCGGAGATCAGGAGAGAGGAACATGACCGAAGAGGCACCGATCGTCATCAACAAACGGGACCTGCGGGGTTCCCATATCGAGGAGATGCTCCAGATGGAGCAGGCGGCCCGGCGGCCGCTGACCCCGACCGAGCGCGCCCCGGTCGAGACGGCCCTGTGGTTGAATCCGATCGTCTATACCTCGGTCGCCGGCCTGCTGGGGGCGATTCTGGCCTGGGCCGTCATCGAGCCGCTGATCACCAAGACGGCCCGGAACGAGTCGGGGATCGGCCTCGTGCTGATGATCCCGATCGCGGCGGCCCTGATCGGGTGTTTCGTCGGCCTGATCGAAGGCATCATGTCGCGCAACCTCCCGAAAGCGGCGCGGTGCGGCGGGATCGGGCTCGGGATCGGCCTGGCCTGGGGGATTGCCGGGATGATTCTCGGCGGCATGGTGATCCAGATGATCTGGGCCGTCGGGGCGAGCATGTTCATCAGCCGGCCGCCGGGACCGGTCGAGGATCCCCTGGCCCTGCTCACGCCGGGCATGGTGTTCATGATCATTTCGGGCCGCGCCCTGGCCTGGACGATCGTCGGGGCCGGCATGGGCGTCGGCCAGGGCTGGGCGCTCGGCTCGAAGAAGCTGTTTCTGAACGGGCTGGTCGGCGGACTGCTGGGCGGCTTCCTGGGCGGCCTCGTGTTCGACCCGATCGGCCTGGCACTGACCAAGTCGGGCATCGGCTCTTCGGGGGCCGTCAGCCGCCTGATCGGACTTGGCATCATCGGGGCGATGGTCGGGATCTTCATCGGTCTCGTCGAGAATCTGACGAAGGACGCCTGGCTGGTCATGAAATCCGGTGCCCTGCGGGGCAAACAGTTCGTCATCTACCACAACCCGACGGTCATCGGCAGCTCACCGAAATGTGACATCTATATTTTCAAGGATCCGGCGGTCGAGCCGAAACACGCCGAAATCCGACAGGTCGGCGGCAAGTTCGAGCTCGTCGACAACAAAAGCCCGCAGGGGGTTTTCGTCAACGCGCAGCGCGTCACCCGCAAGATCCTCGAAAAAGGCGACGTGATCGTGATCGGCGAAAGCCTGCTCGAGTTCCAGCAGAAAGAGCGAGCATGAACACCATCCCCCCCTCCCCCGCCCCGCCTCCGCGCCCGTCGGCAGGCCGCCCCGCCACCCCGTCGGCAGCCGCATCCCCGTCCGTGCGAGTCACCCCGGAACCGGCCCGCGAGGAGCAGATCGGCAAGACCTGTTCCACCTGCGGCACCGGGATCTCCCGGGACGAACTGGTCGTGACCTGCCCGCTCTGCTCGCTCCCCTACCATCACGACTGCTGGAAAGAGATCGGGGGCTGCGGCACCTATGGCTGCAAGGCCGCTCCGGCCGTCACCAAGACGGAGGCGGTCGCCGAGGACGCGTTCACCCCGGGCTGGACGGCGGAAAAAAAGTGCCCTGCCTGCCAATCGAGCATTCTTGCGAACGCGCTGATCTGCAAATACTGCAAGGCCGTCTTTCCGACCGAGCGGCCCATGACCTCTGCGGAGTGGACCGCGCGCGAGTATGACGGGGCGGATCTGGTGCGGATGCGCAATCTGGTGATCGCCCAGTTCGTCGCGAGCGCCCTCGGCTGCCTCTTCATCTTTTCCCTGCCCGCCAACCTGGTTGCGATGTTCACGGAAAGCTGGCTGTTCGACGTGAAGCGGCTTCCGCCGCCCCTCCGCATCCTGTTCTACGCGGGGTTGGGCGTTTCCGTTCTCTGGGGCGTGCTCGCCCTGTTCTTCGGCATCTACTCAGCTCTATTTTGATGAATACACCGTCAAGAGCCGAACCCGTCGTCGTCGACGCCCTCCGCGCCGGGGCGCTCTGCCCCACCTGCGGCAAGACGATCCGCGAGGGCGAGGAAGGCATGATCTGCGGCCGTTGCGGCTCCCTGAACCACACGTCCTGCTGGAATGCGGACGGCTGCGGAGGGTATCACTGCCGGCCGGACCGGGCAGCCGCGATGGAAAGCGGGCCGGCCGACATCGTGATCACGAAGGGCGATCTTTCCGGCGTTCGGCAGCTTCCGCCCGGTGCCCGCCATGGTTCGGCCGCCCTGGCCGAGGAGCTGGCGAAGCGGGAAACCCGCTGGTCGGTCATGGCCGTCATCGCCCTGATCCTGGGAACGGGTGCGCTCGGGTTCAGTCTCTGGAACTTCTCCACCGGCAGCGGCCCCTCGGGCGGAGGCGGCACGACGGTGTTCTTCCTGTTTTCCCTCACCGGCAGCCTGCTTTCGGTCGTCGTGGGAGCGCTCTCCCTGGCCATGATCCAGCAGAATCGCGACCTGAAGGGGAACCTGTTCGCCTTCGCCGGCATGGGTGGCGGCATCGCGGCGCTGGCCCTGACGTTCATCCCGCTGTGGAGCGGAAGCGAGCGGCCCATGGGCGGGGTGAAGTTCGATATGGGCAAGGTTTCGGATACGATCCGGGCCGCGGAACCCCGTATCCGAGCGTCGCTGATGGCGAACGTGCACATCCGCTCCGGCTCGGGATTCTCAGAGGGAACCGGCTCCGGCATCGCGCTCTGCAACCGCGACGCGTTCACCTATATCCTGACGAATGCCCATGTGTTGTCCCTCGGGGAGGAGGTCGACACCCTCGCGGCACTCGAGCGCAAGGCGCGGGATGTCGAGGTCACCTTCTTTTCCGGCGAGTCGGCGCGGGCAACCCCCGTGTGGCTTGCCCCGGACGGCATCGACCTGGCCATCCTCCGGGTCGCGACCCCACCGGGCTTCTCGCCCGTCATCAAGTATCAGCCGAACCGTCAGCTCTCGATGGGCCAGCGGGTGTTCGCGATCGGCAACCCGATGGGCCTGAACTGGACCTACACGGAAGGGGTCATCTCGGCGTTGCGGACGAACCGGTATGGCTCCCGGGATCTGACCGTCATTCAGATGCAGACCCCGCTCAACCACGGCAATTCGGGCGGCGGGCTGTATGATCCCGAGGGGTATCTGATCGGCGTCAACACCTGGATCTACGCGAAAACCGTGTCGGAGGGGCTGAACTTCTCGCTCGCGATCGACGAGTTTTTCCGGGTGCTCGAACCCGAATGGGCGAAGATTCTCACATTGCCCGGCATCCAGCCGGCGGAAAAGGGCAGCGACGGATGAGCATCAGACTGAAGCGACTCCAGGCGGATTACGAAAAGATCGTCGAGACGTTCAAGGCGGGCGGCCGCATCCTCATCAAGGCCGTCACCGGCAATCCGCCCGAAAAATACCAGATCGAATTTCTGGTCAACAGTCTCGTGATGAAACCCGACGGCCAGGTCGCCGTCAAGAACAGCCACCTGGCCGAAATATACCTTACGCGATCTTATCCGCGGCAGCCCCCCCAGTGCCGGATGCTCACGCCGGTGTTCCATCCGAACATCGCCCCGCACGCGATCTGCATCGGGGATCACTGGGCGGCGGGCGAGTCGCTGTCGCACCTGATCGTGCGGATCGGGGAGATGCTGTCGTATCAGAGCTACAATCTGAAGAGTCCGCTGAACGGAGAGGCCGCGAAATGGGCCGACAAGAACCGGTCGCGGTTTCCGATCGACAAGATGGATTTCTCGGCGTATTACGAAGCCGGGGAGACGATCCTCTCGGAGCAGCAGGCGGGCGCGATCGGGGAGGGAAGCTCGATGGCCTGTGCCAACTGCGGCACCCGCGTGCAGGGTTCGGACATCATCGTCTGCTCGTCGAAGCACCCGGTGTGTTCCAGCTGCGCCCTGTCGTGCGCGGCCTGCGGCCGGCAGTTGTGTCTCAAGTGCCTGACCAGCACCTGTTCGGCTTGCGGCCAGATCGTCTGCGCGCATTGTCACTTCAAGTGCCGCTCCTGCCAGGCGGACCTGTGCCCGGCGCACACGGCGAACTGCCACGTGTGCGGCGCCCCCGCCTGCAACGACTGCAGCGTCGCCTGCGCCGCCTGCGGCAAGCCCACCTGCCTGGATCACATCCGGCAGCTCCCGGCCACGGGTGAGTACCGATGCAGCAAATGCATTTCTTGATTTTCCTGATCCCCGGCAGTAGGCTGGGACAGAATCGTTCGAGGCGGAGAGGATATGGCTGGTAACGCAAGCTGTAACTACTGCAAGACACAGATCGAGATTCCCGACGGGTATAACCGCCCGTTCATTCCCTGTCCCCAGTGCAAGCGCATGGTGACGGTCACCGCGACCCCGCGCCCCGCCGGGCCGCCCCCGGCCAGGCCCGCGACGTTAGCCCCGCCGCCGCCCCCGCGCGATGCGACGCCGTCGTTTTCGTCTTCCGGGATGAGCGATCCCGCCCATCCCCCGCCGCCTCCGCCCCCAGCGGCCGGCGACGACGTTCTTCCCGAGGTGATGAAGGCGAACAAGAAGGTTCTGGGCAAGTCGTGCGGGGTCTGCGGAAAGCCGATCGCCCTCGGCGAGCAGATCCACAACTGCCCCGCCTGCCGCTCGGTCAACCACGACACCTGCTGGACCCGCTCGGGCGGCTGCACCTCGCCCTCCTGCGCCGCATCCCGGCCCGGCCATGCGACCGCCGGAGGTTCGGGATTCCCGGCGGGATCGATGGCCGGTGGTCCGGCCGCCCCTCCGCCTCCGGGCGGAACGGTCCCCTGCCGCTGGTGCAAGGAACCGATCGCGCGCGGGGCGCGCAAATGCAAGCATTGCAACGAGTATCAGAGCGACGAGGATCGAGCCACGCTCGGAGGTCTCGGGAAGACCGCCGCCGGTATCGACGAAGTCGCCCTTTCGACCACCGACTGGATCGGCGTCGTCTGCTGTCCGATCATCGCGTTGATCCAGGGACTCGTCTACGTCGCCCAGGGAAACCCCAAAGGACAGCGGCTGATATTGTATTCCATCATATCCATCGGCATCAACGGCGTCATCCAGGCGCTCGGCGGGAAGCACTGACCGGAACGCGATGCGGTCCGATCCGGTCACGGCGGAAGCGCGGTTTCACGCGTATCAGCGGCACCAGCTCGTCGTCGCGGTTCTGATCGTCCTTGCCGCCCTGATCCTGACGCCGGCGCCTCCGGGCGGCGAGCTCGTTTCCCTGCTCGGCCGGGAAATTCCGGCGCTGTGCCCCCACCAGCTCCTGTTCCAGGCGAAATGTCCGGGCTGCGGCCTGGTACGCAGTTTCACGGCATTCGCGCACGGACGGATCGGCGAGGCGGCGGCGTTCCACCGGCTGGGCATCCTGCTGTTCCTCGTCGTCGCCGCCCAGATTCCGCTGCGCGCCTGGCTGCTGCGGAAAGGCCCGGCGGGGCTGACACCGCCGGTCGCCGCGTTCCTGCACTGGTCGGGTCCCGCGCTGATCGGATCTCTGATCCTCTCCTGGGTGGGGGAACGATTCGGCTGGTTCTGACGTTGCAATTGTACCGGGTTTCCTGTATACATACCTGAAATACTCGCCCTTCTTGGCATTCCGGGCGAAACTGTTCCGAGGAGAGAACTCAATGAAGCTGTATACCACCGACAAGATCCGCAATATCGGGCTCGTCTCCCACGGCGGAGCCGGCAAGACCTCGCTGACCGAAGCGCTGCTGTTCCACACCGGCGCCAATTCGCGCATCGGCAAGGTCGACGACGGTTCGTCCGTGATGAACTACGATCCCGAAGAGCTGAAGCGCAAGACCACGGTGGGCACGTCCCTGGCCTGCCTCGAGTGGAAGGATGTCAAGATCAACCTGCTCGACACGCCCGGCTTCGACGATTT
>DAOOQQ010000092.1:0-16052 GCA_035388825.1 Candidatus Ozemibacteraceae bacterium
TGATGTGGGCCGTCGGCAGCATGGTCAGGTGCTGGAGTGCGGCCAGGGTGGGGCCGACTTTCGCCGAATCGACGAGAAGTTTCACGCCGACGCGCTTGTCGGGCGAGGTGTAGTAGGGGGCGTCGTCGAACGAGAAGAACCGACGCGAATCGGGCTGACCTGCGTCGTTCTGCTTCTTGTCCTTGGCGGACACGGGAAGGGCGATGCCGGTCACGAGCAGGGCGACGGCGACAACCGCAACGGTGGTGTGACGGAACGGACGGGCAAGAGCCCGAAGCATGGAAAGCGTATTCATGGCGGGAATGATATCCAGAGGGGAGAAGCCTTGTCAAGGCTGACTGCATTGACTTCGCAGACTTCTTGGGGTACATTCGGAAGATACATGCGCGTTCCGTCACGACTCGCTGCCGTGCCGTCCCTGGCTCTGGCAGCCCTGGGATGTGTCTGGCTGTGCCTTCTCTCGGGCACGGCCGGATGTCGCACGTCTCCCGCGCCCAAGGCCGCGTCCGAAACCGCCACAACCCCGGACGCGGGCCAGGTCCGGAAACCCTCGCAGCGGTCCCCGGCCGGAACGGCCCCTGAACGCTTTTCTTCTGCGGAACCCGCATCCGAGAGAACGGCCCGTCTCCGGGAGGAGAAGATCAACGCCGAACTCGAGCGGGTTTCAGGCATGCTCCGGGGAAGCAACTTCGAGGGTGCTCTGCGGGTTGCCGAGCGCATCCAGGCGGAAAACGCGGCGGACCCGAACGTCACCATGCGCACCAGTTACCTGAAAGCGATGATCTATCATCGCATGAACGATGCCGGACGGCGCAAGGAAGCGATGAACCAGATGCTCAAAAGCATGGAGACCCTCCAGAAGGATCCCCGGTTCCGCGAAGCCTACGAAGACGGCAAAGCCAATGCCGAGCTGATCAAAATGAGTGTCGACGAGGCGGGCAAGAAGTATGGCGCAAACTGAACGGCGGCGCGGCTCGGTGTTCCTGATGGCCCTGACGGCCCTCACGGTGCTGTTCATTCTCGGCTTCTCGATCACCTACTTCACCGGCTCCGAGGATTTCTCCTCGGCCGTCTCCTATGAATCCGAGGTGGCGTTCAACCTCGCCGAGTCGGCCGTCGAGGAGTTCGTCGCGCGGCTGAAAAACTCGCTCAACCACGATGACGCCAACAACCAGCTCTACAAGGTGCTGCGCGCCAACAACACCAAGGTCGAGGAGAAGATTCCGCTCGACGCGCCCCAGGTGGCCCGGCTGACCAGCTACACCCGTGAGACCGCGAAGCAGGTGTTCGGCATCTCGGTCGACCGGGGCTTCGTGATCGATGCCGTCATCGTCCTCAAACACATCAACGGCGTCGAGGCGAAGTCCGGGAATAAAACTCTGTATAATATCAAAAAAGATTTCAAGGAAAAGCAGGGCGAACTCACGGTGAACGCCAGCGTGACATACCGCGGCCAGACGGCGAAAGTATCGCTCAGCTTCCTGATCCGTGTCGTGAAGACATTCGTTCCGCCGTTCAACTATTTCACCCTCTATGTGAAGGACGGAACGGTGTTCGGGAACTCGCACTTCAACTACTCGTCTTCCGACATCGGCGCGCAGACGAAGAATCTGCGGCTCGACCACGGCTGGCGGTCGATTCCCGGCCAGGAAAAGTTCGATGCCCTCGACAACGTCGCCTACTGGGAAAACGCGCTCTCGCTGACGGGCAACAACGCGCAGGTGCCCCCGGGCCGGGTCTACATGGGCCAGGACCCCGAGGCCAACATGCCCCCCTCGATCATCCTCCAGTCCACGAACGGCACCAAGCTGCTCACCGAGATCACCTCGGATGGCGGGAACTCGCGCCGGCCCCTCAACGCGCAGGAGAACCTCTTCCTCAAGTTCGACATGGTTCCCGCGACGGAAGGCGGCTCCTGGATCGGCCTGAAGGACTACGCCGACAAATTCATGCAACTCCAGGGACAGGACAAGACCAAAGACGGTTTTCTCGGCTTCGGCGGCTGGAAAAACGATACGAAAATCCGCCTGATCAACGTTGGTGCCGACAAGATCTTGACCGACACAAAGGAGACCCTTGGCGAACCGACGTTCGGCAATGCGATGATCTCGTTCAACAACTATCGGAACCAGCGTCTTGCTCGGGCTTCCGGCAATGAGCGGCTGCTGATCGAGCGGCTGTATCCCGAGCCGGCCAACAGCGGTCTCGATCTGTTCGGCACGGCCGAACTCGAGGGCAAGCCCTCCTCCCCGAAAGACGGCCGCATCAACACGAAGAACATCTCCCCGACCCTGATTTACGGCCAGGTGTGGCGGATGTACTACCGGATCGTCTCGATCATGACCAAGAACGGCAAACGGCTCGAACTGCCGTTCGTCAATATCGACGCTTCCTCCGACGGGTCGGCTCCGCCGATCCCGATTCCGACGGATATCAAGCCGGGCACGAATCTGACGGCAACCCAGGCCCAGAACCTGTTCACCCTCTTCGGCGTCCCGAAGGATCATGTCCAGGCGCTTTTCGACAACTGGCAGGACATGCCGGACGGTCTGACCGAGATGAAGAAATACCAGAAATTCATGAGCGACGCCGGCGTCGAGCCTTACAATGCCGGTCTGGGCAATCTCATCCAGCGCGTCGCGGGGAAGCAGGAGCAGTATGCCGGCCCCCTGAAAGATCATCTGACCCCCTTCCTCGCCAACGAGCCGTACCCGGGCATGCCGTCGCAGCTTGGCAGCGTCGTGACCCAGTCCCCGGTGCGCGAATTCTACGAAGGGGACCTCTGGCATGCCCTGCCCGACATGGGCGATGCCTACCTGATGGACTTCTACTTCATCCCGCGCAGCACCGAGGATTTCTTCCGGGGCCGCACCACCATTTCGATCGGCGGCAGCGTCTACGACCGGTTCCATTTCAAGTACATCAACGATGTCGGGAACTATCTTTCCGGCACGAAGGGACAGGTCATCGAGTTGAACGGCATTATCGCCCTCAACGATGCCGAGACGCTCCGGCTCAACCGGCTCCGGTACCGCGGCCACGGCGTCATCTACTCGAGCCCGATGATGGGTGGCGGTGCCGTTTCCATCCAGGGCGACCTCTTCCCGGCCGCCGCCGGGGAAGCGGCCGCCGGCCGGGACTCGAATCCCGAACGCGACATGCTGACGATCATCGCCCCGCAGATCGAGATCGACACTTCGACGGCCGATGCCGATCCCTGCTATATCGAGGCGAATCTCATCTCGGTGAACCAGCCCATCATCGTGAAAGGGTCGAAGAACGTCCGCATCCGGGGCCAGCTCGTGGTGCCGAGCCTGAACATCAAGGACTCGTTCCAGACCCCGGGGCAGAACGTGATCGAATACAATCCCCTGAACACCATCTGGCGCAAGGACAAGCCGACGATCATGGACGAGATGTACGTCGCCAAGATCGTCACGGGCGGCGTCGGGAAATTCGAGTGGAAATACGAACATGACTGATTCGCGACGCCGGCGTGCCGCCTTTTCCCTCATCGAGATCCTGGTCGTCGTCATGCTGCTCTCGGCCGGGATCCTGCCGATCTACTCGCTGATGAAGTCTGGCCAGCGGCGCATCGTCCGCGCCGACACCCGCGTCATCGCGACCCTCTACGGGGCCTCCGCCATCGAACTCGCCCGCACGCTCGGCTATGCCCGCGCCCAGAAGCTCAACATGGAGAAGGATTTCGTCGAGCTCCGGGAAAATGCCGCCAAGAATGGATTCAACGTCGATTTCGCCTGCAATCTCCAGCCCCTGCTGCCCCTTCCGAAGGGGGCCAAACCGGTCCATCTCCTGCGGGTCATCGTGAGCGTCTCGGCGAACAACCGCACCTTCACCGATATTCCCGTTCTCCGGTTCGTCACCATCCTGACGGATCCCCGATTCAATTACTATTGAATATGAAATATATGAGTAACTCTTATATCGTTCCTGCCCGGCGCCGCCGGAACGCCATGACGATGATCGAGCTGCTGGTCGTGATGGCGATGATCCTGCTTCTGAGCGGGACCCTGTACCAGATCCTGCGGAACGTCCAGAAGTCGTTCACGCATGCCCGGAACAAGCTCGATATCCTGCAGACGACCCGCATCATCATGTCCGGTATCCGCAACGAGCTGCGCAACGCGATCGACAAGCCCGAAGCCTCGCTGCTGGACAACGCGAACATCATGAACATCCCGCTCTCGAAGACCGAGACGATCGTCTACCACTTCGACAAGGCGACGCGACGGCTGTTCCGCGGCAAGAAGGGCAACATCCGTGAACCGGATCCGGATCCGGCCGACATGCGGCCGTTCATGTTCGACGACGGGCAGATCCTGAAGTTCGAGTTCGACAACAGCTATCGCAACTCCGACTCGTTCGTCGAGTCCGAACTCGCGCTGAACTCGAAGGTCTGGTTCAAGGTGTCGATGACGATTCTGTATACCGACAAGTTTGCGTTGCTGAGCGAAGCCGAAAAGCAGAAGATCCTGAACGACCCGACCGATCCGCGCGTGAAGAACTTTTTCATGATGATCACGCCGCGCCGTGTCAACTGGCTTCTGCAGGCCACTCAGTAATCGCCGCATCGGCATCGCGGAGCGACGCCCTGCGGTCCGTCGGGGCGGGTTCAAACCCGCCCGTCACGGCTCAAACAGGATGCCCTGGAGGGATTTCTCGCTGTCCGAGTTCGCGAACTCGAAGATGGCCAGATACCGGCCGCCCCGTCGGAGTTCGTCGATGTCCTCACCCTTGAAAAACCAGCCCTTGCCTTCCTCCTCGCGGCCGACGATGCGGCCCTTGCCGAGAAGGGTCATCTGGGGCAGGGCGATGAGGTTCAGGTTCGCGCTGGTGATCCAGTCCTCGGGGCGATTGGCCCAGATCTCGGCCTGGAGGGTGGCGAAATCCCGCCGCCGCGGCTCGCGCGTCGATTCGCGCGCCGGGAAGGCGTTGAACATCCGCTCGGACTCGGAAGGCGGTCGTTTGCCGCGCACGGGCAACGGTTTCTTCCCCGTCGTGGCGGCGGCTTTCGGCGTCTCCTGAGGCTCGTCTGCCGGGGCCTGGTCGGGGCGCAGCCAGTCGCCGCGCCGGTATTTCAGCGTCAGGGCCCACGGACTGCCCGTGATCGCCTTCACGAACGTCTGGCTTTCCCCCTCGAGCTTGCCCTGCTTGAACTCGGAGGCCTCGCCCATCACGTAGCGGGCGAGCAGGAAGCCGAGCCGCTCCCGGAGCATTGGCGAGAGCTGGCGGTCGATCGAGAGGCCGAGCAGCTCCTCGAGCAGTTCGTCGGCAACGCGCCGACCGGCATACAGCTCAGTCTCGAGAGCCAGGACGCGGGACGCGAGCCGGTTCTGCCGGGACATCATGCCGCCCCGGGCAATCGGCGCAAGCGTGTCCCGGGCCTTGTCAAAGTCGCCCCGGTAGAACCAGGTCAGGGCCTCGAAAAAGGTCTGGTCGCCGGGCATCCAGCGGGGAAAGAGATTCGCCGCCGTCGTGTATTTCTCCTTCGAATACGGTCCTTTCAGCTGCTTGAGCATCGAAGCCACGATGCGTGCCTCCATGCCCCACGATGCGTCGCCGGATTCCTCGGCAAGGCGGTCGTAGACGCCCTCGAGAACCCAGAGCGCCTCCTCGACGGCCGGATAATCCTGCGGGGGGACGATCTTGAACCGTTTCAGCAGTTCCGCCGCCTCTTCCTGGCGGCCCATCATCGCCAGAACCAGCCCCTTCATGTGCATCCAGGGGTAGTCGGCTCGGGCCGCGAGCGGGGTCATGGCCGGCATCGGGGTGAACGTGTATTCCGAAACGAGCCCGTAGGCTTCGGCGACCTCGCCGCCCGTGGCGAGGCATTCGATCAGCTTCAGCCGCACCTCGCGCGGGGTCAGTTCCTTCCCGAACAGCCTGAAGTCGCTCTTGTAATCGGGGGCCATGCCCAGGCAGCGTCGGAACGCCATCGCGGCGGTCCAGAGACTTTCGCGGTGCTCGCTGCCTTTCTGGGTCAGCATCTTGTGCATGTAGTAGTAGCCCTTCACGAACTGGAGATCCGCCTCGAGAGACTGGCTTTTCCAACCCGCCTCGCAACTGCGCAGCCACTTCTTCGCTTCGCGCAGCGTCTCCTGGACGGATTTCACATCCAGCACGTAGAACGGTTCCGGCCGGTTTGCCAGATACTGACCCTTCAGGATGTTCGTCTGATACTGCTTCCGCGCCTTCAGGGTCAGCGCGAGCGTCAGATACAGCCGGGACTTGTCGATGATCTCGCCCGACTTCGCATCCTTCTCGGCGCTCTGGAGCACCCGGATGATCTCGTCGAGATCGCGCACGTCGTAAGCCCGCTCGTCGATCGTCTCGAGCTTCTCCTTGGCCGAGTAGAAATACTGCTGGGGCGTGATCTGCATCATGCCCGACTTGCCGGCCGAGCAGCCTCCCATCAGGCCGGATACGGCCGCGAGAGCCAGAACGGAACAGAGGAACCGGAACGTGTTGCGGATGAAAGTCGGTGACACGGGGCCTCCTGCGGACGGCAGAGAATATACTGTCAAATATTTTTCAGCTTGATCTGGACGCGCCCCTTCTGCAGGGCGTTGTCACGTTCCTTGTCGAAGAAGATGATGTAGTTCTTCTCGATCAGGTCGTTCACGAGCGACTCGATCTTGCTGAATCGGAACCGGTCGTCGTCGTATTTCGGGCCGAGCTCGATGAACTTGTTGTCCTCGATGAAGAACAAATACTGAAGGGTGGAATAGATGCCCTCCGGGGCGTCGCGGTTCTTGTCGAGATACAGGTTGACGACGTCGACCTTGGGGACGCGGGTCGGGTCTTTCCCCATCTCCTCGGCCTTGTGGATCAACTGGTTGTGCAGCTCCTTCGTGTCGCCCCAGTCCTTCGCCTGGATCATCGCGCAGTCGAGGTCATACTCGAGATCGCCCGAGCCCTTGCAGTGATACATCGTGGGCCGTTCGGCACTTTCCGTGGCGTCGATCATGCAGCCTTCCTTCGACAGCGAGCTGATCGTCATGATCGGGTTGTTCAGCTCGATGGAAAGGGCCTTCAGCTCGGTCGAGATCTCCTCGACCTTGAACTTCTCGTCCATGTAGGCGCGCGAGAGCGGCATCTTCTGGATGTAATCCACGAAGATCATCAGGTCGTGCGTGTTGAAGTCCTGCATGACGTTGTAGGCGTAGGTGCGGATCCGGTCGATCGTGTCGGCCTTCGTCGCCTCGACGATATAAAAGTAATCCATATATGACTGCATCCGCCGCCAGCCGCCCATGAACTTCGCGTCCATGATCATGTCGGAGCGCACCTTCTTGCGCTGCAGCGAGTCGGGGTTCAGCCGGCTTTCCTTCGCCAGCAGACGGTAGGTGAGGTTGCGCTTCGTCTGCTCGTAGGTGAAGAAAAGCACCGGGATCTTGCAGTTCGTCGCGACCGAGGTGGCCAGCTCCAGCGTGAACGTCGTCTTGCCGCGGCGGGGGGCGCCGGCGATCGCATACATGAACCCCTTGCGGAAGCCCGAGATCGCGACGTTCAGGTAATGGAACGGCTCGAACGAGTAGCCGATGATCTCGATTTCGCCCCGGGTCTCGCGGTCGTCGATATCCTTGATGATCTCGCGCATCTCCTCTTTCACCAGGTTGATGCGCTTCGTCGCCTTCGCTTTCTGGACGTTCCGGATATCCTCGATGACCGAGGTGGTGAAATGTTCTATAGCGATAGGTTTATTAGGGTCGGGGTTGTCGATGAACTCGGAAATGTTCGTGGCGATTTCCTTGAGCTTGCGTTTGAGCGCCTGCTCCTTCATCAGCTCGAGGTAGTGCAGCACCTGGTCGAGGGTGGGGGAGGGCTGGGCGATGACCCGGTTCAGGTAGTTCTGCATCGGCAGATCGAACAGCCCCTGATGCTTCAGCTTGTTCTTGATGACGATCTTGTCGATGAGCGAGCCGGCGCGGTTCTCTTCGCGCAGGGCCAGGATCGCCTTGCACAGCGAGCGGGAGTAGGTCGTCGAGAACAGGTCGGCGATCAGCCCCTTCGAGGTCGCGGCATCGAGGATGTAGCTATCGTTCAGCAGGCCGGCCAGCACCGCACACTCCATCTCCTCGTCGCCGAGGCCGGTGATCTTCGAGGAGAAAACGCCGGTGTCGATGTGTGTCTTTTCGGCTTCAGGAGCGGCCTGAGGGGTGGCAATCCCTTTTTTTTGCAGCAGGAATGCCTGGGAATCGCGCAACTGGGCGTTGGGAACGGTCGGTGCCGCCGGGTCATCCGTCGCAGGCGCCGGTGGCGTGGCCGGAAATGCCGGGGGCTCGGCGGGAAATGCCGGGGCGCCCATGCCGGCTCTGGCTCTCAGGCCGGCGAGAACCGAGCCGCCCGTCGCCTGGGGAGCCGGAGGAAGCTGGGGCGGCGGCTCGATGGAAGCGGCGGGGGGCGGCGGGGGTTCGAGAGGGGCTTCGACAGGGGTGATCGGGACGGCCGGCGCCTCGGGAGGCGCGGTCGCGATCGGCGGCTCCGAAGGAGGCTGTTGCGGCGCAGGAGGCTCCGCAGCGGTCTGATCCGGGCGTTTCAGAAGGCCTTTCAGGGAGAACGCCCCCGGGGCACCTTCACGACGGCAGAACGGGCATTTCCCGCTCAGGGGCAGTTCTCGGTTGCACTCTGGACATTTCGCCACGGATGTTCCTCCTCCGGTTGCCGGTTCGCACGATGCACGACGTGCCTCGCAGCTCCGGGCGATAGCATAAATCATGCGGCTGATCCTGACAAGAACACCGCGTCGGTTCCGGCAAAACGGCTTCCTGAGCCGGTTCCTTGACATTCGGGGAGCCGGTGCGTATCATGCCCATACTCAGATAAGACTTTCCTTTGTAAGGAGCGCTATGAGCCCGCGTCGCACGACTATTTCCAAATTTCTGACAGGCTCTCTCTTCGGCCTGTTCCTGATCGCCGGCATGGTTTTCGGCTTCGAAAGCAACCTGGTCGTCGGGTTCAAGGCCGAGGGCAACAAGATGATCCCCGAGTCGACGATTCTGATGAATCTGAAGATGAAGGTCGGCGACCGGCTCGAGCAGGAAGCCATCCAGGCCGAAATCGCCCGGCTTGGCGAGATGGGGTATTTTTCCTATGTCGGCGCCGATATCCGCTCCGACGCCAAGGGAAAGCTGCTCGTGTTCAAGGTCGAAGAAAACGCGATCATCGACAGCATCGAGGTGAAGGGCTGCACCAAGGTCTCGCACGAGAAGATCGAGAAGGCCATGGAAAGCAAGATCGGCACGGTTTTCAACTCGAAGCTGCTCACCCAGGATATTCAGAACATCAACGAGCTGCTTGCCCGTGAAGGATATCTCTTCTCGAAGGTGACCGACGCCTACGTGAAAGAGAAAGGATCGAAGATCTTCGTCGAGGTCACCGAGAGCATGCTGACCGAAGTGCGCATCGAAGGCCTCAAGAAAACCAAGGAAAAGGTCGTTCGCCGCGAACTGACCGTGAAACCCGGCGAGATCTACGACAACAACAAGATCGTTCGTGACCTGCAGCGCATCTACAACCTCGGCTTCTTCGAGGAAGTGAAG
Source organism: Candidatus Ozemibacteraceae bacterium (assembly GCA_035388825.1). GTDB lineage: Bacteria > Muiribacteriota > Ozemobacteria > Ozemobacterales > Ozemobacteraceae > MWAR01. The sequence continues at coordinate 9,564 of DAOOQQ010000092.1, forward strand.
CGCGACCATCTGCCCGGCAAGACCCCCGAGGAAGTCGTGCTCGTGATCCAGGTCGTCGAGCAGAAGACCGGCCGGGCCGGCGTCGGCGGCGGCTACAGCTCGCTCAACGGCCTCGTCGGCTTCGCGAACCTTTCCCAGAACAACTTCAAGGGCGAAGGCAAGCGCATCTACGGGAAGACCGAGTTCGGCGGCGTCCAGACGTTCGAGGTCGGATACTTCGATCCGTGGCTGAACGACAAGCCCAGGAGCTTCGGCGTCGATCTGTATAACACCAAATATACCCGCAACCTGTACAGCCTCGGCAATACCCTCACGGAATACGACGAAGAGCGCAAGGGCGGAAACATCACCCTCGGCCGCCGTCTCCGGCGCGACGTCGATCTTTCGTTCCGGTTCCGCGACGAGGATATCAACCTGAACCCGACCGACGAAACCCTCGCCTCGGCCCCGCTCGGCGTCGTGAATGGCCGCATCCAGAGCTTCGGCGCGATCCTCGACAAGGATACCCGCGACAACCGGTTCCGTCCCTCGGGCGGCATGCACGACACCTTCTGGGTCGAGACGACCGGCGGCCTGCTGCGCGGCGCGAACCAGTACACGAAATACGTCCTCTCGCTTCGCCGCTACTTCCCCGTGTCGAAGAACAAGAAAACCGTTTTCGCCATCCAGGGCGTCGGCGGCCGCGCCTCGATCGGGGACGGGTTCGTTCCCGTCTATGACATGTTCTCGGTCGGCGGCAGCGACACGGTGCGCGGGTATCGCGAACGCGAGTTCCTCGGCACCAAGCTGCTCTACGGGAACTTCGAGATCCGGCAGAACATCGCGAAGAACTTCGATCTGGTCGGCTTCTACGACGTGGGAAGCGCCTGGGGTCTCGATTATAATCAGCTCTCCAAGGATTTCGATGCGAAGAGCGGCTTCGGCTTCGGTATCCGGCTCCAGACACCGCTCGGCCCCGTCGCGATCGATCACGGCAAGGCGAGCGACCGCGGCGACGGCCGCACGTATTTCAATTTCGGCAGTTCATTCTGACACTTCAGAGTTCAACTCAACATACACAAGGAGATCTGTTTTTCATGAAGAAAGTATTGTTGCACCTGGGTCTGATGGCTGGTCTTCTGGCTCTGCCTTCGGCGGCTGCAGCTTTTTCGTTCGGCTACGTCGACGCCGGCAAGCTGTTCGCCAAATACTCCGAGACCCAGAAAACCAAGAGTTACCTCGAAAGCGAAAAGACCAAGCTCCAGAAAGATCTCGACACCCGCAAGAAGCAGGTTTCGGATCTCGATGCGAAGTATGTCGAAATCGCCAAGAAAATGCAGGAGTTGCGCGACGGCAAGAAGGAAAACGAAGCCAAGGCCCTCGAGCCCCAGCTCCGCGCCCAGCGTGAAGCCCTCGCCAACGCGAACTCCGAGCTGCAGAAGTTCTTCGAGGAGTCCCAGAAGCGCCTGTACGAGCTGGAAGAAGAGAAAATGGGCGGTCTCTCCAAGGCCCTCGACGAGAAGGTCGACAACGTCATCGCCCGCATCGCCAAGTCGAAGAACCTCGAAGCCGTGTTCGAAAAGCGGTTCTGCTACTTCGGCGGCCTCGACATCACGGACGACGTGCTGTCAGCTCTGAACGGCGCCGCTCCGGCTGCCGCTCCCGCCGCGGCCCCGGCCGCCAAGAAGGGGAAATGACCCTGCCCGCTGGGCGCCCGCGCCGCATCATTGGCGCGGGCGCTTTTGCACGAGACGCGAATCGTGAGGAATGATGACGGCATGAGCCACAATCCCGCCTCCCCCGTGCCCGTCCCTCTCGCCGAGCTTGCCCGCATTCTGGGCGGCCGCCTCGACGGGGAGGGCCCGGGACCGCTCATCTCGGGCATCGCCGCGCTCGCCGACGCAGCGCCTGGCGATATCACCTTCCTTTCCGACGCGAAGCAGTACGCGAAACATCTCGATCAGCTGAAGACATCCCAGGCGGTCGCCGTCATCGCCCCGGAGAAGTCCGGCCCGCTCCCGATCCCTTCGATCCGGTTCACGAACCCCTACCAGGGCTTCCTCGCGGCACTCCGGTATTTCCATCCCGAAAACCGCCCCGCCCCGGGGATTCACCCCACCGCGTTCGTCGACGAGTCCGCCGATGTCGATCTGACCGCAATCATCGGGCCGATGGCCGTCGTCGAAGCCCATGCCGTGATCGGAGCCGGAGCCTGGATCGGTGCCCATGCCTACGTTGGCCGTTCGGCTGTTGTCGGTCCTGAAACCCGGCTGCATGCCGGTGCAAAGCTGCTCGACCGCTGCCGGATCGGGCCGCGCTGCATCATCCATGCCGGGGCCGTTCTTGGAAGCGATGGATTCGGCTTCCTGACGACGGCCGAGGGCCATGCGAAAATTCCACAGGTAGGCATCGTCGACATCGGTGCCGATGTTGAGATAGGGGCCAATGTCACGATCGACCGTGCCACCATGGGCGCGACTCGGGTCGGAGACGGCACCAAAATCGACAACCTCGTTCACCTCGCGCACAACGTCGTGGTGGGAAAGCAGTGCATTATCGTGGCTCAGGTCGGCGTTTCCGGCAGCACCATTCTCGAAGATCGTGTTACCCTCGCCGGCCAGGTCGGAACTGTCGGCCACGTCACCATCGGCCGCGGCAGCACGATCGCGGCCCGGGGCGTCGTCACGCAGGATGTGCCGCCGGGCAGCATGATGTCCGGCTTCCCGCTCAAACCGCACACCGAGGAGAAACGGGTCATGGCGGCCCTGCGCCGCTTGCCGGAGATGCTCAAGACGCTCCGGGCGATCCAGGTCCGGATCGGGGTTGAACCAGCCGAGGAAACGCAATGAAACGAACCGCTCTTGCCCTTCTGACCGCCCTCACGGGAATCCTGCTGGCAGGGGCCGTCACCCCGGCCGCCGCCGCCCAGACCTCCCGGCTCCGGTATCTCGGCTCGTCGAACATCACCCTGCCGACGGCGTATTTCACCCGCATGACCACCTACACCAGCGACGATGGTCATAACATGATCATGTATGCCCAGCCCTTCGGCAAATTCCTCGAACTGTCCGGTGTCCGCCACATGAACGATGCCGAATCCGGAAAGACGGTGCTCAACTTCAAGATGACCGTGCTCGAAGAGGACAAGCTGTTCCCGAACATCGTCTGGGGCGTCGGCGATGCCGGCATGACCCTCGGATCCCGGGTCTTCTACTTCGCCGGTTCCAAAACGTTCGAATCGTTTGCGGCGTCGATTCACGGCGGCATCATCAAGGATCCCGTCACCACCGAGAAGAAATCCTTCATCGGCGCCGAGAAAACGATCCTTCCGCTTGTCATCCTTGCCGCCGAGCGGTGCGACGGCCTGACCTCCTATGGCCTCAAAATGCGTCCCTATCCCGGCGTGAGCCTCGAATACGCCCGCCGCGACGACGGGAACGGCGGCAACGACACGGCCATCTACCAGATCCAGTACATCAAGTCTTTCTGAGCCATCATGACGCAGCAGCCGACCCAGAACACCATCGGAAAACCCGTTTCTCTTTCGGGAATCGGCCTTCACACCGGCGCTCCGGCCCATCTGACGCTTCTGCCCGCCCCCCCGGGGACCGGCGTGATCTTCCGGCGCGTCGACCTGCCGGGCTCTCCCGAGATCCCTGCCAGGGCCGGGAATGTCCGGGAAGTCCTGCGCGGAACGACGATCGGGTGCGGCGATGCGACGGTCCACACCGTCGAGCATCTCATGGCATCCCTCTACGGCATGGGCATCGACAATCTCGTGGTCGAAATCGACGGCCCCGAGCCCCCGGCAATGGACGGCAGCGCGTTCCGGTTTGCCGATGCGATCCGTCAGGCCGGCGTCGTCGACCAGGGCGTCCCTGCCGAAGTATGCGACATCCGCGAGCTCTGCGAACTCTCGGAAGGCGACAAGAGCATCGTCTACCTCCCTTCCGACCGCTTCGAGATCACGTTCCATCTCTCGTATAAAGACGACATCATCCCGCCTCAGCGGGTCCATCTCGTCGTCGACGGGAAGAATTTTTTCGAGCGCATCGGCCGTGCCCGCACCTTCGGCTTCGAAGAGGAGTTCGACATGCTCAGGGAAAAACGCCTTGCGCTCGGCGGCTCGCTCGACAACGCCGTCGTCGTGCGGCGTGACGGGTCGGTCATGAACCCCGATGGGCTGCGCGACCCGGAAGAGTTCGCCCTCCACAAGATCCTCGATCTCATCGGCGACCTGGCCCTCACCGGCCGCCGGATGCGCGGACACATCATCGCCAGCCGTACCGGGCATGCCTGGAACGTCAGACTGGCACGCCGCCTGTGCGAGATGTATCATCAGCAGAACGAAAGGAATCCCGGCTCCATGATGAAAATCGAAGAAATCAAGCAGATTCTGCCGCACCGCTATCCGTTCCTCCTCGTCGACCGCATGGTCTCGATCGAGCCCGGAGTCTCCGCGATCGGCTACAAGAACGTCACGGCGAACGAAGAGTTCTTCAACGGCCATTTCCCGCAGCGGCCCGTCATGCCCGGCGTTCTAATCGTCGAGGCCATGGCCCAGGTTGCCGGCGTTCTCTTCCTCTCGCAGCCCGAGCACAAGGGCAAGATCCCGTTTTTCTGCGGTATCGACGGGGTACGGTTCCGGAAGCCGGTCGTACCCGGGGACAAGCTTGAAATGCACGTGAAGGTCTTGAAAGTTCGTGGCTCTACCGGTAAAGTGCAGGTGGAAGCCAAAGTCGACGGCGAAACCGTCACCGACGGCGAACTCATGTTCACGATCGTCTGATCATCACACCAGCGGAAGAAGGGAAGCGCACCATGAGCATTCATCCCACCGCCATCATTGCACCGGGGGCGAAACTCCATCCGACGGTCGAGGTGGGGCCTTACACGGTCATCGGGCCGAACGTCGAGATCGGCGAGAAAACGATCGTCGGCGCGAACTGCCACATCGAGGGATACACCACGATCGGCAGCGAGAACCTGATTTCCCCGTTCGTTTCGATCGGCTGCCCCCCCCAGGACAGAAAGTTCGGCGGTGAAAAATCCTTCGTGAAGATCGGCAACGGCAACCATATCCGCGAATTCGTCACCATCCACATGGCCGAAGGAGCCGGAAACGAAACCGTCATCGGCGACAAAAACCTGTTCATGGCCTACGTCCACGTTGCCCACAACTGCCGGGTCGGCAGCTACGTCACCTGCGCCAACTGCGTGACGCTCGCCGGCCACGTCCACGTCGGCGACCGGGCAACCCTCGGCGGCTTCACCGGCATTCACCAGTTCTGCAAGATCGGCGGGCTGGTCATGATCGGCGGCATGAGCAAGATCGTGAAAGACGTTCCGCCCTTCATCAAGATCGATGGCAACCCGGCCCGCGTCATCGGCCTCAACTCGGTTGGCCTCAAGCGCAACGGCGTTCCCCGCGAGTCGATCGAAGCGATCCGCAACCTGTTCAAGATGTTTTTCCGCTCGAACCTGAACGTGTCCCAGGCGAAGGAAAAGCTCGCCGCGATGCCCGAAGCCGGCGATCCCTACGTACGTCAGTTCGCCGAGTTCCTCGGAACCAGCACGCGCGGCGTCTACAAGCGCACCCGCGAGACCTCCGCCGACCGCGAGGCTGCCGAGTAGCAACGGGGTGTTTCGTGTCACACGATCACAGAGGTCCCCCCCTCTGTGATTTTCTTTTGGGGGAGGGATGATGCTGAAGAGAATCGCGACCTGGCTGGAAGCGGCGATCGAAAGCGTCATGCCGTTCTCGTGCCACGTCTGCCGCCAGCCGACCCCGCTCGGGCGGGTTCTCTGCGATGCGTGCGACCGGGCAATCCAAGGCCGTCTTCACGTCCCCGAGCCGGTTGCCGATGTCGCCTGCCGCTGTCCGATTCTCGCGATGGGCTCCTACGAGCCGCCCCTGTCCGAGGCGATCAAGGCCGTGAAATACCGTCCCTCGACCCGACTTCTCGAACACCTGGCGGGCGCCATCACCCGCGTGGCAGCGGGACTGCCCCGTGAGCGGCGGCCCCAGGTGCTCATCCCGGTGCCTCTGCACCCATCCCGCGAGGCGGCACGGGGCTTCAACCAGGCCCGACTTCTTGCCGACCTGCTCGGGGCTGCGTGGGACGCTCCCGTTTCCCCGGCGATCGTGCGCATCCGCCAGACCCGGCCCCAGGCCGAGTGTGGCGAAGATGAGCGGGCCACGAACCCGGTCGGAGCCTTCGCCCTTGCTGAGGGGCTGGTTCCCGCAGCATTTGCTGGAAAAAGGCTGGCAATCATCGACGACGTCGCGACGACCGGCGCAACCCTCGATGCCTGCGCCGAAGCCGCGGCTCGATTGCGCCCCGCCTGGCTCCAGGCCGTGGTTTGGGCTCACTCCTTCCGGCGGATCGGTTGACTTTGAGGCTGGTTCCGCCTAGAATGAAAAAGGTTCGTACAAACCCGCTAAGAAAACCAGCATTTGTGGACGATATCCGGTAATGGAGGCTTCCCCCGCGCAACCAGATCAAACAC
>DAOOQQ010000093.1:0-15611 GCA_035388825.1 Candidatus Ozemibacteraceae bacterium
TTCAAGGAATGCAAAAATTCGATTGCATTTCAACGGAGTATCTCTGTGGTTCGTTGTCTTGTTCTTGAATATGATATATATGGAAATATAGAATGATGAAAACAGGCAAGGTATTCCTCGTGGGGGCGGGACCGGGCGATCCGGGGCTGATCACCGTTCGTGGCCTCGAACTCGTCCGCGCCGCCGACGTCGTGGTGCATGACCAGCTTGGCGCGCCGGCATTCCTGGGAATGGCTCGCCCCGACGCGGAGCTTGTCGATGTCGGCAAACGTTCCGGCGATCATACGCTCTCGCAGGACGGCATCAACCGGCTTCTGGTGGAGCGCGCGAAGGCCGGAAACCTCGTCGTGCGGCTGAAGGGAGGGGATCCCCTCGTGTTCGGCCGGGGCGGCGAGGAGATGGAGGAACTGAAAAACGCCGGCATTCCTTACGAGGTCGTGCCGGGCGTCACTTCGGCGATCGCCGGGCCGGCCTACGCCGGCATTCCGATCACCCACCGCGCCTGCACCCCGGCGGTGGCGGTCGTGACGGGCCACGAAGCCGACGGCAAGGACGCATCGAACATCCCCTGGACCTCCCTCGCGGGGATCGGGACGGTCGTCTTTCTGATGGGCGTGAAAACACTCGGATCGATCTCGCGCCGCCTCGTCGAAGCCGGGAAATCCCCCGACACCCCCGTTGCCGTGATCGAGCGCGCAACGTTCCCGCGCCAGCGGACCGTCACGGGTATTCTTTTAGATATAGAATCGAAGGCCCGTGCGGCCGACGTGAAGCCGCCCGCCCTGATCGTCGTCGGTGACGTCGTGGCCTACCGGGAGCGGCTCGCCTGGTTTGAACGACGGCCCCTGTTCGGAAAAACGATCGTCGTGACGCGCGCCCGCGCCCAGGCCTCGGATCTGTCGGCAGAGCTGCGTGCCCGTGGCGCCGAGGTAATCGAGACGCCGGCGATCCGCATCGAGCCGCTTTCCCCGAATCCGGCACTCGATGGCTTCATCCGGGATCACGCGAAATACGCCGATCTCGTCTTCACCTCGGTGAACGGGGTCGAAGGCTTCGTCGAGGGGCTCGTCGCTCGAGGCGCTGATCTGCGCCTCACCGCCGGCAAGCGGATCGTCTGTATCGGCCCCGCCACGGCCGATGCCTTCCGGCGGCGCGGCATCGTGCCGGATGCGATTCCCGAGACGTATGTCGCCGAGTCCCTCGTGCCGCTGTTCGAGGGGCGCACCCCGGGCAACGTTGCGATTCTCCGGGCCGAACAGGCGCGCGAGGTGCTTCCGGATGCGTTGCGGAACCTCGGATACGGGGTCGACGTGATTCCCCTCTACCGGACGATCTCGGGAAATCCCGACACCGCGGCGCTTCTCGATGCATTCCGGGCCGGCCGGGTCGATGCCGTGACCTTCAGCAGCAGTTCGACGGTCGAGCGGTTCCTCGAAGCCCTTTCCGGGAGCGGGATCGAACCCGCTTCGATTCCGGGGGTCGCGATCGGTCCCGTGACGGCGGATACCTGCCGGGAACACGGCGTAAGGCTGATCGGCATGGCGGCCGAACACACGATCCCGGGGCTCGTTGCGAAACTCGATGAGCTGTTTTCGGCGATCCAAGAGAAGGGAAGGGGCGCATGATCAACATCACGAAGCTGTACGGCGGCCGGGCCACGACCGGGGATCCGTTGCGGTATGGAGAAGACGGCCCTTCGAACGTCTCCCATGGCCATCATTTCAAGGGCCATGCGATGTCCGCCTCGGCGGCCGGGCGGCGGCCCGTGGTCGTCTGGAACTGCACGAGGACGTGCAACTTCAAATGCGTCCACTGTTACACCGATTCGTGCAACCGCGACTACGAAGGCGAGTTGACGACGGAGGAGGCCCGCCGGTTCATCGACGATCTGGCCGGATTCAAGATTCCCGCGCTGTTGTTATCGGGAGGCGAGCCCCTGATGCGACGTGACCTGTTCGAACTCGCCGGGTATGCCGTCGGCCGCGGCCTGCGGCCCGTCCTTTCGACGAACGGCAGCCTGATCGACCGGGCCGCCGCCGCACGATTGAAGGAAATTGGTTTTATTTATGTCGGTATATCTCTCGACGGGATCGGGCCGACCAACGATGCATTCCGTGGTGTCGACGGGGCGTTCGATGCCGCGATGCGCGGTTTCCGGAACTGCCGCGAAGTCGGGCAGCGTGTAGGTCTGCGGCTCACGCTGACCCGGCGCAATGTCGCCGACCTCGATCGGATCTTCGATTTTCTGCTCGAAGAGAAGATTCCCCGGGCGTGTTTCTATCATCTCGTCTACTCCGGTCGCGGCAAGGCTCTGGAAGGAGACGACCTGTCCCACGAGGAGTCGAGGCGCGCTCTCGACATCATCTGCGAGCGTACCCGGCGCGCCGTCGAAGCGGGTATCGATCTCGACGTGCTGACCGTGGACAACCACGTCGACGGGCCTTATTTATACATGAAACTATTGAAAGAGGATTCCGAGCGTGCCGAGCAGGTGCGAAAGCTTCTCGAATGGAACGGGGGCGGCGCCAACTCGAGCGGGGTCGGGATCGGCGACGTCGACTGGCTCGGAAACGTCCATCCCGACCAGTTCTGGCAGGACAAGACGTTCGGCAACGTCCGGGAGCGCCCCTTTTCGCAGATCTGGACAGAAGTTTCCGATCCCCTGATGGCCGGTCTGAAGAACCGCCTCCCGCTTCTGAAGGGGAAATGCGCCACCTGCCGGTTCCGGGCGATGTGCGGTGGCTCTCTCCGTGTGCGGGCCTTCCGCGTCCATGACGACCCCTGGATGCCCGACCCCGCCTGCTATCTCACCGACGCCGAGTGCTCTCCCGAATGATGTTCGTGAGGATGACCTCGTTGTTGTTGTAGGGGCGGGTTTCAAACCCGTCCCCTACGGAAATCCCTGGGGAATGTCGATAGAGGAAGGAATGAGGTTCTCTATCGATTTCCATCAGGAGCTGCGAAGATGTTGGTGGCGGGCTATCTGTTTGCCTTTCTGCTCGTTGTCGGCGGACTCTGCGCGACTCAGGCGATCTTCTGGCGCATGAACGGCCGGGCCCTGTGGCGCGGCATCGTTCCCTACTCGGTGCGTCAGAAGATGTTTCCGAAAGATCCGGTCCGCATGGATGCCTTCATGGCGTTGGAAGAATGGACGGCGCTGCTCACGGCCGGCGCTCTGCTGACGCTGCCCTTGATCGCCCTTCACGCGACCGGCTTCATCAGCATTTTCCCCTGGGGAGTACGCTGACCGGGGCACGATCGATGGTTCCATTCGTAGGGGCGGGTCTCAGACCCGCCCCTACGCGCGTACAGGACGCATATTGACCGGGTGGGGGAAATGATGGTACCGTGAAACGTCCGACGCGCACGACCGAAGAGGATTGCGCTCGCCGGGCGGGAGAAGCGCGGCTCGAGAGAAGTCGCGTAATATAAGGAGGATGTACCCCCCCATGAGAAAACTTCTGGCTTTGCTGCTCGTGACCGCCCTCATCCCGTTCCTGACCGGCTGCCGCGTCGATGGCCTCTGGGGCTACGACGACGACGAAAGCTCTGCTTCGATCACGAAATACAACAACATTGCCCCCGTCATTCGTGTTCCGGTCGCAAACGGTGTTTTGAAAAGCCTCAAGGGAACGGCTCCTTCCTCGCTTCGTTGCTTCGTCAAAGTAACTGCCGCAAAAGCCGTTTCCGGCTGGCTCGAAATGGCTCCGTCCGTATCTCCAGAGGCAGTGCTCTTTACCCTTCCCGCTGGAACGACTCTCACGGCGGATGAGCTAATTCTCGGCAATGGAAAAATGCAGTTCCGATTCGTGAATACAGGCATTGACGGAAATCCCGTTGTTGTCGAAGTTGTGGCTGTTCCGATCACACAGACGACAACCAGCACCACGGGCACGATCGGTTCATATCGCTACGCGATAGAGATTGAGTTCATCGATGCGACAACTGTTTCAGTTGGATTCACGGAGAGCTCGACGATGGATTATACGTCGGGAAATTTCCCAACACCGACTGCCACTGATTCCTTCCAGTTGACCGAAGGAACAGTCGATACCGCAAGCTATTATACGATCCAAACCCTCGAGTATTCCGCTAATGGCGGAGCGGCATATACATCGCTTTCTCAGAATCTTTCAGCGCCGACCGACATCAATCTGATGGATCTCCAGACCCTGAAGTTCCGTGTCACGTTCAGCGATGAAATTACGAATCGTACCACTGCGACCTTCTCGATGACCCTCGACAACACGAATACGCCATCCACCAGCACCACGATAGATGCCCTTGGGGCCTATGCAACATCGGAATGGGCCGTAGATGGGAAGAGCGTGGTCATTACCATCAATCAGAGTGTCCCTCTTCTAGCTAATGGGAAGTATACGATCACCCTGAAGAGCTTCTCCGGTAGTGCCGGGTTGAAGACCCTTCTCGCGAAAGCAACAGCTTATTTCATTCCCTGAAGCGCGAGCTTGCAAACGGGCGTCCCGGCGAGAGCCGGGGCGCTTTTTTTCCGCCTGGAAGTGTGATACACTCACACGATCATGAGACGCGTTTTTTCTGGACTCTTGTTTTGCGTGGCGCTGCTGGCGTGCGGGCTGCTCACGGCGACGGCTGTCGCATCAAGCGAGCCGGAGGATGTTCAAGGCGAATACGACGGCCCGGTGATCCGTATCAAGCGGTTCCACGAGTATTCCAAACTGATCGTTCCCAGCTCATTCCAGGGCCGGAAAGGCAAATACAACCTCGAAGGCACGTCGCTTTCCCTCTTCGACCGGATCGAGTTTCGGCGCGATCAGGTCAAAACCCGTCTCAAAGGCACCGTCAACCGGTTCGATTACGACACCGATGTCGATCGTCTCCAGGGGATGATCTGGCGCAGCCGCGCCGATATTCCGGGCCGCAACTCCTGCATGGATTGCCACGAAACCGGGGACTCGGCGGCCCGCACCCAGCTCTGGATCGGCCGGGAAACGCGCTTCATCGATCCGTATCCCTCCCTGCGCGACGGGGCGATGCTCGAGATCGCCGACGCCGACGTGAGCAAGACCTTCTGGGAACTCCGCTACTGGGCGTCCCACCGGCAGCGCATCCATGGCGGCCTTTCCCAGGGCCGCATGCGCAGCTTCCAGACCATGCAGGATGCGAAATCCGCCTGGCTGGGCTGGTCGTGGTACAACCACAAGAATCTCATCGTGAACACCGAGTGGCGTTCCAGCAAGCCGGAATTGTATAGCATGCGCCATGAATTCACGGGCGCCCTTTCCTACAAGGCCGGCAAACGCCTCCAGGTCGGCCTCAAGGGCGGCGTGCTGATGAACGGCGTCGGTGCCTACGATCTGGGCTACTCGGATATGGGCGCCGTCACGGTCTCGACCGATCTGTATTCCCCTGAAACCCTTCCGTCGATCTTCCAGAAGCTCCGCAACGAGCAGTTCGGATACTACTCCATTGAAGCGAGGTATGAATATGCATTCTAAGTCACTCTTTTCCCTCCTGGCCATCGCGGCCCTCACCCTCTCCCTCGGCTGCGGCGGCGGCGGCGGCGGCGGAAGTTCCGTGCCAACAAAGACAGATACGGTGATTTCCGGATCCATCGCTGCGCCCAACGGAACGAATGGTGGCCTGCTGACCAGTATTCGCGCACTTGCTGGCGATGGTTTCGATTATTCAAATTTGACTGTTACGGTTTCTGGAACCAACATCTCGGTACATCCAAACCCGGATGGGACCTTCTCGGTGACTCTTACGAGTCTCACGGGAACGACGGTTGACCTCATCGTCAAAAACTCGGCTGGCAAAACGATCATGGGCCAGAGAATTTTCAATGTCTTCTTGGGCGAGGATAAAGCCCCGGCGCCAATCAATGCGACAACTACCGCTTTGATGCGTATCGCCCTTGCCAACCCGAGTTATGATGAAGCCGAATTGGACTGGTTGTCCTCGAAGGATAACGGCTTTTATGCTGTTGTATCACAGTTCCTTGCCAAGCTGACTGATGGCACTATCAATAATTTCCAAACCGAAAATATCAACATGGGCACGCTGACGGTGATACAAAATCCTGCTACGGCGGATATTCGAAATGCGTATGAAGATATGGCAGATATCATGAAGAATAATAATCTTTCTGCCGATTCTCGGATTGCTCAGTTTATGTCGTATTTTTCGACGAATTTTCGTGATACGAGTGGTGTCCTGAGTTATAACGACCTTTTGTCTTCAACTCGAAGCAGGTTTGAAAGATATACGGTTAATGGATATTCTCTTGCTATCAGAAGCGTGAAATATTCTGGAGATCTCAATACGATTGACGTAGAAACCCGAATGTATGGAGACCTTTCCAAAAAGCCTGGGGCGGATGGTTCGATATCTCAGGCAACTGGTTATATCACAAAAAGCAGCGATGGCTCGAATCCCGTTATCACTTGGAAATATGAGAATGGAACTTGGAAAATCATCAAAGGGTTCCCCTTCCGATCTTCAGAACCTTATAAATTTGGTTCTATATCAATTGCACTTGAATAAGTGAGTTGTCGGGCCCCCGGGAAACTCCCGGGGGCCCGGTTCTTTCGGCCGGTCCTGTAGGGGCGCATCGTGATGCGCCCCGGGACCAAACACCAACGATGTGTTTGGGGCGGGTTTCAAACCCGCCCCTACATCATTTCTGGGGGGATTCTTCTTCGTGCCTGGTGCGTGGGTTTCGTCTCATGAACTGATCCACAGATGGCGCAGATGAAATCCTGTGCGTCTTCAACCCTGGAGGTTGCGGCGCATACAAGAAAAAAGGGGGTCCCTGGCGTTCATTCCTCTCGGCTTTTCATCTGCGTTCATCTGCCCTCCATCTGCGGATGCGTTCTTGAATCCGAGGGTTATTTCAACGGGGTATCTTCGTGGTGAAATAATTCCGTTTCTCTGTGTCTCCGTGACTCTGTAGTTCAGTCTCCGTCCTATCTTCGTGGGGTGGTTGAGGCGGTGACTTGTTCCCGGCGGAAGCGGTTGCCGGCGAGGTGGGCGAGGCGAGTTGGCTCGGGGAGTCGATAGCCGCGGCAACATGCTAGGACCAGATCGACGGCGGCGGTGAGGCCGATGCGGTGGCCGATCGAGACGAAGACGGGCTTCACCCCTGTTTTCGTGCGGACGAGCCGGCCGATCAGGCGGCCGTCGAGTCGCAGATCCGAAACCGAGCCGGCTTCGGGCGCGGGGTCCGTGGCTTCCCCGCAGAGGCGGCTCTTGGCGCAGCCGATACTGGGAAGGTCGAGCCACAGACCCAGGTGAGAGGCGATGCCGATCCCACGCGGATGGGCGATCCCGTGGCCGTCGAAGATCACGACATCCGGCTTCGTTTTCAGCCGACCCCAGGCCTCGAGAACCGCCGGCCCCTCCCGGAACGTGAGCAGTCCCGGCACATACGGGAACGCCGCCGGCAGGACCGCGAACGCTTCGTCGACCACCTTCCCCGATGCGCATTCCCAGACAATGATAGCGGCAACGATCGTTCCCTGGTTGACGCTCCCGCCGGGCTCGTGTTCGAACGAACAGTCGATGCCCGCGACAAGCCGACCGCGAGGCCGGCCGCGCGGGATGATCGATCCGACAAGTCGCTCCTGTAAACCCATCGCTCGGGTTGGCGACACGTTCCAGACATGCAAGGGTTTTAAATTCATGCGAATATCATTCGTAACGTGTTGTCTGCTGAACGAAAAAACCGCGGACCCCGAAGGGCCCGCGGTTCGAAGACATTCGAGCGCCGATCAGAAATCAGCATCCAGGCTTTGGATCACGGTTCTGGAAAAATTTGAATCCGTATATGTGCATAGGATTTTGCGGGTTACACGATCGTAGCACAGGACATCAGATCGATTCGGGAGATAGAACGCGCGTCGGGCCGTGCTTGTCGGGTCATACGCGGTGACGGCCTCGCGGTCGCTGACCCAACGGTTGAGGTTGCCGTCGAACTGGATTATTACGTCAGGAGAGAACTGCTGCACGAGAGTTGCGGCAAACTGCTTGTTCAGCATCGGTTTGAACTCGGTGAAATAGGTTTGATCACTATTCCATGATGCGAAAACACTCCCATTCGAGCCGCCATGCAGGGAGTCAATGAAGCCGTCCCTGATGATCGGATCAGCAAACGTTTTGCTTGCCATGAAGTAGCCTTGGAAAATCATGCCGCTGGATGGGACCTCACCGCCTGTGAAGTCATATTTGATGCCAAGGGTCGAGCCGTCCTGGCTGGCTTCGACCAACATATTGTCATACACGGGGGTGCCGAAAACCTGCGGAAGCGAGGTTTCCGGAATGCTTGGATCAGGCGCGAGGGTTGGCAGCAGTACGGTCAAGGTGGCGATCATCATTGATGAACTCGATCTGACGCAGTAGACCCTGTCCGTAGCCGCACAATAGGTCGCCTGCATCATGTCGCTGTCGACCGGCAGCGTGTAGACGGATAAGGGGGTCAGCGTCGTCGGGTCATACACCTGGATGACCTTGGACGTTTCTTGAAGGGTGACGTACAGGCCCTGGCTTCCGGTGAACACCGTGCTGCCCGTCATTCCGCTGATGGGCACCGACTGCACCACGTCCGACGTCAGGTCGAGCCTGTTCAGAGACGATGGGATGGCAGAGCTCGGATTCTGAATGTAGGGTCCATCCAGGAAGTAAAGCACTCCATCGTTTGCAGCGACCCACCCGGGAAGAAGAGCACCGAACTGGGGAATGAAGCTGTAGGACGAAACCTGGGGGGCCATCTGGACGCCCTGGGTCGTCACGTTCGTGAGCGGGTAGGCGAAGCTGGGAACGCCGTCGACCAGGGTATAGAGCTCGATATCATACGAGGTTGCCGGCTCGAGGCCGGAGAAGACGGCGCTGGTCTCCGACGTATTCACGGTTCGAATGAACGTCGACGGGGTGGAGGTGCGGATGATCGCCCGATACTGGGTGATGCCCGGGACGGGAGACCAGTTCACGGTGATCGAATCGGCCCGGGGGGTCGGATTGGCTGCCTCTATCGGAGCGGGCGGGATCAGGATCTCGGTCGGCCAGTTGGCGATCAGGACGGCCGAGGTGGCAACCGCGACGCGGACCATATACCGGCCGCCAAGGAGGGTGTTCGGGTTGCCGACGAGATTGGGTGTCGTGAAGCCGATGGTTGGAATCGGTGCCCAGGGCTCCCGGCCGAGGTGCGAGACCTCGATGCGGTAGTTCGGGTTCAGATTCGAGCCGGTCACGGTAATGTCGGTCGGCGAGGTCGCGACGGCCGTGATCGTCGGCAGGATCGAAACGGTCTGGAACATCATCGGGGTGACGATGTTCTCGATGATGCTCACGCTGTTCGGCTGAGGTACCATCGGGTCGATATCCAAACCCGTTTCCTGGTCGAGGTGCAGCTCGTAGTTCCCGGGAACGAGGCCGCTCATGCGGAACGAGAGGTAGCCGCTGACGAGCGGAACGGCGTAGGTCTCCCTGTTGTTGGCCGGCGAGGCCTGGGAGACGAGGATGACACGGGTCGGCGTGGTCAGCGATGTGGTGATCGTGGCGACGAGTACACCCGTTCCCTTGACGCTGGGGTTCGGGACGAGCGTCAGGTCGCCGTTGTCGATGACCGGGTTGCCGGCCTGGACGGTTGTGGGGAAGGGGAACACGTAGTCGAGATCGCCGGAGAACACCGAGTAGGTGCCGACCGGAATCCCCGTAAAGGCGAAGTAGCCGCCATCATCGGCGACCGTCAGCATCTCGAAGTAGTCGGGCGATCCGGGGGTGCCGGTCGCAATCTTGACGGGGAGCAGATCCATCGTCGGTTCGCCGTCGATGTAATCATTCCGTACGAGCCGCCCCGTGAGGCCGCCCAGTATCGACATCGTGGGCCGAAGCAGGTACGGGGCTGCGATCACGTTGGTCGGGGAGGCGACCAGAACCGTGGCGGGGGCCGTGAAGATGTAAGCCGGATTCGCGCACGCGAGCGAGTAGGTTCCGACCGGAATGTTCGTGAAGCTGAACGCGCCGGCGGAATCGCTCATCGCATGGAAGCGCGCCGTTCCCGTAGCCAGGAACAACTCCACCTCACCGGTTTCGGCCGGATCATACGTTGCCAGTTTCGACACGGTGCCGCTGACGCCGCCCAGGAGCTGAATGGCGCGGGTCGGAACCAGCGAGAAGGTGGTGGAGAGGATATTGGTGGGGGAGGCGACCGTCACGGGGATGGGGCCGGAGAAAGCATAGGCGGGGTCGGCGCAGCCAAGCTGATATGAGCCGACGGGAACCCCGGTGAAGGCAAACGCGCCGTTCGTGGGGCCGCTTACGGCGAAATACCGGGTGGTGCCGGTTGCAAGGAAGAGCTGTACCGATTCGGTTTCGCCCAGGTCATACTTCTTCGCCTTGGTCGCAAAGCCGCTCACGCCGCCCATCACCGGGATGGGGCGGGTGGGGACCAGCGTGAATGTCTGGGGCGTCGTGTTGCCGGTCGGCGTGACGGAGACGGTCGTCGGCGTCTGGAGGGCATACCGGTCGTCGGCGCAGCCGAGCTGGTAGCTGCCGATCGGCACGCCGGCAAAGGTGAAGATGCCATTCACATCGCTGATCTGCACATACCGCACGGTGTCGGCCGGGGTCGTGCCGGTGGCGAGGAACATCTGCACGGTGCCCGTTTCGGCCGGGTCATACTTCGTCTGTTTCATGGCCTGGCCGGTGAACCGGCCGAGGGTCGCGACCTGGATCCGGGGCGTCAGGGTGATGGCGGTTGCCGTCACGGTGCCGTTGGCGGAAACCGTCACGGAAAGCGGCGTCGTCGGTATGACGTAGTTCGGCGCCATGAATCTGATATTGTATATATTGTTTGGTGTAGTTGGAATGCCGGCGAACGCATAGACGCCGGCCGAGTTCGTCTCGGTGAACGTCACGAGCTTCCCGTCCTGGGTGAGGGAAACGAGGGTGCCCGCGTCGTCCGTGTCGCCGGCCGCTCGGGGATTGCGGGTGACCGTGCCGGTGATGGTGCCGGTTGGAATGGTCGGGAGGGTGGGTTTGACCAGGATGAGGTCCGCAGGCAGCTCGGGGCTGCCCGCCGAAGAGCCGGCAACGGCCTGGATGGTGATCGGGGTGGTGAGCACGGCCCCGTTGAAGTCGGCCATCAGGGAGAAGGTGGTTCCGGTCGGGACGTAGGCGATCCGGAAGTTCCCGGCCGTGTCGGTCAGGGCGAGGAACGAGGTGCCGGCCAGATACACGCGGCCGCCGGCGAGCGAGCCCGTATAGCCGCTCACGGTGATTTTTCCGGCGAGGTCGCTGGTGGGCTGGAGCTCGGCATTCTGCGTCGTCACGGCACCCTTGACGGCAGAGACCACGAGCCGGGTGATGACGGCCCGCTGCCGGGTGTCCGGGTTCTCGGCCTGCAGGGTATATTCTCCCTCCGGCACATTGTCGAAACGATAGAAACCCTGGTTATTCGTATTCGTGGCGCGCTCTTCCGGTGTGGTGGTGGAAGGAAGAATCTGGCCGCGCACCGAGGCTCTCGCGGCATACTGCTCGGCGAGCCCCGCCATTTCCGCCTGGCCCGAGCCGTACAGAAACACCTTCGCTCCGACCTTGGGTTGGCCGGCTTCGAGGATCTGGCCGGTGACGGAGACGAGCTGGGCGTTGGTCGTGGTCGCGACGGGGTTCCCGCCACCGCCGCCTCCGCCGCAACCGATGAGCAGAATCGACATGATGACGGTGACGAGAGCCAGGGGGAGAAACATCCTCTTCATGATCTCAAAACTCCTTCGTATTCAGGAAAGCGTGACAGTGACTCGATCGTTTCACTCATTCACGACCACACCGGTGATCGTCAGCGTTTCGTAGCCGCCTCCGACGAACACCAGCGTGTAGGTGCCCGGGGAAAGATTCGTAAATCTATAATAGCCATTCGCATCCGTCGTGGTGCGTGCGACCTCGGTCTGGCCGAGATACAGAACGACGCTGGCGCCCTCGAGCCGCACGTCCGGCTGGCCCTTCTCGTTCAGATACCCTTCGATCGCGTTTTCGGCCGTGATGATGACGGCCGGCATCTCGACGCGCAGGTCGCTCAGATACCAGCGCCCTTCCTCGAGAACCATCAAGAACGTGATGTAGGCCATCGAGGAGGAAGGATCGCTCGAGGTATAGCCCAGAGAGGTGCGCGTGCGAACTTCGGCCAGCGTCGTGGACAGCCGGTCGATGCGTTCCACGTAGAAATCCCAGCTTCTGCCGCTCAGATCCCGGAAGGTGAGGGTCGCGATCGTGGTCGATCCGGCGAGAGGCTCGATCGATGCACGGCCGTCCGGGGTGATGCCGAGGAGCGGAGCCGAAGAACCCGCCCGCCAGGATGCGACCAGCTCCTGGACCGCTGCTTCAGGGGAGTCGTGCGTCGCAATGGTCGCGCCGCTGCCGCCCCCTCCGCAGCCTGTAACCATCAGGGAAGCGACACATGCGGCGATGATGAACAACAGGCGCAAGGGAACGGGTCTGCTCATGAATCCTCCGGGCGAACGGGGCGATGCCGGACGTTCGCATACTGCATTGTGGTGAAGGGTATTGTAGCAGATTCGGCTTCTTCCGCGCAATACGATCGCAGAATGACGATTCCCGGAAAAGCGCGGTCAGTCGCCGTCGAAGAGGCGGGGTTGGGAGTCCGTCGGGAGGGCGGCCGGAGGCCGAAGCCCCATGTATTCCCACGCATGTCTGGTGGCGACGCGTCCGCGATTGGTGCGGGCGAGAAATCCGATTTGTATCAAAAACGATTCATACACGTCGTACAGGGTATCGGGTTCTTCGCCGACCGAGACGGCCAGGGTGTCGAGACTGACCGGCCCCCCGTCGAACCGGCGCAGCAGCACTTCGAGGATACGGCGATCGACGTAATCGAGACCCAGGCGGTCGACCTTCAGCAGCGTCATCCCGCGTTCGACCGTTTCGAGGTCGATCCGGGGCCGCTGCTCGACCTGGGCAAAGTCGCGCATCCGCTTGAACAGCCGGATCGCCACGCGGGGGGTGCCGCGCGCCCGCCGTGCGATCTCGGCGGCGGCTGTTTCGTCGATGGGGTAGGAAAGCCGCTTCGCGACGGTATGCAACAGAACGGTGAGCTCTTCCGTCGTATAGTAATCGATACGTGAAACGACGCCGAACCGCCCTCGCAGCGGGGCTGCGACATCCCCCTCGCGCGTGGTGGCGCCGACGAGGGTGAAGGGCTGCACCTTCAGGCGCAGGCTCCGGGCCGTCGGCCCTTTTCCCACAAGCACGTCGAAATGGTAATCCTCCATCGCCGGATACAGCACCTCCTCGACGGTCTTGCTCAGCCGGTGGATCTCGTCGATGAACAGCACGTCTCCCGCCCGCAGGCCCGTCAGAAGGGCCGCGACATCCCCGGCGCGGGTCAGCACGGGGCCGGAGGTGATGCGGATCTGCACGCCCATCTCGGCGGCGATCACGTTGGCCAGCGTCGTCTTGCCCAGGCCGGGCGGGCCGAGCAGAAGCGTGTGATCGAGCGGCTCCCCACGCTGTTTCGCGGCGGAGATGAAGATGCGCAGCTTCTCGACGATCTCGCGCTGTCCGACGAACTCGTCGAACTTTTTCGGCCGCAGCGTCGGCAGGATGATGTCATCCTCGGCGATGGGCTTCGGCGTCAGAACCGAGGGTTCTGACGGAATCCCGCCGGCAAGCTCCTCCTCGGTCGGAAACGGGACATCCGGGGGGAGGATCGAGGCGCCGGCTTTCGAACGTTTGCTCATGGCGGTCAGGCGAAGGCTTTCAATACGGCCTCGATGACCGTCTGCAAGTCGGCATCGGCGGGAAGCACGTTCGCTGCGTCACGCAGCGCGCGGTCGATCTCCTTGCCGGTGTATCCGAGATTCTCGAGGGCGTCGCGGGCGTCCCGCTCGCACGCCAGGGGCCGCCCGCCCGACGGGGCGCCGGATGCGGCGCGTGCCAGGGCATCTTCGCTCATGCCGATCCCCAGCTTCGCCACGCTCTCCTTCAGTTCGATCACGAGGCGCGAGGCCAGCTTCGGACCGACGCCCTTCAGGGCCGTCAGGCCTCGCACATCTTCGCCCATGATCATCTCGACGAGTCGTTCGACGGGGGCCGCGGACAGAATGTTGACGGCCAGCTTGGGGCCGATCTTGTTGACGCGGGTCAGAAGCCGGAAGAACGAGCGCTCCTCCTCGGTCGCGAAGCCGAACAGTTGCGGCCCCTCCTCCCGCCAGTGCAGATGGCACAGCAGCGTGACCGTCTCGCCTGGCTCGCCGAGCGTTTTGAACGTGGAGAACGGGGTCAGCGCCTCGAGCGCGAGCCCGTTCCAGTCGACGACCGCGCGATGGGGCAGCTTCGCGATCAACCTTCCCCGCAACTGTTCGATCATGATCGTCTCGTCGCTCCAAGATAAATTGTATTATAAAGTATATAGACGAAAGAACGGTTCACCACAGAGGCACAGAGTCACAGAGGTCGGTCATCTGAAGTGTATGGAGGAGGAAGAAAAAGCGACTCCGGGCGCATCGCGATGCGCCCCTACGAGGGTCTTCCCTCTGTGTCTCGGTGCCTCTGTGGTTCGTTTCCCTCCGAAGTTGTGGCAAGGTCGGCTTCGGAAATGAACCGGCGCGGGTCTTCCCCGAGGAAAACCCGCGCCGTTCGATCGCAACCGGGTTACTCGGCGGCTGCCGCTTCCATGTCGGCGTCAGAGATTTCGGCGTTGTGGTAGACGTTCTGGACGTCATCGTGCTCTTCGAACTGGTCGATCAGCTTGATGACCTTCGGAGCGTCGTTGCTGGCAACCTTCACGGTGGTCTTGGGAATCATCGAAACCTGGGCTTCGCTGATCTTGAGACCCTTTTCCTCGAGCTTGGGCCGGATATCGAGGAAAGAACCGGGGTTGCAGTAGATCTCGAAGCCGTCGCCGGTATCCTTGAGATCGTCGCAGCCGGTGTCGAGAACGACGTCCGTCAGGCTGTCTTCGGTCGCTTTCGGGTTCTCTTCCTTGGAGATGAAGAAGAAGCCCTTGTTCTCGAACATGAAAGAGACGCAGCCGGGGGTGCCCATGTTGCCGCCGCCCTTGCTGAAGATCTTCTGCACTTCGGCGACCGTGCGGTTCTTGTTGTCGGTCAGGGTGCGGATCAGCACGGCAACGCCGCCCGGGGCATAGCCCTCGTAGGTGATTTCTTCGTAGTTCACGCCTTCCAGTTCGCCGGTGCCCTTTTTGACGGCGCGGTCAACGTTGTCGCGGGGCATGTTGGCGTCCTTCGCGGTCTGGATCGCCGCCCGAAGCTTCGGGTTGCTGTCCGGATCCCCGCCGCCGTTGCGTGCCGCAATGGTGATTTCCTTGATGATCTTGGTGAAGAGGCGCCCGCGGATTGCGTCGAGCTTGCCCTTTACATGCTTCACCTTGGCCCATTTATTATGACCAGACATTCAAGCCTCCTGAAAGGTAGAGAACTGGGAGTCGAAACTCGTGGAGGGAGTATATACACAGGGAAGCGCTTGCTGCAAGTACAAACTCGAGATGACACCGATGTCGCAGATTTCCAGGGAGGGAAGTGTCACCAGGAAGGCACAAAGACACAAAAGAGAACGAACCACAGAGATACTCCGTTGAAATGCAATCGAATTTTTGC
>DAOOQQ010000094.1:0-15573 GCA_035388825.1 Candidatus Ozemibacteraceae bacterium
CATCCCCGGCCGGCTGACCGACCGCGTCGTCGCCTGGGCGAAAGAGTTCAACACCTATATCGTGTTTCCGACCTACGAGCGCGGGAAGCGCGAAGGCCAGGTCTACAACAGCGCCGCGCTGATCAGTCCCGACGGCATTCTCGGCGTGTATCGCAAGACGCACCCGTTCCCGACCGAGCGGCTCGAGGGCGGCGGCTGGACGACCCCGGGCAGCAAGCCCTTCTGCATCGAGACCCCGATCGGCAACATCGGCATCGTGATCTGTTACGACGGCGATTTCCCGGAACTGGCCCGCGTCACCACCCTCCAGGGCGCCGAGATCATCTGCCGGCCGTCCGCCTTCATGCGCACCTACGACCACTGGGAACTGACGAACCGCGCCCGCGCCTATGACAACCACGTCTACTGGGTCGCCACCAACAGCGTCGGCGTCGATGCCAGCGGCTCGTACTTCTTCGGCTCCTCGATGATCGTCCACCCCAGCGGCGTCAAAATGGCCCAGGCCCGCGCCAGCGACGAGTTCGTCTGGGCCGAGCTCGACCCGGATCCGATCCGCACCGTCGTGCCGAAC
Source organism: Candidatus Ozemibacteraceae bacterium (assembly GCA_035388825.1). Taxonomy (GTDB): domain Bacteria; phylum Muiribacteriota; class Ozemobacteria; order Ozemobacterales; family Ozemobacteraceae; genus MWAR01. The sequence continues at coordinate 572 of DAOOQQ010000094.1, forward strand.
TCCTCCTCCCCCCAGATCTTCGATCACATCGAGGACCGCAACGTCGTCTCCTATACCGGCATCATGAAGCAGGGCCGGTCGGCCTTCGAGCCCGCGCGGCGCATTCCCTACCAGCGCTGGCGGTGATTCTGCAGGGTATATTCCTAGAGCTATAATAACGTCTGGTATTTCAAGACGGCGTCCCTCGGGGCGCCGTCATCGATTTCAAGGAAACGGAAAAACAACGAGATGAGCGCGAACCATTCCACCGGACACCCCACGAACGCCGCGGCCGCGAAGCCCGGCAACCCCGCTGCGAAAGGAGCCCTGGACGGGATCGTCGTCATCGATCTGACGCGGGTTCTCGCCGGGCCCTACTGCTCGATGATGCTTGCCGACATGGGCGCGAGCGTGATCAAGATCGAGCGGCCCGAGGGCGGGGATGACGCCCGCGCCTTCACCCCCTTCGTGAACGGCGAGAGCGCCTACTTCATGAGCATCAACCGCGGCAAGAAGAGCGTCACCCTCAACCTCAAATCCCCGCGCGGTCGCGAGATCCTGATCGATCTCGTGAAAAAGGCCGACGTGGTGATCGAGAACTTCAAACCCGGCGTCATGGCCAAGCTGGGCCTTTCCTACGAGACGCTTTCGAAGCACAACCCGCGGCTCATCTATGCGGCCTCCTCCGGCTTCGGCCAGAACGGCCCCTACAGCGATCGGCCCGCCTATGACCTGATCATCCAGGGAATGGGCGGCCTGATGAGCATCACCGGCCCCGATTCCGCGACCCCGAGCAAGGTCGGCAGCTCCGTCGCCGACATCTTCGCCGGCATGTTCACCGCGATCGGCATCCTTGCCGCCCTCCACGCCCGCGAGAAAACGGGGAAGGGCCAGATGGTCGATGTCGGCATGCTCGACTGCATGGTCGCGATCCTCGAAAATGCCATCGCCCGCTTCGCCGCCACGGGAAAAGACCCCGTGCCGATCGGGAACGCCCACCCCTCGATCTGCCCCTTCGCCACCGTCACGACCGCGGACGGCGCCATCAACATCGCCTGCGGCAACGACGAGCTGTGGAAGAAGTTCTGCCGCCTGACGGGGCTCGATGCCCTGATCGAGGATGCCCGCTTCACGACGAACGGCGACCGCGTGAAACACTGGGCCGACCTTCAGAAGCTGATCAACGAAGCCCTCTCGCGCAAGAGAACGGATGAATGGATGGCCATTCTCCAGCCCGGCGGGATCCCCTGTGGGCCGATCAACACCATCAGCCGCGTCATGCAGGATCCGCATCTGCTGGCCCGGAAGATGCTCGTCGAGGTCGCGCACCCCGTCGCCGGCCTGATGAAGATTCCCGGCGTGCCGATCAAGTTTTCCGACACCCTCGCCGACGTGCGCGGTCCGGCGCCTCTGCTGGGAGAGCACACCGCCACGGTGCTCGGCGAGATGCTCGGCCTCGGCCCCGTCGAGATCGAATCCCTCAAGGCCCAGCAGGTGATCTGACGGCACCCCGACGGCCGATGCCCGGCACATCCCCGAGAAGGGCGGAGCGAACCGCGCCATGAGTTCTTCGAAGATCAGGATATATCAATCGATATTCATCCTTGCGATCGGTCTCTTCCTGGCGAATCACCTGCGCGCGCGGTTCGCCCTGCTCGAGGGGTTTCCTCCGCTCCTCTTCCTTCCGGCCGGGATTGCAGGGATTCTGTTCGAAATGCGCCTCCGAAGGTTGTTCCCGGACGCGTCCCCCGGCGGAGGGTTCGGCTTCGCGACCGGGGCCGTAGCGGGGCTCGTTCTCGTGTATCCGCTCGTTCTGATACTGAACGGCGCGATTCCCTTGTCTGCCCGGACCTTCGGCGGGACAGTGCTGAAGAAACATCTCGCGTATGGAAAAAGCCCGCGAAATCGCGATGCGGTTCCGATCACCGAACTCGACGTCGCATCGCGGGATGCCCCGGGGCGGGTGCTCCGCATGAGGGTCGACATGGAGACGTTCGCGGCCGCGGCCGAAGGACGGCCGATCGAGCTGCCGGTGATGAGAGGGGCGCTCGGACTCGAGTTCTACGTGATGAAGCGGGACCAGTTCTCTTTCCCGCCGTGATGCCTGGTTCGATGTAATTTACGTTATATAGTTGACGCTCGCCGGGACGTGCTGAACGGTGCGGTGGTAGGTCACGGCCGGCTTGCCGAACGGCATCACATACCCGATCTGGTGGTTGGCAGGGATGCCCAGCCGGCTCTTGAACTCGGGGGCGATATCGGTGAACGCCCATTTCGCGAGGCCGCACCAGAGGGTGCCGAGGCCGAGCGAGCGGGCGAAAAGTTCGAAATACGAGAGCGCGATGATCGTGTCCTGGCCCGGGGTGGGGGCATCGGCCGGGGCGGAGGAGATCACCATGTGCGGGGCTCCGCGGAAGATCGCGTCGATCTTCTTTTCCCGCCAGAGGCCCACGAAACTCGCGAAAAATTCCAGGTCGCGCGGCAGTTTGCCCGCACCGGCCACGGCCGCGATGGCATCGACCAGTTCGGTGCGGAGCTTCGCCATGACGTTCCGGTCGTCGACGACGGTCAGAACCACCCCGCGGGCGTTACAGCCGGTCGGGGCGTGCCAGGCGACCTCGAGCAGCCGCCGGATCGTCTCAGGCGGCAGGTTTTCGTCGACATACTTCCGGACGGAACGCCGGCCTTTGATCAGGAGTTCCATGGCATCGGGGGAGGGGAGCTCGCCATTGAGGGGAAGGGAATCGGACGGCCGCTTCCCGAGAATCGAGACGGCGCCGGTCGGGCAGACGGCCAGGCAGTGCTGGCAGCGGATGCATTGATCTTCGCCGCCGGATTTGATGAAGGGCAGCCCGCCTTCGAGCGAGATGATGTTCGACGGGCAGTCTTTCGCGCACTGGCCGCATTTCACGCACAGGGTCGGGTCGACATGGAAATCGATCGTCATGGGAGCCTCCGTTTTTTTGTCCATCGGTCGTTCCATACAACATCAGCCGGAGGGGTTTGTAAAGTCCCGCGATTCCGGATGCGCCTGGAAAAGGGCCTTCCAAAGCGGGTTCTGCAGCATCTTTCCGGTTGACATGCGGGGCGATGCTTGGTATAGTCTCACGACCGATCAAGCCCCTCGTTTTGGGGCGTGAGAAAGGGCTGAGTTCGCCACAGCAGCGGCTCCCAGACATCGAATGTGCTACTCCATACCGGGTAAGGTCGTTCGCATCGAGGGACGGAACGTCACCGTCGAGTATTTTGGTGAGCCTCGTCGCGCGGTCAGCGAAATGTCCGACCTGAAGGTCGGTGATTACGTGTATGCCCAGGGCGGCTTCGTCATCGAGCGCATCCCCGCCTCCGAAGCCGATTCGGTTCTGGCCTTCTGGAAAGAGACGTTTTTCGAGCTGCAGGAACGGGATCTCCAGCTTTCCCGGCTGCACCTCGACGGCGCGGGAATCGACCGCTCGCTGCTTCAGCTCTTCGACCGCGCCCTCGAGGAGCGCCCCGTTTCCGATGAGGATCTCGAGCGGCTTCTGACGCTCGAAACCCCGGCCGAGATCGATTACCTGTTCCGGGTTGCGAATTTCCTGAGACACAAACGCCAGGGAAACTCCTGCTGCGTGCACGGCATCATCGAGTTCTCCAGCCATTGCGGGGGCGGCTGTCTTTACTGCGGTCTCACGAAGGACAACACGGTTCTGCCGCGGTTCCGCCTGAGCCGCGACGAGCTGCTGGCGACCGTCCGGGAAGCGGTCGAGACGTGGGGGTTCAAGACCCTCGTTCTCCAGTCGGGCGAGGATGCCGGCCGTTCGATCGAAGAGCTCGCGGCGCTCGTCGCCGAGATCAAAAGCCGGTGGCCGCTGCTGCTGTTCATCAGCGCCGGAGAGATCGGCGTCGAGGGGCTGCGCCGCTGCTATGAAGCCGGTGCCCGTGGGCTTCTGATGCGGTTCGAGACGTCGAATCCCGAGCTCTACGCCGCGATGCGGCCGGGCCGGCGCCTCGAGGATCGGCTCGCACAGCTTCGCGCGGCCCGCGAGATGGGATATCTGCTCATCACGGGCGGTCTCGTGGGCCTGCCCGGCCAGACGGCCCACGACCTCGTCGGCGACATCCGGACCGCCGTTTCCCTGCAGCCCGACATGTTCTCGTTCGGGCCGCTCGTCCCGCATCCGGCCACCCCGCTTGCCGGGGCGCCCGCCGCAGGCACGCTGATGACCCGCAAACTCATGGCCGCCTGCCGGATCGCCGAGCCGCGCGACACCCGCCTGGTCGTGACCACCGCGTTCGAAACGCTCGAGCCGCGTGCCCGCGAGATGGGGCTCACGGCCGGAGCGAACTCTTTGATGTTGAACCTGACGCCCGAAGCCGTGCGGCCCGCCTATGACCTGTATCCCGGGCGGGCGCACGTGCATGAAAGCGTCGCAAGCCAGATCGACGATGCGCTGGCGCTGCTGAACCGGCTTGGCCGTGCTCCCTCCGACCTCGGGGCGGGCGGCGGGCTCGGGATCGGCGGCGCCGACGTGTCCGAGACAGCGAGGTGAAACCATGGTGACCTGGCTTTTACTGCTTTTGATCGCCGGCCCGATCCTGTTCGGGTTCGGCATCCTGCTGGCGCCCACCCGCGAGGTGAGGGTCGGCCTGACGCTCGTGGCCGCCGGTGTGACCGCCGCAGCCGCGCTGTATCTGTCGCGCTGGGGTCCGGCCTACGGAGGGATCTTCGTGCCCTCCCACGCGCTGCCGATCCTGCTCGACTGGCTGATGATCGCTGCCGTCATCGCGATCGGCTGGACGAGCCGGAACACGCCGGTGCTGATCATGGGCGTGGTTCAGGCATGCATCGGGCTCGTGCTGGAGTTTCATCCGCGGGCTCCGCAGGCCATGCCGCAGCCAGAGTTCGTGTTCGACCAACTGTCGCTGATGCTGGTGCTGATCACCTCGGTGGTCGGCGCGCTGGTGTTGGTCTACGCGATCGGCTACATGGACCGGCACGAGCATCACGGGCCTCACAGCCAGGCGAGCCAGGGCCAGTTCTTCTTTTTCCTGACGGCGTTCCTCGGGGCCATGAACGGCCTCGTACTGGCGAACGACCTGCGCTGGCTTTCGGCGTTCTGGGAAGCCACGACGCTCTGCTCCTTCTTCCTGATCGGCCATGACCGCACGCCGGAAGCGAACCAGAGCGCCCGCCGCGCCATCATCATCAACGTGTTCGGCGGTATGATCCTCCAGACCGGGTGGCTGATCTCGGTTCTCAACGGAAGCGGCGACTCCCTGATCGCGTTCAATCAGGCTCAGGCGCTGATTCCGGTGGCCTTCCTGGTCGTGGCGGCGCTGACCAAGTCGGCGCAGTTGCCGTTCCAGAGCTGGCTGCTCGGCGCGATGCTCGCTCCGACCCCGGTTTCGGCGCTGCTCCATTCGAGCACGATGGTGAATGCCGGTGTCTATCTCGTCATGCGCATGGCTCCCGGCTTCGGCGGAACGCGCCTGGCCACGGTCATCGCGATGGCCGGCGCCTTCACGTTCATGGCCGCCTCGGCTCTCGCCGTCGGCCAGAGCAACGGCAAGAAGGTTCTGGCCTACTCGACGATCGCGAACCTCGGCCTGATCATCACCTGCGCGGGCATGTCGACGCCGCTCGGCTACGCCGCCGCCTTCCTGCTGATCGTGTTCCACGCGATCACCAAGGGCCTGCTGTTCATCTGCATGGGCACGATCGAACAGGCGATCGGCAGCCGCGACATCGAAGACATGCACGGTCTCATGAACAAGATGCCATTCACGACCGTCATCGCCATCGTCGGCATGATCGCGATGCTGATGCCGCCCTTTGGCGTGCTGCTCGGCAAATGGATCGCGATCGAGTCGGCCGTTCACCTGCCCGTCGTGATGCTGCTGGTCATCATCGGCAGCGCTCTCACCGTCGTCTTCTGGGCGAAATGGCTCGGCCGCATCGTGACCGTCTCCTACCATCAGAAATATGTGATGGAGGATCTGCCCCCGGTGATGAGCGGCTCGATGCTCACCCTCGGGGTCGCGACCCTGCTGAGCGGATTTCTGGCCTACCCGCTGTTCGAGAACTTTATCAAGCCGCTCGCCCGCGTGCTGTATCCGCTCTCGAGCCGCACCGACGCCTCTTGGAAGATGCTCGAGATGACCGAGTCGTTCATGACGTGGCCGATCTACGCGCTCGCCATCCTGCTCGTCGGCTCGCTGCTGCTGACCCTCATGGCTGTCGACGAGAACCGGCTCCGCAAGCCGTTCCTGTGCGGGGAGAACATCGCCGACAGCGCCCTCACGTATGAGTTCCGCAGCATCATGGACCGGGGCGAGGTCGCGATGATGCGCAGCTACTACTTCTCGTCGATCTTCGGCGAGGAGAACGTCTCGGCCTGGGCCAACCCGATGGCGGTGGCCCTGATTCTCAGCCTCTTCGGGGTGATCGCGATATGATGTCGACCATGAACCAGTTGCTGATCGCGCTTTTCGCCGTCGTTCTCGCCCCCGCCGTCGGGGCGCTCCTGCAGGGCATCGATCGCCGCATCAACGCCCGCATGCAGAGCCGCGTCGGACCGCCGCTGCTCCAGCCCGTCTATGACGTGCTCAAGCTGCTCGGCAAGGAGGGGGTCATCCTCAACCGCACCCAGGTGCTCTACGCCTGGATCCATCTCGCGTTCCTGATGCTGGCCACGGTGCTGCTGGTGCTGGGCCAGGACATGATCATGGCTTTGCTCGTCGTTGCCGTCAGCACCATCGCCCTGATTCTCGGCGGCATGTGCGTGCGCTCGCCCTACAGCCGCATCGGGAGCAGCCGCGAGATCATGCAGATGCTCTCCTACGAGCCCATCCTTGTCCTGCTCGTCATCGGCATCTTCATGACCAACGGCAGCTTCATGGCTCGCGACATCACCCTCGCCGGCAAACCCCTGCTGCTGACCCTGCCCCTGATCTTCCTCGCCTTCCTGCTCGTGACGGCGATCAAGCTCAAGAAGTCCCCGTTCGATCTGGCCACCTCCCACCATGGCCACCAGGAGATCGTCAAGGGCATCACGATCGAGTATGCCGGCCCCTACCTGGCCATTCTCGAAGTGGCGCACTGGTACGAAACCGCCCTCGTGTTCCTGGTGCTGGCCGCGTTCTGGGCGACCAACTGGGTCGTTGGTATTGCATTGGCTATTATAGCATTTGTTATCGAGATCCTGTTCGACAACCTGTGCGCCCGCCTGACCTACCAGTGGATGCTCGTCCACATGTGGACGGTCGGCCTGGGCCTCTCGGTGACGAACCTGATCTGGCTCTACTGGAAATGAAAGAAGGGGAATGAATCGTGCTCGGATGCATCGACCGCTCACCCTGGATCGTCCATTACAACTGCAACAGTTGCAACGGCTGTGATATCGAGCTGCTGGCCTGCCTGACCCCGCTGTATGACCTCGAACGGTTCGGCGTCCTGCACGTGGGCAACCCCAAGCATGCCGATATCCTCGTCGTCACCGGCTCGGTGAATCACCGCAACGCCCGCGTGCTCAAGAACGTCTACGACCAGATGCCCGGCCCGAAGATGGTCGTGGCGATGGGCGCGTGCAGCGCCACCGGCGGCATCTTCGCCGACTGCTACAACGTGCTCGGCGGCATCGAGAAGGTCGTCCCGGTCGACGTCTGGATCCCCGGCTGCCCGCCAAAGCCCGAAGCCATCATCGACGGCATGGTCAAGGCCGTCGGCATCTGGAAGAGCAACCCGGCGTTCCAGGCCCAGGGCGGTGCCGCGCGCATCTCCCTGACCCGCCGCCCCCCCGCCGCTCCGGTGCAGCCCGCCGCCGCGCCGCAACCGCAACAGCAACCGCAACCGAAGGAGGGAAGCCCCGATGGCCGTCAGTCTTCCTGACCTGAAACAGGTGACCGTCGACACCATCGCCGCCGAGGTGACCGACAAGTTCCGCAACGGCTGGCGTTTCGTCACCATGACCTGCGTCGACAAAGGTGGCGCCTTCGACCTGATGTACCACTTCGACAAAGAGTACAAGCTTGTCACGCTCCGGATCGACGTTCCCCACGGACAGCCGGTTCCCAGCGTTTCGGGCATCTATTTCGCCGCGGCTGTGATCGAGAACGAGATCAAGGATATGTTCGGCATGCCGTTCACGGATCTTGCGATCGATTTCAACGGCCGCTTCCTCCTCTCGGAAAACGCCCCCAAAGCTCCCCAGTGCCGCGAAGGCTCGGGGATCGACCTGCGCATGAAGGTTCCGGCCGAGGCCCAGCCGGCGGAAGGGAAGTGACACGATTATGGCTATCCAGTCGCTGATTCCGTTCGGTCCGCAACATCCCGTGTTCCCCGAGCCGATCCAGCTCCGGCTCGTGCTCGAGGACGAGAAGGTCGTCGAGGCGCTTCCCGCCTTCGGCTACGTGCACCGCGGCCTCGAAAAGATCGCCCAGCAGAAGGATATCCTGCAGGACGTCTTCCTCGTCGAGCGCGTCTGCGGGATCTGCTCGTTCATCCATTCGCTCACCTACTGTCGCGGCGTCGAGACCCTGATGGGCCTCACCGTCCCGGACCGCGCCCGTTTCCTGCGGGTCGTCTGGAGCGAGATGAGCCGCCTGCACAGCCATCTGCTGTGGCTGGGCCTGACGGCCGATGCGTTCGGCTTCGAAAACCTGTTCATGCAGGCGTTCCGGCTGCGCGAAAAGGTGCTTGACCTCATGGAAGCCACCGGCGGCAACCGCGTCATCATGTCCAGTTGCTGCATCGGCGGCGTGCGGCGCGATCTGACCCCCGATCTGGTGAAGATGATCCGCACCACGCTCGACGAGGTCGAACGCGAGCTCGATCCGATCGTCGTGACGATGCGGGACGACTACACCGTCCAGCAGCGCACGATCGGCGTCGGCAGGCTGACGAAGGAAGAGGCCTACCAGCTCGGGGCCGTCGGCCCGGTCGCCCGCGGCTGCGGCATCCAGATGGATTTCCGCACCACCGGCTACGAGGCCTACGGGGAACTCGAGTTCAAACCCGTCGTGTTCGAGGGGGGCGACTGCTACGCCCGGTGCAAGGTGCGCCTGTACGAGATGCTCCAGTCGGTGGCCCTGATGCGGGCCGCCCTCGACAAGCTGCCCGAAGGCCCGCTGGCCGTTCCGGTCAAGGGGAATCCCGACGGAGAAACGATTTCACGCTGTGAACAACCCAGAGGCGAGGTGATATACTATATGCGTGCGAATAACACCCGGAATCTCGAACGGCTCCGGATCCGCACGCCCACCTTCGCGAACCTGGCGCCGCTGCTGAAGATGCTGCCCGGCTGCCAGCTGGCGGATGTTCCCGTGATCGTCCTCGCGATCGATCCGTGCATCAGCTGCACGGAGCGCTGAGACAGGGAGGAAACGATGTTCGGACTGCTCAAGAAAACGCTTTCGAACCTGTTCAGCCGGCCTGCGACCCGCTCGTATCCGGGAACGACCCGGCCCGGCTTCTCCGGCTCGCGCGGCCATCTCGACATGGATCCGGCCGTCTGCATCTACTGCGGGGCCTGCTCGAAACGGTGTCCGACGAAAGCCATCACCGTCTCGCGTGAGCCGAAGGAGTGGAAGCTCGAGGTCGGCCGGTGCATCATCTGCGGCCACTGTGTCGAAGTGTGCCCCAAGAAGTGCATGTGGCTCGACATGAACCACGGCCTGTCGAAAGATGCGGTGACGGATGCACGAAGCGGCGATCGCCAGGGGAATCCTTGACGCCGTTCTCGCCGCCCCTGCGGTGGCCGGGCGGCGAATCACGCGTGTGAATGTCGTGGCCGGGGCTCTTGCCGGAATCGTCGGCGAGAGCCTCGATCTCTTCTGGGCCGAACTGTGCCGGGGGACGCCGGCCGAGGGCTCGGAGGTGCGTCTTTCCATCGCGTATGCGATCCTCTCCTGCCGTTCCTGCGGGGTGAAGTCGGAGCACCGGCCGGGTCGGACCGTCGAACTGGCCTGCGCGGTTTGCGGCGGTCCCTTGCGCCTCGAGGGCGGCCGCGAACTGTATGTCGAATCGATGGAGGTCGAGGATGCTGATCCCGGTCAGAAAAGCGGTCCTGGCGCACAATGACGCCGAGGCGGCCGAGAATGCCCGTCTGTTCGAGAGCCGCCGGGTGCGGGTCGTCAACGTCATGGCCTCGCCCGGCGCCGGCAAGACGAGCCTGATCCTCGCCGTGGCCCGGGCTTTGCCCGAGGGCCTCCGGCCGCTCGTCATCGAGGGGGATGTGGCCTCCTCGATCGACACCGAGAAAGTGGCGGCCGCCGGAATCCCGGTTCACCAGATCAACACCGACGGCGACTGCCATCTCGACGCGGGATCGGTGCGCCGCGCCTTCGAAGCGTTGCCGGCCGTCTCCGGGCCGGGGCTGCTGTTCATCGAGAACATCGGGAACCTGATCTGTCCGGCCGAGTTCGATCTCGGTGAAGATCTCCGCCTTGTCATCGCGAGCGTGCCGGAGGGCGACGACAAGCCCCGCAAGTATCCGGCGATCTTCGCCCTCGCCGACGTCGTGATCCTCAACAAGACCGATCTGCTCGGCCATGTCGAGTTCGACCGCGCCGCCTTCGAGGCCGGCATCCGGGCTGTCAACGACCGCGCCCCGATCTTCGACGTCACCTGCCGGGGCACGACGAGCGGTATCGGCGCGCTCGTTTCGTGGCTCGTGACGGAGCCCCGGCCGGAGCGGCCGGACTCACCCGCGATGGGGACGTAAGAATCTCGAAGCTTATAAAATGATTGAATATAAAACCGCCCCCGGAAAGAACCTGCTTCCGGGGGCGGTTTTTCTGCAGTCGGGCGGAGGAGAGCGCCGCCCGGAGGGGATCAGGCGGCCCCGCCCGGGGTGCCTACGAAGCCGGGGCTGACGGCGCCGACTTCGGCCGGGGTCCCGGCGATCCGCGCCAGGAATGTTGCGCCGAGGGTCTTGAGGTGCTCGCCGACGTTGTCGAAGTAGTTGAAGTGGATCTGCTCCTCGCTGATGATCGTCTCGAACAACTTCGCGGTGATGCTGTCGCCGTTCTCGACGCAGAGGCGCTGGAACGCGTTGTACGCCGCGATCGTCTCGTCCTCGAGGTCGGCGTCGAAGGGGTAGATCACGTTGACCTTCTGGTTCTTCTCGACCTTCGCCGCCTGCTCCGTCGTCGGCTCGCCGCCGAGCTCCTTGATGCGCTCGGCGAACGCTTCGGCATGGCGCATCTCGTCGATGGCGATCAGCTTCATCTTCGCGGCCAGTTCCCCGTAGTCCAGGTTGTCGAGGTTGTAATGCTGGTTCATGTACTGATGGATGCCGTGCAGCTCCATGCTGCGTGCCGTGTTCAGCGCCTCGATCACCTGCTTCCTCTGCGTGTCCCTCTGGGCTTTGCCGGGTATCTTCGCGGTCTTCATGAAATCCTCCCTGGTGAGATGATGGAATCAGGATAGCCGATCCGGAATCGGCAGATCAAATGCACGAAATACTATAATATGTGGCAGAAGGGTCCGGGCGCGCCGGAACGCGATCATCTGCCACCATGGCCGGCCGGGAGGATTTCGACCCAGTAGCCGTCGGGGTCTTCGATGAAGTAGATGCCCATGGCCGGATTCTCGTAGCAGATGCAGCCCATCGCCTTGTGGCGGGCGTGCGCCGCGGCGTAATCGTCGGTCGTCAGGGCGAGATGGAACTCGTTGTCGCCGAGATCGTAGCCTTCGGCGCGGTCGCGCAGCCAGGTCAGCTCGAGAGTGTGGCCGGTCTTCCCGTCGCCGAGATACACCAGCGTGAAGCTGCCGTCGGGCGGCGAGTAGCGCCGAACCTCGCGCAGGTCGAGCGCTCCCTTGTAAAAGGCGAGGCTTTTCTCGAGATCGCGGACGTTGATGTTGTTGTGATTGAACGTGAACGCCATGGCGGTTCCCTCCCGTTGCATGCGGATGCCGGTACTCTATCCGCCCCCAGGAATGACGTCAACCCTGCGATCACAACGCGGTATCGCTGTTTCCCCACAATGATGCTCCGTCGAACCATCCAACGGTTTCAGAAACGCATCCGCAGATGGAGGGCAGATGAACGCAGATAAAAACAGGGAGAAATGAACGACTGGGACCGCCGGATCATTACATGCACCAAAACTCCCTGGAAAGAAGAGATTCGGGATTTCATCTGCGGCATCTGTGCCATCTGCGGATCGGTTCCTGGAGGACCTGGGGCGATTTGCGGGAATCCGGTGAAAAGGCTTGCGTACGGAAGGGGATTATGGTATAAAGATCCTCGTTCTCAAGGTTCTGGGCATTCGACCCACCGGGGCGTAGCGCAGTTGGCAGCGTACTTGAATGGGGTTCAAGTGGTCGCCAGTTCGAGTCTGGCCGCCCCGACCGGTGAAAACGGGCTTCGCATCAGCGGAGCCCGTTTTCCTCTTGGGGAAATCCCGCTGGACAAGCGAACCGAAGGCTACTAGAATGCCTGCGTTCGCATACATGCGCGGCTGAGGCCGCAATCGGGAAAGGAGTTCGTTCATGAAGAAGGGCAAGACGGGGTTCGACACGGATTGTATCCACGCCGGGCAGCATCCGGACAAACTTTACGGAGGCGTCAGCGTCCCGATCTTCCAGTCGTCGACCTTCGCGTTCGAGAATGCCGCCCAGGGCGCGGCGCGGTTCAGCGGACAGGATTCCGGCTACAAGTATACCCGCCTCGGCAACCCGACGACGGCCGGTCTCGAAGAGTGCGTTGCCGAACTCGAGGGCGGCGGCATGGCCCTGGCGACGGCATCCGGCATGGCGGCCGTTTCCACCGTGTTCATGGCCTTTCTCGGCCAGGGCATCCACATGGTCGCGACCGACTCGGTGTACGGGCCGACCCGCACGCTGGCAGAGAATGAACTTTCCCGGTTCGGCGTCGAATCCACCTTCCTCGACACCACCGATCTCAACGCCGTGAAGAAGGCGATGAAACCCAACACCAAGCTGGTGTACCTGGAAACGCCCGGCAACCCGACTCTCTCGATCAGCGACATCGCCGCCTGCGCGAAGATCGCCCATGCCAATGGGGCCATCCTCGTCGTCGACAACACCTTCTGCAGCCCGATGCTCCAGAAGCCCCTCGAGCTGGGCGCCGACGTGGTCCTGCACAGCATGACCAAATTCCTCAACGGTCATAGCGATGTCGTCGCCGGTATCATCATTGCGCGCGATCCGAAGCTGTTCGCCCAGATGAAGAAAGTGCTTGTCCAGATGGGCGGAACGATCGATCCCCACCAGGCCTGGCTGGTTCTGCGCGGCATCAAGACCCTCGGGATGCGCGTGCGCGTCGCGCAGGACAGCGCGATGAAGCTGGCCAACGATCTCCTGAAGCATCCGGCCGTCGCCTGGGTGAAATATCCCGGCCTGCCCTCGCATCCGCAGCATGATCTGGCCAAGAAGCAGATGAAGGGCTTCGGGGCGATGATCAGCTTCGAGCTGAAGGGCGGCGTCGAAGCCGGCCGCATCCTCATGGATACCGTGAAACTCAGCACGCTGGCCGTTTCCCTCGGCGGCGTCGAAACCCTGATCCAGCACCCGGCCAGCATGACCCACGCCAGCGTCGGCCCCAAGGGCCGCCAGGCCGCGGGCATCAGCGACGGCCTCGTGCGCTTCTCGGTCGGCTGCGAGGATTACGAGGACATCCGTGACGACCTGATCCAGGCGCTCGACAAGGTTCTTGCCTCGAATCCGGCGAAGGAGCAGGTCACCGGTATCTGATTCCCTCTCGAAACCGGAGCGCCGCCCGTATCTTCCCGGGCGGCGCTCTTTTTTCCCCGATTCCCCAGAGAAGCCGGCCGATGAAAAACCCCCGCCCGGGTTGGAGGGGCGGGGGCTTGGAACTCCGTTGTGGAGGGGCTCAGCCTTCCGAGGCGTTGACCAGTTTGAGCATGGGCATGAAGACGGCGAGAACGATGCCGCCGATGACGACGCCCATGAACACGATGACGATCGGTTCGATGACCGAGGTGAGGCCCTTGACCGCGTTGTCGACTTCGGTGTCATAGAAGTCGGCGATCTTGCTCAGCATCTTGTCCAGTTCGCCCGTTTCCTCGCCGACGGCGATCATCTGCACGACCATCGGGGGGAAGACGTTCGAGTTCTTGAGCGGCTCGGCGATCGATTCACCTTCGCGGATCGAGACGCGGGTCTTGTCGACGGCTTCGGCGATGACCACGTTGCCGGCGGTCTGGGCCGTGACTTCGAGGGCCTGCAGAATCGGAACGCCGGAGGCGATCAGGGTGCCGAGCGTGCGGGTGAACTTGGCGACGGCGACCTTGCGCATCATCATGCCGATGGCGGGCATCTTCAGGATGTTCGTGTCGAAGATGCGCTGGCCGGTCTTGGTCGTGAAGAAGCTGTAGATCAGGAACGGGACGCCGAGGAGGCCGGGGATGACGATGAACCACCAGGCGACCATGAAGTCGGAGGTCGCGAGCAGGATCTGCGTCGCGAGCGGCAGCTCGACCTTCATGCCCATGAAGATTTCCTTGAACTGCGGCAGAACGAACATGACCAGGGCGACGACAACGAGGCCGGCGATCGCGAACACGACGATCGGGTAGGTGAGAGCGCCCTTGACCTTCGATTTGAGGTTCTCGGAGCTTTCGAGGTAGTCGGCGAGACGGTTGAGGATCTGGTCGAGAATACCGCCGACCTCGCCGGCCTTCACCAGGCTGCAGAACAGGTCGGAGAACACCTTCGGGTGCTTTTCGAGCGCCTTCGAGAAGGTGGCGCCGCCTTCGACGTCGGAGCGGATCTGCGTGATGATCTTCTTGAACGTCGGGTTCTCCGACTGCTGCTGCAGAATCGTGAGACACCGCACGAGCGGCACGCCCGATCCGATCATCGTGGCGAACTGGCGGGCGAAGATACAGACTTCCTGGGAGTTGACGCCCCGCTCGAGGAAGCTGAGGGAAATGCCTCCGCCGCCCTTCTTCTCGGCGATGCTCGTGACGAAGTAGCCTTTCTCGCGCAGTTTCGCGATGCAGACTTCCTTGCTTTCGGCGTCCATTTCGGACGTGACGATCTTGCCGTCCCAGTTTCG
>DAOOQQ010000095.1:0-15422 GCA_035388825.1 Candidatus Ozemibacteraceae bacterium
GGCCCCTTGATGGCCGCCTCGACCTTCACGATCGTCCCGCTGGTCATCATGTATTTCCTCGCCCAACGCCAGTTCGTCGAGTCCCAGGCGATGACGGGCATGAAAGAGTGAGGAGGAACCATCCATGCGCAACTTCCTGATCGGCGTTCTCCTCTTCTGGTTCCTCGTCATCGGCCTGATTCTGCAGGACAGCCGGGCTCGCGAATCCGCCTCGATGGCCGGCATCGGCGAGAGCGGGAAGGACCGCGTCGAGGTGGTGTTCTGGCACGCCATGGGCGGCCCGCTCGGCAACGTGATGAACGATCTGATCGACCGGTTCAACAAGAGCCAGCCGACCTACTTCATCAAGGGCATCCCGATGGGCAGCTACGACACGCTGGCGAAGAAACTCCTCGCCTCGCTGGTGGCGAAAAGCGCCCCCGATATCGCCCAGAACTACGAGACCCTGACGAAGAAGTTCATCAAGCACCGCAAGATCGTCTGCCTCGATGACCTGCTGGCCTCGGAACCGGAAAATATCAAAGCCGATATTATTCCTGTCCTTCTCGAGAACAACACGTTCGACGGCAAACTCTGGTCCTTTCCGTTCAACAAGAGCGTGCCCGTGCTGTATTACAACAAGGAGCTGTTCCGCCAGGCCGGCCTCGATCCCGAGCAACCGCCTCAGACACTCACGGAGCTGGCCTCCTACGCCCGTCAGATCACACGCCACTTCACTCCGGCGCAAGGCGGCAGGCCCACCGTCATGGGCTTCGCGACCGGCAAGGCCAACGTCTGGATGTTCCTCTGCCGCGTCATGCAGTTCGGCGGCAGGCTGATCGCCGAACGGGGAGACACGTCGCACTTCCACGAGCCGGCCTCGGTCCGGGCCGTTTCCTTCATCCAGGAGATGCTGAAGGAAGGCATCGCCGTCGAGGCACAGGGCTTCGACCACCAGAACGACTTCAAGGCCCAGCGCGTCGCGATGATCGAAAACAGCATCGTGAGCAAGGTCCACATGGAGTCGGGGCTCAAGTTCGAATATGGCATCGCTCCCCTCCCCGGCGAGGCGACCCGCGCCGTCATCCTCTCGGGCAGCAACATCAATATCTTCAACAATGGAAACCCCGACAAGATCAAGGGCGCGTGGGAATTCATCAAATGGTTCACATCGACCGACATCGGGGCCGAGTGGAGCGTCCGGACGACCTACGTCCCCGTCCGCACCTCCTCGCTCCGCTCTCCCGTCCTCGTGTCGGCCCTCGAAAAGGATCCCAACCTCCGCGCCCCCTACCAGGAGCTCGAGTATATCGCGTTTGAACCCCGCCTGAGCTGCTGGTTCGAAGTCCGCGATCTGATGGCGGACGTCCTCGAGCGGGCGACCCTCGAAATGGGTGATCCCGCAACCTACATGAAGGAAATGAGCAGCAACATCGATGGCATCCTCAGACACAATCCGGACTGACACTCCCGAACAGCTTTCCGAAGTCATCTCCACCATCGCCGGGGCACACCGGTTTCTCGTCATCACGCACGTCCGCCCGGACGGGGATGCGGTCGGCTCGGTATCGGGGCTGGTCAAGTCGCTCCGGAAAGCCGGCAAAGTCGTCCAGACCGGATTTGCCGATGATCCGCCCGAGCGGTTCTCGTTCGTTCTCGATGAAGAGCACCTTCTCAAGCCCGGCAACTGTGTGATCGACCAGGAAGTCGTTCTCGTCCTCGACTCGGGCGATCTGCCACGAACCGGCTTCGAAGCCGACCTCGAGAACACCGACGCCGTCGTGGTCAACATCGATCACCACGCCAGCAACACGATGTTCGGGGACATCAACTACGTCGACACCCGCGCCAGCTCCGCCTGCGAGATGATCGTGACGCTGCTCGCGACAGCCGGTCTTCCGCTCGACGCCGATGTCGCGATCGGGTTGTATCTCGGCCTGATCACCGACACCCGCTCCTTCCAGAACGAAGGGCTCCGCTCATCGGCTCACCATGCTGCGGCCCGGCTTCTCGAGACGGGCCTCGACACCGCGCCGATCCTCTCGCGCCTGAACGGTTCGAAATCCCTCACCGAAATGAAGCTCCTCGGAAAGGGGCTCGACAAGCTCCGCCTCGAGTGCGACGGCCGTCTCGCGCTGATTCTTCTCGAAAAAGCCGATCTCGAAGCCTGCGGCGCCGGCTTTCTCCAGGTCGCAAGCAGCGGTCTCTGGGGCCATCTGACCTCGATCCAGGGCGTCATCGCTGGAGTCGGCATCGTCGAAGGTCCTGACGGGAAAACCTACTGCGAATTCCGGTCCCGAGGCGGCTTCGACGTGAAGGAGATCGCCGTGGCCATGGGTGGGGGCGGGCATCTGGCCGCCTCCGGCTGTAATCGCCCGGCCCCCCTCGCATCCGTCGCCGCCGAGGCCCTCGAGCGCCTGAAAGCCGGCCTGACCACGTTCGCGCCGGTCGCACGCAGCGCCGCCCGGGATCAGGCATGCTGAGCAGGGCGGGTTTCCAGGCAATCCTTGCCCCCGGCGTGTTCCTTGCCCTGCTCATGTCGGGCCAGCCTGCCGTTGCCACAGACGAACATCCGCCTGTCTCCGCCGTTCGCTCCCTCCGGCTCGACATCGGCGGCGGCTGCGCCGTCGTCGCCCGGCCCCAATCCGGAGAATCCGCTGGAGAGATGGCGCAACTGCTGCTGGAAAAACCCGGCGGCAATCTCCACGTTCTTGCGACCTTCGAGGGGCTCGAATTCACCGGGCTCCTGAGTGCCGATCTCGACGGAAACGCCGTTCCCGAAGTGATCGCCATCGCGCGGCACCGTGCCGGGGACGAGTTCATGCCCTTCATCTTCGCCTGCGACGGCGATTTTCGCCGCATCTTCCCGCCCGGGGAGGGCGAAGACAACCCGATCATCGGCAAGGAAATCACCACGATACCCGGGAAATCCGGCACCGAGCTGTGCGTGAAAATTCCGGTCACGATCCATGATTTCGGCCCCCCCGACCTGTTCCAGATCGAAACCTACCGCCTTCGCGGCAAGCAGCTCGAGAAGACGGGCGAGTCGCTCACCGAGGCGCGGCATTTCAACCAGATCATGAACCGCGGCGCCCTTTCCCTGCAGCGCGGCTCTTACCTCGAAGCCCTGAAGGAGTACGAATCCGTGCTCGGCCTGAACGGCACGGCCATGCGCCTTCCCCCGGCGGCCAAAGCCGAGGCGCTGTTGGCAGCCGCGGAGTGTCGATCGGGCCTGAAGGATTTCTCGACGGCTCTCGAGTTGTACCGTCGCGTCACGATCGAGTGTCCCGGAACTCCCCAGGCAAGCAAAGCCGGCAGTGAGGCTTCGTTCATCGCGAAGCATCTCGGGAATACGGCCGCTCTGGCTCTGTACACCGATATTCTCCGGGCAAACCGCATGGAACGCTGGAACGAGGCTCTGGCCCTTCTCGATGCCTCGCCCAACGCCCTGAAATCGCCTCTCGAGGATCATTTCACGTTCCAGCGCGGGGAGGCACTGTTGGGACTCGGTCGTGTCGACGAAGCGATTGCCCAGTATCGTCGCATCAGAAGCGAGTTTTCCCGTTCCTCTCTTGCCGAGACCGCGGCAGAGCGTCTTCAGGAGCTCGAGGGGGCCCCGGAAACCCCCGATGAACAGTGACACGGGCGATGGCGGAACCACGGCATGGCTAAGGCGGTAAAAAAGGCCCGCGACTGGAAAGTCGAGGAAAAACGGCTTTCCCCCATCCAGAAAGCCGCTTTGATCGGCGTTATCGCATTCATTCCGTTCTTCATCTTCATTCTGCTTCCCTATCTGGTCAGGCAGCACATCGTCGAAAAGCTGAAACTCGCCGAAGAGCTGATCGTGGCCGCGCCGGAGCACGTTGCCCTCGTTTCGACCGGGGAGGTTCCCCCAACGTTCCGGGTCGTCATCCGCGGCTTCACCTTCCAGATTCCCAAGATCTACACCCCCGTCCGCGTGTTTCCGGATGTCGCCGTGTTTCGCATCAATCCCCGGCGCATCTCCCGGACCATCTCGATCGCCGCTCTCAAGCAGCCTCCCTCCCTCGCCCTGAATGAATCCGGGTTGATCCAGTGGTTCATGCCGGATGATCCCCTGACCTTCCTCGATACGACGCTGTATGCCAGCTATCATCCCGTCCGCATGCTGTGCAAGGCCCATTTCTATGTCGGTGAGGGTATCGGTAGCAAAGTGTTCGAAACCGCCTGGGATGCCAACCACCGGGCCTACGTGTTTCCGACGCCGGGTGGAAGCGGCTACATCGGCCGGATCTACCGCACGAATGGGGAAGGCTACTACGAGTTCGCGATGACGGACGAGGTCGACGGGGTCACGTTGCGTGAGTGGATCGATCTCGCGATCAAGATCAAACCCCCGTTCGCCGATGGCACACCGGCGCAGGAGATGGCCAGCCGCGGGGCTTCCCTTGCACGCGCCCTGAGCCTGGTCGAGCAGGGCACGTCGGGCCTGGTCGAGGCGGTTGAGCTCAGCATGAACCAGTATTACGGGAACGGCGGTATCGGCTGGCTTCTTCCGGTCGCGATGGCGATGGAAAAGCGTGGGTATTATCACGAGCTGATCCAGTTCTACCGGGACAACGTGCAGAAAGCCCGCGATGACTCACAGCAGCTGGCCCTCTGGCGTGACCTGTTCGAGCGCACCCTCCCGCAGATCATCAATATCGATGTCGACCCGCATCTGAACCAGAATCAGATCGACCTGTACTGCAAGAACAAGTCCGAGTTCGCGATCCGGAACGTCAAGGTCACGATCACCCTGTCGGGCAAGGAGGGCGATCGGACGTTCGACACCCTGCTGCTGTCGAACGACACCCTGCACCCCGGCAACGAGAAAATCATCGCCGTCACGCCACCGACGAAAATCCTGGTCAGGAACGCCCAGTCGATTTCGGCCCGGATCACGGACCTGGAAATATCGGATTAGCGGGCGTCAGGCTGCCCAGCAGCACCGCTGCCGAAGCGCCTGTAGCAACAGGGATATTTCCCGGCCGGCCCCGCAGGAACGCATCGCCGAGGGCGGCAAAAGCCATGGCCTCCCTGGCCTGAACCGGTACGCCATGCTCATCCGAGATGCCAAGGGGGGAGACCCCGGACAGCCGTGCAGCGAGGCGCCGGCGCAGTTCCCCGTTCAGGGCGCCCCCGCCAGCGATGAGCGTCAGCGAAAGCGGTCCCTCGGGCAGGACGAATCTTTTTATTGCATCGGCTATCGTATTCACGGTCAGGTCGAGAAGCGTCGAGGCGAGATCGGCATCGGTAACCGTCCGTCCCGAACCCCCGCGTATCGCTTCATAGGCCGCGGCGCCGAACCGGTCGCGGCCCGTCGATTTCGGCGGAGGGAACCGGAAGTAGGAATCCTCGAGAAGCTGTGCCAGCAGTCGCCCATCGGTGACGCCGGAGGCGGCGAGCCGGCCATCCCGGTCGTATTCCTCCTGCCCGGCCGTGATATCGCGGACAAGGGCATCGAGAAGCATGTTGCCGGGCCCGGTGTCGAACGCGGCAGCGACACGCGGCCCTGCGGAACCCGGCCGGATCACGGTCACGTTGGCGATGCCGCCCACGTTCAGGATGACGAGGCCCGCGCGGCGGGCAAGCGGGCCGAAAAACCGCAGGTCCCCGAGCGGAACGAGCGGGGCCCCCTGGCCGCCGACGGCCATATCCCGGGCGCGGAAGTCGGAAATGACGGGAAGTCCCGTCCGCTGTGACAGGACGGACGGATTGAGCGCCTGCAGGGTCGCCCGCACGGAAATTCCGTCCCAGTCGAGAGGTTGCGGGATATGGGCAAGGGTCTGCCCGTGCGCCGCGATCGCGTCGATCCGGCTCGCCGGGTGAGCGGTCAGGAATGCCGCAACGGCATCCGCATACAGCTCGGCCATCCAGCAGGCAGCCACGGCCGTGTCATCGATCGTACCACCGTTCATCAGGCGCTGAAGCCGCGCCCGCACGGCCGGCGCAAAGGGCGCGGACTCGTGCCATTCGAGCGCGAACCGTCCGTCGGCCTCGAAACGAACGAGCGCCCCGTCGATGCCATCGCCCGACGTGCCGCTCATCATGCCGAGAACCTGGAAAGCGCCATCAGATGCTGCTGGAACGAGATTCATGGAAGGTTTCCTCACAAATTTTTCCCCGACCCGGCGGCCCGGCCGATATACGGATGGAACATGCTCGGCAAGCGGCCGGCGCATCTTCCACCCGTGCCCCAATTATGCTATGCTCGACATCAAATTTCCACAGGAGGAACAAACATGTCAGACCCGCGCATGCAGACCCAGCGGCCGATGGAACGCACCGGCGAAAAACAGAAATCCCTCGATACGGCCATCCAGGCGATTGAAAAGCAGTTCGGGAAAGGCGCCGTGATGCGCCTGGGCGAGTCCCGCACGGCCCCCGTCGAATCCGTTCCGACCGGTTCTCTCTCGCTCGATTATGCCTTGGGTGTCGGCGGACTTCCCCGCGGCCGCATCGTCGAGATTTTCGGGCCTGAGTCGTCCGGAAAGACGACGATCGCCCTGCATGTCGTGGCCGAAGTCCAGAAAATGGGCGGCCAGGCGGCGTTTGTCGATGTCGAGCACGCGCTCGACCCGGCTTACTCCCGCATCCTGGGGGTCGATATCGACAATCTTCTCATCGCCCAGCCCAGCAGCGGCGAAGAGGCGCTCGAGATTGCCGAGATGCTCGTACGCAGCAACGCGGTCGACGTCCTCGTTGTCGACTCGGTTGCCGCGCTCACGACAAAAGCGGAAATCGATGGGGAGATGGGTGATGCGACAGTCGGCATGCAGGCCCGCCTGATGTCCCAGGCGATGCGCAAGCTGACCCCGATCGTTTCCCGCTCGGGCTGCGTCTGCATCTTCATCAACCAGCTCCGCGAGAAGATCGGCGTCATGTTCGGCAACCCCGAAACCACCCCGGGCGGTCGCGCCCTGAAGTTCTTCTCCTCCGTCCGCCTCGACATCCGGCGCAAGGAGCAGCTGAAAGACGGCGACGAAGCTGTCGGTTACACCACCGAAGTCAAAGTCGTGAAGAACAAAGTCTCGCCCCCGTTCCGCAAGGCCCACTTCGACATCATGTTCGGCAAGGGCCTCTCCCGCGAGGGCGAGATTCTCGATATGGCCGAAGAGATGAAGATCATCAGCAAGACCGGGGCGTGGTATTCGTTCGGCGACACCCGCATCGGTCAGGGCCGCGAGAATGCCAAGGACTTCCTCGTGAAGAATCCCGACGTTTTCTCCGAGGTCGCTCTCAAGGTCAAGACCAAGCTGGGCATGATCAAGACCACCGACACCGCCGAGGAAAAGCCCGACCAGAAAGAGAAAGCGGCGGGCAACGAGCGCGAGAAAGCCGCCGGCCGCGGCAAGTGATTCCCTGACCAACCCCTCGACCCCGGAACCCCAAGGTTCCGGGGTTTCTCTTTTCCGGCCATCCTTGCCCGGCCGGGCGGTTGTGCCTGCGGGACAAATACGGTATCATGCGGCGGCCCGGCACCTGATGCCGGTCCCAAATCCGCATCCATCGGAGTCGACCATGGCTGAGCAGTATATTTTCACGATGTATCGCCTCAACAAGTTTTATGGCCAGAGGCAGGTTCTCAAGGACATCAACCTGTGCTTCTTCCCCGGGGCGAAGATCGGCATCGTCGGCCACAACGGCGCCGGCAAGTCGACGGTCCTGCGCATCATGGCCGGTCTCGACAAGGAATTCCAGGGACATGCGGAGATCACGAAGGGCATGCGGGTCGGCTTCGTCCAGCAGGAGCCTCAGCTCGCCTGGGGAAAAACGGTCCGCGAGAATCTCGAACTGGCGTTCGCCGACACGATGAAGCTCCTGAAAGAGTATGAAGACCTCTCGACGAGCATGGGCGAGATGGATCCGGATGCGATGGACAAGGCGATGGAGCGGATGGGCCAGCTCCAGGAGAAGATCGACGCGTGCGGCGGCTGGGAGATCGACACCCGGCTGAACATCGCCGCCAACGCGCTCATCCTGCCCCCCGACGAGATGATCGTCGACAAGCTGTCGGGCGGGGAACGCCGCCGCGTCGCCCTGTGCCGCATCCTGCTCGAGCAGCCCGACCTGCTGCTGCTGGACGAACCCACCAACCACCTCGACGCCGAGACGATCGACTGGCTCGAGAACCATCTCCGGAATTATCCCGGCACGGTGATCATCTCGACCCACGACCGGTATTTCCTTGATAATATAACGAAGTGGATACTCGAGCTCGAGGACGGCCACGGCATTCCCTTCGAGGGCAACTACACCTCCTGGCTCCAGCAGAAGCTGGAGATCCTCTCCCAGCAGGAGAAGAAGGAGTCGGTCCGCCGCCGCTCCCTCGACCGCGAGTTGAAATGGATCAAGATGAGCAGCTCGGACCATCACAACCTGTCCCGCGAGCGCATCATGCAGTATGAGCAGCTCGTCGTGCGGGAATCCGCCGCCAGCCAGCCCGAAGCGAACGTGATCCAGATCGCGCCGGCCGTGCCGCTCGGAGACAAGGTCATCGAAGTGACGGGCCTTTCCAAGGGCTTCGACCAGCAGCAGCTGATCAAGGATCTCACATTCAAGCTGCCCAAGGGCGGCATCGTCGGCATCGTCGGCCCGAACGGCACCGGCAAGACAACCCTGTTCCGGATGCTGACCGGCGTCGAACAGCCGGATGCGGGCACGATCGACATCGGCACGACGGTGAAGATGGTCTGGGTCGACCAGCATCGCGACACGCTGAACGGGGAAAACACCGTTTTCGACGAGATCAGCGAAGGCCAGGCGGATATCGCGTTCGGCAAGCTCAAGATCCCGGCCCGCGCCTACTGCGGCCGGTTCGGCTTCCGTGGCGGCGACCAGCAGAAGTTCGTCAAGGACCTCTCGGGCGGCGAGCGGAACCGCGTGCACCTCGCGAAGATCCTCAAATCGGGCGGCAACGTGATCCTGCTCGACGAGCCGACGAACGACCTCGACGTCAATACCCTCCGCCTGCTCGAGGATGCGATTTCGGATTTCAGCGGCTGCATCCTCGTCATCAGCCACGACCGGTTCTTCCTCAACCGCATCTGCACCCACCTGATGGTGTTCGAAGGCGACGCGCACGTCGAGTGGTTCGAAGGCAACTACGAGGAGTACGAGGCGATGCGTCAGAGGAAACTCGGCGCCGCGGCCCTCGAAAACCGTCGCGCCCGGTACCGCCGGTTCAAGCTCGACTGATCGTTCACCATCCGCGCAAGTTCATATACACCACAGGATATATCAATGCAATTCGTCCGCCGTCTGTATGACTGGACTCTCTCCCTCGCGGCCCGCCCCGGAGCCATCTGGGCCCTGTTCGCGATCGCCTTCGCCGAGTCCAGCTTTTTTCCGATCCCCCCGGACGTTCTCCTGATCGCCATGACCCTCGCCCAGCCCGCCAAAGGGCTGTGGTACGCAACGGTGTGCACGCTCGGCTCGGTTTCGGGCGCTCTGTTCGGCTACCTCATCGGGTTTGCCTTCTGGGCAGTGGTCGGCGAATATTTCTTCCGCTATATTCCAGGCTTCTCCCACGAGGTGTTCGACCAGGTCTGCCGGTCATACGAGCAGCACTCGGTGCTGATCGTCTTCACCGCGGCCTTCACCCCGATTCCCTACAAGGTGATCACCATTACGGCGGGCGTTTCGCACATCTCCCTCCTGCCGTTCATTCTCGCCTCGATGTTCGGCAGGGCCGGCCGGTTCTTCCTCGTCTCGGGCCTGCTGATGAAGTTCGGGCCACCCGTGAAGGAGTTCATCGAGAAGTATTTCAATCTGCTGACCATCCTGGTCGTGGTGATCTACGTTCTCGCCTTCTACCTGCTTCCCGTCATCTTCAAATGAGCCGTGGGTGAAGCGAGCCAGAGGGAGCGGTAGGTGATGTAGGGGGCGCCCATCGGGGTGATCTTCATGCCCCGGACAGTCGGCTGCCAGATCCCGTGCGTCGTGTAATGGAACACGAAGACCCACGGGGCATCGTCGACGATGATCTGTTCGGCCTGCTGATACAGTTGGATCCGCTCTTTCGGGTCGATCTCGAACCGGGCGCGCTCCAGCAGTTCATCCACGCGGGCATTGGCATACCGGCTGTAATTGCCGGCCGGGCCGATGTTGCTCGAGTGGAACAGGCTGTACAGGAAGTTGTCCGGATCGGGATAATCGACGGTGAAGCCCATTCGGAAAAAGGGTGTCTGACCGCTCTGAACCGCAGCCAGATGCTCCGGAAAATCCACTTCCTTCATGCGGCAGGAGATGCCGATATCCCGCAGATTGGCCAGGACGAACTCGGCGGTGCGCACATGGATCTCGTCCCGGTTCACCTGGAGGGTGATCTCGGGAAATCCTTTTCCGGCCGGGTATCCGGCCTCGGCCAGCAGGGCGCGGGCACGCGCGAGATCGTAGGTGTATCCCCGCAGCTTCTGGTTGTATCCCAGAATGCCCGGGGGAAGCGCGCCGCGGGCGATCCGCGCCCGGTCGTTGATGACCAGCTTCACGATCGCTTCCCGGTCGATCGCCTCGTTGATCGCCTGCCGGACCTTCACGTTGTCGAACGGGGGCTTCGTGACATCGAAGCCGAGGTAGTAGATCCCCCAGCGGCTGACCTCCTGGAAAAACGGCGACCAGGCCGGATCCTGCCGGACGTTCTTGTATTCGGGATCCGGCACGTCGTTATGCATCAGCTCGCCGGCCTTGAACCGGCGGAATCGTTCTATTTCATCTGATATAACAGGAAACTCGATCCGGTCGAGATACGGCCGCCCGCGGTAGTATCCGGCGTTCGCCCGCAGGACGATCGTGTCGCTCGCCCGGCCCGCCCAGGTGAACGGCCCGGCTCCGACGGGGTTCCAGCCGAACTCGGCCCCGAGGCCCTCGACGTCCTCCCGGGGAACGAGGAAGGCGAAGTTCAGCGCCAGCAGGGAAAGGAAGGGCGTGAACGGCTTTTCGAGCGTGAACTCGATGGTGTCCGTCGCCACGGCCCGGATCCCCTCGATCGTCGGGGTCTGGCTCGCGGCATAGGCGGCCGCTCCGCGGATCACGAAGTAGTTCTTCCCCTTCCGGTTCGGAAATCCGGGGGCCATGAGCCGGTGGAGCGTATACGAAACGTCCTCGGCGGTAACGCTGCGGCCGCCGTTCCGCGTGGGCTTGTCGTCGGGACCGCTGACGGCCTGGAACCGCGCATCAGGCCGGAGAAAGAGCCGATAGGTCAGTCGGTCGGCGCTGATCGTCCAGGAAGCGGCAAGCGCTGGGACGACACGCCCGTCCGCATCGAACTCGAGCAGTCCCTCGAAAATCTGCCGTGCCACCTCGTGTGAATACGAGTCGTTCACCTCGGCGGGATCGAGCATGATGACGGGCGAAGAGAAAGCCCGGCGATACACCCCGCCATAGACCGGCTCTTCCCGGACCACGGGCGCGGAGGGGGCAACCGGCCGGCCACCGCACCCCGCGACGGCCAACAGCAACGGGAAAACGACCAGCATCAGGATTCCCGTCAGACGTCCAGACATCACTCTCATCGGTTCCGTCCCTTTCGCCCTTCCGCGGCCGCCGGGTTCCGAAGCCATCCGGCTGCCGTCATCATGATTCGTGCCGGCGATCATACCATGACTCCCCTCTGCTGGACAAAGCATCCCTCATTGGGTACAGTGGACAGGGTATTCCGCTGTTCCGTAGCGTGACCCACGAGGGCTGTCTCGCCCCTTCTGAAAGTATATTTACTTTGATATATCACAAGAGGGATGGAACCGATGAACAACACCAGCCGCATCCTCCTTTTCCTGCTGCTCCTGGCAACCCTGGCGGGCATTCCAGCGTCCCTGGAAGCGGTGACCGTCAGCGACCGGATTCCGCACCGGGTCGTCTACGCCGTCCGGGCCTTTTCTCCGACCGACGTCTGGATCGGCACGGAGCAGGGGGCCGCGCATTACGACGGCAAGGCCTGGTCCGTCTACACCGTCGCCGACGGCCTGCCGCACGACGTGGTCACCTCGGTCGCACGCCATCCCACCGACGGCTCGCTCTGGTTCGGCACGTTCGGCGGCGTGGCCCGCTTCGCGAACGGCCGGTTCGAGCGGTTCACCGTGGCCAATTCCGGCCTCGTCAACGACGTCGTGTATGGGCTCACCGTCACCCTGCCCTATGTCTGGATCGCGACGACGAATGGCATCTCGCGGTTCGGCCTCGCCGACCGTTCCTGGAAAACCTTCGACGACAAGAACACGAAGATGCATGAGGTGTGGATCTACGGCGTCTCCTCGGAACCGAACGGCCGTGGCGACACCTGGTTCGCCATCTGGGGCAGCGGCATGTTGCGTATCCGGGAAGACGGCACGATCGATTCCTATGCCGATCCGGACGAAATCTTCGATGTCGATGTCGTGCGCAACGACGGGCCTCTGCACGAGATCCAGGTCGCCATTTCGGCCGTCGGCAACGTCGTCTATTCGGGGGCCTATTTCGGGCTGACCCGCTACGACGGCAAAAACTGGAACACCTGGACCGTGAAGGACTCCGACTCGGGCCTTCCGAGCGATTTCATCAACACCGTCAAGATGTCACCGGATGGCCGACTCTGCGCGATCGGCACCGACAAGGGCCTGTGCATCCACGATTTCGCGAGGGGCAAGTGGGTCACCTACCGTCGCAACACCCGGGGTCCCGGGGGCGAACTGCTCACGTTCGAGAACGGCACCTGGAAGACCGAAACGACCCCCGAAGCTCCGGCCGGCGACTTCGTCTGGGCCGTCGATTTCGTCGGCGACACGCTCTGGGTCGGAACCGCCTCGGGGCTGTACACCGTTTCACTGAAGCTGTGAACCGGACAGGAGAAACCGTATGAACGCGACAACATCCCGCATCCCCCTCGTTCCGCTCCGCAACCTGGCGTTCTCGGCCCTGCTGTTCTTCACGCTGCTTCCGGCGGCGCAGGGACAACAGGTCAAGGCGTATCACCAATGGACGGCCCCGTTCGAGTACAACGGCCCGGCACGCGCGTTCCGGGAAACCAGCGACGACCTGAAGACCCTCCGGGTCGGTGTCCTGGCATCGCTTTCGGGCAGCGGCGCCGAGTATGGTCTCGCGATGAAGGAAGGGGCCGACATGGCCCGCGACGAGATCAACGCGCGCGGAGGCATCCACGGCAAGCCCCTCGAGCTCGTCTATCGCGACGACCGGAACGACATGGGGGAAAACGGACACCAGACCGTGAAGCTGCTGTTCGAGGACAAGGTCCTGTCGATCATCGGCTCGGTCCACTCGGGCTGCACCCACGTGGCGGCACGCATCACGCTCAAGGCCGAAACGGCCCAGCTGACGACGGTCAGCACGGACCCGACGGTGCAGATGATCGCCAGCCCCTGGATGTTCCGGTGTCTCGTCGACGACCGGGCCCAGGGCGCCGCGATCGCCGATCTGGTATTCGGACGGGACGGCCACAAGCGCGTCGGTCTGTTCCAGCAGCACAACCGGTATGGCAAAATGGGCGGCAAGACGATCGCGCAGATCGCGGTCTCGCGAAACACGCCGCTTGTTTTCAAACAGTATTTCGAACCCGGCCAGACGTCGTTTCCCGACCAGATCGCGACCCTGAGCCGTGAGAAGCCGGATGCGCTGATCCTGTGGGGCCTGTACAGCGAGTGCGCGGCCCTCGTCAAGGCCATCCGGGGCGCCGGATACGCGGGCCGGATCTATGGAGCCGACGGCATGGTGTCTCCCAAATTCATCGAGATGGCAGGAGAGGCGGCCGAAGGCACGGTGGTCACCTACCCCTTCGACGACACGCGCAACGACCCCGTCACCCGCAAGTTCATCACGGATTTCCTGAAGCGGTACGGCAAACGGCCCGACTCGTTTGCCGCGCACGCCTATGACGCCGTGTATCTGATGGCCCGTGCCATCGAGCGCGGCGGCACCAGCAAAGTCGGCATCCGCGACGCCCTGGCAGCGACCCGCGACTTCCCGGGCGTGACCGGGCCGATCAGCTTCAATGAATACAACGACGACGGCCGGCCGGTCATTTTCGCCAAAGTCATCGGCGGCAGGTTCGTTCCGATGCCCGTCCGGGACTCCCGATAAGGGAGTGACTCCTCTGTCAGGCAGGGAAACCGGCCGCCTTGATTTACGCGGGTGATCATGCTAGACTGACGGCCCAACAGGCAGTTCGCGCGATCATCAGCCGCCGGGAGCGCAGATCCATGCGAATTGCCGTTGAATCTTTGTCCGGGAGAGCATGGCATGGGTCACGACACGGGAGCGGTCCTGGCGGGCGTGCGCGAGTTCATCGAGCAGACGTTCGCGGGCCGGTATGACCTGTATGACGTGTCGCTGCGGCCCGTGAACCGGCAACTGACGCTCGAGGTCAAGATCGATTGCGACACCGGCGTCAAGGTCGAGGACTGCGAAACCGTCTCCCGGGCGCTCGAGGAGTTCCTCGAAGCCACGGACCTGATCCATCAGCATTACACGCTCGAGGTGAGCTCGCCCGGGGTCGAGCGGTTGCTGAAGCGCCCCGTCGATTACACCCGGCAGCTGGGCCGGCTGGTGCGCTGGACCCTGCAGCCCGAGGGCGACCAGCCGAAGGAAGTGTTCGAAGGCCGGCTCCAGGCCTTCGCCGATGGCCGTGCAACCGTCCTGACCGCCACGGGAACCCGCGACATCCCCCTGGAGCGGGTGCGTGAAGCCCGCGTCGTGTTCGAATTCCCTGCCAAGACCAAACAACGAGGATGACACAAGGGAGGCCTCCATGACCAAGAACAACCTGTACGATGCCCTCAAAGAAGTCGTCGCCGAGAAGAACCTCCCGATGTCAGTCCTGATCCAGGCCATCGAAGAGGCCCTGGTGATCGCCTACCGCAAGAATTTCGATTCGGAGGAGGATGTCCGGGTCACCCTCGAGGAGGGAACCGGCGCCTTTCGGGTCATCGCGCGGCGCACCGTGGTCGAGACGGAAGACGACATGGACGAGCCCGACCGGCAGTTCACTCTCGAGGAGGCCCGCGAGCTCAAGGAAGACGCCGCCATCGGCGACGTGGTGGAGGAGGACGTGACGCCGCCTTCCTTCGGCCGCATCGCCGCGCAGACCGCCCGGCAGGTCGTGAGCCAGAAGCTCAAGGAGGCCGAGCGCAGCATCATCTACAAGGAGTTCCAGGACCGCGTCGGCCAGGTCCTCTCGGGCAAGGTGCAGCGGGTTGAGCGCGGCCAGGTGTACGTCGAGTTCATCCGCGCCGAAGCCGTGATGCCTCCGCAGCAGCAGATTCCCGGCGAGGTGTTCCGGACGGCCGTCGCCGTGATGGGCGCGGCCCTCGACCCGAAGACCCACCTGTACGCGGTCTGGGCCGAGCTGCCCAACCCGCCCGGCCGGGAGCCGCGGCTCTTGCCGGGCATGACCGGGGAGGACATTCATCATATGGGTGTCAGCCAGATGGGTG
>DAOOQQ010000096.1:0-13891 GCA_035388825.1 Candidatus Ozemibacteraceae bacterium
GAGGAGTCGAGAGGGGGGTGCGGTCGATGACGCGCAGCGCCTTTCCTATTTCACCGAGGGCATACGAGGCGGACACCCGGGTCGTATTCTCGGCATCCGACAGCATCCGCTCGAGCTGGAACAGCACGCCCAGTTCTCCGATCCGGAACAGGGCTTTCGCGGCATTGGCCCGCGTGCGATTGTCGGGATCCTGGAGCAACGGCTTCAGGGAAAGCGAAGCCCCTTCCCCGAGAACGGCTTCGAGAGCTTCGACGGCGTTCGCCCGCACCCGTGAGTCGCGGTCCTTGAGGGCATTCTGGAGCACGGGAACGGCCGATGGATCGCCGATCTCCCCGAGGGCCGAGATGATGGCGGACCGGATCTTGAAGTTCCGCTCGCTGCCGAACAGGTGGGCAAGAGCCGTGACGGATGGAGCCGCCTTGAGTCGTCCAAGGGCGGTGACGGCATGCAGACGGACGAACGACGCGGTATCTCCCAGCAGCTTCAGCAGCAGTTCCAGATCGCCGTCGCCCGCCCGGATCGCCAGGGCACGCGCCGCGTTCTTCCGGACATCGTTGTCCTCGTCCCGCAGCAGCTCGACGAGCAAGGGCAAAGCCCGTGGATGGTCGAAGGCGGTCAGGACGTATCCGAGAGTCGCCCGGACCCATTTGTCCGGGTCGTCACGCATCGCGTCGAGTTCGCTGGTCAGGTCCTTGGCTCCCGTGACCGCGACGGCGATGATGGCATTGCCCCTGACGCGGTGATTGCCATGACGGAGAAACGGCTGGATCAGCGAAAGCAGCTTTTCTTTCGGCAGGTCGAGCCTGCGCAGGCTCTCGATCGCGTTCGCCTTGACGCGGTCATCCGCGTCCCGCAGGGCTTTCGACAGGGTCGTGACCGCGGTGAGATCCTTCAACTGGCCGATCGCCGTGATCAGAGCGGAGCGCTTGCGTTCGTTCGGTTCCTTGAGGAAGAACGCCGTCAGCGGGTTCGTGGCCCGGTGATCGCCGATTCTGGCGAGCGCATCCACCACATTCAGGAAGATCCACTCGTTGGCCTCGCCGAGACACCCCAGCAGGGGCGAGACGGAGGAGGCATCGCGGCGTTTCCCCAACGCGTTTGCGCACTGGAAGCGGATATTCGAGTCGGCATCCGAGAGGCCGGCATTCAGGGCCGCCGTGGCCCGGGAATCCTGGAAGGCGCCGAGCGCGGCGGCAATGTTCGGCCGGACCTCCCGGTCTGCTTCGCGGAAGGCAGCCAGCAGGGGTTCGACGGCCGAAACGTCCCCGATCTCGGCAAGGGCGGCGGCGAACGCCTCGTCCTGGGCCTGGCGGCTGAGTCCGTCCACCAGGGGTACGACGGCTTCGGGGTCGCCGATGCTTCCCAGGGCCCGGGCCGCCTCTTCCCGCAGATGTGCATCCTGGTGGTGCAGAAATCCGATCAGTTTGCGCGTACAGGGCTTTATCAGCACCAAGCCGCGTTTTCGCAGGTCGTTATCGTCCGGCATCCTCTCACCTCGCTTTCCACGAATCGGCACGATGCGGGGCTTTCCGAAGCGTTGCAACCGATCGGATGAAAACGGCCGGAAACAAAACACCGGAGCCCTTTCGGACTCCGGTGCAGGTGATCGTCTGATCAGTCAGGAGGTCTGACCCATGCGCAGATTTTTGAGACCGACCTTGTCGAAGTGGACCTTCATTTTGCGAATGCCGTCTTCGGTCATGCCGACCTCGACCACTTCGCCTCTGTCGTCCCAGATCTTGTGGTAGATGACTTCGCCCTCTTCGTAGGTTTCGGTGGCCTCGTAATCACGCGGAGCGCCCTGAGCCGCCTTCTCTTTTTTCCGAACAGGAGCCTCGACCGGCTTTGCTTCCGGTTTCTTGATGGTCTTGGCCTTTGCCATGCCTCACCCTCCCAATGGAAGTAATGATGAATTCTACTATAAATCAGGTATGAAGTCAATCACGCCCGAACCGGGCCGTGCCCCCGGCGATCGTCTTCCCCTCTTCGTATTGACACCCCCCCACTCCCTCAATATAATCGAAAAAAGGCTTTCGATCGCAGCTCAAACTGGAGGCACAATGCCGTGTTGCCTGTCATGACATCCCCGCGCCGCCGCAGTCCGGTTCTTCTTCTTCTCGCTCTCCTGGTGGTTGTCGCGTGCAGCGAAGGGTTCGCGGCGCAGCGACGCACGACGACACGGCGGCCTGCCGCAACGGCAGCGGAGACGGCCGGGCCGGCGGCGGCGAAAAAAGACTGGACGTTCATGGTGTTCATGGCCGCCGACAACAATCTCGAGGCCGGTGGCGAGCTCGACATGAACGAGATGGAGACGGTCGGCTCGAACGAGCGGGTCAACATCGTCGTCCAGCTCGACCGGAGCGGCAAGTATTCCCAGGACTCCGACATGAAATGGTCGGGCTGCCGGCGGTATCTGATCAAGAAAGACTCCCAGCCGAAGAAAGTGACCTCGCCGATGCTCCAGGATCTCGGCCAGATCGACACGGCCGCGCCCTCGACCCTGCTCAACTTCGTCGACTGGGCGAGCCGCGCGTACCCCGCCCGCAGATATGCTCTGATCCTCTGGAATCACGGCACCGGCTGGAAGGAGATCCAGCCCGATGTCGCCGCCTCGATCATGACCACCGAGCCCGGCATCGAAGCGGCTCCGTTCGGTGATATATCATACAATATATCGTATGATGACACGACAGGCTCCTCGATGGATATCCCCACCCTCGGCCAGACGCTCGCCAAGGTGAAGGAGATCCTCGGCCAGCCCATCGACCTCCTGGGCTTCGATGCCTGTCTGATGCAGATGCTCGAAGTCGCCCACGAGGCGGCCGCCCATGCACGGTTCCAGGTCGGCTCGGCGGATCTCGAACCCGAGCGGGGCTGGCCCTATGATTCTTTCCTGGCAAAACTCGCGGCAAATCCGGCGATGGACGGCCGGCAGCTCGGCACCGCCATCGTCGACACGTACAAAGCCTCTTACCAGATGGGCTCACAGGGCAACACGGCCGTGACCCTCTCGCTTCTCGATCTGAGCAAGGTCGCTCAGGCAGCTCAGGGCATGAACGCCCTCGTCACGGCACTCAAATCCGGCATCCGCGAAATCGACCGGATCGAGCACGCCCGCGAGGCAACGCTCAAATACGTGTACAAAGACTACGTCGATCTCGGTCATTTCCTCGAGATTCTCGGCAAGACCGTCGAGACGGCCTCGATCAAAAACGCCGCCGCCAAGCTCCGCGCGGCACTCCAGGGCGAGAACGGCCTGATCGTGAAGCACGCATCGGGCGGCGACAAGTACAAAGACGCCACCGGGCTGTGCATCTTCCTGCCCGACCGGGCCGGCTTCCGCACCTACAAGAACCGGTACAAGCTGCTGAGCATGTCGAAACATACCGGCTGGTATAAACTTCTCGACGAGCTCGAAACCCCTTCCCTGCCGTATGTGAAGCTGATCGAAGTGGTTCTCGAGGATGAAAACCGCGACGGTCGTTTTGCCGCCGGCGAGAAGGTGGTCTCCCACCTCATCCTGCAGAACTTCGGCAAGGAAAGCGTCGGCCAGCTCACCGTGACGGCCGAGACGGCAAGCGGCGGCCTCGACAAGAAAGAGCAGTCGATGGAGATCACCCGCATCCCGGGCCCCGGAAAGAAGCTGGCGGCCGACGGACCGGCGTTCCAGATCCTGCCCGATGCGAAGATCGACAGCGAGGTGACCCTCACCTTCACGATCCGCGGCGAGAAGAGCCCTGCCTCGACCTTCCGAACGACCTTCTACGTGAAGGCTCCCTTCCAGACCAGCGGCCACGTGCTGCTCGCCTTCACCGACGCTTTCTCCCCAGCCACGCCCGTCCTCCAGGCCATGTTCCGTGACGGCAACGTCACCTTCGACCCGTGGGACCGCATGCTGGACGGTGAGCTGAAGCCCGACGTGCTCAAGCGGTACACCGACGGCTGGGTGTTCGTTTCGGTCCAGGACTCCTCCGACCAGCAGCAGTTGAGCGCAACCGAGATCGAGGCCCTGACCGGGTATCTCAAATCCGGCGGCCGGCTCGTTCTGAGCGGCCAGGATCTCGCCTTCTCCCTGCGCGACACGCCGTTCCTCAAGACGATGTGCAAGGCCGGTTTCGTCCAGGATGACACGAACGTGCATGTCGTATCGGGGCTGGCCGGAAGCTACAAGGGCCAGACCTACCAGATCTTCGGGGGCGACGGCGCCAACAACCAGAAGTGGCCCGACGAGATCGATCCGCTCACCGGCGCAAAGGCCATCATGAAGTTCGACAGCGCCGCCCGGGATCTGGCGAACGACCGCGACATGAACGGCCCCGACCTGAAGCCCAGTTCCCCGACACGCGGCATCAAGTCCTCCGGAGCGGCCGCGATCGAGGTGATCGACGGGTATCGGCTGCTGTTCTTCTCGTTCGGCATCGAGGCGATCAACGATATCGGTCAGCGGAATGCCGTGTTGAAGAATATCGCGACGTTCATGAACCCCTCGCTCGACACCCAGGTGCGCGATCTTGCCGGGGCGGCTTCGCGACGCCCCGCGCGCCGCAGCACCAGCAACTCCCGCCAGTATCTCGACGACGTCGACTTCCTGAGCGACGTGCGCCAGAACATCACCCGACGGGTCAAGAAGGAGATGGAGCGCAAGCCGGAAACGGCCTCCACCCTTCTCGAGACGATCGAACGGCTGCCGGCCGGTCAGCGCGAGGGCGTGTCGGAACTCGAAAAACAATTACATGACCTCTTGGAATTCCAGCGCCAGCATGGTACGTTCTTGAACCGGTAACCCCTTCTTACACGACCGCCAGGGAAGAAACCTCCGGGTTTCTTCCCCTCGTTTGTACGTACGCACAGGCCGCTCGAGGAGACGATGAAGATTCACCTCTCATGCATGCAGGGCAACATGCCGATGGACTTCCTGAGACAGAAAGTCACCCGTTTCGGCAAACTGATCATTCGGGAGTCGGCATGAAACGCTCACACTGGTTCGTTCCGCGCAAGGCAGACGTCGCAGCAGCCCGCATGGCCGGCCGTGACGACGCTTCCGCATCGGCCGACCTCCGGCGCCGGAAAATGCTGCGTCTCTACATGACCGCGATCCTGCTGGTCAGCATGATGCTGACGATGTACATCTGGCAGCAGACGAAAATGGTCGAGATCCGGATCCGCCTCCAGGAGTCGGAAAAGCGGTGCGACAACCTCGAAACGAACAACGCCGTCGTCCGTGCCGAGATCTCGAAACTCCAGTCGATCGCCCGGATCGAAAAGGTCGCACGCAGCGAACTCGGCATGGTGCCGCCCCAGCGCATCTGTTACATCCCTCTGCCAACGGAGTTTGCGCCGCAGCGCTGACCATGGAACACTCAGGACACATTCCGGTTCTCGAGGCCCAGGTGGCCGGATTCGCGCTTCCCGAGAGAGGCGAGGTGTTTGCCGACGTGACCTTCGGCCTCGGAGGCCACACACGGGCCATCCTCACGTCCTTCCCAACGGTCCGGCGGGTCATCGCCATCGACCGGGATCTGGACATCCTGCACCGGTCGGAACGGGATCTTCCGGATCCGCGGATCACGCGTGTTCACGGCAGAGCGATCGAACTGCCGGATATTCTCGGCGAGTTGGGCCTGTCCGGACTCGACGGCATTCTCGCCGATCTCGGCGTCTCCTCTCCCCAGCTTGACGAGGCGGAGCGAGGCTTCTCGTTCACCCGCGACGGCCCATTGGATATGCGCATGGATCGCTCGTCCGGGGGCCCCACGGCGGCGGATCTCGTGAACACGGCCCGCGAAGACGAACTGTCGCGGATCTTCCACGAGTACGGCGAGGAACGTCACTCGCGGCGTATAGCATCTGCTATTTCAAGACGACGGGAAACCCGCCCCTTTGCGACGACCCGTGATCTTGCCGTCTTCATCGAGGGGGTTGCGCCGAACCGCGGCGGCATCGGGATCCACCCGGCCACGCGCGTCTTCCAGGCTCTCCGGATCGCGGTCAACGACGAGCTCCGCGAACTCGAGCAGTTCCTGCCGAGCGCCCTTTCTCTGCTGAATCCGGGCGGCCACCTGTCGGTCATCTCGTTCCACTCCCTCGAGGACCGGATCGTGAAGACCTTCTTCGCGGCGCAGCAGAAGGGGTGCACCTGTCCCCCGAAATTCCCTGTCTGCGTCTGCGGGAACAAACCGACGCTCGAGATCCTCACACGGAAGCCGGTCACTGCCGACGAGGCGGAAATGGCCGCAAACCCGCGTTCCCGATCGGCCAAGCTCCGGGTGGCCCGGCGTCTCGGGAAGGATGAAGCCGGATCATGAAGTGGCGTGCTCTCCGGACGCGCACGATGCGTGCGCTCATCGCCTGCGGGATCATGGGGGCCATTCTGGGCCTGTACATGCTCCGGCTGTTCCAGCTCCAGGTGCTCCAGTTCGATGACTGGTCACGCCGGTCGCTCCAGAACCACCGCACCCAGCACACGCTGGAGATGAAGCGCGGTTCGATCACCGACCGCAACGGGGTCGAGCTCGCCCTTTCGGTTGAAACCTACACCGTCTATCTGTACACCCGCGAAATCCGCTCGATGCCGGACATGGCGGCCCAGCTCTCGACGGTGCTGCCGATGAACCGCGAGGAGATTCTGGCGAAAGTGAAGGGCCGCAAGGGCTATCTTCCCATTTTCAAGAACCTCGAACGGCATCTGGCGATGAAGATCAACGAGATGAATCTGCCCGGGGTCATCCTCGAGGAAAACTACCGCCGGGTGTATCCGCAGAATGCGCTCGCCTCGAATCTGCTCGGGTTCGCCGGTGGCGAGGGGCACGGCCTCGAGGGCCTCGAACTCTCGTTCGATCGCACTCTGCGCGGGTATGCCGGCATGGCCGTCGAAGAGGACGTGAGCACGAGCGAGGAAGGCCCGGGGCGCATGCGGATCGTCCGGCCGCCGATGGGCGGCAGTAATATGGTACTCACGATAGATTCGATCATCCAGCACATCCTCGAGACCGAGCTGGCGAAGCTGATGGAGCAGTGGAAGCCGATCGACGCCATGGCGATCGCGATGGACCCGTACACGGGCGAAGTCCTCGGTATGGCGGTCCTGCCGAACTACGATCTGAACAAGTTCGCCGATTCCCCGCCGGAAGCCCATCGCAACAGGCCCGTGACGGATCTGTTCGAGCCGGGTTCGTGCATGAAGATTTTCGCCACGGCCTGCGGCATCATGACCGGCACGATCAGCGGCGGAACGCGATTTTACTGCAAAGGCGCCGGCGAAGTTGCCGGCAAGCGCATCAAATGCCACGGATCGCACGGGCTGGTCGACATCGAAGAGGCGATCGCCGAGTCGTGTAACGCCACGATGGTGCAGATCTCGCAGGCTCTCGACCAGCGTGCGCTGTATCGCTTCTACCGTCAGCTCGGCTTCGGCGAGCCGACCGGCCTCGAGGTTCCCGCCGAGACTCCCGGGATGTTCAGCTCCCCCTCGAAATGGTCAGCCCTTTCGGCGGCGTCGCTGTGCATCGGTCAGGAAATCGGCGTCACCGGCGTCCAACTCGTTGCCGCCTACTCCGCGATCGCAAACGGCGGCCGACTCCTGCGGCCCAGGCTGGTGAAGCGGATCGAGTCGCCGAACGGGGATCTGAGCGAGGAGTTCGGGCCCGAGGAAAAGCGGCAGATCATGCCCCCCGAGCTGACCCGGCGCCTGCGCAGGATGCTGGCGGGCGTCGTCGATCACGGAACGGGGGACCTTGCCGCCGTTGCGGATTATACGGTCGGCGGCAAGACGAGCACCGCGCAGAAAGCCAACCCGGCAGGCGGCTACTACTGGGACAAGGTCGTCACCTCGTTCATCGGCATGGGCCCGGCCATGAATCCGCGCATCGTCCTGTTCGTCGCGGCCAACGAGCCGCGAGGTGACAACCGGACCCTGTTCGGCGGTAAAGTTGCAGGCCCTTACTTCGCCACGATGATGGATCGCATCCTGAAGTATCTCAAAGTCCCGCCCGACAAGGGGAACCATGCGGTGAGCGCCACAGGAACCCCGATCGTCACCGCCTTCGACAGCAAGACGGAGCCGGAGCGCCCTGCACCGTCCTCCAAGTCCCCTTCCCATCTCCCGCTGTCCGCCTTCGTTCCCCCCCTCTCCACGGCGGCATCGGGCACCCAGAGGGGGACGTTCCCACTTACCTGCGATCTGGTCCCCGACTTTTCGGGCATGACGCTGAAGGAAGTCGCCAGTCTGGCTCGCAGCCTCGATCTCGAGCCAACCTTCGATGGGAACGGGATCGCCGTCGATCAGTTCCCGAAGCCCGGCGCCTCTCTTGCCGAGACGCGGACGGTCCAGGTGAAATTCTCTCCCACCCCGCGCCCGTAACGACACCGAAATATTATGTAAACTCGCTCCGCGCGAACTCATCCGAGGTAGTCATGAAGTCCTTCCAAATGCTGCTTTCCACCCCTCCCCTCGAACGCTCCGGCAATCTCGACGTCCCCATCACGGGCGTGGCCTTCGACTCCCGCAGGGTCGAACCGGGCTTCCTGTTCGTGGCCATGCCCGGCTCAACAAACGACGGCGCCCGGTTCATCACGGATGCCATCCAGCGCGGAGCCGCCGCGATCGTGACCCAGGACGCCCTCGAGGGGATCACCGTTCCGGCCGTGCGCGTGGCCGACGCCCGCCGCACCCTCTCCTCGATCGCCCGCGCCTTTCACGACGATCCCTCAAAACGGCTGCAACTGATCGGCATCACCGGAACGAAGGGAAAAACGACGACCACCTACTTCATTCAGTCGATCCTGCGTGCTGAGTTCGGCCAGGCGTTCCGGTTCGGGACGGTCGAGTATGACCTCGGCTTCGATATCCGGCCCGCCCGGAACACCACCCCCGAGTCGCTCGACCTGAGCGCTCTGCTCTCCGAAGCTCTTGCCCACGAGATCCGAGCCGGGGTCATGGAAGTCAGCTCCCACGCGCTGAAAACCAGCCGGGTCGAGGACCTCACCTTTTCGGCCGCCGGATTTTCGAACCTCTCCCTCGAACACACCGAGTTCCATCCGGACATGGAAGATTATTTCCGGGCGAAACGCCGGCTGTTCCTCGACCTGCTGCCCCCAGACCGGGAAGCCGTGATCGGCATCGATGATGACTGGGGCCGCCGCCTCGCGCACGAATGCCGCGCCGCCGGCCGGAAGGTCCGGACGATCTCGGTCCGCAACGAGGCCGATATAAAAGCTATCAATATAAAACTTAGCGGTATGCATACCGAGTTCGAGATCGCCGTCGAGGGCCGTACGTTCCCGTGCCGTCTGGCACTGGCAGGCGAGTTCAACGTCTTCAACGCCCTGATGGCCGCCGGCCTTTCCCGGGCCATCGGGATCGGCTGGGAAACGATCATCCGCGGCCTGACCGCTCTCACCTCGGTTCCGGGGCGGTTCGAGAGCATTCCGAACCACCGCGATCTCACCGTGATCGTCGATTACGCGCACTCCCCGGCCGCCCTGGAAAACCTGTTGATCGCCGTGCGACCTCTCGCGGTGAAGGGGCGCGTCATTTCGGTGTTCGGCTGCGGTGGGAACCGGTCGACCGAGAAACGGCCCATTATGGGCCGACTCTCGGCAACCCTCGCCGACATCACGGTCGTGACGAGCGACAATCCCCGCAAGGAGAAGCCCGAGGAGATCATCGCGCAGATCTTCGCCGGTATCGAAGCGGTTCCGGCGAGCGAACGACGGGAAGTGCACGTCGAAGCCGACCGGCGCAAAGCGATCGCGAAGGCGATCGAGTTGGCCAGGCCCGGAGACGTGCTGCTGATCGCCGGCAAGGGCCATGAGACAGGCCAGACGTTTGCGGATCGCACCCTCCCCTTCGACGACCGGCTGGTCGCGAAGGAGCTTCTCGAAGGAGCAAAGGCATGAGCACATCCCCCGACTGGAGTTTTGCCGATCTTCTTGCCGCCACGGGCGGCATCCATGCGGGCGGATCCCCCCGGCCGATCACGGGATTTTCGATCGACTCGCGCTCCCTGGCTCCCGGCGAGGTGTTCGTCGCCTTCAAAGGGGAGCGCACCGACGGCCATGCCTACATCGCCCAGGCCCTCGCGAAAGGGGCTGCGGCGATTGTTTCCTCACGCTGGATCGAAGGCGCCGCTCCTGCGGCTGACGATCCTGCGTGGATCCGCTGCGATGATCCCCTGCGCTCGCTCCAGGACGCGGCCCGGTATCACCGTGCCCGCCACAAGGCCCTGTTTATCGGCGTCACGGGCAGCAACGGCAAGACGACGACCAAAGAGATGCTGCTGCACCTCTTTTCGGGTGTCTCGAAAACCTGGGCCACGGCGGGCAACTTCAACAACGACATCGGGCTGCCGCTCAGTCTGGTGCGGATTCCGCTCGAGACCGAGACGGCCATCATCGAGATGGGAATGAACCATGCCGGCGAGATCCGGTTTCTGGCGGGCATCGCCCGGCCGCACGCGGCGATCATCACCAATATCGGGCCGGCGCATATCGGCAACCTCGGCAGCCTCGAGAATATCGCCCTGGCGAAGGCCGAGATTCTCGAGGGGCTCGGCCCCGATGGACTCGCCGTCCTGCCCGGGGATGACCCCTGGCTGTCGACGCTCCGCTCGAAAACCCGCGCCCGGGTCGTCTGTTTCGGGTTCGGCCTCGGGTGCGACTGCAGCGGCCAGAACGTCACGATGGAAGCCGACGCGATCTCGATGGAGATCGTGCAGGGCGGATCCCGGACCCATGCGCGGCTCGGTCTGCTCGGCCGGCACAACGCCCTGAATGCTCTCGGCGCCCTCGCCCTGTTCGTCGGCCTCGGTCGTCGCCCGCTCGCCGAAGGCGTGGCTCTGCTCGAGCGGTTCCGGCCCGTCGCCGCGCGCATGGAGTCCCACGAAGTCGACGGGAAGCGCGTGATCCTCGACTGTTACAACGCGAATCCCTCCTCGATGAAGCAGGCCATTGAATATCTTGCCGTATGCAAAGGCCGCCGCGTCGCGGTTCTCGGCGACATGCGGGAGCTGGGCGACCAATCCGAGGCTCTTCACCGCGAACTGGGCGCATCCGTGGCCCGGCTCGGGCTCGACCGGCTCGTTGCCGTCGGCGAGCAGGCGCAGTTCATCGCCCAGGCGGCGCTCCAGGCCGGCATGACTGCAATCGCCGTCCATCCGTGCGGCGATGTCGCCGAGGCGGCAAAGCTGCTCGAAACCCTCCTGCTCGGCGGGGATACGGTGCTTCTGAAAGCCAGCCGCGGCATGCATTTCGAATCGATCGTGAAGGCGCTCTGGCCATCGCTGCCCTGCGATCTTCACTGAGTCCGGATCCCCGAAGGGAGACACCGTTACGTTCGCAGCCATTTTCAGCGCCATGACCGTCCGCATCCTGTTCGCTCTCGTGACCTCGTTCCTCGTGGCCGTTTTCATCGGCCCCCGGGTGATCGACCATCTGAAAAACAGGCAGATCGGCCAGACGATCCGCGAAGAGGGGGTTCAGGAGCACAAAAAGAAAGCCGGCATCCCCACGATGGGCGGCCTGATCATTCTGATCCCGTTCCTGCTGACGACCATCCTCTGGGCCCGCTGGCATCCGGCTGTCGGCATCGTGCTGTTCACGACGTTCGCCATGGCCATGCTCGGAGCGACGGATGATCTCACGAAGGTCATCAAGGCGCGCAGTCTCGGTCTCACCCCACGGCAGAAGCTTGCCGCGCAGATTCTCACGGGGCTGGTCACGGCCTATGCCGTCAAGACATGGCTGGGATCGGGCAACGAACTCGCGACGCCGCTTTCCGGAGAGACGGGCGGCCTTCCCCTGGCATCCACGTTCATCCAGGTACCCTGGCTGGGAATCGTGGATCTCGGCGCCCTGTACATTCCCTTCGTCGCGTTCGTCATCGTGGCGTTCAGCAATGCCGTGAATCTGACGGACGGGCTCGATGGCCTGGCAGGAAGCGTGACCCTGACGGTGCTCGTTCCGATGATGGTCATCACCTTCGTCAGCGGGGTACCCGCCCTTGCGCGAGGGCTCGGGACCGCGTTCATTCCCGGCTCCGCCGAACTCACGATCCTCGCGGCGGCGCTGTTCGGCGGCTGTCTGGGATTTCTCTGGTACAACGCGAATCCGGCCCAGGTATTCATGGGCGATACCGGCTCGATGGCGCTGGGAGGGGCGGTCGCGGCGCTCGCGGTTTGCACGCGAACGGAATTTTTCCTTGCCCTGATCGGCGGCGTGTATGTGACCGAAGCCGTGTCGGTCGTTCTCCAGGTCTCGTATTTCAAATACTCGGGTGGAAAGCGCATCTTCCGTATGAGCCCGATTCATCACCATTTCGAGCTGTGCGGATGGGCCGAGCAGAAGGTGGTTGCCCGG
Source organism: Candidatus Ozemibacteraceae bacterium (assembly GCA_035388825.1). Taxonomy (GTDB): domain Bacteria; phylum Muiribacteriota; class Ozemobacteria; order Ozemobacterales; family Ozemobacteraceae; genus MWAR01. The sequence goes on from DAOOQQ010000096.1 coordinate 12,355, forward strand.
TTCACGGCCGTCAGCCTTCTTCTCTGCCTGGGCGGTCTGGCCCTGTTTGCGATGCGGCTCGCCGCCGGGTGATCCGCAGCTCTTCCCGAAAAAAGAGACCCCGGCGAGATAGCCGGGGTCAAGCAATTGGGATGTTTTATGGACGTTTAGAACGTATCAGCGGTAGAAGATCGAGAGCTGGACGTTCTGCATGCGAATGTCGAGAGCATCTTCGTTGCGGGCCGCGAAGAAGTAGGATGCGCTGGGGTTGTTGCGGACGTAGTCCGTGACATCGATCGTGTAGCGGGTCATCGGGTTGGTCGCGCCAAATTCCCCGAGATGGAAGCCCAGAAGGGCATTGTTGCCAACCCACCAGCCGCCCAGGTTCTTGATGACCTGAACCTGCTGCGCCGAACTCATATACGCCTGCATGCGGGCACCGCCGTTGAACCGGTATTCGGCATCGAACACCATCTCGGCACGAGTGAACGCGAGGCTGACGAAGTCGATCGCCACCGGGATTTCGAGGGCCATCTCGGCATACGCGCCATTGGCCTCGGACCAGGGGAAGAACTCCGAAAACCAGCCCGTGTTGGCAACCGTGCTGCGGATCACAACGGGATTCATCTCGGCGACAAGCTCGGACACCTCGCCGCCCTTCACGATGACGGTCGAATTCCGATCGAGATACTCGGGATGTGTAAGCTTCACATCGTACGTTCCATTCGGCACTTTCGAGAAGGCGAAGGTACCATTCGCATCCGATACGGCGCTGAATGCCGTTCCAGATAGACTCACGGACACGCCGGAGAGCGGGGTCTTCTTCACGTAGTCGAAGACGGTACCGGACACATCGCCATCGGCGGCCACAACGACCTTCTGGACGAGCGTCGAACTGATCTTCACGATGGGAAGAAGCATGTATTCCGTCGATTTCTTCTTCCCGTTGCCTTTCACCTTCAGAGACAACTTATTGAAGAAACGGATCGATATTTCCGTCGTATACCCATCCTTGATTTCGAACGAGCCAAAGAACCGGACGCGGTTGCTCGGAATGACGAGCGGATAGGACGCACCACCGACGACGACGCGGCCGCCCTTGATGCGGAACTCCATGTAATTATATACACCGGCGGGCAAGGGGGTCTCGGCCAGGATGTTGGTGATCACGGAAGGATTGCTCAGGTCGATTTCTTTCGAAACGACATCATAGGATATCGGCTTTCCGACCTTCGGCTTGACCTTCATGGAATCGAGGGTTATAAAGATATTATCCGCGCTCGAAGCGGAGAGAACCCGCATTTTAAGGCACCCGGGGCCACCCTTGGATGAACTTCTGACTTTGTGAGAAACGACGAACGAAGGCTCCGCATACGAGTAGCGGCTCTTCCCGAGCGCCAGGGGGCGAGCACGCGCAGCGAGAACCTGGGTGGAGGCGAGTTGCTCTTCCTGCGCGGTCAGCGCAGCGTTCGCCTGCTCCGAGAGGGAGGAATCGGCGACCGGGTTGAACCCGCCGCTACCGAGACAGCCAGCGACCATCAGCGGCAACGCACCGAGT
>DAOOQQ010000097.1:0-13790 GCA_035388825.1 Candidatus Ozemibacteraceae bacterium
TTTTTAGGGCTGTATTTCAGAAGCCCTCATACACCACATCCATGGACTCTAACCATCCTGCGTGGTATCCTGCATCCATGCGACGCATCTGGACGAAGGGCTCCCACCGGGCCGGCTATCTGCTCGAGTTTCCGCTTATCGCCTGCGCGGCGGGCATTCTGGCTGGCATTGTTTCCCCGTTGCTGCCCGCTCCCTGGAACCTCGTTCCATGGGGCGTTTTCGTCGTCGCCCTGGCTGCCTGGTTCATCTACGACCGGTTTTTTCCGGGATGGCGGCCGCGCGGCGAGTGAGCCCGCTCAGATGAAATAGGCCTCGATCTCCTGGGTCTTGCCCTTGACGTGCGTCGTGCCGAGCGATTCCATTGCAACCTCGCTTCCGATCAGCCTGCGTGTCGCTCCCGAAACGACCGTCCGGTTTCCCGGAAGACGCTGCGCCAGCGCGGCGAGCCGGGCGGTCAGATTCACCGGGTCGCCGATCACGGTGAAATCGAGATGGGTGTCTTCCGAGCCGATGATGCCCGAAACGACGGAGCCCGTGTTGATGCCGATGCAGAGTCCCGGGACCAGCCCCCGCGCCGCCGCCTCGCGCCGCATGCGATCGATCACCCCGAAGGCACTGCGCACCGCGTCGAGGTCGCCGCCGCCCGCGGGATGCCGGAACACGATCATGATCTTGTCGCCGATCACCTTGTCGATTTCCCCGCAGCTCCCTTCCAGCGCGGTGTTGACGATATCGAGGTGGCGTTCGAGGGTGTCGAACACGGTTCGCACGTCGTTCCGCTCCTGGAACTCGGCGAACTCGTGCAGGGTGGAAAAGACGATCGTGGCCATGACCGTCCGGCCGCGCCCTTCCTCCGGACCGGCCTGCGCCATGCGCCGGGCCGAATCCGAAACATACTGCCGCAGGAGGCGGCCCTCTTCGAGCCCCTGGGCGAGCCGATTGAAGGCCAGGGCCACCGATCCGAACTCGTCGCTCCGGTCTGCGTCGAGCCGGATGCCGTAGCCGCCGCTGCGGATGCTGTCGATGCCGCGGATGATCCGCTGGAGGGGAAGAAGGAAATACAGTCCGGCGATCACGCCACCCCCCAGCGCCAGGGCGAACAGGACCGAAACGAACACGGACAATCGGGTTGCGAGGGCGGCATGTTCCCGCTCGAGGCCGGCGAGGGATTTCTGCCCCGCCAGGACCGCCTTGAGATGCTTCGCGGGAAAGGCTTCCATGAGATATCTGCCGTCGGCCTGGATCTCTTCCTTGCGGATCGAACCCCGGCTCGTCTGGACGTCGGCGAGCAGGCCCCGAAGAGCCGTGAACGAGGCGGCCATCGTCTCGAGCCGCTCCGGGAAATACTTCACGTCGGTCTGGAACCCGACCAGACCCGCGTTCTGGTCACCCGGCCGCTCCGCCGGCCAAGGTCGTTCGAGGGTGGCGCGCAAAAATGCGCTTTCCAGGAACGTGCTGCCCCAGAACCAGTAGACGAGGTGTGAGACCCGGGCCGGGGAGCGGATCACCGTCTCGAGGATGAAATTCGTGTTGAACAGCACGCTCATCTCGAACACCCGCTCGGGATACTGGAGCAGGTTGATGAACGTGCTCGGGCCGACCAGCCGCAGCAGCATCTCGTTCACGAACTCTTTTTCGAGCCCGGCGAGCGCGGGGGCGGATGGGTCCGGCTGGACTGCGCCATCCGTGCGCCGCCGGCCCACTTCCCGCGTCGTGAGGGTCGGGTTCTCTTCTGGTGTCGCGGAGGTTGGGACGGCGGAGTTTCGTTCATACCGGCGGAACCGGCTGGCCGCTCTCTGGATGAATCGCGAGATGACGAAGTCCTTCTCCCGCTTCTCGACAAGATCCTCGTAATTCACGACCAGATGCACGTGTGGCCCCGCGCGGGGGATCGCAAGAAACATATGCAAAAATATATCATCCGCTTTCCGCATCGCCGTCAGAGAACGCTCGAACATCGCCGCCGTCGCGGATGCCTCCGATTCCTGCACCAGGCCGAAGGCGGCCGGGGTGTCGAGGCTTTTCAGATACGAGGTGTAGGAGGCGAGGTTGTGGCGGCCGTTCTCGTCGATCATGGTCAGCTCGGCATGCAGGGAGTCGGCGATCCCCTGCTTGCGCTCCCGGTAATACTCGGCGATGAAGCGGCTCGACAGATAGCCGGCGCATGAGAGGGGCAGGATGGCAGCCGCCAGGAAGACCACCATCACCAGAAGCCGGACGGGGTATTCCGCGCCGGACGTACGGAAGAAGCCGATCAGGGTGAAGGTCAGAAGAAGATACAGCAGGATAGTTCCGGTGCGGGCCCAGCCGCCCGAGACGTCCGGGACGTGACGAATGGGGGCGAGGCAGACGAGCCGGCCGGTTCCTCCCACGGCCCGGGCGGCGCCGATTGCGAACCGCTCAAACGCCTGGAAGCGGAAACGGGACTGGCCCAGCAGGGGGCGAAGCGCCTCGAGCCGGCGGCATAGTTCCGATCGGCGGGAAAGGCCGGGCGAAAGCAGCGGCGGCGTGCCGTCGGAGGGCAGATACGCGATATCGGCATCCCGGTATCGCCAGGTTGCCGCAAGCAGCCGGGGAACGAAGTCGGGGGATAGCGTATTCGCATCGATATAGATGATCGTCAGGAACCGTCCGTGATGTTCCAGAACAGAGCCCGGTTCTTCGCGCGATCGCGCAGGCGTTGCCACTTGCCGTGCCATTCCGGCTGGATGGCGGCGGGAAGGGCCACGCGCAGGACGGACCGGATCCGCTGCGACAGCGCGGTGGTATCCCCGGCCGGGATTTCGGATGCGGTGACGAGTTGCACGAACGGCTTGGCCACGGGGGGGAACTCGCCGAGCCCTCCACCCTTGAACACTGGTTCGGAAACCGTTTTCAGATCATAGACCAGGAGATCGTGGCGGGGGAGCAGCGGAGCCACCAGGCGCTCGTAGACAGGCCGGAGAGGCCGGCCCCGGCCGGCTGCCCGGCCGAGCGGCCGAATCAGATTCGCCATCTGGGCGTCGGGCGTGCTCTCGAGCATGGCCTGGTCGAGACGGCTTGAGATCAGGGCTTGGGCCGTTTCCCGATGCTCTTCGCGAAGCAGGCTCCGCCGCTCCGAGTCGCCCGCCTTGATCGTCAGCAGGGGGAACACGATACAGAGAAGGAGCAGAAGGGATACGGCGCGGTTGTTCATGACGCCTCCCCGTGCAGGGTGATCAGCTCGTGGCCCTCTGTCCCGGCGAGTTTCGCCGTTTCGGCGAAGGCCGATGCCAGCTTGTTCGCCTCGGGGGAAAGGATGATCCGGGTCGAGCTGCCGTGCTTCGAGGCGGCTTCCATCTGCTCGGCGCGGTGGCGGCTTTCTCCGATCAGCGCGAATTCGAGCCGGCCTTTCCGTCCGAGTGTGCCGATCATCAGCGGGCCGTGGTCGATCCCGATGCCGATCTCGAACGTGAATAGAGCCTTCTCGGAGCGGCTCTTCTGGTGCGCGGCATGGGCCGACATCATGCCCATGGCGGCGCGGAGAGCCTGGCGAAGCCCCGATTCCCGGGGAGTGTCCTCGAACACGGCAACGATGGCGTCGCCGATGAACCGGTCGACCCGCCCGCCGTGGCGCTCGATTTCCGGAGTCAGCGCGGCCATGTGGCGGTTCAGCATCTCCACGATCGCCGGCGCGGGATGTGCCTCGGAGAGGGTCGTGAACGACCGGATATCCGAGACGAGCACCGTGCCGACAATGGCGCGGGGCTTCACCGCCTGGTCGAGCGAGGTGTCGTGGAGGGTCCGCTCGAGGGCGCCGGAAACGAATTTGCCCAGATACCGGCGTTCGCGGAGCCCGTCGATCATTCCATCGAATGCCCGCGTCATCTGGCCGAGCTCGTCGGCGCGGGGAAGCGCCAGCCGGCCGGGGTCGCCGCCCGATGCTGCCTGCCGGAGCCCTTTCTCGACGAGGGCGAGCGGCTGGATCAGATGTTCGAGCATCGTCCGGCCCAGCACCAGCAGGATGGCCGTGAAGATGCCGGCAAACAGAAACAGCAGCAGACGGTTTCGGGCGGCCTTGTCGAGGATCAGCTGGAGGGGAATCGCAATGCCCGTCACCAGATTGCCGGCCTTCTGGCAGGGAGCGGCGACATACAGCGTGCCGCCGGATCGGCTTATGATCTCGGTGTTCAGACGGGCAGCCGTTTCCATGACGCGCCGGAGCGGAGTCCCGGCTGCGGGGGCGACAGGGCCGTTCTTCGGCAGATGGAAAATGGGACTCACGCCTCCCGGCTTTCGTTCCGCCACCGCGACGCCGATGTGGGCCGCTGCGTCGATCCGTGCGAGGTTTGCCAGAAGCTGGCGCCGCAGGGCCTTGTCGGCTTCGGCCTCGAACACCACGTGGGCCAGGACCGATCCGTGATCCGAATGGGTCTGGGAAAGATACAGGCTCGTTTCCCCGCCGGTGAGGCGGAACAGCTCGGAGTGTTCGAGAAAGTTCAGGTAAAAGTTGCGCGAGGTCGTGATGCCCATCGAATCCAGTATGCGCTCGAAATCCCTCTGCTTCTCATCGAGCGGGGGCAACTCCCGGTCCGTGGCTTCGGGAACGAAAAGGCGGTGCGCGTGGCGGACGATCGGGGCGAAAAAGTCCCCTTTCTCCCGGTTCGAGGTGCCGTCGGCCCTGTGCGGAGGGAAGGCCAGGGCCGGGGCCCCGGGCCGGTAGACGTGCATTACGTCGAGGTGAAAGCCGGTGCGCCGGAATGCCCGCCGGACCCTGCCGGCCCATGCCGCCAGACGGGCCGGTGACGTGGAAATATTGGTATCGATATATGTGCAAGAAGATGCAACGGCTTCGGCGGACCGGGCGAGTTCACGGGTGACGAACGCGGCCCGGCGGTCGGCGTCAAGCAGAAGATCGAGCCCGGCCTGGCCGGCCTGCTGGATCCGCCGGTCGGTCTGGATCTCGAGAAAACTCGTGCCGGTGAGCAGCAGCAGCGTCAGGGGGGTGAGGCCGATGAACAGCAGCAGAAAGCCGAACGAGGCCCGCAGAGAGATGAACGGCCTCGGCTCGGCGAGCGGCGTGACGATCAGCAGCAGGACCGCCAGGGACAGGGCGGCGAGAGCGGCCTGGCGGCAGAGGCGGGATAGGGCGGGGGGCGTGGGGGGGGGGCGTGAAAAGATCCAGGCCTGCAAGGGATGATCGAACGAGAGAAATCCCTTCATCCCCCAGAACCTGTCGGTCCGTATGACGCCCCCGACGGGCAGGGCGGCGTGGCCGGCTGCCGCAACTCCGCATGCGCGCCAGACGGGGGCCAGGGGGCTGCCTTTCACGTATGCCGGGGAATCGACCGGCTCGAGCCGGCCGTTCTGGGGGAACGGCTGGAGCCAGGGGAGGAACCTCCCCCGGGACTGGCGGCAGACGGTGTCCAGCGAATACCGGAGCGCGGCATCGGGGGCGAAGCCCGCGTCGGGAAACAGCAGCACGACGCCGAGGAGGGTGCCCGGGCCAGTGTTGATGCCGTTCCAGAGAAACAGATGGCGCTGCCCCTCGAAGGTGACCGGCGTTGCAAGGCCGCTGCGGGAGCGCGGGAACAGGGCCGGATCCGTGTCGTCGCCGAACAGGCCCCGCATCAGGCGCCGCGCTGCACCGGTCTCGCCGGCCCGGCGACCGCGGATGAGCAGAATACGGAACAGATCCTCCATGATCCGTGCTTTCCCGCCCGCAAGACCGGAACCGGTGATCAGGCGCGGCTGTCCCTCCGGACCGATGGTGCAGGCATACAGCCTCGTTCCGGCCGGCCGGTGGGAGACGGGGAAGCAACGCCTGAAGGCTCCCGAAATGGCGTCCGGCAGGTGTTCGTGAGGGGAGCACCGGGCCTGGAGGGACAGCGTCGAGGTCATTCTCCAGGCCATCCGTTCGAGCTGCGACTCGATCGTGAGTGACGAGCCGAGCGTGCCGAGCAGCCGTCTTGCGGTGCGCTCCCAGCGCGTGTGGCCGGCTTCCCGTTCGCGCGCTTCCCGCCAGGAGAAGCAGGCTTCGAGAAGCCCGGCGAACAGGGCGGCGAGTAGAAGCGGGATCAGGAGCGGCAGGCTCCTCTTCCACCGGTCGATCATCAGTTGTCAGCCGTGCCAGGGCGCGTCATCGGATCCTCTGCTCCGGCCCGCGCGCGGTTCGGCGGTGCCGGCGAGCGGAAAATGATAGCAGAAACCCGGCCGGTTGCAAAATCCGTCGTCCGACTCTAGAGTGGGGAACCATGACCCGAGCAGTTGAGGACGGACGGCGTTCGCTTGCCGGCTGGGCGTTCACGTTGATCGCCCTGTGTCTCGCCCTCTTCGTCATCGCTCCGGCTGACCGGGTCGACCACGAGGACGCGAAAACCTACCTGTATATGGCGACGAGCCTGTATGAGCAGGGGAATTTCGGCGGCACGTTCATCCGTATGCCCCTGTATCCGGCACTTCTCGGGCTTCTGATGGTGTTCGACGAGCACCTCGTCACGCTGCATGCCCTGCAGGCGCTGCTGCTGGCCGCCTCGGGCATTCTGGTGTTCCGCTCCTGCGCAGCCCGCGGCCGGCCGTTGATCCTGTGCGCCCTGGCCGGTTCAGCTTTCCTCTGGCCGACCGTCGCCTTCGCGGCCCGCATGGTGATGACCGAGGCCGTCTCGATATTCCTGCTGACGCTGCTGTTCCTGTCCTGGCGGGACTGGCTCGAAGCGGGCCGGAAACGCGACGCGGCCGTTCTCTTCACGGCCCAGCTGCTTGCCGTGCTGACGAAGCCGGTCTTCGCGATGCTGCCGTGGCTGTTCGCCGCCTTCTGGCTGGCCAAAAGCGGGGTGGGGAAGCGGTCACTCGCCCGTGCCTGCGTGGTGTTCCTCGTGCCGTTCCTGCTCGGATACGGCGGGACGGCGCTGCAGCGTTACGCCGCGATCGGCCAGTTCGCCTACTGCCCGACGGCCGGCTTCAACCTGACGAACAAGGTCGGCGGCTTCTGGGAACACGCCCGCCCGGATGCGCGCGGCCTCGTCTCGGCCTTTCTGCCGGTGCGCGATGCCCAGGTTGCCCGCCTCGGTTCGCATGAACAGGCGGTCTGGGCCGCGATTCCCGGGCTGCGGAAACGGTTCGGCCTCTCCTACACCGAGCTGAACGCGGCGTTTCTCGAGATCGGCTTCTCCCTCATTCGGGACCGGCCGCTGGGGTATGCCGAGAACGTGCTGGCCTCGATCCGGCGTGGTCTCACGATCGAGCCGCACTATTCCTGGGTGAAGGAAGGGCCGGTCTCGTCCGTATTCTATGTGATACATAGAATATTATTTGTTCTGTTTTGGATCGTCATCATACGTGATCTTTTCAGCGCCGCCCGCCGCCCGCGGCTCGACGAACCGTGCCTGGCCGTGAAAACGACCGTCGTTGCGATCTATGCCGCCAATGTATTGCTCGAATTTGGGGATGATTTCCGGCTTCTGATGTTGCTGTTGCCGTTTATGTACCTTCTTGCCCTCGATGGACCGACCCGCCTGTTCGAGGCGAAGTCCGGAGATGCGCAGGAGATGAGCGCGGGCTGAGTCTGTGGACAGTATGGAAAATCCGGCCGGCTGGTGGCAGAATGGGGCGTGACGATCCCGAAAGGGGAACGACAAGGCAGGTCAGGAGCAAGCGATGAGAACGGATTTTTTGGGAAAAGCGGCGGTGTTCGTGCTGTGTTCGTCAGTGATCTGCGGGGTCGGCCCGCTGCAGGCCGGGCCGATGGACCGTGACGGCCTGGCGGGCTCGGAACGCGTTCGGCAGAAGGCGTTCGAGTCGGCCCAGAAGCTGCTTCAGAAGGCCCGTCTTTCCCGGGAAAACAGGAACATCGATGCCGCGATCGAAGCCTACCGCCGGGCGATCGAGGCCGATACGAGCCTGGTTGCCGCCTATCTCGAGCTGGGCGAACTGTATGCCTCGACGAACGCCCACGACAAGGCGGTGGAGACCCTCGACATCGGGATTTCCATGGCGCTGCTCCAGGAAATCGTCGATCCCGGTATCGGTCGCTCCTGCTGTATTCTGGCGAAGTCCCACCAGGCCCTGGGCAGGACCGACCTCGCGTCGGGCGATCTTGTCAAGGCGATGAAATACCTCCCCGACGATCCGCTGCCCCATATCGTCCTCGGCGACATCCAGACCGACCGGAAACGCTACGAGGAAGCCTTTGCCGCCTACCGGCGGGCGATCGGGATCGACCGCTCGAATGCCGATGCCTGGTGGGCGCTTGGCTCCGCCGCCGTCCGGGCGAATCGTCCCGACGTCGCGCGAGAAGCCCACGACGGACTGGAGCCGCTCGACCCGGTCCGCGCCGCCACGCTCGCGAAGCTGATCGGTCCCTCCGGGGCCGGCAGGGAACCGGCGCAGCCCTGACGGTTTCAAATAGAGTAAACGATAATATATGGGAATCTTCGGGCGCTGCGTGGCTAGTCGGTGGATATTCCGTACAAGCCGATCGAAACAACGGCCAGAAGAGCGCTGAGCGCGAAAACCAGAAGCGGCAACTGTGCCAGGAACTGTTCCGTGGCGGACAGCGGCCGGCTGCGCGCGAGAAGCAGAACCACGGCGCTCAGGGGGACGAAAAGGACCCCCGTTCCGCCCCACAGAGCCGGCAGCAGATAGGGGCTCTCCCCCCGAATGAGAACGTGAATGGTCATGAGCCCGCCCATCGCCAGATAGACGCCGCCCACCCCCAGGGCCGCCCACCCCAGGGCCGATCGTGCCTCCTGCGCCATCCCTCATCTCCTCTGCGCTGAACTCCGAATCACCCTGATGCCAGCGATCAGAAGAGGATAGGCGATGAAACGCCTTTTTTGCAACGAGCCCTCCCCCGTGAACCCACCTTCGACACGGTGTGTCTCCCGGGGTTCCGGTTGCCCCGATTTTGTGGACGGTTCAAACTCCTTGGCCAGGGCTTCGGCCAACCAGAACGAGGTCTACGAGGTGCTGACGGAACTTCGGTGCATAAGAGGGGCGAGCCTTGGGCATGGGGGACATTGACAGCACGATCATAAAGGGAAAAATGTCTTCAAAACCGGGTCCACTTCACTGTGTGCCGGCAAGAATAGTCATTCGCCTTCATCAATAATTGGTTGTGGTCGATACCCCGTTTTATCCGAAATTTTCTGGATGGCACTCGCCAACGAACCACCATATTCGTGTAGCCAATGTGGAATATCTCTTGGATTGACATCAATCCATGCGGTATCAGTTCCATTCATACCGCCATGTTGGTTTGAAATAATCCCCTCAACTTTCCAAAGGCGAAGAATGTCCTGCTTTGGAATCACCCAGCAATGTGCATCGAAAGGTGAAACACCGAGGCACAACGCGATGTCGTATTTTTGGTCGCGCAGTTGCTGGAACTTATACACCCCAGTTGCCCATCTCGTCGAAAACTTAATCTCGACTCTCAAGCCTTCGATAATCCGATCAGCATCTGAGTCGCTAGAGCGAGTAACATTGAAGCCTCTTGCTGCTAGCCATCCAGCGATGAGCTTCTCGCCGATTGCCCCGACTTGGCGTGAAGGTCGAGTCTTGATCCAGGCAAATGGGCTACCCAACCACTCGTCTTCACCGCTACTATACTCGGCTTCCAACGCCTTGCTGATGCCAACAAGCAGCCGAACATCGGGATCATTTATCTTCATGTTAGAAGAGGCTCGCCTGAAAACTGGTAGCTTTACCATCCGTGGCCTCTGGCTCCCAATTATGCCATGTAACACCGTATTTCGAGAGGCGGCGAGACATTACCTGAAGGGCCTCCGGATTACTGTCGATCAGGATTGCGTGTCGGTCAAGAAGTGCCGCTGCTTCCCCGAGTGTTCCACTTCCGGCGAAGTAATCCAATATCGTGTCACCTGCTCGGGAATGCACCTTTATGAGTCTTGTTATGACACCGAGGGGTTTCTGGGTGGGGTACCCTGTCTTTTCCTTCCCGTTTGGGCTTACTATTGTATGCCACCATGTATCTGTAGGTGTCTTTCCAGCTTCAGCCTTTTCCGCCCCGACTAATCCTGGCGCCATATACGGGATTCGATCGCATTCTTCAAGGTGAAATTGGTAATCTTCGGGATTCTTTGCATACCAAAGGATATTGTCATGCTTGGCTGGCCACTTCACCTTGCTGCGAGCACCATAATCGTATGCCCAGATGATCTCATTCATGAAGGAGCTTCGACCAAAGATCTGGTCGAGGAGAATTTTGCAATAATGTACTTCGCGGTAATCAATGTGGAAGAAAAAACTTCCGTTCGGCTTTAGAACGCGAAATCCTTCTTCCATTCGAGGCTCGATAAAACTCAAGAAATCATCGAACGCATCCACGAACCCCTTCTTGCCGACTTTGATTGTTCGATATCTTTTCCCGGCAAAACCGGTGCGATCACCACTCTGCTCATCATGAACTGTTTTGATTTGCGTTCTCTCTTGAAGCCTTCCTGTATTGAATGGCGGGTCAATATAAATTAAATCAACCGAGTTGCTTGGAATCTTACGAAGCACCTCGAGATTATCACCGAAATGGATATCGATTTTCGCGCCCATAATAAATTGCCTCCACGAATTATACCGAATTATACCATACTTGGATGTGAAAGCAAAATGCCTAATGGAATTTTGCGGAGATACACTTGTGACAACCCGAACACCGGGTATTTGCGATCCTTCAACATGGTATCGATGTAACTATCTATAGGCCTATCCCTTTGGGCTTTCAAACAGGAATACAACATCAGCAATGATGAGTTCCTGACAAAGCCGAAGATGCAACTCGAACTCGGTTGGAAGCAGATTCGTGATCATTCCGAGCAGAAGGTTGTGACTCAAGATTCCTTGGTATCGTTGTTTGCCAATCATTGATCGACACCGCCAAAGTATCCGCTGGCGCGACGGGAGAGAGCTGGGCCGGAGAGACTGGACGGCGCGTATAATAATAGTAAGTATATAACTTCTGCGCATCACACCGCTTCCTTGCTGGGGTGTTCTGCAATTGTCTCGGAAGAAGCCATTCTGGCCAGTTGTCTGGTTGAACCGCTTGGGCCATATTCCCTGGCTATGATTTCTCTTTCGATGGGAAGATGCCGAAAAAGAAAAAAACCTCGTTGGCCTGTGAAACAACGAACGAGGAACTTTTCAGTGGAGCTATCGGCTCTTCAAGACCTCTTTGCAGAACCCCGCATCCATTATCTACGTTGGAGATGCTGCGAGTGCGCGTTGCACGAGGCTGGCGAAGTCCTCGAGTGCGAAGGGTTTCTGCATGAAGCTCACCCTGCCGGTTCCCTCGAACTGGCGCATGACATCGCTTTCAACATACCCGCTGGTGATGATCACCGGCAAATCTCCGCGGATTTGACGCAGCCGGGCGAACGTTTCGCGGCCGTCCATCCCCGGCATGGTCAAATCGAGGATAACGAGCTGGATTCTGTGCTGCAAGGGAGTTTCGTTGTCTAGAGCGAGGAGCGCCAGTGCCTCGGTTCCGTTACTCGCCTGAAGGACGCTGAATCCGAAGCACTCGAGCATGCCCGTCGCCACATGACGAACTTGTTCCTCGTCGTCGACGACCAGGATTTGGCATGCGGCAGAAAGAGTCGGAGCGGCACCAGTAGCCCGTGCGCTCGTGGAAGCCGGGGCCGCGCTGGCAGGCAGCAGGATGCCAAAGGTTGTACCCCGTCCCGGCTCGGAGGACACGCGAAGCCCGCCCTTGTGGCTTCGGATGATGCCAAGCGCGGCCGCCAGTCCGAGACCGCGGCCGGTGAACTTTGTGGTGAAGAACGGATCGAAGATTCGTGTGACGGTCTCGTGGTCCATTCCGCATCCCGTATCCGCAACTTCCAGAAGCACGTATTCGCCTGCAGGCAGCCGGTCATCCAGCCAGGTCTGCGCAAGGTCCTCGCGGGTGCAGTGCAGCGCCCGAGTGGTGATCGTAATCGTGCCGCCGCCAGTTCCAATGGATTCTGTCGCATTCAGGATCAGGTTCAGAATGACCTGACGGATTTGGGATGGGTCGACCTCAACCGAAGGCAGAGGCGACTCGCGTTGGATTCTCAGGGTGGCTCGCTGCGCGATAGACGCGTTGAGCATACGGGCCATTTCGGCGACGAGTTCGCCAAGGTCGACAGAATCGAGGACGGTATGTCCTTTGCCCGCGTAGGCGAGCATCTGTTTGGCGAGGTCGGCAGCGCGGTGTGAAGCCTTGAGTGCATTCCCCAGCCCTTCGCGCGCCGGGGAATCCGCGGGCATGCGCGCGAGCGCGAGATCGATGTTGCCAAGAATGGCAACCAGCAGGTTGTTGAAATCGTGAGCCACCCCGCCTGCCAGCACGCTCAGACTCTCGAGCTTCTGGATCTGCTGCATCTTGAGATCCAGTTGCCGGCGCTCTTCCTCCTCGCGTTTACGGTCGGAGATGTCTCGAGACAGGCAGACGATACCCTGGATGACCGGGTGATGGAGCTGGTTGGTCGCAACTGCCTCCATCCAGACGTAGGAACCGTCCTTGTTGAGGTATCGATACTGCACCTTTTCGATCGAGCCGGGGGTGGCCAGCACACGATGAAATGCAGCCATCATGGCAGGCTCATCCTCGGGATGATACTTGTTCGTCGTGTTCGTGCCGACGAGATCCTGCTCGTCATAGCCGTGGATCCGCTTGGCTGCGGGGGAGTTGAAGATGAGCTTGCCCGACGCGTCAATGATCGAAATGATGTCGGGCGACAATTGTGTCACGGCAAGGAGCTGTGCCTCGCTCTCGCGCAGCGACTGCTCCATCTGCTTGCGATCGAGCACGCTCACGAGCACGTCACCGATCACGCGCGCCGTCCGCACCTCGTCGGCGGTCCAGCGGTGTTCCCGGCTGATCGTCCTGAGGACGAGGGCTGCTTTGTTTTGACCGTCGCGTCCGCGCAGAGGCACTATCAGCAGCGAGCGAGTGCCGTATGCAGCATTGAACTCGCGGTCCGCCAGTGCTTGCGGCGGAAAGTCAGCGAGGCTGTCGATCTGGACCGAGTGTCCCATGCGCAGACTCTGAGCGAGCCAGGGGCAGCGTGCCGTGGGAATATGCTGCCGCGCGTCTTGCTGGGAGGGTATGCCCGGCGCGCACCACTCATTCCCCATGCTGTATGATTCCCCGCCCGGGTCGAGCAGGAGCACGTAGGCATGTTCCACCCCGGCGGCTCCTGATATTTCCTCGAGTGCCATCAAGATCGCCGCATCGACTTCAGGCCCGGTGGCGGCCGCAAATCGGGCGAATATGCGCGCGACAAGCCCGGGGTCTTTGTCCTGCACAGCTCCTGCGCTGCGCGGAGGCTCGGCCTGCGCCTTGTCTATCATCACTGTTCCCTTTTCCGTCATACCCATGATGCCTGTCTGCCCTTCTCGGAGCTCCGCTGGCAGCGAGGCATCATATCAGATTATGGCACCTTCGCACCAAAAAAATATCTTCAACCAGATTGTCCGGAAGACATTCCGATTACGGTAATCTGAAATGGCCCCTTCCGGGAATTTGAAATGGTTCGGCAAGCGCTTAACAGCGCCATTCCTCCTGAGCGTCAGGCACCTTTGCGATCCTCTCTGAAACTGTCACCGGTAAAAGAGTTCATCGACGGAATTTTGATCAGCGAGCAAAAAGCTCCGAGGAAGCAAAGACACACTGCACATCGTATCTGGAAGCGGATCTGTGAGGAATATACCGCGTCTGTTCATTCGGAATCCACCGTTCGGAAGTATGTCGGTTGCATGATAGAAGAATTGGGCCTTTCACGTGATTTCGGTTATTTAAAATGGCCCACTTTGACTGTCTGATTTGGCCCACCCTG
>DAOOQQ010000098.1:0-13541 GCA_035388825.1 Candidatus Ozemibacteraceae bacterium
ACTGATGTTGTAGAGGAAGAACCGACCATCGGCAAGCGTAATCGTCTGGTATCCACCGAGAGATACTTTCGCGTATTGGATGGGCTCTTTGTTGGGTGTGATATAAGTCCCGAAAAGAGTCAAGCGACTTGCCGCAACGTTTGTCGGAACCTCGGCGAGAGTAATGGTCGTCTGTGTGACGGCATTCAGCGACGTCGTCACAGGAACAAAGGTTGGACTATACATTGCAGGGTTTGCCGTGTCGCGAACATGCAGGACATAGATGTTCGCCGCAAGCCCTGAAATTGTGAAGGTATTTCCAACCAACGGAATGTTCTGGGCAACGCGATCCTTGCCCAGATAGGCATCTACGAGCACTGTTGACTTGGTGGTGTCGATTGCCGTGTTGTTCGAACCGACGATATACCCGAAAATCGTTGCCGTTCCGGCGGTGACCGTCGCAGGCGGGGTGGGCGTCGTGGTGGTTGAGGAGCCGGATGAGCTCGATCCGCTCGGATTGGCGTCGCAGCCGGTCAGGATGACGGCGGCCATACAAACGACCAGGGCGAGGCCCAGGCAGAGCCGGGCTGAGAGACGCGGGACGGAAAACATGCGTTCAGGTCTCCTTTCGGGACGGACGGTAGGCTTGTTCATGCAATCTTCTCACTTTTCGGGTCACAATTCTTCACACACGAGATCAGGACACTCTCCGGGAATCAGGCCGCTTCGACGCTCAATGTCTCCCCGACCCGTACCTCCGACTTCTCGCGCGATCCCGCCGGTAACTCCAGAACCTTGGCGGCATCGCGATGCCACCCGGAAAAACCCCGCCAGGGTGGCAAAACATCATAACATGCCACGACTCGGTTGTCTTTGTCGAGAAAAATCGCATCGATCGGGTACCCCATGAACATCATGTGGATCGATGTACAGGGTTCGATCAACAGACCCTCTCCCGGTCCGAGCGGTGATGTGAACATCAGTCCGCGCAATCGAGTCAGGAATGTATCGGCAACTCCGACGCGATTGGCAACGGTCGTGCCATCGGTTTTTTTGACCGTCAGATACACCCTCTTCTTCTGCTCCCGGAGGCTTCGAAAGCCATTACTCGCCGCTGGTCATCTTGGTCTTGCCCATTTCCTCGATGATCTGATACATGGCCGGGCCCATGATGACGATACCGACGTTCGGGAAGATGAAGAAAACCAGAGGAATCATCATCTTGACCGGCGCTTTGGCCGCCTCTTCCTCGGCGCGCTGGCGACGCTTGTCGCGAAGCTGCTCCGACTGGATCCTGAGCACCTGGCCGATCGAGACGCCGAGCTGGTCTGCCTGGACGATGGCCGAAACGAACGCCGAGAGATCCGGGTGGCTGACCCGTTCCGACATGTCCTTGAACGCGTCGCGGCGCGACTGGCCCATACGGATCTGGCGCAGCGTCAGGCTGAACTCGTCCGGAATCGGCCCGCGCATCTTCTCGACGACCTTGTCGCAGGCCGCGTCGAATCCGAGACCGGCCTCGACCGCGACCGTCAGCAGATCGAGAACGTCCGGAAGCTGCCGGGTGATGCCGTGAAGACGCGTCGCGATCCGGTTCTGCAGATACATGCGCGGCAGCAGGATCCCCAGCACGACGCCGATGGCGCCGAACATCACGAGTTGATTCGGTTTCATCCCGAGCACGACGGCAAACGCGACCATACAGGTGGGCAGGATCACCCGGAACAGGTTCTGGATGACCATGAACTCGCCGACCGTCAGATTTCCGGGATAGCCGGCCTGGGCAAGCATTTTCCGGAGCGAGCTGCGCTGGATCTGCCGGATCTCTTTCGGGTCCCGTTTGCCTGCGAGGTTGGCCAGGAAGGGGCGGATGACGCGGTCGACGAACGGCTTGTTCAGCTCCTCGTCCTTGACCGCGACGGCTTCGCTCGACATTCCCCCGTCGAGCTGAGCGAGACGGTTCTGGATATCCGACTGCGCCCCCGAGGGAAACAGCAGCAGAATCACGAGAAAGACGATGACGGCGCCTATAATCATGAATATTATATTCATTCGTTGATCCTCAGACTTCGATGTCGACGATCTTCATGATGATCATCATCCCGATGATTTCCCAGATGATGCCGAACACCAGCAGGAACCAGCCCCGATACCACCCCTGCTTGAAGGTGAACAGGCGCATCATGAAGGCCGGGTTGACGAGGTAGATCATGAAGCCCAGCGCGACGGGCAGACCACCGACGATGAAGCCCGAGACTTTCGCCTGGGCCGTCTTCGTCTGAATGTCCCCCTTGATCTTCTGGCGCTGCCGGATCGTGAAACCGATCTTGTCCAGAATCTCGGCGAGGTTGCCGCCGACCTGGCGCTGGATCAGGACGACCGTCGTCACCAGATCCCAGTCTTCGCTCTCGACGCGGCCGTTCAGGTTCCGCAGGGCATCCTCGAGGTTCATGCCCAGGCTGTTTTCCTTCAGGACCCGGCGGAGCTCGGTCGACATCGGAACCGGCGCCTCGCGCGCGACCATTTCCATCGCCTGGAGCAGCGAATACCCGGCCTTCAGGCCGTTCGCGATCATGATCAGGGCATCCTGGATCTGCTCGCCGAACGCCGCCGTGCGTTTCGCCTTGGCGATGGTCACCCACAGGTGGGGGATTGCATAGCCGAGAATCCCTAGCACGATGCCCATGCTGGGATTCTGGAGGATCAGCGTGCCGAAAATTGCCGGAATGATCGCCGTAAGAAAGGTGATCGCGACAAACTCGTTCGCCTTCAGCGGAATGCCGGCTTTGCTGAGTTTATCGGCCATGCGGATGGCCATCCCCTTGGGCGTCAGGATGAACCCGACGTTCCCCAGCACTTTCTTGATGCCGTTCTCGTCGCCGCGCGTTTCTTTGACCCAGTCATCCTCGCCGGAATCCGAGCCGCTCTCGCGCTTTTCCTCTTCTTCTTCAGGCGGCGCATACTGCTTGGCCGCCATCTCGGATTCGACGAGATACTGTTCCATGCGCGCCCGGACATCGTCGCCCGGGGCCGACCCGAACAGGGAGAACAACAGGAGCGTGAACAGCAGCGCCGTTACGCCCGCAACAATGATGAAAATCAGTTCCACGCGTTCACCATCCCTTGGCGGAGTCTGTAAAGACGTTGGCGGGCAGGTGGATTCCTGATTCTTCGAATTTGGATGCGAATTTTGGTCTGATGCCCGTGGGCTTGAGCCGGCCGACGATCTTGCCCTTCTCGTCGACACCGGTCTGCTCGAACCGGAAGATATCCTGCATGACGATCTTGTCGCCTTCCATGCCCTGGATCTCGGTCAGATACGTGATCTTGCGCGAGCCGTCCTTCAGACGCGACTGCTGGATGATCAGATGCACGGCCGAGGCGATCTGCTCTCGGATGGCGCGGACCGGAAGATCCATGCCGGCCATCAGAACCATCGTCTCGAGACGGGCAAGCATGTCGCGGGGCGTGTTGGCGTGGCCCGTGGTCAGCGAGCCGTCGTGGCCGGTGTTCATGGCCTGGAGCATGTCGAGGGCTTCGCCGCCGCGGCACTCGCCGACGATGACGCGTTCGGGGCGCATGCGGAGCGTGTTCTTGATCAGCTCGCGCATCGGGACGGCGCCCTTGCCTTCGATGTTCGCCGGCCGCGTTTCGAGCCGCACGACGTGGGGCTGGCGCAGCTGAAGTTCGGCTGCGTCCTCGCAGGTGATGATCCGCTCGTCTTCGGGAATGAACGAGCTGAGAATGTTCAGGGTTGTCGTTTTTCCGGAGCCCGTGCCGCCCGACACGACGCAGTTGAGCCGGACCTTGATGCAGGCCTCGAGAAACTTCGCCATGTCGTCGGTCAGCGTGCCGAACCGCACCAGGTCGGCGATTCCAAGAGCTTCCTTTTTGAATTTCCGGATCGTGATCGTCGGACCGTTCAGCGCCAGCGGCGGAATGATCGCGTTCACGCGGGAGCCGTCGGGGAGACGGGCGTCGACGTAGGGAACCGACTCGTCGATGCGGCGGCCGATCGGGGCCACGATGCGCTCGATGATGCGCATCACGTGGTCGTTGTCCTTGAACTTGATCTCGGAAAGGGTGAGCTTGCCCTTCTTTTCGAAGTAGATCTGGTATGGGCCGTTCACCATGACTTCAGAGATATCGTCGTCATCCAGAAGCTTCTGGATGGGACCGAACCCGATCATGTCGTCGAGCAGAACCTGGGTCATCGTCTCGAGCTCGCGCGGCGACAGCGTCAGATTCAGCTTGCTGCCTTCCTCGGTCGCCACCTGGCCGATCCGGTCGCGCAGCATGCCGCGCTTCTTTTCCTGGTTCGTCTCGGCCATGATTGCCTGCGGCATGTCGTCGATCAGGCGTGTGTGAACCTTTTCCTTGAGCCGCTCGAACCCGGTGATCTCGCGGGTTACCGCAGATTCCAAAATACCGGACTTTTCGGCTTTCTTCTCATCCTGGAGACGTGACAGCAATCCACCCATGAGCCCATACCTCCCTTAGGTTCAAGACCCTAATAAAATGTTTTTCAGGTGCTTCAGAACACCCTCATTACCGGCCTCGGAAGCCTCTCCCTCCCCGCCGGTGATCGTGCGGGCCATTTTCATGATGGCCTTCGCCAACGAACTTCCTGGCGATTTTACCACAAACGCTTCGCCTTGGTTAAGTGCCTGCTGGGCCGTGTCCGTTTCCATCGGAACCGTCGCGAACAACGGGATGGCGAGCCCGGCCTCGATATCCTTGCCGCTGATTCCGGCACTCGGGAAATCCTTGTTCAGAACCAGCTTGATCTTGCCCACATCGATCTTGATGTCGGAAAATGTTTTGAGACACATTTTCGTGTTCTTGAGAGAGCTGATCTCGAGCGTCGCAACGAGCAGCACCAGGTCGGTGCGGTCCAGGATCGCGAGTTCCAGATCGCCGATGTGCGGCGCGGTGTCGAATAGAATGAACTGATAGTTGGCCGAAAGCGTGTCGAGAATCTGCTTGATGTGCTGTGCCTTGATCGCTTCCGCAAACGCCGGCTCCAGCGGCGCGAGCAGCAGATCCAGCCCGCTCGGGTGATGAACGATATTCTTTTCGATCACTTCCCCCGAAATCTCATCCCGGCCACTGTCGACGATGCAGTAGATGTTCCTGTTGCTCTTCTGATTCAGCGTGATGGCGATGTCCCCGAATTGGAACGAACCATCGATCAGCAGCGTCTTCTTGCCCAGCCGCGCCAGCTCCACGCCGAGATTCGCCGAAAGCGTCGTTTTTCCGACCCCGCCCTTCGTCGAGAAAAACGTCAGAACCTGCGCCTTGGTCTCCTCGACCAGCGCATCCGGCGTATCCTTGACCCATTTGTTGAACACGTTCTGGATCGTGTCGGCCAGATCGCTGCTGGAAAAGGGCTTCGTCAGGAAATCTTTCGCCCCGGCTTTCATCGCGCGGCGGAAATACTCCTGCTCGCTCTGGATCGACATGATCACGACCTGGATGTTCGGCTTCTCTTTGGCGAGGGTCTCGGTCGCCTTCAGCCCATCCAGCTTCGGCATGTTGATATCCATCAGCACCACATGCGGAGAGAGCTCGCGGATCTTCTGGAGGGCTTCTTCGCCATCTCCGGCCTCGCCGACGACCCGGATGTTTTCGAAGGTGCTCAGCATCCGTCGGACATTCGAGCGCAGCTCGATCATGTCGTCGGCGATGAACACCTTGATCCGTTGAGCCATTCGTTACTCCAGCCAGTGAGCGGGGTACGGCCTCCCCTTTCTGAAGACGCAACCCATCGGTGTGTATGGGAGGCCGAAGAAGGATGAACATATCACAGGAGGGGGCGGCAGGACAACGACTTTGCTATGCGCACAAATCCCGATCCGCAGATGACGCAGATGGCACAGATGAAAACCTGAACGTCTTCATGGGAATCAGAATGAGGGGGAGCTTTCCCTCACCAGCGGAGCGGGAGCTCGACGAAGGTCGCCAGGAGTGCGCCGAGAAACAGGTCGAGGCCGAGATAAAACTTGTACCGGGTTTCCCCGCCGGTATTCTTGATCGTCTTGTCCCGGTAGGCGCCGCTTGCGATGCTTGCCATCAGCATGGGAAGGGCGTCCTTTCCGAAATTGAGCCGTTGGATGAGGATGGCATGGGGGATCCCGAGGATACAGGAATACAGGAACGTGCCGATCACGAACCGGGAGCCCGCGAGGGCCGCGATTCCGCCGAGCAGCTTCACGTCGCCCATGCCGATGATGCCGATCGAGGCCGGCCCCAGATACAGGGCGATTCCCACGGCCGTCGAGAGGAGGCTCCAGCCCAGGCCGGCCCAGCCGAACCACCAGAAGTTCAGCAGCCAGCCGCACAGGATCATCGGAAAGGTGAGCCAGTTGTAGATCTTGCCGCGGGACATGTCCGTGGCCATGCCGATCGCCGCCCCGGCGACCGCGACGAGGCGCAGCCAGAGGTCGGGCGGAGCGGGAACGCCGACGATGAACATCTCGATCTCCTCAGGTCGTCACGTATCCCAGAATATTTGCACGAATATTTTTCAGGAATTCGCGGCTGGCTTTCAGATCGGCTTCGGGCTCCCCTTCGCGGTGCAGGAAGACGACGCCGCCGGCCTGGCCCGCGAGGATGCCGGCGTCCGGATACTCGAGGAGGGCGGGCGTGTCGATGAGAACCAGCTCGACGCGGCGCTTGAGGGTGTCGAGAAGCTCGATCATCCCGACCGAGCCGAGCAGTTCGGCCGGATTCGGCGGAATCGGACCTGCCGTGATGAGGCCGAGATTCTTGACCATCGTCTGTTTGACGAGATTGTTCGAAGGCCGGCCGAAAAGGGCGGTGCCGAGTCCGACGGTGTTGTCGGTGTCGAAAACCCTGTGCAGAACGGGCTTGCGCATGTTCGCGTCGATCAGGACCGTCGAGTAGCCGGCCTGGGCGAACAGGATCGCCAGGTTGGCCGTCAGGGTGCTGCGCCCCGTGCCCGTTCGCGAAGAGCAGACCTGGATGATGCGGGTGCCGGTTTCCGACAGGGCGATCTGGAGATTCGACACCAGCGTCTTGTAGGGCTCGAGCCGGCGTGAATCCGGTTCGTTCAGCACGATGAGCCGCTCATCGTAGGATGCGTGTTGGATCGAGTCGGGAACGGGCAGGGCAAGCCGCGCGGCCGACAGGGGGGACATTTCGAGCAGCCGGGCAGGTTCCGTCACCTGGCCGCCGGGTAGCGGGAGCATCGTCTGCATCATCTGGGCCGGCGCTCCGACGAGTTCCGCCTTCATCGGGGCGGGGGTGTACAGCAGGAACACCGCCAGCAGCGCGCCGCTGACGATCGCGACGAGTTCGCGCTGGAACAGCGACAGCCCGATGGGGCGGGGAGTGTCGATGTCTTTCCGGAGAACCTGGATGCGGCCCACGGCCGAGGATTTGCGGATCTGGAGCTCCTCGAGGCGCATCAGCGTCTCGGCGTAGAGCCCTTCGAGTGACTTGATGCGGGCTTCAACGGCGGGAGCGGATTCCCCGGCCACGATCGCCGTTCCCTGAAGGGCGGGGGAGCGGTTCGCTTCGAGCCATCTGGTTTTCAGCTCTTCGAGACGGGCATCCCCGCGGGCGATATCCTGCTGCAGCGTTTCGAACTCGGGATTCGCCTCTTTCCGGTCCCGCTGGGTTGAGAGCCGCCGCTGACGGGCCTGGAGGGTTGCAATCCGCTCGTGGGCCGCGATGACTTTCGGATGCTTTTCCCGATACGTTTCGAGCAGGTTCTTGAGATCCGCCCGAGCGGCCGCGAGGGCGTCACGGGTCTCGGCGAGAGCCCCGTCCGTGGCCGTCGAAGGCACGACGCGGATGCGCGGGAGCGACAAGAGACGCTTTTTGTCGTCCTGCAGCCGCGTGCCGATCACCTGCATCTCTTCCTCGATCGCGAGGGCGTCGTTCGGAAACAGAGGGGCTCGGGCCGTTTCCAGCAGCGAGCGCCGTGCCGTGTCCAGCTTCTCGCGCAGAATGCCTTTCTTTTTTTCGAGCATCTCGATCTCGAACTCGCCGGTTTCGCCGGAGTAGCCCAGGAACCGCTCCGAGAGCGTCCGGATCACCGCCTCGCCCAGCTCGGGAAGCCGGGCCGGATGCGGATCGCGGACCGTGAGGCGGACGAGCCCCTGACCGGCGTCTTCGAGCGTGAACGGGGTGTAGCGAGGCTCGGCACCCAGATCCAGGCCGCAGGTGCGCAGCACCTCCGTCGCGACGGCTTTCTGCGACAGAATGCCGTTCATGACGGCGGCCGGGCTGTCACCACGGCCCAACTCACTGGCCATGACCCGCAGCAGGGTATTGCTCTCGTACAGCGTGGGATAGAAACGGCTGACGAGTGCCGTGACCAGCAGGGTCGCGCCGACGATCATGACCGCCGCTCCCCGATGCCGGTGGAGACTGCGGAGGATCCCTTCGAACAGGTTCTCCTGCGCCATTGCCTGATGCCTCCTCGGAACGAATCGCCCCTGACGGAGGTGCCGCCGGGGTTCTAGGAGATCATCGGCAGAATGCCGTCCGAATCGAAGAGGCGCCGTCCTATCGACGGCGCCTCTCGGGAAAAATGACCGGAATCAGCGTTTCATGAACTCGTTGATCTTGCCGGCCACGAACTCGACGGCTTCGGCCGGGAGTTCGGAATACACGGGAAGGGCGAGCGTATGCTGGGCGGCCGCTTCCGAATGCGGGAAATCCCCGTGCCGGTAGCCGAGGGATTTGAAACACTCCTGCTCGTGCAGGCTCAGCGGGTAATACACGGCACACCCGATCTCGTGTTCCGTCAGATACTGCTTGAGCTCGTCACGGCGATCGACGTTGATCACGTATTGATTGTAGATGTGGAACCGGCCAGGCTTCTCGACGGGAGTGTGGACGTTCGGGGTGCCCGCGAGCAGCTGGTTATAGCGGGCGGCATTCTTCCGGCGGCCTTCGGTCCACGCGGCGAGGTGGGGTAGCTTGACCGAGATGACGGCGGCCTGAAGGGCGTCGAGGCGGCCGTTGATGCCGACTTCGAGGTGGTGATACTGCCGTTCGCCGCCATGCACCCGGAGCTTTTTGACGTGCTGGTAATGGGCTTCGTCATTGGTGGTGACAAGGCCGCCGTCGCCGAAGCAGCCCAGGTTTTTGCTGGGGAAGAAGCTGAAACAGCCGAAATCGCCGATCGTGCCGGCCTGGCGGTTCTGGTATTTCGAGCCGATCGACTGGCAGGCGTCTTCGATCACGGGCAGCTTGTGCGTGCGGGCGATGGCCATGATCGCGTCCATGTCGGCGCACTGGCCGAACAGGTGAACCGGCAAAATCGCTTTCGTCCGGGGGGTGATGGCGGCCTCGATCCTGGTGGCATCGATATTGTAGGTGTCGGGCTCGATGTCGACGAACACGGCACGGGCCCCGACACGGGCGATCGCCCCGGCCGTCGCGAAGAACGAGTAGGGCGTCGTGATGACTTCATCTCCGTGGCCGATCTGCAGGGCCATCAGGGCGAGCAGCAGGGCATCGGTGCCCGAAGAGACGCCGACGGAGAACTTCGCGCCGGTGTAGGCGGCGAGCTCCTGCTCCATCTTCTCGACGCGGGGGCCGAGAATGAATCCCTGGCTTTCCATGACGGAAAGAATCTCGGGCACGACCTGGTCTTTGATCTGGGCGTATTGGGGCTTGAGATCCAGCAGCGGCACCTTCATGTGGTGATTGTCTCCTCTGTATGGCCACGGCGGATTCGAGGAATCGTGGCGTGTGAAAACTATCACATGCCTATTCCCCCGTCAAGGGGCTTGTGAACGATTGTTCCGGCTCATCGGCAGATGCGTTTCCGAGGATTTCGTGGTATACTCCGCCCGTGAAATTCGTAGACGAACTCGTGATTGAAGTCGAATCCGGCAAAGGCGGCGACGGCATGATTGCCTTCCGCCGCGAGAAGTTTGTACCCTTCGGCGGCCCTTCGGGTGGCGACGGCGGCCGGGGAGGGGATGTCGTCATGGTCGCGACGCGCGATCTGAACACCCTGTATGAGCTCAGCTACCAGCGCATCTATCGCGCCGAACCCGGCGTGAAGGGCGGTATCAAGGACATGTTCGGGGCCGACGCGCCCGAGACGGTCATTCGTGTTCCCGTCGGAACGCTCGTCTACGATATGGAGTCCGGCGAACTGCTCGCGGACCTCGCACGGGCAGACGACCGGTTCATCGCGGCGCGTGGCGGCCGTGGCGGCAAGGGCAACGCCCGGTTCGCCAGCTCCGTGCGGCGCGCCCCGCGGATCGCCGAGAAGGGCGAGCCGGGCGAATTGAAGCATCTGCGACTCGAACTCAAGCTGCTGGCCGATGTCGGCCTGGTGGGACTGCCGAATGCCGGCAAGTCCACGTTGCTTCGCGCGATCAGCAATGCCCGCCCGAAGGTCGCCGACTACCCCTTCACGACGCTGGTGCCCAACCTCGGCATCGTCAAACCGGAAGGGCTGCCGTCCTTCTGCGTGGCCGACCTGCCCGGCCTGATCGAAGGCGCCCACATGGGGGCGGGCCTGGGAATCCAGTTCCTCAAGCATATCGAGCGCACGCGGCTTCTCGTGCATCTCGTCGATCTGAGCGGCATCGACCCCGATGAGCCGCTTGCCACCTTCGATGTGATCATGCGCGAGCTGGCCGAGTTCGACGAGAGGCTGGTGAAGCGGCCGATGCTGGTCGTCGGCAACAAAATGGACCTGCCCGAGGCGCGCGAGATGTGGCCGGTGTTCGTCAAAGCCCTGAAACGGCGCAAACTTCCGGTGTTTCCGCTGTCGGGTGCGACGAAAGAGGGAACGCAGGATCTGGCCGCGCGTATCTGCGAGGAGCTCGCGAAGATGCCTTCCGCCGACCTCGAGGCGC
Source organism: Candidatus Ozemibacteraceae bacterium (assembly GCA_035388825.1). Lineage (GTDB taxonomy): Bacteria > Muiribacteriota > Ozemobacteria > Ozemobacterales > Ozemobacteraceae > MWAR01. The sequence goes on from DAOOQQ010000098.1 coordinate 10,833, forward strand.
CTGCGGCCGCTTCCGAAAAGGTGTTTGCCTACCTTCCCCCGTTCCGGATCGAACCCCTCGACGAGGGCTCCTGGATCATCCGCGGCCCCGAAATCGAGCGGCTCGTCGCCATGACCGATTTCACCAGCGACGAGAGCGTCGCCCGGTTCCGCAAGAAGATCAAGAAGATGGGCCTCATCGACGAGATGTCCCGCACCGAAGCCGGCGCCGACGATACCGTCTCGATCGGTGAGATGGAGTTCGCCTGGCGGGAGTTCTTCTCATGAAGATCGGCCTCTTCGGGGGCAGCTTCAACCCGGTCCATCGCCATCACGTCCGGATTGCCGAAGCCGTGCGCGAAACCTGCGGCCTCGACGAGGTCTGGCTCGTGCCCGTGCATCAGCCGGTTCACAAACACTGCGGGGAGTTGCTCCGATACGAAGACCGGCGTGCCATGCTGGAAACGGCCATCCGGGACATCGACGGTCTCCGGATCTGCGACGCCGAACGGGAGCTGGGCGGGCCGTCGTATACGATCCGGACGCTGCAGCACCTTCGGGAGCGCTTTCCCGAGCACGAGTTCCTGCTCGTCATCGGCGCCGACTCGCTGCGTGACCTTCCGGGCTGGAAATCGGCCGATCGGCTGATGGTCGAGGCCGGCTTTGCCGTCGTGGTGAGGCCCGGCATCGAGAACACCCTCGAGCTGCCGAACGATCGCAGCGTCTGGGTGCCGATCGAGCCCGACCGTGCCTCTTCCACCGCCATCCGGGAGTCGATCCGCCGCGGCCGGCTGAAACGGCTGCCCGTGCCGTCCCGCGTGATGGCGATGATCGTCGAGGCCGGCCATTATGGCTGCTGGCAGGGGCGGCATCTCCTCTGGCGCGATGCCCTGATGGAGCGCTGTGCCGCGATTCAGGCGGGGCTGCGGGGGCATATCGAGAGCGTTGCGCGGCTCGCGGCCGAGTATGCCTTCGACCTGGGCCAGGATCCGCGCCTGGGGTATCTGGCAGGCCTGGCGCACGATCTGTATCGGGCCGACCCGCCCGACCAGATCCTTGCCGCAGCCCGGGGATACCGCATGCGTCTCCGCATGATCGAGCGCAACGCGCCCATGCTTGCGCATGGCGCCGCGGCCGCCGGCTACCTCGCCACCCTGAGGCCGCTTCCGCCGCTCGCGCTGCGCCGTGCCGTGCGGTGGCACACCTTCCCGAAGCAGGATCACGCCCCCTTGACCAGGGCCCTCGTCATGGCGGATGCCCTCGATCCCTCCCGCGTCGATCCCCAGCGCAACCGCCTTCGCCGGGAGCGTCTGGCTGCGGAAGCCCGCTGGGAGAAGGTCGTGTCGCTCAAACGCTCCTGTGCCGGTTGTGCAGAGCGTCGTTCCAACGAAGCTGCCCCGGGGACGATGCAGGATGGCGGCCAGGCGGCAGGAGACTGATCCCATGACGACCCGGAGCGTGAGGAACGGTGCCGGTCGCCGGGGCATGGCCGTCTGGCCGGTTCTTGAGCTTCTCTTCCTGGTTCTCACCTGCCTGTTTTTCGTCATCTGGATGCAGCGCTGGTTTCTGGTGCGCCTGCCGACGGGCGAGGCGGTCGATCGGGCCCAAAGCCGGAACGAATCCGCGAGCTCCGCTCCCGTGACCGCCACCGTCTCCGGCCGGATGAACATCCTCTGTCTCGGCGTCGACTCGGTGGAAGGCACGCATCGCACCGACACCATTCTCCTGGCCGGCGTCGAGCCGCACGACAGGCGCATCACGATCCTTTCCGTCCCGCGCGATACGCGGGTGCTCGTGAATGGAACGGCCCACAAGATCAACGAGATCTATGCCCGCCATGGGGAAAGCGTCCTGCGCGGCATGCTCGAAGAGCTGCTCGAGATCCGCATCGACCGGTCGATCCTCGTCGATTTTCAGGGATTCATCAACACGATCGACCTGTTGGGCGGCATCGATCTGACGATCGAACAGCCGATGCATTACGATGACAACTGGGGCAACGTGCACATCCATTTCGATCCCGGCCAGGCGCACCTGAACGGGAAGCGTGCCCTCGAGTTCGTCCGGTTCCGTGCCGATTCGGCGGCCGATCTCGGTCGTATCAAACGTCAGCAGCGGTTCATCGCAGCCGTCCTGGAAAAGCTGAAAACCCCTTCGATCGTCATGCGGCTTCCCCAGCTGATTCAGGAGGTCTACCAGCACATCCGTACGGATCTGCGCGTCGCCGAGATCCTCGAGCTGGCGGGCTCGCTCAAGGGCGGGCAGATTGCGGTCCAGACGATGTCGCTTCCCGGGGATGCCCGCTATATCGACAAGATCAGCTATTATCTCCCCTACAAGGACCAGGCGGTCGCGATCGGCGCGCGGCATTACGCGACCCTTTCCCTGCTGGATCTCGAGGCGAGCTATACGCCGGCCATCGCCAGCCGGACCCCGTGAGCGGATCGTGAAAACCTCCCTGTTCGATTTCGATCTTCCCCAGGAGTTGATCGCCCAGACGCCGGCTCCGGTTCGATCCGCCTCGCGGCTGCTCGTCTTCCGGCGATCGACCGGGGCGGCGGAACATCGCTCGTTCAAAGATATTATCGAGTATATATCTCCCGGAGATCTGTTGGTGGTGAACCGTTCCCGCGTCATCCCGGCTCGGCTGTTCACGATTCCCGCCGAGGGCGCGAAGCCGGCGGAGATCCTCCTGGTCCGGGATCTGGGCGAGGGACGGTGCGAGGCGATG
>DAOOQQ010000099.1:0-13229 GCA_035388825.1 Candidatus Ozemibacteraceae bacterium
TGCGGCCGGTAATCGATCAGAAAGGGGACGGATGCCATGGCCACGATTGTAGCAGTCTTCCCGGGAGATGCCAACCGTCTGGTTGCCCTGCGAGAGGGGAAATGGCGTGCGGTGCGGCGGTTGTGGTATCGTTGAACCATGGCACGGATTCTGGTGATCGAAGACGAAGCGAACATCGCGCGTGCGGTGCGCGACAGGCTGACCCGTGACGGGCATGCCGTCGACACGGTGCTGTCGGGCCCGGCGGCCCTCGAATACCTGCGCGATCACCGCCCCGAGCTGATCATCCTCGACGTGCTGATGCCCGACATGGATGGCTTCGAGGTCGTGAAACACCTCAAAGCCGACGAAGCGACCCGGAGTGTGCCGGTCATGCTGCTGACCGTGCTGACCGAGGATGACCGCCTGAAACAGCAGGGCATCGATGCCGTTCTCAGCAAGCCCTACAGCGGCGCCGATCTGAGCCGAACCGTGAGCGGGATTCTCACCCGCACTGCAGGAGGAACCCATGGATCCGAGAACAATCCTCGTCGCTGACGACGAACCGCATATCCTGCGGGTCGTCAAGGACAAGCTCGCCAACGCCGGCTTCACGGTCGTCACCGCGACCAACGGTGAAGAGGCTCTGGAAGCGGCTCGGCGCGAGAAGCCCGTGCTCATCCTGCTCGATGTCATGATGCCGAAGATGAACGGCTTCGATGTGTGCCGCTCGCTGCGAGCCGAAAATGGATTCGCCGGCGTGCCGATTCTTCTGCTGACCGCCCGCGGCCAGGAAGTCGACCGCCAGATGGGCCTCGAAGCCGGTGCTTCCGAATACATCACCAAGCCCTTCAGCCCCCGGGAGCTCCTGGCGACCGTCCAGAGCCATCTCGAAGCCGCGAAGACGGTCTGAAGACGTGGCGTCCGCAAGCTTTCCCCTCGCATACCGGCTGATCGGGTCGGATCGCGCCCGCTCCGTGCTCGGGGCCATCGTGGCCGGCGGCGGATCGTGGAGAGCGGCGGAGCTGCGCGGCGGTCATCCGCCCGATGCCCCCGCCGACATCGGCGTGAAGCTTCCCGATGGGGTCGAACTCGACGCCTGGCTGCCGGAGCCCTGGCGTGCCGCGGCCCCGGTGCTCGAGAAGGCGCTGGACCAGATCCTGGCGGCGGAATACGAAAATATCGATCTGACGCGCGAGCTCTCGCTGATCTACGAGGAACTGACGCTGCTCTACCGCCTCAGTGCCTCGTTTGCCGGAACCCTTCAGCTCGACGAGCTGCAGAAGCGCGCTGTGGCAGAAGTTGCGGCAACCCTCGAGGTCAAGCGGGCCTCGGTGCTGATGATCAGCGAGGATGGCGAGAGCCTCATGCTGACGGCCGGCCTGGGCGTGTCACCGGATGACGTCGGCAGGCGGCGGTTCGCCCGCGGGCACGGGCTGGCCTGGTCCGTCATCGCGTCGGGCCGGCCCCTGATCGTGAACGAGCCGGCGCAGCACCCGGACTACGAGCCCGGCCTGATTCCCGACGAGAGCCTGCTGCTGGTTCCGCTGCCGTCGAAAACCGGCTGGATCGGTGTGTTGGCCGTTTCCAGCAAACTCGACGGCGGGGAGTTCACCTCGAAGGACGAGAAGCTGCTCACCACGATCGCCCAGCAGATGGGCGCCGTCTGGGAGAACGCCCGGCTGTACCGCGAAACCCGCGAGCTGTTCCTGAACACCGTCGAGGCGCTGGCCGCCGCGATCGATGCGAAAGACCCCTACACGCACGGCCACTCCCGGCGCGTGACCGACTTTTCCGTCGCGACCGCGGCCCGGATGGGCGTCGCCGGCGATGATCTCGAGACGATCCGGGTGTCGGCGCTGCTTCACGACATCGGCAAACTGGGCGTTTCCGAGGCCGTTCTGCGCAAGCCCGACCGGCTGACGAACGATGAATACTCCGAGATCAAGCGGCATCCCGTGATCGGCGCCGAGATCATGCAGCACATCAAAAAGCTGTCGAAATTCATCCCCGGCATGATCGATCACCACGAACGGTTCGACGGAAGCGGCTATCCCGAAGGGCGGAAAGGCGATGCCATCTCACTCGCCGGCCGCATCATCGCCGTCGCCGACACGTTCGACGCGATCACCTCGAGCCGCCCCTACCACCCCGACCGCCGCGGCCGGCCCGCCGAAACCGCCGTCGCCGAGATCCGCCGCTGCTCCGGAACCCATTTCGACCCCGCCATCGTCGAGGGCTTTCTTCGCGCCTGGGAAGCCGGCGAAATCCGCCCCGAAGACGCCGCTCCCATCGCCCCGCAGGCTGTTTGACGGGAACCCCGACGGTGCCCTCCATCAGGCCGAGAGCTTCCTCCGTTGCGCCGGGCATCGATTACGACCTGTTCCAGCGGCTCGTCCGGCTCGAGGTCGAGCGGATGCCGGCACGATTTCTGCGCGGGTTGTGCGGGGTGTTCGTCGAGCGGAAGGCGTTTCGTGAGACGGGAAGCCTGACCGGGCTGTATGTGCTCGGTCATTATATTCCTCACTATCATATGGCGGGCGGGCCGGCCGTCGTCATCTACTACGGCTCGTTCCGCCGCGTGTTCCGCGGCGCCGACGACAGAAAGATCCGGCGCGAGCTGTCACGGACCGTCGCGCACGAGCTGCTCCACCACTGGGAGTTCCAGTCCGGCATCGACGATCTCGGTGACGAGGACCGCGCCTGGCTCGAACGGTGGCGCCGCTCGACCGGCCGCCCCGCCCCCTCGAGTTTCGGCCGCGACTGGCGTGAGGCTCTGTTGTTTCTCCTGCTGCTGATGGCCGGCATCACCCTCACCGCCTGGCTCGTCAGCCCTTGACGCCGTGTGGCTAAAATGAAACCGGGGCGTCCTTGCGGACGCCCCGGTGGGTTCAGCTAGCTATTAGGACAGCTTGCGAACGTTGATCGCCTGGGGACCCTTGGGGCCGGCCTCAACCTCGAACTCGACCTGCTGGCCTTCGTTGAGGGACTTGTAGCCCGAACCCTGGATCGACCGATGATGCACGAAGGCATCCTTCTCGCCGTTCTCACGCTGAATGAAACCGTAACCCTTATCGTTGTTGAACCACTTAACAGTACCGCGCTCCATTAGTTGGAGACCTCCTAGTATTTTCTCCGAAGCTAGAACAACATTCCCGCTTGCCACCAACTTGGTTCTTGTCCGTGCCGGCCCAAGACCTGTACCGTAACTTAAACCGCATCGGAGTCGGGGACGCCCCTCGGAAGTTTCATCATCTTACCACGTTGCGCATGTCTTGGCAATAAGATTCGCAGAAATCTGGTCTCCAGATACGTCAAAATACGTTGTACACCGGAGTTCCGGGGAAAAGAATTTTTCGGACGGCCCACCGGCGCATGCGTGGCAGGTCTGGCGCACGGGGGCGTCCTGGTGTACAGTGGCCTGGACATGAAAAATACAGCTCAAGCGGCTCCAGCCACCAACCTCGCCAGGTCATACCTTCGTTTCATGACCGCTTCGGGGCTGGTGGCTGCGTCACTCGTGCTGTTCCTGATTCTTCCCCGGGAGGATCTCCCCGGTCGAATCGGAGCGATATTCACCGGAACCGGGCTTCTGGGCCCTCTGTATTACACGGCGCTGTACATCATTGGCAGCGTTCTGATGCAGCCATGCTTCCCTCTGACGCTCGGAGCCGGCCTGTTGTTCGGCTTCACGAGGGGATTCGGTATCGCGCTCGCCGCCTCGACCGCCGGTGCCGCAGCGGCATTCCTGGTTGCCCGATACATCGCCCGCGACTGGCTCCGGGAAAAAACCGCCGCCGATGCGCGATTTGCCGCCGTCGACCGGGCCATCGCCCGCGACGGGCTGCGGGTGGTCCTGCTGCTGCGGCTCGCATCGATCCTGCCGTATAACCTGGTGAACTACACCATCGGAGTGAGTGGAATCGGCCTCGGTCCTTTCGTCCTGGCGACGCTCGTGGGGCGGATCCCGATCACCGCATTGCATGCCTACCTCGGCTCGATCTCGCCGCGGATCGTCTCGCTCTCGACGGCGGCGTCCTCCATTTCCCCGGTCGAAATGGCCGTCTACGCCCTGGGCTGGATCGCCACCTTCGCTGCAACGATGTACATCAGCAGACTGGCCCGCCGCGCCTTCGAGACGGTGGCATCCGGGCGGGTTTGAAACCCGCCCCTACAGGTGGGGGTACTCGCAATGACCTCTGTGCCAGGGATGGAGAATTCGTTACTAGAACCGATCCGCAGATGACGCAGATGGCACAGATGAAAACCTGAACCTCTTCATTTTATGGGATTTCCGCAGGGCAAACGGGGGCCTTGATACCTATTCCGGGAGGGACTGGAAGAGGATCGAATGAGCCCGACTGTCGAGCGCTGCCGAGACCGGTCCGTCGTTCGCATCGAGGGAGATCCGCTGGCAGGCGTGGGCGCATACGAGGTGCGCCCACCCGGACCCGGAGGCAGGATGCCGACTGGTCCGGGTTTCGCCTCGACAGCGAGATCTTCCGAGGAGAACGCGAACGACGGCAACCGGTCCGGCACGCGAGAGCTGGAGGGCGAATCGATCCTCTGGAAGTCCCTCCCCCCAGCTCAACGATCATCCGTTTGCTCTGGGCTTGCAAGGCGGGTTTCCCGGGGGCCGGGGGGGACGTGGTATACTGAAATGCTTGGAGGAACACCATGGCATCTTCGGTCAAACGTTTTTTCAGACTCATCCCCCTCGCCATCGTCGCCGGCATGCTCGCTTTCACTCCGGCCGCGTCCGCCACCCCCTGGGAAAACTCCTATGAGAAGGCGTTCCAGCCGGCCGCCGTCGGCCACAACCCGGTCAATGCCTATCTGATGATGCTGGCCTGCTATTACAACTACGAAAACCGCATCATGACGGCCAACTTCGAAGAGTTCAAGAAGAAATACGTCGAGTTGTTCACCCCCTGGGGCATGACCGAGTTCGATTTCATCAACATCCGCCGCCGCAGCGCCGACACGCAGGTGGTCGTGATGTCGAACCGCGTGATGACCCTGGTCGTGTTCCGCGGCTCCGAGGCGAGTTCCGGGGCTTCGTTCAAGCCCGTGAAGTTCGTCTATGACTGGCTTCTGACGGATTTCAACTTCTTCAAGCACAAGGTGCCGGAGTGGGGCGACGACGTGAAGGTGCATCGCGGCTTCTATAACGCCGTCGATGTCGCTTATCCCGAGCTGAAGCGGCTGTGCGAGAAGCATCTCGCGGTGAGCGGCCGCCGCCTCTGGATCACGGGCCACAGTCTCGGCGCCGGGCTCGTGCCGATCGCGGCGATGCGGCTCGCCCTGGATGGCATTCCCGTTCATGGACTCACGAGTTTCGCCGGCCCCCGCGTCGGGAACGTGGCATTCGCGACCGCCTTCGCCGCGCGATTCCCCCGGTTCCAGCGGTGGGTGAACGACAAGGATCTCGTCACGATGGTTCCCTATGCTTGGATGAAATTCCGCCATGTTGCCAAGCCGAACAACCTGTATGCCGACGGCAAGGCCGTCATCGGCGACGCTCCGTTCAAGGGGCTTGGCAAAGTATCGGCTCACGCGCCCGGCATCTATCTGCAGCGGCTGTATGCGCAGGTTCCCCCCGAGCTCCGGGAAAGCGTGCCGATGCCGCCCGCCTTCGAAAGCGGCAAGGGGCCCGAAGATGCTGATCTCGAGCGTGAATTCTCGAAGAAGCGCATCTCGATTCTCGATTTCGGCAGGCCTGACCCCGAAGACTGACGTTTGAAGCAGACCCGGGCCGCGCGTATACTGGCGCGGCCCGTTTTTTTCGGGCCGATTTCGCGTCAGGAGGCCTGTGGTGCTGGATAGCGCGTCATTGTTCGGATTCTTGGGGGTTTCGATGCTGCTGACCATAGCGCCGGGGCCGGATAACCTGTTCGTGATCACGCAGGGGCTGACGCGCGGCCGGAAGGCGGCCGTCGTGACGGCGATGGGGATGTGCTGCGGAAACAGCGTCCATACCCTGGCGGCAGCCCTGGGCATCTCGGCGGTGATCTATGCGTCGGCGTTCGCCTTCGCGCTGGTCAAGTATGCCGGCGCGGCATATCTGCTGTACATGGCCGTCACGACGCTGACTGACAAGCCGGGCGGGGCCGGGAAGACCGTGGCCGGCGAGATGAGCGCGTTCGCGATGTTCCGGCGCGGTTTCATCATGAATGTGCTGAATCCGAAAGTGGCGATCTTCTTCCTGGCCTTCCTGCCGCAGTTCGTGCAGAAAGGCGATCCGCATCCCGTCCTCACGATGATCTTTCTCGGCTTCATCTTCGCCGCCCAGGCCGTCCTCATCTTCGGCCTGATCGGCCTCTTCTCGGGAACGATCGGGGGCTGCGTCCTCGGAAATCCCCGCCTGTCACGCCTCTTTTCCTGGCTGACGGCCGGCATCCTCGCCGCCCTCGCCATCCGCCTCGCCCTCGCCGACCGCTGATGGAATCGTGGAAAATCCCGAACCCCAGAGATCCTCCGTTGAAACGCAATCGTTTGTGTATTTCTATTGCGAAGAGTTTTGTTGTCCCAATCCGTTCGGCGATGGTAAAATACACTTCAATATAGCTTGTTTTCAGAGGAACTGCCATGAGACGGCTTTTTGGCGGCTACCTTTTCTGCTTTTACGCCATTGCGGCTTTGTTGCTCGTTTGCGCGCCGCTTGCCGCCGAACCGGGCGTTTCCGCGGCGGTCTCGGCGTTGCTCTCGGATGCCCGGACCGATCTGGCCAAAGCGGTTTCCGAGCTTGACGAGCGCGATATTCCGGCGGCTTTGGGCGCGATCGAAGCGCTGAAGTTTCGCTCCCTTCACGGCGATGTCGCTCAGAAGCTCGAATCGATCGAAGCGGCGAAAAGCAGTTTGTTGAAACGACTTTCAGAATCCACAGGCATTTCCCTGACGAAAACCGAGCGCTGTAAGATAGCGGTTCCGGCCAGAACGGTGCGACTCGGCGATCTCGAGATCGCGATTCCGGCTCACTACGCGTCGGCTCAGCCTCTTCAGATTCTCGAATACGGCCCCGTCGGCGAAGCGGGCTCTCTGTTTCCCGATGTCTGGGCGACTTTTTCGTCGGACGGCAAACCGGTTTCGGCGCGCCTTCTCGTTGACGGAAAGCAGGTTTCGCAGCCTGAAATCAAGGGACGAACGGTTTTCTGGCGGCCGGCGATCACTGCCGAAACCATGTTCGCGATCGGCACGCATACCTTCGAACTGCATCTTACCGACGTCTCGCGAAAAACCGTTTCAGCCGCCTGGAAATGCACGGTCGGTATCGGCGCCCCGGCCAGGAACATCCCGATCGAAGAAGGCGTCGAGCGATCGCAACTCGTGCTCGATATGAAAGTGATTCTGCCAGGCGCGCCGGACGGATATCGCGTGGCGATCGTCGCCTGCGAAACCGCGAAGGGCGAGCGTTTCTTCCTATATCGCATCTACAAGCCCGGCCGCATGAGCGCACCGTATCTTGAGGGCCGCACGCTGGCATGGCTGCGCTGGTTCGACGGTTCGCGAAAGCAAAACAGAATCAGCATTTCGCCCAAAACCCAAGCCGCATTTCCGGGAAACGAGTTGCAGTTTTCCGCTTCTTACTCGATTGACGGCACCATTACGGAACCCCTGAAATGGCAGGTTTCGCAAAACGGTCAAACCTGGGGCACGTCTGAGCCTACCGTTACCCTGATCCTCGGCATGACCTCAATCGAGGTGATCGCCTATCTGTCGTTCACCAATGACGGCAGCACCTGGAATCTCTCCGAATCGAGATGCGTCGGTCCGATCCTGCCCCAAACGCAGTGCCACCCTGATCGGAGCGGTTTGGCGACGCCCGAAAAAAACGGTTCGGTAAAGATTTCAGGCCATCGAACGATCTCGAACGCTGGGAAGGAGATCGAGCTTGTCGAAGGCCGATCGATTCCAATCTACGGCGGCGTTCTCACCGTCGTCAAATCTCGATGGAAGATCGCGGGCGGCTCGGTGGCTCCGCGCATCGAAGAACCTACGGCGTCTGAAACTCGCCTCCTGTTTTCCGAGCCGGGCTATGCCGAGCTGGTTCACGACATCGCTCTTTCGTTTCAATTCGGCGATGAAACGTATCCTGGTAACTCGTTCGCTCCGAAATGCTCCGGTCTGTTCGGCCTTTTTCAGACGCGATGCCAGACCGAATACGACGCGTTTCCGGCGGGAGTTCTTCTCGGCACGTCTCGAAACATCGCGTTGAAAAAGCTGGTGATGCATGTCAACGGCTCCAAGCGCGAGATTTCCCCGGGACAGCCCCTCGATTTTTCTTGGGAACTCGGCTCTTCCGCGCTGTTTCCACAATCTCCGCCCCTTGCGTTCACCGGTGTTCGCCTCTCGATCGCGCAAAAAGAGCCTGACCTCACGGTTCAAATTACCGGCGACGCTTTTCAGTATCAATTGACGCATGATTCTCCTTTTTCCTCCGGCATGTACGTTCGCCCTGTGGCGAAGATTCATTCCGAATTCATCGATCAGGTCGACGAAGGTTTTCCAGCCGACTCTTGGAAGTGGATACCTTTTTTCGGAGCATTCCCATCGCTCGTTCGCGTCGAGATCGATCCGGCGCAGCCTCCGCCGATACGAGAGGGCGAAACGATCGCGTTCTCGGGTACGATACTGCCTCTCGAAGGAATGGGAACGGGCAAAATCGATGCGCACGAGAATACGATCGATCTTCTCGACGGGTATGAGGTTGTCGGGGTAAACGAAGTCTCGTGGTTCGGGTCTCTTTCCGAACGGCGGAAGAAGCCCGTATCGAGCAATCGGGTCGACTGGAACTTCGGCTTCACGCCGCAGACCGGATCAGGCAGCTACGTCGTCGGCGCTGAAGCGGACATGACGGCTCGCGAGAAAAACACGGGTACTGAAGCGCCGGTTCGGGGATCGGGCGACGTTTCTCTGCTCGTCAAGCCCGGCTTGACGATCGTTTCGCCGTTCGACGGGTTCGGGTATCCGCTCGGTGCCGAGATCGAAGTCGTCACCGGCCTGGACGGAACGCCGGAAGAGTGGCGAAATATCTCGTGGAAACTCAACGGCAAGCCTTGGAAGCCCGACTCTGAATCGACGCCGCACCGGTTGCTGCTCGACAAGAAAGGCAAAAACGTGCTCGAAGCCGAGCTGCGGGTACCGTCGAGCACCGAGCCGAACGCCGAAGTGACGCTTTCGGCTTTGGCGACGTTCACCGTCGTTCCCGTCGAAGTCGTTTTGACCCCGACGCGGCAATTGAATGCGTTTGCGCCGGATCTCGAACAGCACGTGCAGCTCAATGTCACGCTCGGAACGACGCCGATTCACGAGATCAACAAGCCGGTGCCGTGGTTTGAAGAGGGGTTCGTCGCCGAACTTGCCGGAATCGAGTGGCGATCGGGGTTCGAGCCCGACCAGAACGGGGAGTTCATGCTCGATGAGAACGAGTTCGGCGGCACGGCGCGATTTCACTCACCCGGAGCATGTTCGGCGCTTGCGACGATTACCTTGCGCATCCGTTGTACCGACTCGAAGCGGGAGGATTCCGAAGAGCTGATTTTCCGCATCGCGGCCGCTCGCGCCGATCTCTGGGCATTTCCGCCGCCCGTCTGGAAAAGCGGTATCGAAGAGAATCTGCCGAGTCGCGCCGTAGCGAAGGCAAAGCGAACGTTCACCACGCGCTCGGGAACATTCTCATTCGTCGGCCGTACGTTCGGCTGGTCGAGTTCGGGCATCGAACCGAGCGTCGTTCTTCAGCCGGCTCTTCCGGGCACCTTGCCGCTTCGGGCGAAAAGCATCGGTTTTGCCTGGAAAGGCCCCGAGGAAAACGCCGGCACGGGCCCGAAATACGCGCCCGTGATGGGCGCAGACCCTCGTCAGATCGTAATCTGCCAGGCCAGGCTCGGCTTTGCGTCCGGCGTTGAAATCATGTTCGAGCCGGTTTCAAAGGAAGTCGACGTCGAGCAGCTTGAAGATCTGCTCTCGGTCGGCGTCGAGCCGAGAGCGTTCACGATCGTCGCCGGCGGCAAGCAGGAACTTGTCTGTAAGCTCTACAAGCCCGGCTCAACGGACGGCGCCCTCGCCATGGAGCTGCTCGGCGGGGCTTTCAGAGGCGAACTGCGCGATCTCTCCTGGACGCAGCAGGGGCATGCGCTCGGCAGCGGCAATCCGTTCACGTATCGACCAGTGGCGACGGAAGATTCCGCGAATGCGATTACCGCGAAAGCTGTCGTCAGTCTCTTCGAGCGTGAGCCCGAAGCCTCCGACGACCCCGACCTCTTCGAGTTTTCGGGCATTTCGCAGCCTACGATTCTCGCGCCGAAAATAGAGTTATCGATCACCGACCTGTTCGGCCCGGTTCCCAATGAAAACAAGAAGAACCCCGGCGCCTACGTTCATTTCAATATCGACAACGATAATTTCAATGTCAAACCCGGCGAAGACGAGTTCACGGGAAAGCCGATGCCCGATTACACCGAGACCGACCATGTCGAGGGCGAAAACGATCTTTGCACGGCGAAGATCGTGTTTCCGAATCTGAACGTCGGCGTGGTGAGCTTGAGGCGCGACAACGCTCAGCTCCGCGTCTGGAGTTCCCCGACGAAAGAAGCGTCTTCGGCGATTCTGGTGACCGACGACGAACGCCATTGGAACCTGGCGATCGACACCGAGCGCGAGCAGTTCGAAGAGATCAAGGATCGGCTGTGGGTGGAAGGCTGCGGGCCCGACTCATCGGGCCTGGGCGTGACCTACACATATCGAGCCGAGAAGTATTCAACCGCCGACTGGGTCAAATACACATTCCTCTCCGCCGCCTGCGGCCGCCAGCCGACGCCGCTTGAAGAAAGAGTATTAAAAGACGGCATGGGCCTCAGAATAGTCGGATGCGAATACTCCATTACGGGCGGCCCGGACAAGCGATACAACTGCATTGCATGGTCCGTCGGCGAAGACACGGTTTTTTATGAAGGTGTCATTAAGGATCCACCGTCAGGAACGGTCAGTATAGATGCCGAATACGGCAACAAAGACGATAAATTTACGTATGATGACGACTTGGACCCGTTCTACAAACAAAAGGGGTTTGAACGAATAACGAGTGCTGAAGAGCAAGATGCCGAACATGCCGATGTTGTCTACTTTTCCGGTAATCATGCGGCCCGAAAGAAGAACTGCTCCGACGGCAAGAAAAAATGGATCATTTTTGAAAGCAAGCTCGGATCCAACATGCGAATAGAACATATTCTAGACCAGATTTCTCATGGTAACTACGGAGAGCCGTGTAGATATTACAGAAAATCGAGGTAAAACAGATGAAAGAGAAAATATTTCTTGTTTTATTATTCATGACAATATCAATAATGTCCTACGGAGAAATTCCTGACGCAGAAACGAGAAGACTCTTCGAGGTCAGATATAAGATATGGAATGATGAATATAATAGAGTAAAAGAGTTTTTAACCTTTCGCAGCGGCGAGTCTATGAAGGAATTCAAAGAAGGAATTGTCGGCATGGGAGTGAAAATTCTCCCGATTCTTATCAAAAGAATGTATCAAGACGACAGATTGATATATGCAGTCATTGATGTTTCAGGCTGGCGGCTTATACCGGGTGAAATGCAGTTGCGTTCTCAACGCGGAATATCTTGGGAGGATTACTATGCCCAATGGTGGAAAGCCGGCCAGTCAGGAGTCAAAAAACTTTTTGAGGATCGATATAAACAGTGGAAAGAAGTAAAGCCAACATCAAAAAAAGATGCTGATCAGGCACTTATTAATATAAGATCTCTCGGCGTGGCATGTTTGCCGTATCTTTTTGAAAAGATAGAAAACAACGAGACGATTTTCCTTCCTCTTGTCGCTAGTTTAACTCAAAACATTGTCCGATCGGACATGACTGCTTCCGAAAGCATCAATTGGTGGAAGAAAAACAAAAACGATTGGCTGATTCCGTTCCCCGACCAAAATCTATATGATAGATAACAATATATGGAGTTGACCATGTCGAGGGCGAAAACGATCTTTGCTCGGCGAAGATCGTGTTTCCGAATCTGAACGTCGGCGTGGTGAGCTTGAGGCGCGACAACGCTCAGCTCCGCGTCTGGAGTTCTCCGACGACGAACACTGCCAAGCCATGGTAGGTTTTGTTGTTATCCACAACAGAAGCGGGATCCTGGAAAAGGACGGATACGCTGCCCGGGCGAAAATGCGGGCGGCACATCAAATCAACATCCCAGCGCGATATCTTGTCGAATTGGTGTCCAAATAACCGGGTGCGGTACGATCGAAAGGAAGTCATTCATGAAGCTTGCCACTCTTTGTTACGTTCGCCGGGACGGGCGGACGCTGATGCTCCACCGCAACAAACGACCCGATGACACGCATTTCGGCAAATGGAACGGCCTCGGCGGCAAGTTCGACCAGGGGGAAACCCCGGAAGAGTGCGCCCGCCGCGAGATCCGCGAGGAGAGCGGCCTCGAGGCGCACATGCTCGATCTGAAGGGCGTCATCACCTTCCCGAAGTTCGCGAAGAACGAAGACTGGTATGTCTTCCTGTTCGTCGCCCAGGCCGACGGCGAGCCGATCGCCGAGTGCCCCGAAGGCGAGCTCGTCTGGATCGACGATGCGAACCTGCTCTCGCTCAACCTGTGGGAGGGCGACGAGATCTTCATCCCCTGGCTCGACCGCCCCGACTTCTTCTCGGCCCGCTTCGCCTACGAAAACGGCCGCCTGAAATCCCATGAGGCCCGCTTTTATCCCGCTTCGCCATGCCTCGAATCGGGCGCTTCTTCCCGGCGGCCATGATATCCATGGAAGAACGCAGGGCCGAAGGTGCTGCCGCTCGTTGGCTGTCTTCCGCAACGGTGCCACAAGGCTGACGAAGAACGGGGCGCCTGCGACGAACAGACCGCTTTCCCGAACAGCTTGATCGAAACGTTCCAATGGAGTGGTGAATCCTTGCCATGAAGATCCCGATGGGAGTTTCCTACGCAATTCTGGCTGCCATGCTCTTCGGCAGCACGACGCCGGTCGCCAAATTCATCATCCGGGATATCCATCCGGTGATTCTGGCGGCAATTCTGTATCTCGGCTCGGGGGTCGGGCTTTTCCTCACTCGCTGGATCACCGGTTCGCGCTCCAGGGAAGCCGCCCTGCAACGAAGCAGTATGCCCTGGCTGCTCGGCGCGATCCTGTTCGGAGGAATTCTCGCCCCCGTCCTGCTGATGGCCGGCTTGAAGCTCACGCCTGCGTCGTCGGCCTCGCTTCTGC
>DAOOQQ010000100.1:0-13173 GCA_035388825.1 Candidatus Ozemibacteraceae bacterium
GGTGAAGCCGAAACCTGGGTATTCCACCGATCCGACATTCCTCTGTATCCGGCCGTCATGAAGCAGCTCGAGACGCGCCAGAAAAAGGAGTTCGTGAGCTGCCCGATCGAGAAGACCAGCTCGAGTTTCATCGACAGCCACCCGCCACGGATGGCGATCGCCTTCGGCGATGCCGCCCTCCAGCGGGCTCTGACGATGACCTGGGATGTGCCGATCCTGGCGTTGTTCACCGAAAAGCCGGTCACGGACCGCCGGGTGACCGAGATCGAGATCCCCCAGCCCCACCACCTGCAAATCGAGCTGTTGAAGAAGATCCATGGCGGGCTCGAGACGATCTGGTATCCGTTCGTCGGGGAGGCCTTCACTCCCCCCGCAGCCCTCGGAAAGGCCGCGGCGGCGGCCCGCCTGAACCTGGTCACGGATCGGCTCGACAACCCGCGGGAGCTGCCGAAATCCCTCAAAATCCTGCATGATCGCGGCACGGCCACGATCCTCCCCCCGGATCCGGCGCTGATGAACGATGCGGTTATCCGGCCGGTGCTGCTTGCCGCATTCCGCTCACAGACGGCCGTCGTCGGCTTTTCCGAAGGACTCGTCCGGCAGGGCGCGGCGTTCGCCTATGTTCTGACTCCTGAGCAGCTCGGGGAATACCTCGCCGATCTCGTGACCCGGGCCGAGATCGAAGACGCCCGGCTGCGCTCGCCGGTTCCGCCCTTCGCCGGCTGGAACCTGATCCTCAACGTCACGATGCTCGACAAACTTCAGCTTTCGCCGTCCGCCGAGGTGAGAAACGCCGCGGCAAAACGGTACTGACCGGGAAAGGCGCCACCGATGTCCTCTCTGCGGATCCGTATTCTGGTCTCGTTCATGACGGCGATGCTGCTGTTGGGCGGCGGCCTGGGGCTGTGGCATTACCGGTACATGACGTGGCTGCTCGAAACCCGGTTCGAACAAGCGGCCCAGACCTTTGCGCGACAGATCGCCCAGCAGGCGGTTCCTTCCGTCTTCGCCGAGGATACCGATCAGCTCCAGGCGCTGGCGACCCAATCCTCGAGCATTCCCTCGCTCCGGTTCATCAGCTTCCGCAACCAGGTCGGCATGACGATCCTCTCTGCGGTGATGCCGACAACCGGTATGGGCGCGGGACCGGCAATGATCCCCCTTCCCACCCGGGGCACGGCGACGTTCACCGTCGTCACGCCGCTTCCGGACGGCCTGATCGTCGAGGAGCCGGTGTTTTTGACCAGCTTCTCCCCCGGATCCCTCGAACCCGTCGCAAAGCGATTCATCGGAAACGTCATCCTGGGCTTTTCCCGCGACGAGATCGAACAGCAGCTTGCCGCAACGAAGCGGATCATCGTGATGTCAGGGGCGTTTTTCGCGATCATGGGCCTGGTGGTGATGGCCCTCCTCGAACGCTGGGTCACCACGCCCCTGATCCACCTGATCGAAAAAATCCGCGATATCGCCCGCGGGGATCTCTCGATCCGGATCGATGCCCCGGGCACGACAGGCGAGATCAACATCCTGTGCCAGTCGGTCAACCAGATGGCCGACGCCCTCCAGGAGCACACGGCGAATCTGGAACAGCGCGTGCGGGACCGCACCATCCAGCTCGAGTCCGCCAACCGCGAGCTCGAGTCGTTCGCCTACTCGGTGTCGCACGATCTGCGGGCTCCCCTGCGGGGCATCGACGGCTGGAGTCTGGCTCTGCTCGAGGATTACGATGGCAAGCTGGACGACCAGGGGCGGCAGTATCTGAGCCGTGTCAGAAGCGAAACCCAGCGGATGGG
This sequence comes from Candidatus Ozemibacteraceae bacterium, assembly GCA_035388825.1. Lineage (GTDB taxonomy): Bacteria > Muiribacteriota > Ozemobacteria > Ozemobacterales > Ozemobacteraceae > MWAR01. The sequence goes on from DAOOQQ010000100.1 coordinate 1,794, forward strand.
CCAGCTCATCGACGAGCTGCTCCAGTTGTCGCGCGTCAACCGCGCCCCCTTCCAGCTCGAAACCGTCGATCTGTCGGAACTCGCCCGCGGCATCACGGAACGGCTGCGGGAGCGGGATCCCGACCGGAAAATCACGTTCGTCATCGAACCCGGGATGACGGCCCGGGGCGATCCGCCTCTGCTCGAAATAGCACTTCACAATCTGCTCGATAATGCGGTAAAATTTACCCAGCCTCGGTCCGAGGCTCATATCGAATTCGTGCGTACGCTCGTCGACGGAAAGCCCGCATTCGCCGTCCGGGACGACGGGGTCGGGTTCGATATGGCATACTATAAAAAATTGTTCGGGGCGTTCCAGCGTCTCCACAAGACGTCGGAGTTCCCCGGAACGGGAATCGGTCTCGCGACGGTCGCCCGTATCATTCACCGCCACGGGGGGCGCATCTGGGCCTCGTCCGAACTCGACAAGGGCGCGTCCTTCCAATTCACTCTCGAGGAAAGCCTGTGAAGCAAAAAACCATCCTGCTCGTGGAAGACAATCCGAACGATATCGATCTGACCCGGCGCGCGTTCGAAAAGTGCCGGATCTATAATGACCTCGTCGTGAAAGAGGATGGCCGGGAGGCCCTCGATTATCTGTTCGGACCCGATGGACAGTCGGGGGCCGCGAACGATGTGCTGCCGATGCTGGTGATGCTCGATCTGAAACTGCCCCGCATCGACGGCTTGGAAGTGCTTCGGAAGATCCGCCAGGACATGCGCACCCACCGCATGCCCGTCGTGATCCTGACTTCTTCGAAAGAGGAGGAGGACGTGGCCGCCAGCTACGATCTGGGAGCGAACAGCTACATCCGCAAGCCCGTCGATTTCCAGCAGTTTGCCCAGGCCGTCCAGAACCTCGGTCTCTACTGGCTGGTGCTGAACGAACCGCCGCCAAAAGTGAAGAAATGACCATTCTGCGTTGTCTGCAGGTCGAGGACTCCGAGAGTGATGCGGCTCTCATCCGCCGGCTTCTGCAGAAATCGGGATTCGACATCCGGAGTGAACGGGTCGAGAATGCCGAAGGGATGCGGGCAGCGTTGCGTTCCCAACCCTGGGACGTCATCATCGCGGATTACCAGCTCCCCGCCTTCGATGCCCCGGCAGCTCTGGCCGTTCTGATCGAAACCGGCCTCGATATTCCCTTCATCGTCGTTTCCGGCCTCGTCGGCGAGGAAATCGCCGTCGAGATGATGAAGCGGGGTGCGGCGGATTATCTGACGAAAGAGCGCCTCTCGCGGCTCGCCCCGGCCGTCGAACGGGAGTTGCGGGAAGCCGAGGTCCGGCGGGAGCGGCGGCGTGCGGTCGCGGCGCTGGCCGACGAGAAAGAGCGACTGCTCGTCACGCTACGCAGTATCGGAGAAGGGGTCATCACGACCGACATGACCGGTCGGATCACTCTGATGAACCCGATCGCCGAAGAGCTCACGGGGTGCCCGGCGGACCGGGCGTCCGGCAGCCCCTTTCCCGAGATCTTCCGGCTCCATACGGAACCGGAAAACCCTCCGTGCCTCGATCCCGTGCGCCTCGTGGTGGAATCGGGGGAACGACGCGAGTCGGACACGCCCTGCACCCTCACGGACCAGCACGGGCGGCACCGGCCGGTGGCATACACCGCTTCGCCGATTCGCGATGCCGCCGGGCAGATCATCGGGGTGGTCGTCGTGTTCCGTGACCTCACCCGGGAACAGAAAATCCAGGAGCTGTTGCAGAACGCCGACAAGCTTCAGTCGATCGGCGTGCTTGCCGGCGGTATCGCGCATGATTTTAACAATCTGCTGAGTGGTATATTTTGCTATATAGAAATAGCCCGGAATGCCTGTCGGGCCGGCGCGACGGACAAGGCCATGGCCCGCCTGGGAGCCGCGATGGAAGTGTTTTCCCGGGCCAAGGACCTGACGCGGCAGCTTCTCACCTTCTCCCGGGGCGGACAGCCGGTTCAGCGCACCATGTCGCTCGAACCGATCCTGCGACGGTCGCCGACGTTCATGCTGAGCGGATCGAACGTGTCGTGCGAGGTGCGGATTCCGGCGGATCTCTGGGCCTGCCACATCGATGAGAACCAGATTGCCCAGGCGGTCGACAACCTCGTTCTCAATGCCCGTCAGGCAATGCCCGAAGGCGGCCGGATCACGATCGTCGCCGAAAACCTGGCGGCCGGGTCCCCGGAGCTGCCTGCCTCGGTGAACCGGGACTGCGTGCGCATTTCGATCCGGGATACGGGCCCGGGCATCGATCCGAAGCTGCGAACCCGGATTTTCGACCCGTTTTTCACGACAAAGCCGGCCGGAAACGGGCTGGGACTCTCGATCGTCTACTCGATCCTCAAGCGGCACGGGGGCCTGGTGGATTTCGACTCGTCGCCGGGAAGCGGGACGACGTTCCGCCTGTATCTGCCACGGGCGGAGCGGGGGGGCCGTGAACCGGAACTTCGTGAAGCCGGATCGGCGGATCAGGAGCGGCCCTTGATGAGCGGCCGGGCCCTCGTCATGGATGACGAGGAATTCATGCGGGACATCTGCCGCGAGCTCCTCGAGGAGTGCGGATTCACCGTCACCACCGCCGAAGGCGGGGAAGAGGCGATCCGGGTGTTCCGGGCCGCGCGCGAGGCCGGCGAACCGTTCGTGCTGGCCCTTCTCGACCTGACGATCCCCGGAGGGAAGGGCGGCTGCGAGACGGTTGCCGAACTGCGGCACATCGATCCCTCGATCTGCACGATCGCGGCGAGCGGCTACTCGGCCGACCCGGTGATGGCTTCGCCGGCCGGATACGGATTCTCGGCCTGCCTGGTCAAACCGTTCAAGCTGGAGGAGCTGTTTCGTGCCCTCCGGGCCTGCCCCACGCTCCCAAAATCCGCCTGAGCCCTCCTTTCCCCGGCGAGTGAAAATACGGAAACCGCTTTACCACAAGGAATACCATTGCGGATTGTAGGGGCGGGTTTCAAACCCGCCCGGGGATTTGCGATTCCCACGGAACATCATCCCCAGATGACACAGATGCCGCAGATGAACGTGTTCTGTTCTGAACGGTATCTGTGTCATCTGTGATATCTGTGGATCGTTTTCCCTGTCCAGATGAACCCTCTTGGAGGGGGAAGGCTTCGTGAACGGGCTGTTTGCGCCGATACAAGACTCATAGGGTTTTCAGATATGAGGAGCGCAAACGGTGTCCGATCTGCTGGAGCAGTATCTGGCGTATCTGGCCGTGGAGAAAGGGCTTCGCCCGAAATCTCTCGAGGCCTATCGTCGTGACCTGCTCGATTACCTGACCTTTCTCGAGGAGAAAGGCCGCCGCCCCGACGAGCCGGGGGCGGACGGCCCGCTTGCGCTGTTCATGGTGCATCTGCACGGCCGGGGCCTCTCGCCGCGGTCGATGGCGCGCAAATCCTCGACCCTGCGCGGGTTTTACCGGTTCCTGCGGCGCGAGAACAAGATCGCGGTCGACCCGACCAAGATCATCGAGCCTCCGAGACTGGGCCGGCCGCTTCCGAAAGTGCTCACCATCGCCGAGATCGAGGCGATGCTGGCTGCGCCGGCCACGGATGGGCCGCTCGGCCTGCGGGATCGGGCGATCCTCGAGGTGCTGTATGCCACGGGCATCCGCGAATCCGAACTGATCGCCCTCGAGCTCGGCAGCATCAACCGCGAGGGACGGTTCGTCCATGTCGTCGGAAAGGGTGGCCGTGAGCGCGTCGTGCCGATCGGGGTCTATGCCCTGAACGCGATCGAAGCCTATCTGCAGGATGGCCGTCACAAGCTGATCGGCGGCAACATCACCGAGCGCACCCTGTTCCTGAATCCGTTCGGCAAGCCCCTTTCGCGCATGGGGCTGTGGAAAATCGTCCGGAAATACGCCGTGGCGGCCGGCATCACCAGCCTGGTTTCGCCCCACGTCCTGCGCCACTCGTGCGCGACACACATGCTCGAGGGCGGGGCCAGCATTATCGCTGTGCAGGAGATGCTCGGCCATGTCGACGTCTCGACGACCCAGATCTACACCCACCTGACCGGCCAGGATCTCAAGCGGATCCACGGCCAGGCCCACCCCCGGGGTCGGTGACGCAGATGACCCACCGACGGCGGTACCCGGCCGGCCTCGCGCTCATCCTGCTGTTCGTCGCAACGGCGATGTGCGGCCGGGCCGATCTGGGCACGGCGCGCGTTCCGGTGCCCCCCGTTGTGGAAGCCGCCCGCCCGATCCCAGCCCCGGCCGTGACCGCACCTCCGGCGTCGATCGCGTCGGAGCCCGTTTCCGGAGCCCTTTCAGCCGTCCCCGCCGTCTCCTCCGACAGCGCGGTTCCTCCCTGCGCATCCCAGGCCATCACCACCGGCTCTCTCCCCCATGATGTGGGAAGTGAGCCGGCTGTCGCCTCTGAAGCGGACGGCCTTGCCGCCGTGACGCCGTATGTTGAAAATCTGCATGATATTATAAATAATTATATAAATACCGCCCGCGCAGGTCTGGGCGTGCTGACCGCGAAACCCGCGGAAACGCCCGTCCAGCCTTCCGAGGCGCCGGCCCCCGGCCCGATGGAGGTGCCCTCGGATGCCGAGGCTTCGGCTCCGGGAATGGTGGCGGCCGCCACGGTTCCGATTTCCGGGGCGGTCCGGGCGGACCCCGGGGCGCCCCCGCCGCCGGTGCCGCAGCGGTTCAAGGCCTGGAAATCCCCGGCCGTGGCCCGCGCCTATTTTGCGAGCCGGGTGCCGGCGATCGATCCGGAGGTGTTCCGCCGTTCCGCCAGTTCCACGGGACGGATCCTTTTGCCGCCCCATCATCCGAGGCTGCCCCTCACCAGTCCGTCGACTCCGAAAATCCCGCCGGCATCCGATCCGGCGGTCGTTCCGTTTTCGACGGCGAAAAAACCGGCTCCGGCCGCCCCGCCCACGCCCGGCGAGATCGCCGTGGCGCTGCAGAGCCAGCCCGGGCTGGCCGCGCTGCCCCCGTCGCCGTTTCCCGACGATCGGTCCGGTGACGGCGAGGAGGACGGGGAGGAGCGGAAGCTGAACATCTCGGGCACCAAGACGTTCGAGATGAAGAAAGCCGATGTGAAGGGCGATCTCAGCCACTTCTCGACCGAGAACTACGACTCGATCCCCGGCTTCCATCTCGACCAGAGCATGCATCTCGAGATCGACGGCAACGTCAGCCGCAACGCGAAGGTCAGCGCCGTTCTCGACGACAAGGAGGACGAGGACCGCCGGTTCACGATCAACCTCGACGGCCCGACCTGGGATCTCACGATGGGCGATTTCCCGCTCGGCCTCGCCGACACCGAGTTCCAGCTGTTCCGCAAGGAAGTGCGCGGCATCATGGCGCAGGGCAAGGTCACGGACCGGGTGCAGGCGATGTTCCTGTATTCCCAGTCGAAGGGGCGCTCGCGGCGCGAACAGTTCCGCGGCGCGGGCCAGCAGCAGGAGTTCCGGCTGGCCGCCCAGCCCGTCGTCCAGAACTCGGAAAAGGTGACGATCGACGGCCGGATCCTGACGCGGGGCACCGACTACCTCGTCGATTACGAGGACGGCGTGGTCAAGTTCCTGGCGCATATCCTGCCCATCGAAGTGACGAGCTGGATCGTCATCGAGTATGAGGTGAACGACGAGAAGATGGCGTTCAAGCGCAATCTCTACGGCACCCGGCTCCAGGCGCAGCTCGCCGAGGGTCGCCGGATCGGCCTGACCTGGCTGCGCGAGCTGGATGCCGATACCCCGAAGGCCGGCGTCGGCTCCTCGAGCGTCGTGCCGATGCAGCACGATCTGGTCGGCCTCGATGCCGACTGGCGTCTCAGCGGCACCCTTTCCCTTTCCGGGGAAACGGCGCTTTCGCTGTATGATCCGAACCGGCTCTCCGACACGGCTTCGTCCGACCGGGTGATCGACGATCTGGCCTCCCGGTTCCAGTTGAAGGCCAAGAACGAGACCCTGAGCGGCGAGCTCGGCTTCCGGCGCGTCGGGAAGGAGTTCCGGATGGTGGGCCGCGAGGGCGGGGTGGCCGAACTCGGCGAGCGCGGCCTGGCGAATGATCTGCTGAAGGGAACCGGCCGCGTGACCTGGAAGGCCCGGCCCGACCTGCAGCTGTTCGCGGGGCTCGAATCGTCGAAGACGAACCTGTCGAACGACCCGGCCGTCTCGCGCATCGAGTTCCGGGATCTCAACGGCGGCGCCGCGTTCACCTTCCGGGAGCGGTCGCGGCTGGAGGCCCGGTATGGTGTCCAGTCGGACGAGGAGCGGCTCGCGGGGCCGGTGACGGACATGGACAAGAAGGTCGGCACCGTCGTCTGGGACCACGAGCTGGGGCCGGTGTTCACCCAGAGCAAGCTCGAGCACACGACCTACGACGACTCGCTGCACGATGCCTCGGGCTCGCGGGTGTTGAACCTCTCGACCAGCATCGGCAGCGATCGCGACAGGAAGCTGACCTGGACGGCCGGGGCCGCGCGCGTGACGGTCGACGACGACATCGACCGGACGCAGCTGCGCTCGGATACCAGGAACTATACATTGGATCTGAACTACGAGCCGACCCGCGTGCTCAACGCCCGCGGCATTCTCGAGTGGCGCACCGAGGACGATCTGCTGGTGAACACGCGCCAGGATGGGCAGATCGCCGACTCGCGGATCCGGTATCAGCCGAACCGTGACTGGACGAGCCAGTTCAAATATAAAGTTGAAAATACATCTAAAGTCATTCGTGACGCGTCGCTCGACCCGACCCGGTATGTGAAGCCGACGAGCCTGCCGCAGACGGAGGACGAGAAGGATGACGTGCTGACGCGGTTCGAGAACCCGGTGCAGAAGACCACCTCGAACTTCACCACCTCGTGGCATGCCGGCGACAAGGTCGAGACGACGTTCGACTGGAAGCGGCGCGACCTCAAGGACCGCGCGACGCGCACGCTCGTCTCGCTGAATGACCGCACGAGTTACGAGGTGCGGTACACGCCGATCCGGCAGCTGAAGCTGACGGGGGAGTATGAGGACGGCGAGTCGATGGCGCTGTCGCCGCAGACGAAGCTGTTCGACACGGTCCGTCGGTTCCAGATCCGGAACGAGTTTTTCGAGGGGTATATCATCGACACGCTGTGGGAAGACCGGGATGAGAACGATGTCTGGACCGACGAGAATGACCGGCGCACGATCGGCAAGGCCGTCGATTTCCAGAGGGTGTTCTCGCCGATGGCCACGCTCGAGGCCGGTGTCCAGAGGAACGTGATCCGGTCGCGCCAGCCCAGCAAGGAGTGGGAGACGCGGGCGGCGTTCGTGCTCACCCCCTCGGCGCGGAACCAGCGGTATCGGTTGTTTTTGACGAACAAGGAGATCGACTCGGCCGTTCCGGGCACGCATCGCGAGGGCGGGCTGAGCTTTTCCCAGTTCATCGGCAGCGACAGCCTGGTCGAAGGCGAGATCAAGCGGGTCGAATCGACGGCCGGCCTTCTGGGAGCCGGGTATGAAGGCACCGTGGCGAATGCCAAGATGGTGATCACCTTCTGACGGCAACGTCCGGATGCGGCTTTGGCGCTGCGCAAACACCCTCGGACAACGGAAGATGAAAAAAGACAAAATAGTATTTGACAGGTTGGGGTTTTCTGAATATATTGGTTTTACTGAGTGACTGATTCTTTGACAAGCGAACTGGTAGCCGCAAGGCGTATACTTCCGGACTCCGGTCGGTCCTTGATACGGGTGTCCGAAGCGGGTTTTCTATCGTACGGTGACGTTCGTGCCAAACCCAAGGGGAATCCATAACCCAGGTATCCCACAGGTCCTCACCGGAAGCATACGTCAGAAGGCAAAAACTTCAAGAGGGGAGGACATCCCTCACCGGATGTCCATCGTCGACTGCAGAAGAACCCTGTAGCGGTCTTGAACCGCAGGAGGGGGTGGTCCAGACCAGGGCGGTCGATCGAGAAAAACCCTGAAGGAGAGAAGGCCAAGAGAGCTGCTTTCGCCCTTGGAGGGTGAAACTTCCAAGTGTTCTCGAGGCGCGCGTGATCGGGAGTAACGCTCCAGGATCGATCCAAGTCCAGGATGGAAGCCGGCTGTTTTCGGACAGCGAGGTGTCTGGCATCGAACAGGTCGAACGTGGGTAAAACCCTTCGGCCGGGCGGGTGGTGCCGCCAGCGATGTCAGAAAGGAAGCCATGAAGGACGGACAACGATGAAGGAGCAAGGGTTCGGAAACGGTATCCATATCGATCACGAGTGAAGCTCTGAAGGCCCCAACCCTCGGAGTGCCTGCGGGGTGGAATAAACCCGCAAGCCGAATCGGAGAGTATCTCTGTCAAGAGGTTGAGAAAACCTGCAGATGGAGAGCATCGGGTGTGAAAACCCGAATGTCCTGTCCGGTCGGTGATGGCGCTGAAAGGGATGAAACCCAGGGAGGCTCCGGCGTTCCAGCCGGTGTCGACCGATGATCAAACCTTGAAGTCGGCTGAAGCTCACAAGAGGATGATTTGACACGTTGCATCACGCATGTGTTGTGGCTGTGGCGAGGGCCTCGTGGACGTCGAAACGTCTGAGGCTTGACGTAATCCATGCGCGTCATAGCGCAGCCATTCCAAAACTCTAAAGAGCAGGTAACGACACGAAGGTTCGAAGCGAGGCGGTGACGTTGCGCTTCGATTGTCGGTCCATAGGTCTCCAGCAGGGAAAGCCAGTTCGCTGATGCTCTGAATTCGGTCACTCAGTCTTTTTAGCTCATTTTTTCGCCCCGCGCAGATCGCGCGGGGCGTTTTGCTTTCGGCCGGTTTGCCTGCCCGCTCAGCGGGGCTTGCAGTCGAACCGGACGGTGAGTTTCTGCGCGTCGCAGGCGCCGATGCCCACATCCGTCCGGGCATCGGAGAGATGGTCGATCACGGTGTCTTCCAGGCCGCCGTCGACCAGATACGTGAAAAACTTCCGAGCCATCTCCTGGGCCCGGTCACCTTCGAAGGAAATCGTGACGCTGTTCATGGGCTTCACCTTTCAATGTATATAGTATACGATATTATCGTCTGCTGGGTGTGCAGTCGCAATCAGCGTGGAGGCGGAGGAGGCGGGACGGAAGGCCGGTTCGGGGTCACGATTTCCTCGCCGTCCGGGCCAATGAAGAAGGCGTTCTGACCCTCCAGCACTTCCGCGGCGCCGTTCCTGAACGGATGGGCTGTCGTGAAGCGGCAGGGTATGACGAGCTCGCCGGCGGGGTTCATATACCCCCACAGGCCATCCTTTTTCACGGGAATCAGCCCGCCCGAGAACGTCTTGAGAAGAACACCCCGGTCGCTCGAACAGACATCCTCGAACTGCGGCTGGACAGCCATCTTCCCTGACGGATCGATGAATCCCCAGAGGCCGTTCTCGGTTTTGACGGGGGCCAGGCCTTCGCCGAACTCGCCGGCCCGGTTGAAGGTTGGAGGAACGACGATCTGGCCTTTCTCATCGATGAAGGCGTGTTTGTCCCCGACGGTGATCCGGCACCGGTTCTGCCGGAACGGGCCTGCCGAGTCGGCCTCCACCCGGAAGAGGAACTTTCCATCCGGGCCGATGAAGCCTGATTTCGCATTGGTCTTCACGAAGGCTTTCCCCTCGGAAAACTCATCGGCATGCACGAAGCCGGGCTCGATCTTCCACGCCCCTGTCTTGTCGATGAACCCCCAGAGCCGGCCTTTCATCACAGCGGCGACTCCTTCCGAGAACGGCTTGCCGCGCTCGAAGGACGGCGGAATGACCTCGCTGCCGGACAGGTCGAAATATCCGGTCAGGCCTTCCCGCGTGAAGCCGCACATGCCGTCCCGGATGACCGTCACCCCGCCGATCGAATCGGCTTCCGGGCCGTTCACCACGATGTCCCCGGTACGTCGGTCCTTCAGTTTCATGGTGCCCTTGCTGAGCATAACGATCAGCTCTTCCTCTTCGGGGGCTGACGTGGTTGGCGCCGGAGTCAGTGTTTTCGGCGCGACGGGATTCATTCCGGTAGGCGCAGCCGGCACCTGGCCGCCGGGCATCGGATTCCCGGTATCGAGCTTCATTTCCAAGGGCGGATGATGCGGGCAGGTGATTTTCGCGATTCCATCCGAGAAGGCGACCGTTATCTGGCCGTCCGTTGGGCAGGTGTAACGCTCCTTGAGCAGGCCATCAGCGAGAAGCGTCGCCTGAATGTCCCCCGACAGCGTCGCATCGGAATGATCCATGAAATACATCTCCATGGCGCCAAGGAGAATCTTTTTCCGGGCTGCGCAGGCTTTCTGCCGTGCATCCGTCGCTGCGAGCCTCAATCCGGCCGTGAGCGATCCGATGGCCGTTTCCTTCGCCGGGAGCTTTTCGAGCTCTCCGCGAAGCTGCGCGGCCTTGGCGGGGTCTGACGGTTCGAGCCGGGAAACGACCGCCCGGGCGTCGTTCAGCCGCCCCTGTCTGGTCAAGGCCAGGCCGTAGGCATACAGGGCCCGGACGTTTCCGGGGTCCTGCTTCAGAGCCAATTCAAAGATATTGGCGGCTTCCGCATACTGCTTCTGCCGGCCGAGCTCGGTTCCCTTCTTCACCAGCTCCTCAACTGTTTCAGCCAGAGCCGGTGCAGGGGCTGCCAGCACCAAGGCGAGAGCTGCGGCACCCATGAGCAGCCGGGTATGATTCATGTCCCGCATGTCATCCTCCTGGGAGGGTTGTTCTTCACCGGGATGATACATCGGCCGGGACGGGCGTGCGACGACTCTGATGAAGCGAATGGCCGGCCGTTCGCAATGTGGGCCAGGTGACAGAAGGAATGGCCGCAGCAGATCTGGAGCGGGTTACCGGCCGCCCGCCCCATGAGGGATCACGCGGATGGAATTCTCCCGGGCCCGGATTCCCGCAAGGTATCTCCAGCCGGAGAAGCGCCCTGTGACGATGCGGGCATCGACCAGATCACCGTTGTGGAAATCCCGGATACTTGTCCCTCCGATATCCGTGATCGTCCCGCGGAGACTGGATCCCCCCGAGGGATCCGCGAGCATCACGTCATACTGGATCGAACGGAACCAGGCATTGATGCTGTCTTTGTCGACCTCTTCCCGGGTGATCGAGGAGAGACGCCAGGCGGCCGTGGCTTCTGCGCCAAGGTAATAATCGCCGAGATAAAACAGAATTCCCGCGAAGACGATCAGGGAGACGGCTTTCCAGAGACAGCCGCCCTGCCCTTTCCCCCCGATTTCCAGAACGATCGGCCTGTCATCTCCCTGATTTGATCTGGACAAGCTTTATCTCCCACACATCAGATGATTCGACCCGCACGAGGCGGGAAGTGGGCCGGCGGCGCCCGGATGGCGCAGTTCAGCCGGACCCGACCCGCACGAGGCGGGAAGTGGGCCGGCGGCGCCCGGATGGCGCAGTTCA
>DAOOQQ010000101.1:0-12981 GCA_035388825.1 Candidatus Ozemibacteraceae bacterium
AGCTGCGGCCACTGAGGTCGCGGCAGGCATCCGAGGAAGCACCCCGACCGGTATGTCGGGCAATATACAATCAGGAAAGGGAGCACCAATGGCACCGATCAGAACCGTCATCATGGGAGCGGCAGGCCGCGATTTCCACAATTTCAACGTCGTCTACCGCGACAACCCGGCCTACCAGGTGGTTGCTTTCACCGCGACCCAGATTCCGAATATCGACGGCCGTGTCTACCCGGCGAAGCTGGCCGGCAAGCAGTATCCGAAGGGCATTCCGATTCGCGCCGAAAAGGATCTCATCGAGATGATCCGCAAGGAGAAGATCGACGAGGTCGTGTTCTCCTACAGCGATGTCAGCCATGAATATATCATGCACCATGCCAGCCAGGTGACCGCCGCCGGCGCCACCTTCAAGCTGCTCGGCTACGATCAGACCGCGATCAAGCTCGACGTGCCGGTCATCTCCGTCTGCGCCGTCCGCACCGGCTCGGGCAAGTCCCAGACCACCCGCCGCGTCGTCACCGCCCTCAAGAAGATGGGCCTGAAGGTCGTCTCGATCCGCCACCCGATGCCCTACGGCAACCTCGAGAAGCAGATCTGCCAGCGCTTTGCCGATTACAAGGACCTCGACAAGCACAACTGCACCATCGAGGAGCGCGAAGAATACGAGCCGCACATCGACATGGGCGCCGTCATCTATTCCGGCGTCGACTACGGCAAAATCGGTGCCGAGGCTGAAAAAGAAGCCGACGTCATCGTCTGGGACGGCGGAAACAACGATTTCCCGTTCTACAAGTCCGACCTCAAGGTCGTCGTCGCCGACCCGCACCGCCCCGGTCACGAGCGCGGGTATTATCCCGGTGAGGCGAACTGCTACATCGCCGACGTCGTCGTTCTCAACAAGATCGACTCCTGCTACCCCGACGATCTGAACGTCGTCCGCGAAAACATCATGATGATGAACCCCGAAGCGGTTCTCGTCCATGGCGCCAGCCCGATCTTCGTCGACCACGGCGATCGCATCCGCGGCAAGCGCGTTCTCGTCATCGAAGACGGCCCGACCCTGACCCACGGCGAGATGCAGTACGGCGCCGGCTACGTTGCCGCCCAGCGCTACGGCGCCGGCGAGATCGTCGATCCGCGCGACAAGTTCGTCGGTGAGATGGCCAAGGCCCTCCGCAAGTATCCCGACATCGGCGCGATCGTTCCGGCTCTCGGCTACAGCGACAAGGAAGCCGCCGACCTCGAAAAGACCGTCAACTCCGTCGACTGCGACCTGGTCATCTCGGCCACCCCGATCGACCTGACCCGCGTCATCAAGATCAAGAAGCCGCACCTGCGCGTCCGCTACGAGCTGCAGGAAATCGGCGATCCCACCGTAGACCAGATCGTCCGCGAGTTCGCGGTGAAGCACAAGCTGCTCAAGGCCTCCAAGAAGTAATATCTTACCTGATATAAAACACCGGGAATTCCCCCAGCGGGAGTTCCCGGTGTTTCGTTTGTACGGATCCCCACCGGGTGCTGGAAGAGGACGCGGAGCGTGCGTGAGTCACGGCCCGGCCGCGGGGCACGGGGGGGAGCGGGAGGCGGGTGGGGAGGAGAGGGGGAGCCTTCAGCGGATGGGCTTGCCGCAGGAGCTGCAGTAATACTCGCGCGGGGCATTGCCCGCGCCGCAGTGGGGACAGGCAACCTGGTCACCGGTGAGCGCCGGGGCAGGCGTCGTGGCAGCTTTTTCCATGGTTGCGGCGGCAGAGCCGGCTGAATCGTGGGAAGGCGCACCCGACCGTTTGCCGGCCAGGCCCGCCCGTATGCGCAACAGATCGGGGTTGTCCGGCCAGCGCTCGAGAGCCTTCTCGGCTGTCCGGCTGGCGTCTTCGGTCCGGCCGGCCTGGAGAAGGCAGCCGATGAGCCCCGTCTGGTATTTCGCCGTATCCGGGGCGAACCGGCAGGCCCGCTCGAAGATCTTCTGGGTGTCCGGCGAAAAGTTCTGGCGGCGTTCAAACAGATCGGCCAGATAGAGGACCGTTTCCCGGTCTTCAGGGGCGAGCTGGGTCTGCCGTGTGAGCAGCTCGAGGGCTCCTTTGCCCTCCTGCTGGCCGGCCCGGTACTGAGCGGCCAGGAAGGCCAGGATGTCCCGGCGCTTTTCATCGAGCCGGTAGAGTTGGGCGATTCGCTCGAGGCCCGTGGGGCTCGTGTCTCCGAGCTGGAACGCGGCTTCCCCGAGAATCCGCTGCGCGGTCGGGTTCCGCGGATCCTTGGCGGTGATTTCGGAAGCCTGAGCGACCGCATCCGGAAACTGCCGCTCCCGCAGGTAGGCGTCCGCCAGCCACAGGACCAGCTGCTTTCTCCGGTTGCCCGAGCCTGTTTCGGCCAGACGAGCCTCGAGGAGGGGGATGGCGCGGGCATACGCGCCCGCGGCGAGTGCCGCCTCGATCGCCGCTTCCGCGCGCGATTCCTTCAGCCCGCGGAACAAGGCAAGGAGCGGGCCGAGCAGCTTGAAGCCGATGAAAAACAGCGTCAGGAACAATCCCCACTTGTATTTCTCATACCAGATCCGCCACAGCATTGCCCCGAGATCCGGGGCGTAGTCGGGATTCCGCTTCTGGAGGGCGGCAAGCGGGTCACGGGCTTTTGTAAACTCACCACGATTGAATGCGATGAGTCCTGTATAGTAATCGATATCGTCGCTCGACGAGGCGATCGACGAGAGGGAATTCAGATGGGTTTCCGCTTCGTCCCAGCGTTCCATCCGGGCCGTCGATCGCAGCAGCAGGGGGAGGAGTTCGGCACGCGGATTCAGCGGATCGTCGGCCAGTTCGCTCAGGACGGCGTAGGCTTCGTCGGCCTTGTCGGCGTCGAGCAGGCGGATGCCTTCGGAAAGCCGCGCGCGGAACCGCTCCTGCCGCGCCTGTTCTTCCGTTGCGGCTTTCCGGACGCGCTCGAGGGAGGCCTGGATCTCGGGGTCGCCTTTCGCCATTTCGAGAGCCTGCTGATAGCTGAGGACGGCGGCTTCGAAGGCACGCTTGTTCTCGCTTTCCTCGGCAGCTTTCAACATGGCAGAAAGCTTTTGATTTTGCGCGATCTGGGCCTGGCGCCGGGCCAGAGCCGCCGTGCGGGCGCGGTGTTCGGCGGCGGCCCGGCGTTCGAGATAGCCCGTGATCGAAGCGATCCGGGTGCCGATCCCGCGGTCCTCGCCGTCGAACTCCTGGGCGCGCTGGAGCTGTTCGATCGCGACTTCCCAGTTGCCCTGCTTCTCGGCGAGATCGGCCGAGTTCGTGAAATCCCGGATGGCGAGCTTTTTCTGGGCCTGATCGATCAGGCTGGCGATTTCCCCGTTGTCGGGTTCGGCTCCCTGGGCTTTTCCGAGAAGTTCGAGGGCCCGCTTGTAATCGCCGGCCCGGAAAGCGGCACGCCCATCCTCGGCGAGATTCGAGGCGACCTGGGTGGATTTCTGGACCAGCTGGGATCGGAGCTGCACCAGTTCGTCATTCGGAATGCGGATCCGGCCTGCCTGGTTCAGATAATCCCGGGCTGCACCGTGGTCCTGCAGGGCGATGAAGGCCTTGGCGGCCATCAGCAAGGCTTTCTGGAGGTTCGCGTCGTCGCCGGCCTCGAGCGCCGTCTGGTTCTGCTGACGCAGATGCCTGGCGGTATCCGCGATCTTCTGCCACTGGCGGGCGGCCGTCTGCATCCCGTACAGGGTGACCCAGGCCGAGGTGTTCTGCGGGTGGGCGATGCAGGCCTTTTCGAGAAATTCGAGCGTCCGCGGGCGGTTGCCCGCCTGGTTCTGGTCTTTGGCGAACTGGAGGTAGATGGCGCCGAGCGCCTTGCGGCAGTCGTCCTCGTCAGGAGCCAGCTTGAGAGCCGCTTCCAGGGAGGCCGCAGCCTTGTCGGGCTGGTTCAGCTTCCGGAGCGAGAGGCCGAGGTAGTAATGAGCCTCGAAACTCGAGGGGTCGAGAGAGACGGCCTTCTCAAGGCTGACACAGGCTTCCCGATACTGGAACAGGCCGAAATAATCCTTCCCCGTCTTGAGAAATGTGTCGGCGGGGCCGGCAGAAATAGCAGATGCTATACCCAAGAGCGCCCCGAAGCAGACGAGCCGGAGGGGCGATATGGCGCCGTTCCCGATGCGCAGGCGGAGTGGGGTGGTCATCCTCTCTTTACTAGCATGCTTCGGCGCTTCCGGTCAACAATTGCCCGGCACCTCTCCAGGGGGAATAATGTTTGACTTGCACCCACCCCCCTAGTATAATTGGCGGTCTTATGCTGGTCGACCTTATCCACACAGGGAGTAGTCGTCAATGAAAAGTCAGCATCGGTTCAGTTTATCGGTCATGCTCCTGATCCTGCTCTTCACGCTCATTTACACGTTCCCCTCGACGAACATGTGGGTGAAGTGCTTCGGGATTCTGACCATCGACGAGCAGCTTGCGGTGCCCTTCCGCTCGCTCGAGTTCAAGGAAGCCCCGGAAGGCAAGGCGGCCCAGGTCGATCTGCGCATCGACTCTGCCTCCTCGGTGTTCGCCGCGAACCCGAACGTGAAACAGGAAGACGTGCTCAACAGCGTCGCGGACACCGTGCGCCGCGTCCTGATGGAAGCCGGCCACACCGCCGCCGTCGTGAATCCCGACTACTCGTCGGGCAAGGCGACGATCCGCGTGACGGACAAAACGGCCGCCGAGCTGAAGACGATCTTCGATTCGCTGAACTTCTACGCGATGTTGCCCACGGCCGCCGCCAGCATCTTCCCCCGCTCGAAAATCACCCTCGGCCTCGATCTCAAGGGCGGCATCGACCTCGTCTACCAGGTCGACATGCAGTCGCTCGAGAGCACCGATTCGCCGAAGGATGCCGTCGACCGCTCGGTCGAGATCATTCGCAACCGTATCGACATGTATGGTATCGCGGAGCCCAGTATCAAGGCCCAGGAAAACAACCGCATCCGCATCCAGCTCCCCGGCGTGAAGGATCCCGAGCGCGTCAAGAGCCTGATCCAGTCGACCGCGATGCTCAAGTTCCACCTCGTGAAGGACCAGGCCGTCACCGCGACCCAGCTCGAGCCGGTCGATCCCACCAACGAGCTGGTTCTGATCGAGCCCGCGAGCAAGAACTCCACCGCGCGCTGGTACAAACTCAAGCGCATTCCCGAAGTCACCGGTCGCGATCTCAAGTTCGCGAAGGTGGCCTTCGACGATATGGGCGTTCCGACCGTTCACCTCGAATTCAATCCGGAAGGCGCCGCCAAGTTCGCGAACAGCACCGGCCAGCACGTCGGTGAGCAGCTCGCGATCGTGCTCGACAACAAGGTGCACAGCGCTCCGGTCATCCAGTCCCGCATCACCGGCGGCAGCGCCCAGATCACCGGCCGCTTCACCCTCGAAGAGGCCCAGAACCTGGCGATCGTTCTCCGCGCCGGCGCTCTCCCCGCCAATCTGATCCTGCTCGAGAGCCGCGTCGTCGGTCCGACCCTCGGCGCCGAGTCGATCCGCGCCGGCGTGCGCGCCGGTATCTTCGGCGCCCTCCTGGTCGTGGCCTACATGATCCTCTTCTACCGCTTCTGCGGCTTCCTGGCCGATCTGGCCGTCGTCTTCAACACCCTGATCGTGTTCGCCTTCATGGTGTTCTTCGGCGGCACCCTGACGCTGCCCGGCATCGCCGGTCTGATTCTGACCGTCGGCATGGCCGTCGATGCGAACGTCATCATCTTCGAGCGCATCCGCGAGGAGCTGCGCTCCGGCAAGACGGTGCGAGCCTCGATCGAGGCCGGTTTCGACCGCGCTCTCGCCTGTATCATCGACTCGAACGTGACCACGATCCTGACCGTCGCGATCCTCTACTCGTTCGGCAGCGGTCCGATCCGCGGCTTCGCCACGACGCTCGGGTTCGGCCTCATCGCGAACATCTACACGGCCATCATCTGCGTGAAGCTGGCTCTCGACCTGATCTACAGCCGCAACAAGGCTGCGACGCTGAGCATCTGAGCCGCAAGAAGAAAGGGAATAGACGATGAAATACAACTTCATGGGGTATCGCAACCACTTCTTCGCGTTCTCGGGAACTCTGCTCGTGCTGTCGCTGCTGCTGCTGCTCGCGCGTGGGTTCGAATACGGCATCGACTTCAAGGGCGGCAACATCATCCGCGTCCGCTTCGATCAGGAAGCCACGGAAAGCAAGATCCGCGAAGTCTTCAACAAGATGCCCGACCTGTATTTCAAGGGCGATCAGCTCGTCATCCAGGCCGTCGCCGAGGGCAAAAGTCACGAATACATCATCCAGTATCCGGCTCCCGTGATGGATACCGCCGAGACGGGCAAGCTCCACGGGGAGATCCTCAAGAACCTGAAAGCCGCGCTGCCGTTCCAGGATGACGCCCTCGAGGCCGCCAACATCGGCCCCACCGTCGGCGATGACATGAAGCGCCAGGGCATCTATGCCGCCGTTCTTTCGGTCATCGGCATCCTGCTGTATCTGGCCTGGCGGTTCGAGTTCCAGTCGGCCTCCGGCGCCGTTCTCTCGCTGGTGCATGATCTGATCATCGTCTGCGGTTTCATCAGCCTGTTCAAAATCGAGTTCGATATCACCGTCCTCGCGGCTCTGATGACGCTGCTCGGCTACTCGGTCAACGACTCGATCGTCGTGCTCGACCGCATCCGCGAGAATCGCCGCATCAGCCGGGAAACCGACTTCGTCACCCTGATCAACGACTCGATCAACCAGACCCTCGGCCGCACCATCAACACCTCGGTGACCACCCTGTTCTCCACGATCGCCCTCCTGATGCTCGGTGGCCAGACGCTGTACAGCTTCTCGCTGGTCCTGACCTTCGGCATCATCTTCGGAACCTACTCGTCGGTCTTCATTGCCAGCCCCGTCCTGCTGCTGCTGACCGGCAACAAGTTGAACCGCCGCGGCGCCTGAGCCTTCCGACGGAGTGTATCCCGAACGCCCCGGCTCCGGCCGGGGCGTTCTTATTTGAGTGGATATAAAAAGGGGCGGTCGTATGAAAGCCGTTGTTCAGCGCGTTTCCGAAGCTTCTTTGCATGTCGATGGGGAGGAGATCTCCCGAATCGGACCGGGGTTGGTCTGCTATCTGGGCGTGGGCCGCGGAGACGACGAGAAGGATCTCGACTGGCTGGCGAAGAAAACGGCCCGGCTCCGGATATTCCCGGATGCCCAGGGGCGGATGAACCTCTCGGCGGCGGACGAGCGGCTGGCGATCCTCGTCGTGTCCCAGTTCACGCTGTTTGGCGACATCCGGAACGGATATCGACCGGGCTTTTCGGGGGCGGAGGAGCCGGAGAAGGCCCGTGCGATGTACGAGCGGTTCATGGCGAAACTTGGGGATTACGGAATCGTGGAGGTGAAGGGCGGCGTGTTCGGGGCCGACATGACCATCACCCAGATCAACCGTGGGCCGGTCACGATCCTGCTCGACTCGCGGGAATCAGCCCTCTGAGGTGAAGATCCGGCGCTGGAGACGGCGGAGGTAATCGAGGGTTTTCTTGTCCGGTGCTCCGGAAACGCCCTGGGCAAACTCGTCTTCCGAACGCCTCAATGCCCGCTCGAACTGTCGCCGTTCGAGAAGGATCCGGTAGATGGGCCGGATTCCGGAACGCTCGGCCAGATCGACCAGAAGGTCGCGGTCGAAGGTTTCGAGCCCCTTCTGGAGGCGGGCCGTTTCGAAAAATTCGAGATCCCGCCGCGATGCGGGCACCGTTCCGGCGCGCCGGGCGGCCGGCCGCATCGAGTAGAACAGCCAGAGCAGGATCAGGAACGTCGGGAGCAGAAGGAGGATCAGGATCTCGTTCTCGTAGGGATGTGGCGAAAAGTAGTCCCGCAGGGCTTTCGCCATCATTTTATAGTTTTCGCTTTGTCCGATGACGTCCATTCAGAGCACCTTGTAGCTCAGCTCGGTGACGATCTTCCGGATCTCGGGAGAGGCGTCTTTCCGCAGGGTCGGCAGGAACGGCTTCAGGGCGGCCGGGGACAGCTTGACGGCGGCCCGGACGGCATTGAGCCGGACCATTTCATCCGTGTCACGGATGTGCGCCAGGATGATCGGAAGGGAGTTCGGCTGGCGGATCTCTCCGAGCGCCCAGAGGCCGCTGGAGCGCATCAGGCGGTCGCGGGCGGCCAGCATCTTTTGCAGCACGGGAACGACATTGACCTTGCCGATCTGCCAGACGGCAATGGCCGCATTGGCGCGGATGCGGTTGTTCGTGTCCTCCAGGAAGGGCAGAAGGAGCTGGAGCGCCCGGGAGTCGCCGACGCTGGCGATCGCCTCGATGGCGTTCGCCCGGACGCGATCATCGGGATCGTTGAAAAACTCGATCAGGTTTCCCAGCAGTTCACGGTCTCCGATGATCCCGAGCGTCTTGATGACGGCGGCCCGGACCTTGCGGGAGGGGTCTTTCATCGCGCCGAGAAGCGCTTCCCGGCCGCGGTTGCCGACCTGAATATTCTCCATGATCCGGGCTGCACGCAGGCGCAGCTCGGGATCGAGCGATTTGAGTTCGCCGATGAGCTGCTCGATGAAGCTGGCGTCGAGCTTCAACAGCGCCGCTCCGGCCAGCTTGCGTACTTCGGGGGAGAGGGAGGCGAAGTTGTCGAGATACCGTTTCTGGGTCATCCGGGCGACTTCCTGCAGGGCGAAGCTGCGCAGCTCCTCGTCAGGGCTGTGAACGAGCCGGGTCAGATGGGGAGCAAGCCGTTCCGGCGGCAACAGCAGTTTCAGGCCTCGGAGCGCCTCTGCGGCGACTTCCGGTGCGGGATCGGCGATCGACTCCTCGAGCAGGGCGAGAACGCGCGGATGGCGGCTTTTCTGGGCGATCCGCACCGCCGCCAGGCGCACGGCGGGCGCGGTGTCACGCATGCGCGCCTCGACGATCTTGGAAAGCTGTTCGCCACCGGCTTCACCGGCGAACTCGAGGGCTGCGGCCCGCACATCGTGGTCCTCGTCCTCGAGAAGCTCGGTCAGACGCGCTGCGAAGGTGCGCGAGCCCATCTGCTTGCGGAAGAACGCGGAGCGATCGGCCGGATCGAGGACCGAGGCGTTCTTGAGCAGGACCCGCAACAGGAAGGGCGAGGGGAGTTTGCTCTGGCCCGACAGCAGGAGGGCGCCGATCGACGGGTCGTCCTTCATCGCCGCCCGGATCAGATCCGAGACGTCGGAGAACGGCCAGGCGGAAAGCGCTTTCACGGTATCCGCGAAGGCGTTCGACAGGAGTTTGCCAAGAACCGGTCGCAGCATTCCCGGGTCACTGCGGGCAATGTGGAAAAACACGCCCAGCAGCTCGGGCCGGATGGTTTCGTCGCCCGTGATACGGGAATATAGCACACGGCGCCAGGATTCGCCCATCGCTTCGAGCGATGAGCCGCGCTCCTCGCCGTGGTGACTCGCTTTGGACAGAACGGAGTCGGCGAGGGCCGTCAGTGCGTCGGCTGTCATCGAACGGATGCGGGAGGAGTCCGCGTCCAGCAGTTTCAGTGCTGGCTCGAACAAGACCGGATCGAGCCGTTTGAGAAGGCGGGACACCAGAAGTTCGCGGCCGTCCCCCGAGGGCATCGCAAGGGCGAGATCGAGAAGGGCTTTGCGGGCTTCTGGGAATCGGCGGATCAGGATGTCATCCGTCAACTGCAGGAGGCCGAGTTCGAACGGCTCGAGCAGTTTTTCCCGGAATGCCGGGAGAAGCTCGTCGGGCGTGTATTCCGAGAGTGCGTCGCGCAGGCGGCGTCGGATTATCGCATCGGGCTCGTCGGCCATTTCCAGATACAGAGGGACGAAATCCGGCCGGTGAAACCGGACGAGGGTGTCGAAATGAAACCGCCGAACTTCGGGATCCGGGTGGTGAAACTGCTCATGAAGCAGTTCGAACAGGCCGAGATCCTCGAACAGCGAGACGATCTCGAAATACAACGTCGAGTTGTGGTCCTCGGGGACGGCCCGGACCAATGCGCCCATGGCTTTTTCCCCGAACACCCGGGCGATGCCTTCCCGGACGTCGCGGCGGATCGTCAGGTCGGTGTCGGTGAGGAGGGGGATGAGCTGTTCCAGGCTGTGCTGCGTCGGGATGCGGAGCAGTGCCTGAGTCGCCGCGATCCGGACGCCTGTGTCCCCTTCTTCGAGCAGGCCGGCAAGATCATCGACGGCATCCTCGATGCCCCGCCGGCCTGTCAGGCCGATCAAAGGCAGCAGGAGCTCGGTGTTGCCGTCGATCGCCTCGCGCAGGGCATCGTGCACGAGCGGATTGGTGGCGGGGTCTTCGTGCTCTTCGAGTTGGGCATAGGCGGATTTTCTGACCGCGGGATCCGGGTCGGAGAGGTTGAGGAGCAGTTCCTGGGGCGCTTTGGGGGCGGAAAAGGGCCAGATCATGATGTTACGCCTTCGGTTTGGTGGCGGCGGTCAGAATGTCCGAGACGGCCTTGCGGACGCCCTCGTCGGGATCGAACCGGAGCGGTCTGATGTAGGGGGCCAGCGTGTAAGGATCGGCGATCTTGCCGAGACTGCGCAGGACGTTGCGGCGGACGTCCGCATCCGGGTCGCGCATGCACTGGAGCAGGACGGGAAGGAACCGGGTATCTTTGAGCTCGCCGAGGGCGAACGCAGCGGAGGCGCGCATCCATTTGTCTGGGTTGCGGAGCATGTCGATGACGGGCTCGTAGATCTGGTAATACCCGAGCCGCCACAGCGTTGTGATCGCGTTTGCCCGCACCCGGTTGTTCTTGTCGTAGAGACAGGGCAGAATATCGTTCACCAGGGACATATCGCCGACGACGGCCATGGCCTCGACGGCGTTTGCCCGCACCCGATCGTCCTGGTCCTTCATGAACTCGACGAGCATGTTGGCGACGGAGGGGCCGCCGATCTTGCCAAGGCCCATGATGACGACGGCGCGCACGTGCGGGTCGGGATCCTGGATGGCGACGATCAGGTTCGTCTTCAGCTCGGGGGGAATGTGGTCGCAGAGCACCTCGAGGACTTTCGCCGCGAGGATTCGCGTCCGCTGGTCGGAATCCGACAGGTTCCGGGTCATGTCCTCGAGGAAATTGGCGTCCATCTTGATCAGCGAGGTCCCGATCGCATATTTCGTCTCGGGAGACATCTGGTCGAACCCGTTCATGAACTTGCGTCGGGTGATGAAGGCGATGGCTGCATGCGCCGCTTCGCGAATCCGCGTGTCTTTCGTCGCGAGCAGGCGCGTCATCGCGTTGAGGATCTTGGAGTTGTCGCGCTGCTTGAGCATCTCGATCGTCTGCAACACGATTTTCTGATCCGTATCTTTGAGAAACTCGATCAGAGCTTCGGTTCCGGCATCGTTCTGAAAATGCTTCAGGGTGAGAAGTTCGAGGATCGTCTTGCGGACGGAAAAGTCGGGATCGCGCATCTTCGAGACCAGGATCGAAAGCGCGTTCGGCGATCCGCTCTCGGCAAGAATCTGGAGAATGCGGGAGCGGAGCCCGGGATCGTTGTGATACAGAACCTCTTCGATGAACCGCTTCAGCCGCGGGTCCATCATGAGGTTGATGACCTCGCCCTGGATCTGCTGGGGCACTTCCATGAAATGCTCGAGAAGCAGGGAGTTCAGCGTTTCGATGATGAAGTTCTCGGTGGGGTTGGCGAGCAGCAGAAGCGCCGTTCGGCCCGTGGAGAGCTCCTTGTAACAGCAGGCGTCGATCAGCAGCTTCTTGCGGGCGTCGGTATCGAGGCCCTTGAGGAAGCCGTTCAAATATGTTTCGTTATATTTGTGGATCTTTGGAAGGTTGCGCAGGATCACGTCGGTGTGGTGGCGGCCGATGCGCAGGAGACACTCGGACATGATCATGCTGGACTGGACATACGAGTCGGAAAGATGCTCCTCGAGAGGCTTGACGAACGACATGATCTTTTCGAGCATTGCCGGCTCGTTGCGCGCCTGGGGGGCCATCCCGTCGAGCTCTTCCGCGAACTTCTTCACGATGCCCTGGATCGTGTTGGTCACGATGGGGGGGATCGCCTTGAACTTGTCGAGCAGATACGGGAAGAGATACTTGTAGGAAAGCGGATCCTGGAGCTGCTCCATGATCTGCATGATCTTGAGGCGGTAGGTCTCGCTCTTCCGGCCGAAATCCTCGAACACCTTCTTGAAGAAGGTGTCCTGATGGATCTGGAGGCACTTGAACAGCGGATACCACATCTGCGGATCGACGGAGGGAAGATTCTTGACGGCCACCTCGAGGAACGAGACGTCCTTGATCTTGTCGAGGTGTTTGCCGAACTCGACCTGCGTGATGCGCTTCTCTTCCTTCTTGCTTTCGATGACTTCCTCTTTGAGGATGTCCAGGAAAATCGGGTAGAGCTTTGGATTCTGCAGGTTCACCAGCTCTTCGAGATACAGAATTTTATCTTTCGGCGTATACCCCGACCACTTTTTGAGGAAGCTGTCGATGAGCCCCGATTTTTCGATCGAGACCTGGATGATGTTGCGGATGCCGGGATCTGCGGTCGAGCACAGCACTTCGGTCAGGGGCTTCACCCGCGACTCGTCGACGCTCTTGAGGATATCCTTGAACGTCTCGCGCAGGATCGTGTCGGGGTATTTGATCAGCTTGAGGATGGTTCGCAGATCTTCGGCTGAAAGCGCGTCATGCTTGGCGGCGAAGATTTCGAGGATCCGGAGGCGAACCTCGAGCTTGGGATTCTCCTCGAACTTTTCGCACAGAAACTCGACGAAAAGGTTGTTCAGGCTGACGACGAACTCGTCAAATGCGCCCTGCGACACGCTCTTGTCGGGCGACAGAAGGCGCGTGAAGGCTTCACTCGGGTCGGTTATTTTTCTGGTGAACCAACTCATCGGCAGACCGGCTTCCCCATAGTTCGATCACTTCATTATCGGCAAAGGGAGATCCGAAAGTGAATGATCCCTCTCTCCCGGTCATACTACTATATTCCCGGAAGGGGGAGAAACACTTTCTTTACGTCTGGGAATATAGTAGTATGACCGGGAGAGA
>DAOOQQ010000102.1:0-12837 GCA_035388825.1 Candidatus Ozemibacteraceae bacterium
TGCTCGCGATCACGCTCGGCATCACCTGGATCCAGCAGCGCTTCTTCGCCGGCGACAAGCGCTGAACAGGGAGGAATCACGATGAATACGCAAACGGTCCAGGCGGAACCCCAAACTCCCGCGGCCCAGGGCGGCTCCCCCCTGCGGGTCGTGATCTTCGTCACCCTGTTCGTCGCGATGATCGCGCTCTGCGTGGGTATCTGCGGCCAGCTCTACAAGTTCCTGACCATGGTCGCCGCGGCCTTCGCGGCCCGGGGCGGTGATCCCGCCAAAGCCGGCGAGGTCATGAAGAACATGGCCTGGATGGTCGATGCCCTCACCGCGGCCACCGCCCTCGCCCTCGCCTCGATCACCATCCGGCGCTGGATCGCGACCCACGCCGAGCAGCGCGCCGCCTTCCTGCGCACGTTTTTCCTGTATCTCTGCCTCACGGCCGGCGTCGTCGTGGTGCTGTTCCCCTTCTTCTGGATGCTCTGCACCTCGTTCAAGCCCGCCGGCACCGAGTTGTTGATCAATACCGCGAACCCGTTCGACATCGTTCCGGCCGAACCCACGATCACCAATTTCAAGAAAGTGCTCAAGCTCGACGCGGCCCCCGTCAGCGCCGAGGCTTCCCAGGCCGTCGTCGATCCCGTCGAGGCGAAGAAGAATTTCGGCACCTATTTCATGAACAGCCTCGTCGTGGCGACGCTGGCCGCCTTCCTCGTGACCCTGTTCGCCTCGATGGGCGGCTACGTGTTCGCGAAGAAGGAGCTGCCGTACAAGCAGCAGCTGTTTGGCGTGCTGATGGCCACCATGATGATTCCCGGCATGATGTACATGGTGCCGCAGTTCTTCATGGTGTGCAGCATGGGCCTGTTCGGAACGAAACTGGCCATGATCCTGCCCCACCTGGCCTCGGTGTTCGGCATCTTCATGCTCAAACAGTTCATGGAGACGATCCCCAGCTCGCTGATCGAGGCGGCCCGCATCGACGGCGCCTCCGAATGGCAGATCTTCCGCGTCGTGATCATCCCGCTCGCGATGCCGATCATCCTCACCCTGTTCCTGCTCACCTTCCTCTCCCACTGGTCGAACTTCCTCTGGCAACTGATCGTGACCGACTTCGAAAACCCGCTCAGCATCACGCTGCCGGTCGGTCTCGCCCTGTTCCGGGGCCAGTACACGTCGGATCTCGGCCTGATCATGTCGGCCTCCTGCTTCTCGATCGTGCCGATCGTCATCCTCTTCCTGTTCGCCCAGCGCTACTTCATCGAAGGCATGACCCAGGGCGCGGTGAAGGAGTAATCACATGCGATATATATCGAATCGTTATCTTCGCGCCGCCCTTCTCGTCCTTTGCGTCGTCACTCTCGCCGTGCTGGTGGCCGGCATCACCGGCTGCAACGAGCGGAAGACCGAATACACGCCCGACGGTCGCGTCATCCTCAATTTCTGGCACACCTACAACGACACCGAAGAGGCCGAACTCAAGGCGATCATCACCGAGTGGGAGGCGAAGAACGCGAGCTGGAGCGTGCGCGCGGTGCGCATTCCCTTCGACGGCCACAAGCCCAAGCTCCGCACGGCCCTCACGGTCGGCCGGGGCCCCGACATGGCCCGCGTCGACTGGTCGTTCGTCTGCGAGCTGGGCCGCAAGCATGCTCTGGTCGATCTCGCCCCGTTCGGCTTTGAGGCGATCAAGGACAACTACCTGAAGGCGCCGCTGCGCACGAACTACATCGACGGCCACTACCTCGGCCTGCCCGACCAGACCACCTGCGTCGCGATGTTCTACAACCGGCAGCTGTTCCGCGAGGCCGGTCTCGACCCCGACAAGCCGCCCAGAACCTGGGACGAGTTCGTCGAGATGGGCAAAAAGCTCACGAACGCCGAGAAGGGCACGTTCGCCTGCGGCTTCGAAAACACCCTCTGGTGGAGCCTGCCGTTCTTCAACACCTTCGGCGCGACCCTGATCTCCGAAGACGGGAAGAAATGCCTGCTCGATCAGGAACCGGCCATCCGCGCGATCGATTTCAAGCGCGCCCTCTTTGCCGACCACAAGATCGAGGCGGGCGCCTGGCGTGCCGGCTCGATCACCCCGGAACAGGGCTTCGTCAACGGAAAATATGCCATGATATTCATGGGCCCCTGGAACCTGCCCAAGTTCACGAGCTCGAAGCTCGATTTCGGCGTGACGCTGATCCCGGCCGGGCCGGCCGGAACCTCGACGAACGTCGGCGGAACGAACGTCGTCATCTTCAACACCGGCAAATTCCCCAAAGCCTGCTACGACTTCCTGACCTACTTCACCTCGGCCGAGGTCCAGGCCCGCTGGTGCTCGAAGCTCAACCAGATGCCGGTGAATCTGAAGGCCTACGACCTGGTGAAATTCGAAGACCCGCACCTGATGACGTTCATGGAGCAGATGAAGAGCGCCGTCAGCAACCCCATCGTCACCAGCTACGAGCGGCTCGAGGATTTCGTGAATCCCGAGATGGAGGCCGTGCTCACCGGCCAGAAGACCGCCTCGGCTGCGATGGCGACCCTCGCCCGCAAAGTCGAGAAGCGCGTCCTCACCGACTGACCCCGGAAAACACCGGGATACGAAAAGCACGAACCACAGAGATCCTCTGTTGAATGAGCGCATGAATTTCAGACGAGAAGACGGAAGAAAACGCTCATCACGGAGGACACGAAGAACACAGAGGACGCACGGAGAATGTTCGGATCCCACGTGAATTCTTTGTGGTTTCTGTGTTCTCTGTGATGAAGGTGTTGCTCGGGGTGTCCTTCCTGATGTTACGAACGAATATTGCGAAGAAATGCTCATGCCAGACACAGAGAACCATCGTGCTGGGAAGGGATCTCGGTGATTCTTCTCGCGGTCTTTGTTTCGCCAGGACTCCGCGCGGCGTTCCCTGTTTCAGGAAAAAGAGGAATCTGAAGAATATTTCTCCCTCTGTGATTCTGTGGTGAAGCTTTTTCTGGTGGAGGTTCGTGATGATTCTGGGGGTGGGGATCGACCTGGTCGAGCATGAGAGGTTCGCCCGCTCCGTCGAGCGGTTCGGCGACCGGTTCCTCGCCCGCATCTTCTCCGAACGCGAACTCGCCGAGGGGCGGGAACGGCAGCGGAACCTCCAGGGCTGGGCGGCCCGGTTCGCCGCGAAAGAGGCCGTGTTCAAGGCCCTCGGCTTCCCCGGCTTCATGGCCTGGCGCCAGATCGAGCTGCTTTCGGGCGACCGCGCATTTCCCCACGTCGAGCTCGGCCCCCATTATGCGGCCCATGTCGACCGCCACCAGCCCTGGAAGATCCATCTCTCGATCTCCCACGCCCGCGCCAGCTCCGCTGCCGTCGCGATCTGGGAGACCCTTGTCCAGTCGGGCTGAGCGATGAAAGCCGGTTTTCGGCCAGACGTGTCGCTGGGTCCTGCGTTTCTGCCGGGGCGTTTCAAACGTGCTTCTTCGAGGCAGAGCGCTATCGATCTGTGTGTGCCCGGGAGGAGAGAATGTTCGATGCCCTGATCAGGATGTTGCGCAGGTATCTGGGGGCTGACCCGACGGCGCGGTGGCCCGTTCGGAGCCCGACCCGCCTCCAGTTCGACCTCGAGGCCCGCGCGCTGAACGGTATTGCCCTCGGCGACGGATACGAGCGGCTCGAGGAGTTCGGCAGGCCCGACAACGCCCGCCCTGTGTATTGCAATCTGTTCAAATATATCTCTCACGGTGTTGTCTTCGAGACCGAGGAGGGCCGCATCGACTACATCTCGTTCATCTTCGACGATGAGTTGGACAACGAGTTCAGATCCCCGACGGTGCACTTCCACATCAGCGGTGAAACACTGGAGATCAGCAAGGAGACGACGAAAGACGAACTCATCAATGTATTCGGCGCTCCGACCCTTGTCGATACGGATGAATATGAAATTATCCTGGCCTACGAGATCGGCGGCGTGAAACTCGAATTCGAGCTGACTCTCTCCGAAACCCTGAAACGCCTGAACGTCTTCCCCAAAGGCAAGAACTCCTGAGCATCTGCCGCTCGATTTATTTCTTTATCTATTCATACCCGGAAGGAACTCTTTCACCATGGACATCCCACGGATATTCACCATCACGGAAAGTGCTCATCGCATCCACAACCCGTTCACCCCCGAAAAGTTTGCCACTCTGGGCGCTGCACTGCGTCTGGAGCCGGGGGCCCGAGTGCTCGACCTCGGCAGCGGTTCGGGGGAGATGTTGTGCACCTGGGCGCGTGATCACGGCGTCACCGGCACCGGCATCGACATGAGCCGGTTGTTCACCGAGCAGGCGAACCTTCGTGCCAAAGAGCTCGGCGTAGCCGACCGGGTCACGTTCATCCATGGCGATGCTTCCGGCTATGTCTCTGGCGAGAAGGTCAGCGTGGCTGCCTGTGTCGGTGCCACCTGGATCGGCGGGGGAGTCGCCGGCACGATCGAGCTTCTGTCGCGAAGTCTCGACGCCGGAGGGATCATCCTGATCGGCGAGCCCTACTGGCGGCAGTTGCCGCCGACGGAAGAAATTGCCAAGGGGTGCCTTGCCCACTCGATCTCCGATTTTCTCCTGCTTCCGGAACTTCTCGTATCGTTCGGCCAGCTTGGCTGCGACGTCGTTGAAATGGTTCTGGCCGACCAGGACGGCTGGGACAGGTATGAGGCTGCCAAATGGCTCACCATGCGCCGGTGGCTTGAAGCCAATCCTGCCGATGAGTTCGCGAAAGAGGTTCGAGCCAGCCTGACCTCGGAACCCGCACGCTACGCCGCATACACACGAGAATACCTGGGCTGGGGAGTGTTCGCGCTGATGCAGCGGTGATGCATCGGCGCATGCCCCTTGCGCCCCGCGCCCGCCTGTGATACTCTTTCACCTGTTGCGCCCGTAGCTCAGCTGGATAGAGCGTCTGCCTCCGGAGCAGAAGGCCAGGGGTTCGAATCCCTTCGGGCGCGCTTTTTTATTTCCGGCAAATATAAGCCTGAATCCATGCAGCTTTCCGCGTAGGACCCACAGAGGGTTGCCCCCAAAAAACGTCTTTTTGCCGAAAAATCGGTAAAAAAATCGGGAACTTCTTTCTACCGGAAAACTGCCCTGCAGATGCTCCTCATTTTTTGTGAATGCCTGGACAAGCGCTCATTCTTGTTTCCGGCATGTATAATCTTGAAAATATTGTATATATCGATATCTTTGCAGAGGCTTTTGACAGCAAGCCCGGAACGGGCTACAGTATCCTTCGGTGCCGGTGCGGGTGACGCACATGGCCGTTGGAATCTGAATCTCGAGATATCAGGATGAGACAGTATGGCTCGCAGAAAAGCATCGGGCTCTACCAGTGAAACGACGGCGAATGTCGGCTTCGAGGCGAAGCTCTGGCAGGCGGCCGACAAGCTGCGCAACAACATGGATGCGGCGGAATACAAGCATGTCGTCCTGGGGCTGATCTTTTTGAAATACATCTCCGACTCGTTCGAGGAGATGCGGGCGAAGCTGGTAGCCGGCTCGGGTGACTACGCCGGTGCTGATCCTGAAGACCCCGACGAGTATCGCGCCGAGAACGTCTTCTGGGTGCCCCGTGAAGCCCGGTGGACGCACCTCCAGGCGAACGCGAAACAGCCGACGATCGGAAAAGTCGTCGATGATGCAATGGTCGCGATCGAGCGTGACAACCCCCGTCTCAAGGGTGTCCTGCCGAAGGATTACGCCCGGCCTGCGCTCGACAAGCACCGGCTCGGCGAGCTGATCGACCTGATCGGCACGATTGGGCTCGGCGATGCGGCGAACCGCTCAAAGGATGTGCTCGGGCGGGTCTACGAATACTTTCTGACCCAGTTTGCGAGTGCGGAAGGCAAGAACGGCGGCCAGTTCTATACGCCTTCGTGTATCGTCCGTCTGCTCGTCGGGATGCTCGGGCCGTACAAGGGCCGCGTTTACGATCCCTGTTGCGGATCGGGCGGCATGTTCGTCCAGTCCGAGAAGTTCGTGATCGAGCACGGCGGCCGGATCGGCGATATCAGCGTCTACGGCCAGGAGAGCAACGCTACGACCCGACGCCTGGCGATCATGAACCTCGCGATTCGGGGGATCGACGCCGACTTCGGCCCCGAGCACGCCGACACGTTCCGGCGCGATCTGCACAAGGATCTGCGGGCAAACTACGTGCTCGCGAATCCGCCGTTCAACGACTCCGATTGGCACCGGGTCGACGAGGACGTGCGCTGGAAGTTCGGAACGCCGCCCAAAGGCAACGCGAACTTCGCCTGGGTCCAGCATTTCATCCATCACCTCGCCCCCGACGGGATGGCCGGCTTCGTTCTCGCGAACGGCAGCATGTCTTCGAATCAGTCAGGTGAGGGTGATATACGCAAGGCTATCATCGAAGCCGATCTCGTCGACTGCATGGTCGCGCTGCCCGGCCAGCTCTTCTACAGCACGCAGATTCCCGTCTGCCTCTGGTTCCTGACGAGGAACAAGGGCAACGGCCGCTTCCGCAAACGCACCCGTGAAACTCTGTTCATCGACGCCCGCAAGCTGGGCACCCTCGTCGACCGCGTCCACCGCGAACTGACCGAGGACGATATCAGGAAGATCGTCTCCACGTATCATGCATGGAGGGGCGAGAAGGGCGTCGGATCCTACGAGGATGTCGCCGGCTTCTGCAAATCCGCCACGACGGACGAGATTGCCGGGCATGGGCACGTGCTCACCCCCGGCCGGTACGTCGGCGCCGAAGAAGTTGAATCTGACGGCGAGCCCTTCGAAACCAAGATGACCCGCCTCGTCGCCGACCTCCAAAACCAGTTTGACGAATCAGCCAAACTGGAACGCTCGATCAAAGCGAACCTGAAAGGCCTCGGTTTCGGCGGCTGACGGGGCGTTGCAATCGAATCGTCACGCGGCCCATTTCAAGGTTAACTTCTTTTTTTGGGAAGCGCAGTCTCTCAGATACAGGTTGATCAACTGCTGATAGGGCAGTCCGGTTTCTTCAGCCAATATCTTGAAATATTCTATCACGTCATTCCCGAGGCGAATGGTGACGGTCCGCTTCAATTCTTTGGAGTAGGGATTCTGTTTTGATTTGGAAAAATCATATTCTTTTCTCATAAAAACTCCGATACTGTTGTGTTTCGGTTTTCGTTGCCTTTCGGGCAGAAATGATTCTGATGATTCGATCGTTTTCAAGATAACAATGGCATACCATCAGAAGTTTCTTGGTAATGGAAAATCCGAGGATGATGAAGCGGTCTTCGACTTCTGAATGGTCTGGATCGTCGATGATGCGGCGAAATCGTCATAAAACACGGTGATTGCTTCATCGAACGTTACGCCGTGTTTTTTCTTGTTCGTTTCAGCCTTTTTGTCATCCCACTCAAAAATGAACATATATGTATAATGTATTTACAAACTCTGAAAAGTCAACAAGTGCCGAACTGCTTCTGGTTCTCGCCTGCCTGATCGTGGAGATACTGTCCCCGCAATGGAGAAATGATATGATGCAGTATGACATGGTCCGAATTCGGGAGTCACTGAGTCCCGAATCGGCAATGAGGTATGTCTCGATCGATAGCAGGACTGGACAAAGGAATGGCTCAGCTATGAACGGCGAACGGTCTCCATTGCCACCCGGCCGCAAGGCCGGCCGCCTCGTCGCCGAACTCCAGACCCAGTTCGAAAAATCCGAAAAGCTTGAAAAATCCATCAATGCAAACCTGAATGAGCTTGATTATGGCTGGTAAGTGGTCAGAAATTCCACTTGGCGAGGTTATCACTCTTCAGCGTGGTTTCGATCTGCCAGCTCATAAGCGCAAGCCTGGCAAGATACCCATTGTTTCATCATCAGGCACTAGCGACTATCACTCTGAGATAGGTGTGAAAGGCCCTGGGGTGGTTACCGGTAGATACGGTACCATTGGGCAAGTATTCTATCTCAATGAAGATTACTGGCCTCTGAACACGACACTTTGGGTTAAGGATTTCCATGGAAATGACCCGTTGTTCACGTCATACCTTCTTCGAACTGTCGACTTCGATTCATGTAGTGATAAAAGCAGCGTTCCAGGGGTGAATCGAAATGATCTGCATCTCATTCCTGTTTTGCGACCACCTCTTGCAGTCCAGAAAGCCATTGCGCATATTCTTGGGAGTATAGATGACAAGATAGAACTGAACCGGCGGATGAATGAGACGCTGGAGGGGATGGCGCGGGCGCTGTTCCAGAGCTGGTTCGTGGATTTCGACCCCGTCCGCGCCAAACTCGACGGCAGACCCCCCGCCGGAATGGACGCCGAAACCGCCGCGTTGTTTCCAAATCACTTTGAAGATACCGAATGTGGTGCCATTCCAGCAGGGTGGTCAGTGGAACCAGTGGTGGTAGCATTTGATCTTACGATGGGGCAGTCACCACCCGGTGATACCTATAATGAAAATGGCATCGGGCTTCCTTTTTATCAGGGCCGGACAGATTTTGGGTTTCGTTTCCCATCACATCGGGTTTACTGTACCGCGCCAACTCGATATGCGAAGTCTGGCGATACGTTGGTCAGCGTTCGGGCACCTGTTGGTGATATCAATATGGCTAATGAGCATTGCTGTATCGGCCGAGGTATTGCAGCTGTGCGTCACAAGAGCGGTTCAACCTCATTTACATATCATGCAATGGCAAGTCTATATGCCGAGTTTGCACGATATGAAGCTGAAGGGACGGTATTTGGCTCGATCAACAAACAAAATTTCGAGAATCTCCAATTTATTAACCCTCCTGCTGCCGTCATAGAGGGATTTGAACGAATTGCATCCTCATTTGATGATCAGATACGAGCGCTCGAACATCAAAATCAAACCCTCGCCAGTCTTCGCGATACGCTTCTGCCGAAGCTGTTGAGCGGGGAGTTGCGGGTCGAGGCGGTCGAGCGCGAGCTGGCTGAAGCGGCAACGTGTAAGGATCTCTTACACGTTCCCCGGGAAGGCCGTCGGGAGAATTCCGCATGATCCAGATCGAATCGATTGCCGACCTGGAGCTTCTGCAGGAGACGGTGGACCTGGAGTGCAAGCTCGCCGCCGGCCGCGACGGGAAAGGCGCCCTTCCCGAAGATTTCTGGCCGACCTACAGCGCTTTTGCAAACACCAACGGCGGCATCGTCGTGCTCGGTGTCCGTGAAAAACAGGGTCAGTTCGTGATCGAGGGCGTTCCTCACGTGGCAAACGTGCGCCGGGAGCTGTTCAACCTGCTCAACAATCGTGAAAAAGTCAGTGTCAACCTGTTGAGCGACGCCGATATTCGTGACGTTTCCCTGGAGGGGCGCACCCTGCTCGTCATCGATATCCCGCGAGCAACCCGAAAGCAGCGGCCCGTGCATATCACGAAAAATCCCTTCGATGGGCATACCTACCGTCGGCTCCATGACGGCGATCGGCAGCTTCCCGACGAAGACGTGAAGCGCATGCTGGCTGAGCAGGTAGAGGATAGCCGCGACAATCGCCTGTTGCACGGATACGGTCTGAATGACATCTGCCTGGAAACTCTTCGGGCCTACCGGCAGATGTTTGCGAATCTCAATCCCGAGCATCACTGGAACACCTGCGACGACCAGGAGTTTCTCAGGCAGATCGGCGGCTGGAAGCGAGACCGTGAAACGGGGAAAAGCGGCCTCACCCTCGCAGGCCTGCTCATGTTCGGGTGGATGGCTTCGATTCAGGAAGAGCTTCCGAACTTCATGCTCGATTACCAGGAACGCCCCGAGGCCATCTCCGATCTCCGATGGGTCGACCGAATCACGCTCGATGGCCGGTGGTCGGGAAACCTCTTCGACTTCTATCGGCGCGTTTTTCTGAAGCTGACGGCGGATGTGAAGGTGCCGTTCAGGCTGGAAAAGGGCGTGAGAAAAGACGAGACACCCGTCCATGTCGCTCTGCGCGAGGCGCTGGCCAATGTTCTCGTCCATGCCGATTACACCGACCGGGCTTCGGTTCTGGTCGTGAAGCGGCCCGAAATGTTCGGCTTCCGCAACCCGGGGCTCATGAGAATTCCGCCGGATGTGGCCATTCATGGGGGCGAGCATGACTGCCGAAACCGGACCCTGCACAAGATGTTCCGCCTCGTCGGTGTCGGCGAACAGGCCGGATCTGGACTTCCAAAGATTTACAAGGGGTGGGCCAGCCAGCATTGGCGGGCTCCAGCCCTGTACGAACGATGCGAGCCTTACAACCAGACTCTTTTGGAACTGCGGATGGTCGATCTGCTTCCCGATGAGCTGATTGCTGAACTTCAGGTATTTTTCGGAGATCGCTTCAATGCGCTCGGAAACAACGAAAGACTCACCCTTGCGACAGCATCATCGGAACGAGTCATCACTCACACGCGGCTTCGGGAACTGACGGGACTTCATCCTTTCGATGCAACGAGGCTGCTGCAAGAACTCGTTCGGGAAGGCTTTCTGGAGCGGCACAATGCTGGCAGGGGCTCCGTTTACTCTCTTCCGGACGCTGGAATTCCGCGACCGGAAGAAGTTTTCGGGCAATCTGCGGAACACGTGACCGAGAAATCCATGCGCCCAAGGACGAGCTCCGCACATTTGAAGGGGAGCTCCGCACATTTGAAGCCGAGCTCCGCACATTTGGAGGGGAGCTCCGCAC
Organism: Candidatus Ozemibacteraceae bacterium; assembly: GCA_035388825.1. Classification (GTDB taxonomy): domain Bacteria; phylum Muiribacteriota; class Ozemobacteria; order Ozemobacterales; family Ozemobacteraceae; genus MWAR01. The sequence continues at coordinate 10,624 of DAOOQQ010000102.1, forward strand.
ATTTGAAACCGAGCTCCGCACATTTGAAACCGAGCTCCGCACATTTGAAAACGTCAATGGAGAATGTGCGGGCCGGGGAGATCGAGGCTGAGAGGCGAGATGCCGCAGGTTGTCTCGTCAGCGATCGGCTCGATGCGCCGATCATCGATTCTTTGAAAGCGCTTGCGCCCACGCTCAGGGCAAAACTGTATCGGGATGCCGCTGAACCGCGTGCTCACCGGAAGGTTGGTGCCGAAATATTGCGAAAAGCCATTCTCGAAGTATGTACTGGTCGCTATATCACTCTCAACTGCCTTGCGGAGCTGCTGAAACGTGATCCCGATGCCCTCAGACAACATCATTTGAAGAACATGACAAAGTCGGGATTGTTGCGTCTTGCGTTTCCAACCGTCCCGACACATTTCAGACAGGCTTATCGGACAGCGGAATGACATTCAACGAAGCGACGGTTGAAGAGGCGGCTCTGAGCTGGTTTTCGGAGCTGGGTTACGGCGTTGCGCATGGGCCGGACATCGCCCCCGGCGAGGCGCAGGCAGAGCGGGATTCTTTGAACGATGTCGTTCTGGTGCGGAGATTGCAGGATGCGGTTCAGCGGCTGAATCCGAAGATTCCGGAAGAGGCGCGGGAAGAGGCGGTGCGCAAGCTACTCCGGCAGGAGACGCCGTCGCTCGTCGCGAACAACCGGCGGTTCCATGCGATGCTGCGGGACGGCGTCGAGATCGAATACAAACGCCCCGACGGGAGCATCGCGGGGGACCGGGTGCGGCTCGTCGATTACGTGTATCCGGAGAACAACGACTGGCTGGCGGTGAACCAGTTCACGGTCATCGAAAGCCAGGTCAACCGCAGACCTGATATCGTCATCTTTATAAATGGGCTTCCGCTCGCCGTCATCGAGCTGAAGAACGCGGCCGACGAGAACGCCACGATCTGGTCGGCGTATCAACAGCTCCAGACCTACAAGGCACAGATCGGCTCTCTGCTGAGGTTCAACGAACTGCTCGTCGTGTCCGACGGTATGCAGGCTCGCATCGGCTCGCTCACGGCGAACCAGGAGTGGTTCAAGGTCTGGCGCACCATCGACGGAGAAGACACCTTCGCGAATACCTTCCTCGAACTGGAGGTTCTGATCCGGGGCGTGTTCGACAAGACGCGACTCCTCGATCTGCTCCGGCACTTCATCGTCTTCGAGGAGGATGGAGACAGCGACAGGCTCCACAAGATCATCGCCGGGTATCACCAGTTCCATGCCGTGACCGCCGCCGTCGAGGAGACGATCCGTGCAAGCGGCATGAGCGCCTCCCCGGGTGCGGCCGAGGATCCCGGAACGTACTGGGCCGGACCGATGAGGAACGGGAAGAAAGGCGACCGGCGGGCCGGCGTCGTCTGGCACACCCAGGGCTCGGGAAAGAGTTTCTCGATGCTGTTCTACGCGGCGCGCATCATTCTCCACCCGGCGATGCAAAACCCGACGCTGGTCGTTCTGACCGACCGGAACGATCTCGACGACCAGTTGTTCGGCCAGTTCCAGCGGTGCCACGAGATCCTGCGCCAGATGCCCGTGCAGGCCGAATCCGTAGAGCATCTCCGTTCGCTGCTTAAAGTTGCGAGTGGTGGGGTCGTGTTCACGACGATCCAGAAGTTCATGCCCGAGGAGAAAGGCGGCCGCGTAAGCCTGCTTTCAGACCGGCAGAACATCGTCGTCATCGCCGACGAGGCGCACCGCAGCCAGTATGACCTGGTCGACGGCCTCGCACGGAATCTCCGGGATGCGCTTCCCAACGCTTCGTTCATCGGGTTCACGGGCACGCCCATCGAGCAGACCGACGCGAATACCCGGGCGATCTTTGGTGAATATATTAGTATATATGATATACAGCGGGCAGTAGCTGATGGCGCGACGGTTCCGATCTACTACGAGAGCCGGATCGCGAAGCTGTCACTCAACGCAGCCGCTCTTCCCAAGCTGGATGAAGAGTTCGAGGAGCTGACCGAGGGCGAAGAGGAAGACAAGAAGCAGAAGCTCAAGTCGAAGTGGGCTGCGCTCGAAGCGCTGGTCGGCGATCCGAAACGGTTAGAGTCCATGGATGTGGTGTATGAGGGCTTCTGAAATACTGCCCTAAAAAGAGCCACCGCAATCTCCGAAAGAATCGGTGTCAAAGCCAGATTCGAAAGGAGACCACGGTGACTATGACAAGGATAGACCCCTTGGAG
>DAOOQQ010000103.1:0-12659 GCA_035388825.1 Candidatus Ozemibacteraceae bacterium
CGGCGCGGCATATCCTGAGCCGCGCTCTCGGAGTGCGGGAGTTCGTGAATATCGACACCTCTCTGATCGATCTGACCGCCGGGGACGTGCTCCTCTTCTGCTCCGACGGGATCTACGGCCCGATTCCCGAAGAGACGCTCCGGGAAGAACTTGCCCGTATGCCGTTCCGCGGTCTGGCCGGGCGGCTCGTCCGTCAGGCCTACGCCAGCGGAGCCCCCGACAACGCGACGGCGGTGGCGGTCCTCGTCGACGAGCTGCCCGTCACCTGCCCCGGACGATACTCCTGGGGCAGATTCAAGTCGTTCCTGACGGAATGGGGGTTCCCGGGGTAGATGGATACGGCGCAACAGGTGCATCAAGTCATGGAAAACAACCTCACAGCAGGAGGGATAAAGGTATGGATGCGGTAACATTGATGATCGTCGTGGGCGTGGTGGTGCTGGTTGCCATCGTGGTCGTGCTCCTTGTCTCGAAGGACAAGGGGGCACCGGCCGAAACGGTCGCTGCCGACTCGTCGGATGAAGAGAAAGCCAGCGTCACTTCGAAGCGGTTCAAACAGGTCCTCTCGGGCAACGACCTCCAGAACCAGATGAAAAAAGAGGAAGAGGAGCTGCTGACCAAATACACGGCCGGCACCGGCGAAGGCATCGCCGAAGTCGAAAAGCTCCTCGTTTCCGACCCCAACAACGTCGATCTGCTCGACTGGCTGGCCTTCATGTATTACAGCAACAACGAGACCGACAAGGCGATCGACACCTACAGGCGCGCTCTGGCGATCAAGCCCAACAACGAGAATCAGCACTATTATCTCGCGAACAGCTACTTCAAGAAGGGCATGCAGGCCGAGGCCCAGAAGGAGTGGTCCGAAGTCATCCGGCTCAAGCCCGGTTCGAAGATCGCGAAGAATGCCCAGGAGCGCATCGATTTCATCGCCACCAAGAAGTAACGCCACCACCTCTGACGGAGCTCATTCCCCATGGCCATGATCTCGGCACCCGAACTGAAACGCTATAAACTCCTCGACATGATCGGGTGCGGGGGCATGGGCTTCGTCTACATCGGGTACGAACTGAAATCGGAACAGCTCGTCGCCATCAAGCTGCTTTCCCCCGAGTGCTCCGAGATGCCCGTCGTTCTCGAGCGGTTCAAGCTCGAAGCGCAGATTCTCAAATCCCTCCAGCATCCGAACATCGTCAAATTCATCGACGCGGGATACGACAACGATTTCCATTATCTCGCGATGGAGTATGTCAAGGGATTGTCCCTCGATGCCTTTCCGCGTAGCCACTCGGCCACGACTCTCGGCATCAAGCAGACCCTCCCGACGGTTGAGGAATATCTTCAGCTATTCATCAAGTGCTTCGACGCCCTCGCCTATGTGCACAAGCAGGGCCTCGTACATCGCGACATCAAGCCGCAGAACATCATTCTCACGGGCCCCGAGTACTCGCCCCGGCTGATCGACTTCGGCATCGCCAAGCACGTCCGTGAGGACGGCGATTTCGACCAGCCCGGGGAAAAATTGTATACGGTTGTCTATGCCAGCCCCGAGCAGTTGATGAACAAGCCTGTCGATCAGGTGTCAGACCTGTTTTCGTTCGGTATCGTGATGTACGAAAAACTGACGGGGCGACTTCCCTTCGAGGGAAAGAAGGAGATGGAGGTCTTCCTCTCCCAGACCCGGTGGAATTTCCCGCCGCCCCGCCAGCTCGTTCCCGAGATCCCCCAGAAGCTCGAGCAGATCGTCCTCAAGCTCCTCACCCGGGATCCGGCCGGCCGGTATCCGACCGCCGCGATGGTCCAGGGAGAGCTCGAAAAGCTTCTCGAGGTGGTGCGGCAGGGCCGCGAGGGGCTCGGCCTTTCGGGCATCATCGGGGATATCCGCGAATCCGGTCTCGGCGTTTCCGGCGCCCGTGGCTTCAAGAAGCGCACGATTGCCGAGGAGCAGGTGCTGGTCAAAAAGTCCCGCAGTGAGTACGTCGAAGCAAAGAATCAGCTTCGCCAGGCCACGATCAAAATCCGCACCGATCCGGAGCGCGTCGAGCAGCTCAAGGCCGTCTGCGAACAGCTGCGCATCGATTATGAGCGGCTGCAGAACCAGCTTGCCATGGCCCTCGGCTTCAAGAGCCAGCCCCTCGTGATCGACCGGTTCAACGCGATTCTCAAGCTCGAAACCGTGGCCTTCGAGAAACGGGGCATTCCCTTCACGATCAACACGATCGAGCAGAAGCTGGCTCACACCGACGGCTCGGACATCGTCGTCGGGGCGATCAACTTCACCGAGCGGGCCAAGCGCGTCTACTCCTTCAATCAGAAAGACTGCTACCTCGGCTGGGATCAATCGACCTGGTTTTTCAACGCCTTCGACGAAAAGGATTTCCCCATCTTCGTCATGGTGGGTGATCCCTCGATGCCCCGCCCGCCGAACGGATTTCGCGGGTTTTTCTGGCCTTTCGAGTTTCTCATCGCCATTCACAAACTCGGTCGGACCGGCGTCTCGATCATCGAAACGTTCACCGGCTGCGATCGCCGCGGCCAGGCGGTTGCCGCCCAGCACAAGGAGACGATCCTGTTCTCGAACAACCTGTTCGAGACGCTGAAGGACCGCCTGACGAGTCTCGTGACGGCAAAGCCGGCGAAGTGACCGACAACCGTCCGGAAGGAGGCTGCCATGGGTATCGATGCTGCGTTGCGTGACCGGCTCCTGATGGGCCTGCAGCGGCTGAGCCTGCTGTATGGGGAGCTGACCGAGCATGCCCGCGCCCTGCTCGACATTCCGGAGCCGCTCCAGGAAGATGTTGCTCAGCTTCTCGACCACCGAGATCTTGCCCTTCTCGAAGTCAAGAATGTCGAACAGGAACTCGTCACGGCCCTTTCTGCCGCCCGCCCCGACCAGCCCGCCACCGGTCTTGCCGATGTCCTGAAAATCCTGGGAGGAGAAGCCATTCCGGCTCTCGAGGCCGTCGCCAGGTTTCGCACGGCTCTCGAAACCCTCGTGGAAACGGATCGACTGTTCCAGAAACGGATCTCGGATGCCCATGCCGGCATCGGCGCCGAGCTCGCGCGAATCCGGCGAAGCACCAGCCTCGTCAAGGGATACCGTCAGAGTGACCCGACCGGCAGCGCCTTCATCGACAAAATCAAATGACGCCCGTGGGGTGGAACCTCTCCCCCCGTTCGGGGAATACGAAGAGGGGAAGCCCGACGAACTTCCAGCACGAGAGGATGGGATGCGCATGAACATCAGTCCGACGAAGACAGCGGATGTCCGCAATACCCTGCGGGTGATCCTCATGACGGCGATTCTGACGCTGGGGATTGCTTCAACCGTGACGGCAGCCGAAGCGACGGCGCCGCGGCACCGCTTCGGCGATATGTACGTCGCGGGGATGGCCACGCTGTTCCCGGGTGGGGGCACGCTCGAGCCGCCCGGCGGCACTCCACGCATCATGGCGAAAAGCCTTCGCTCGGAACTGCTGATCCCGAGCGGATCTCTGATCATCACCGGCAGCGATGAAACGGCCCGCATACGCCTCGGCGAACGCTCCCTCCTGCGCGTGAACCCCGGCTCCGCCATCCGCATCTTCACGCTCCACCTCGAATTGGAGCGGGGAAACGTGGCGATCCAGCACGGAAAGAGCCTCTTCCCTCTCAGGCTCCAGGCGGCATCGACCGCGCTCCTTCTGGACCATGACTCCGCGGCTGATTTCGTTCTGCCCGGCGACGGCAATCTCGTCGTCACCGTCCAGGGCGGCTCCGCGCGTCTCCAGGGGACCGACGACGCGCTCACCGCCGGCCGCCGCGCAATCGTCGAGAAGGGCAGACTCGTGACGGATCCGCCCATCGCGAAACTGATGGCCTGGGGCGAATACCTCGGCTCCTCCCAGATCCATGAATACACCCCCTCCCTCGGCCTTGATATCGAATCCGACGAAGATGGGGCGGATGATCCTCTCACGCCGAATCTTCCCCCGCCAGGAACCGGACAGCAAGGGAACGATCCGGCTCCGACTCCCGATCACCAGACGCCGGTGAATCCCTCGACGGCTCCGGATGACATTCTCAGACAGCATGATGTCGAAGGGGGGGGTGTCGAGTGATAATGCGTAAGATATATATGGCTTTGTTCATCACTTTGGCTTTCGCTCTCATCCTTCCGACTCTCCACGCACAGGGAGGCTCGAAAAAGAAGGCCGGCAGCGTGTATTTCAACGCTCTGCAGGCCATCGCGGAGCGGAACTTCCTCAAGGGGGTCCAGCAGTATTACCGGTTCATCCTGACCGAGAACCTCCCGCTGTCCATGGCGATCCGTACCCAGGATCTGACCGCGGCGATGGCCTTTTTCAAGAAAGAGCTTGCCGACCCCGCGAAGGCGGACAAGGCGCACCTGGCGATCGTTCTCGTCGATCGTATTCTCGACCGGTATGACCGTGCCGAGAAACGTCTCGATTTTCTCCGGGAAAAATACCCGAAGTCGGTGCTCCTGGCCTTCATCAAGGGAGAACTTCTGCTCTCGAGGGGCGAGCGGAACCTTGCGATCCGGGTGTTCGGCTCTCTGAGCCGCCTGCCGAAGCCGCGCAGTTTTCCGGCTCTCGCCGAGTACATCATGCAGCGACGCGGGCAAGGCCCCAAACCCGACACAATCACCCGCCGGAACTTTCTGATGAGCATCGCCTACCGCCACTGGGATGAAATGGACTTCGACGGGGCAAAACGCGTGTTCCGGTCCATCATGGAAGAGTTTCCGGATCATCCCGATGCCCCGCGCGCGCTCATCGATCTGCTGATCCAGATGGATAAGGCCGAAGAGGCGGTGCAGATCGTCGACGGATGGGCGGGAACGGCTTCAGAGCCGCTGATCGCGCCGCTTCCCCTTGCCAGAATCCGCTACTCCCAGGGCCGGTTCGACGAGGTGGTCACGCTGCTCACCCCGCTTCGGGAGGCCGATTCCCAGGACATGTATCTCAAACTGCTCATGGCTGAGAGCCTGTATCAGACGAACAACCTCGCCTCGGCCGCCTCCCTGTTCGACGAGCTTTCCGCCGCCGACACCCGGAATCAGGGCTTCCTGCAGAGATATGTGGCCTGTTGCGACGTTCTTGGCCGCGGGCAGGACGCCCTTCCCAGGCTCGAAGCCTATGTGGCGGAGAACGCGAACGACTCGATGATGCGGTTCGAGCTGGCGATGCATCTCGTCCGCGCGGAGCGCCTGGAGGAAGCGCGGCTGAACTTCCTTGCCCTGAAGGAGTATGGGAATCCCTACCGCAAAGAAGCTCTCGAGCAGATCACGTTCATCGACCGCATCACCTACGAGCGTCTCATGAACTCCCCGAACGCCTCGGGGACCGAAAGTGTCCGTGAACAGCCAGTCACCGGCACCGGGGACGCCGCGGGCCAGTCTGCCCAGCCGACGCAGGAGCCGGTGGCCGGCACCGTAAAGAGTGCGGGTTCCGAGGCGGGAGAGGTCGAACTCGAGCAGATCAGGCGCATGAAGGAACTCTTCAAGTGAGTTCCTGAAGCCTTGATTTCGCCGATCTGTTGACGGATGCTGCGAAAAATCCGTGTATCCCTGTAACAAATTTCACTCAGGTGGATATATACTTGAGGAAAGTAAAGAATTTACGGGGGGTGTGTCTATGAAAAAGGTTTCGCGGAAACTGATCTCTGTTTTGACGATCCTGGCATTCATCCTTCAGATTTTTGCCCCGACCTGGACATACGCTCAGGATGCTCAGAACCAGAAGGCCCAGATCGAGAAATCGGTCGCTGAGTATCAGAAAACGTATGACGCCATCATGGCGATCGAGCCGCTGGAACTCGGCGGCATGGCGAATTTCACCATCAACGCCATCGACACCGTGAAATCCTGGGGCAGCAATGTCGCCGGCTTCTTCAAGGGCGAGTCCAAGGAAGAGCGCGAGAAGCGCCAGAAGGAAGAGGAATACAACAAATACAAGGCCCAGATAGACCGGGCCAACGAGGACATCAAGAAGCTCAAGGCCGACGCCGAGGCGACGATGAAGCTGCTCAAGAGCGGCTCCCTCCAGGCGGCGGCCAAAACCGACCCGACCAAGGTCTACAACAGTCTCGACCAGAACGCGAGCGCGATGGGCATCTACCAGAAGGCCCTGCGCGAGGCCGGCGAGAGCCTCGTGAGCGTCGGTGACAAGATTGGCGCCGCAGGCACCGCCATCGGCCTCATCACGGCCATCCTCATCCCGATCGCCGTGATTTTCCCCGCCGTTGCCCCCGCCGTGCCGATTTTCAAGGGCATATCGATCGCCATCACGGTCGCGGTGGGTGTGGTGAAGGCCACCGGTAACACCCTCATCACCGCTGCAGAAAAGGCGATCACCGACGACAAGAGCTTCATCCAGGCTGCCGCCCTGGAAACCACCCTCCAGGCCGCCGAATCAACCGTCGGTGTCGTGACGAGCAAAGTGGGTCTCGGCACCGTCGGCTCGGCCGTCACGGATGCGCTCGTTGGCGGAACGACCGGCACGATTCGCGAAACGAACCGGGCCGGTGTGGCCCTGAACAGCGCAGAAGCCCGCCGGATCGCCGGCCGGGAAATGTTCAACTCGGCTGTTTCAGCCACGGTCGGCGCCGCTTTCGATGCGGGAACCGGTCAGATTGCCACGAGCATCACAAAGACGCACCTGGCGGATCCCTCCCTCGATCTCGCCCTCAAATCCGGCAGGTCGCAGCAGGAATACGACGCCCTCGTCGGCAACGTGACGGATGCCTACGGCAATGCCGCCGGCGTCGCTCTCGACCCTGTGAAATCGGGAGTGACCGATGCGCTTTCGATCGAGGAAGAAGAGAATCAGCCGAAAGCGAATGCCCAGCCCGGTCTGAGTGGTGGCGGCAGCTGGTGATCCGCGCCGCGGCCTCTCTCTCGGGTCCGTAGTTCATGCGAAACCCGGTGAAGAACCAGACAGAAACACTCCCGGCAGGCGCCCATGCCCGCCGGGGGTTTGTTCTCTTTTTCGTTTGTGTCTTCGCCCTCATGATGATGGTGCTCATCATCGGTCTCAACGTGCACAAAAGCGGGGAGATCCTCCAGCTCAGCCGCTCGATCGAACAGGAACGGATCGTTTTCCTGGTCCAGGCCGGAATCAACGAGATGCTTGCCGGGGTGAAAGCCGGGGTGAACGATCGGAACAGCCAGATCGGGCGCGAGATCGCCGAGTTCTGGAAGTTGAATCCCGCCGGCGGCAACAAGGTGATCTACGAAACCGAGGTGCCCCCGGCCCGGCTCCCCGTTGCGAACGGCCTCGTCCACGAGTATCTCGGGGCCAGTGCCGAAATCTCGGGCCGCATCAGCGTCACCGTGATCGACAAGATCGCCGCGCCGCGCCCCTCCTACATCGGGTATCTCGAAATCGTCGGGAAAGCCAAGTCTCGCGATCTCCCTGAAATCCGCCTCAAGGAGCGGCGGGAGATCAAGATCGTCGATCTCTCGTACCCCTTCGTCGACAAGTATGCCCTCTTCGTGAAAAGCTTCTGCCGCCAGTTGAGCCATCCGAAGAAGAAGATCGTCGTCAAGGGAATTGCCCCCGATGACCCTGGAATATATTCATATGTCTATTTCGGCAACCGCTCGTATCCCGCCTGCCCCGAGTTCCCGCAGGGGGCGAAAAGCGCGAAGACCCCGCCGATCCTCCTGGACCTGTATTTCAAGGATGACCACCATCTTCTTGGCTCCTTCTATCGGCCGGCCCCGTTCCAGACGGTCGATCCCAAATTTGAGCAGGTGAGTGCCGGAAACTTCTTTTTCGTCATTCCCCCCTTCGATTTCAAGACGATCTCGAATTCCTACTCGGTCGCGACCGACTTCCACAACACTCCCGAGCTGGTTAACATCTACAAGTCGATTCTGAAGACCAGCTCCGACTATGCCGGGACCGAGGGAACCCTTGGCTACATGATCGCGAAGGACTACCAGAAAGCCGGGGGAAACCCGGGAAACTCGGAAGTGTTCCGGTCGATGGTCTATTCCCTGATGCAGAACTGGAAGTATCAATACGGGTACACTGATTACGCGAGCATTGCCGGCGACGGCGGCACCTCTTTCGTGACGGCCCACCCGTTTTCGGGCATCGGAGAATATTTCGTCGAGTATTCAACCAGGAATCCGCAGCGCCTCGTCGGCGGAAAGATGCCGGTGCTCTTCGGTGAAGGCAGGGACATCCCGGTCTACGTCGAGGGGCCGGTGTTCCTGCGGTTTTTCAAGGTAGCCTTCCTCGACCAGGCCAAGGTGAAGTTCGAGCTGTTCGGCGGGGAGACGATGGACGTGACCTTCCCGCCCGTGCCGATGTTTTACGAGGAGAAGCCAGAGACCTTCGCCGGTAAAACCTGCTCCCCCCAGGTCGATGAACGGACGAAGGTGCTCATGTCCGCTCCCATCGAGTCGCTTTCGATCAACAACCTGTTCTTCGGGGCGAATGTGAAGAAGCCCAAAACCCCCACATCCGTGAGCGGGGGCGTTGAGGGGCATGACGTGTTTCCGGCCTTCGATCCCACGCTGCGCAGCGTGGCACACCTCTACAAGGGCGTTGATGATTTCGTGAAGGATCGCATCAAGACGATCGGCGGCAGAAAGGTGCTCGATCTCGACGGTGTCTCGCTGATCATCGATCCGACGGGGGCTTCGCTCGACCTCTCGTCGGTCGAGAAATACCGGGGCAAAGGGCGGCTCATCCTTCAGCGGGGCAACTGCGTCGTCGGCAACCTGTCTCCGGTCAACCTCCATGCGGACACCCTCGGGATCTACCTGATGTTCGGCAACATCGTCGTCAAATCCTCCTCGAATGCCGTGAGCATCTACGCATCGCTTGCCGCATCGACCAATTTCAGAGACAATTCTTCGCCGTCGGTTTCGGCGGAAAGCGGCATCGACTGCGGTGGAAAGAGTGTCAATATCTACGGGAACCTGCTCGTGGACAATCTCTTCGATCTCCGAACCCTCCCTGACGGGGGAAAGCTGACCATCGTCCATGATCCGAATCTGTATTTCCCCGCTTATCCCGTGCGCGTCAGCATCGGCGAGACGCGGTCCCTTATGGCGGTCGATTACGATGCCTAGGCGCACGCAGGGGTTTGTCCCGCTGGTGGGAATGCTCGTTTCCCTCCTGCTTCTGCTTGCCTTGTTCCTGGTGTTTCGCGGAGCGAGCGGCGGGAAGAGAGCGTCGCCTGGGGAGCGCCCGGTTCTGCTCCCCCAGGAGGAAGTATCCGGGGAGTCATCAGGGCCGACCGACGAGGAAACCCTGACGGCAGCCATCACTTCGCGGAAGGCATCGGAAAAACAGATCCGGCCGGGCACCAATGACCTCTCCGAGCTGTTCTTCGACTCCAACCGCGCGTTCATGACCGAGCTCGACAAGCTGCCGCCCGAGTATTATGCCCCCCAGGGTGTCGATGCCACGAGGAACGGCCAGCTTCTGCTCGAAGACCTCCGGAAGGCATCCGATGAGGCGGAAAAAGCCCGCCAGAGCGCGTTGAGGCTTCTCGAACGGGAGGAGACGACCAGATGAACCAACCCGGCAGCCGGAAGGGCTTCACCTTCGTCGAGATCGTCATCGCCACCGGGGTGGCCCTCGTATTCTTTGCCGGGCTGATCCATTTCGCCTCGGCAACGGGCTCCGAAACCAGCCGGGCCGAAAATTACCTCCGCGCGCTCCAGATCGCCCAGGAAACGATCGAGCTCGTCCAGTCGATGCCGGTCGGGGAACTGACCGATGCGAAACTGCAGATTTTCGAGGGCTCCCTCGTCGATCCGCAGACTCGCCAGTCCGTTGCCGTGCCTGTTCACCCGACATCCGCCTGGAAGCCGACAACAAAAACATATCCGGAACAATATACCAAGGCGTATTTCTATCGCCGGCTTCGTCTCGAACCTCTCGAGGGCGAGGCCGCCAATGGGCGGTTTCTCCGGAAACTCATCGTGGAAGTGTTCTGGAACGAGGGACGCGTGCCCGACAAGATCGATGCGATCGGCGGTACGCCTGACCGGATGCGCAAGCTTGCCCTGGCCACCGTCTTGTTCGACGAACGGGAGTATTACTGATATGTGCGCAGGAAGGCACGGCAGGCGGGCGAGGGGCGTCACCCTCGTCGAGCTGGCGATCGGCGTGGTTCTGGTTGCGGCCCTTCTGGGCGTCACCTACAAAGTGTTCAGCTATATCACCAATGCGAGAAAACGCGGCTCGGTCGACTTGCAGGAGCTCCAGGGGGCGCGGTTCGCCATCAACCACCTCCGTCGGGATTTCCGCTGCGCTACGCCGTTCATTCCCAAATCCGCGACCCTGACCCAGAAGGCAAAGGCCTTCGAGATGCCGATCGTCGATGCGAAGACGTTCACGAAAGGCGACTCGACGATTCCGGTGCTGGTTTCCCCGGCCGAGCTGCACTTCCACCGGCAGATGTATGACACGCCCGATCTCACCACGAGCCCGGTTCTCGAAGAGGTCAATTACCACATCGACGAGGCTCGCAATTGTCTCATCCGGACGACCGCCGGCCGCGAACTGGCATTCCCGGGCATCCGGAACGTGAAGTTCGAGCTGTACGGCCATCCCCTCGATCCCGGCGTCCCCATGCTCCTGGTGACCCTCACCGTCGATGCCGATCCGAGCAAGGGAGCCAAGACTCCCGATCTCGAGATCACTTCGACGCTTTCGAGTTCGGTGATCAACCAGAATATCCATCAACGGAGCTGGAATAGGCTGTACTATTGAAAAAGCGGCATCCGGGGATAAAAACGACGAGCCCGGGATCGGGCTCGTCGTTTCCAGCCGGTCAGGCACCGGCTGTGCCGTTGAGATGACGGGAGGAGGGTCAGAACATCCCGGGGATGTTCAGGCCGCCGGTCACTTTCCCCATCTCTTCCTGGACCATCTCCTGGGATTTGCGGATGCCGGTGTTGACGGCCGAGAGGATGAGATCCTGGAGGGTCTCGACGTCATCGGGGTCCACAGCTTCCTTGTTGATGGTGATCTTCTGCAGCTCCTGGGCGCCGGTCACGACGACCGTCACCATGCCGCCGCCGACGCTGGCTTCGACGGTGCGTTTCTTCAGCTCGTCCTGCGTCTCGGCCATCTTTTCCTGCATCTTCTGGGCCTGGCGCATCAGCCCCTGGAGATTGGCGCCGCCTTTGGGAAACATCGATTGTACGCTCCTTTACGGGTCGAAATGGCAGTGAAAACGCGATTATCGTAGCATCCTCACCGTAAAATCGCAAACTTGCCCTTGAAGATCCGCTTCTTTGCCGGGGCATCCGTATCGGGGTGGAGTTCCAGCCGGTACAGATAGGCCCCGTTCGCGATCCGCCGGGGAATATTCCAGGTGGCCCTGTTTTCCCCCATGCGGCCCTCGTGCGTGAGCCACCAGATCTCGTCGCCGGAGGAGTCGAACAGGGTGATCTCGACGGTGGCGGCGCTGGTGAGCCAGAAGCTGAACGTCACCCGGTCGCCGCGCGCCGGGCTCGGCCAGACGGAAAGATGGTCCAGCCGCGTCTGGGGCTGGTATCTCAGCCGCAACTCCACGCCGGGGTCGGCGGCGGACCGAAGCACGATGGTCTCCCCGGCCCCGACGGCGATCACCCCTCCGGCCGGGTTACTGAGACCGGAGCGGGGGTTCAGGGAAAGGGCTCCGCGGAAGATGCCGCTGTGCGGAGCCGTCTCGCGCAACACCAGCTCGAATCCCGCCGCGTCGCTGTCCGATGTGATGGAAAGTCTTGTGGAATCGGCATGCAGCCAGTTGAGATCCACGGCCTCAATCTCGAGATACACCGTGGTCTGGGCCAGGTCGGCGCCGTCGAGCGGCTGCCGGTAATGCATATCCGTGAACGCGCTCAGCCGCCGGATCGTCACCGGGGACGTGTCCCCGGTTGTACGGTAGTGAATATATTTTGTCTGGCCCGTCAGGACCGGCGAAACGAGATCGATCCGTTCGCCGGGAACCACCGGGATCGTCACGCTCGAAATGCCGCGGGCAGGCTCGAGATCGATCCGGCCGCGGAACCGGCGGCTGGCCGGGTCTACCTGATCCAGCGGAAGGAAATACGGCATCGTCGCGGTGCGCTGCGCGAAGGCCTGGAGAAGCCGTGAGGCCGGAGGGACGATGACGGGGCCCGAGGCGGCCACCTCGACCCAGATGCTGGGGCCGGTGACCAGCGTTCCAACGAGCGGACGGGTGAACGCCTGATCCGTGAACAGGGTCATGCCCTGGATGCCGATGACCGAAAAAGCGGTCGGAGGCACCTGGATGGGCTGCCCCAGCCGATCCTGCAGGAGCGGGAAGACGGCTTCGACGCGGGCTCCCGGGAGAAGCGCGGTGTCCGGATACCAGGACAGCTCCGTCGAGAACTCGCCGGGGGTCGAGAGAAGGCCGGTGGCGGCCGCCCCATTGACGGTGAGGCCCAACGCAGGAGCCGCGGCAAGGTCGATCGGCCGCGAGAACGAGGCGGCGATTGCGGCTCCCTCCGCGATCGAAGCGGCCCCGGAAGCCGGGCGGAGACCGAGAAGGCGGGGGAGGGAGGCTACGGTGAATCCGAGCGCGGGGCGGGAACCGAAAACGAGGGTCGCCGTTGCGGCAGTTCCGCGCGCGAAGGGGATGACGCCGGTTCCTTCGAAGGAGCCCGGTGCCGTGGCGATTTC
>DAOOQQ010000104.1:0-11760 GCA_035388825.1 Candidatus Ozemibacteraceae bacterium
CAAAAAGCAGAAGTCACTCACATACTATCTTACCCACGTCAAACAGCGAAGAGCCGATTATATTTCGCAGACGGTGTATGAAAGGGTTCGCTTGCGTTGTGTTGTTGATGCAATAGTATCTGCGTTGTATGGTCTTGAATTCGATGATTTACGATGGATTCTTCATAACTGTGATCATCCAAATGAAAAACTGAAAGAAAAGGAATTCTGCCGGACACTCGATCCGAAGGGCTTCTGGCGCATCGACAAGGAACTCGATCCGGAGCTTCGGCAGACGGTGTTGACGCTCGTCGCTTTCGATGCGTTGCTCGGGTGCGTCGCCGCCGCCGGCGGGGACCGGCACAGGGGCATCGAGGCGTTCGCGGCGCTGAATGACGGCCAGGGGTGGCTGATTCCCGAAACGCTCCGGCTTTCGGATCATGGTCTTGGCCATGACGAGCGGGCGCGGCAGCCCCAGCCCGTCGCCTCCCGCCTCGGGCCCAGGTTCCCGGAGGATCGCCGGCCCCTGTCGCCCGAGGAGGCCCGGGCCGAGTGCGAGCGCCACGCCCGCGCCATCCTGGGCGACGCCGAGTTCGACCGCCGGTTCCTGAACCGGCCGGCCGACCCCGCACCCCGGCCCGAAACTCCTTGCAACGAGCCCGGCGATCGCGATAGCATGAAAGGGCGTATACAACAGAAACGTTTGTTCGACTAGGAGCCGCGGACGATGCTCACGAAACTCCGGTTCAAGAACTTCAAGGCATGGAAAGACTCTGGCGACATCCGCCTTGCGCCCCTGACGGTGCTGTTCGGCACCAACAGCGCCGGCAAGACCAGCATCCCCCAGCTTTTGCTGATGCTCAAGCAGACGGCCGACTCCCCCGACCGCCAGCGCGCCCTCCAGATGGGCGACAGCAGAACCCTGGTCGATCTGGGCACGTTCGAGGACGCCCTCCACAACCACGACGTCTCTCACAAGCTGGAGATCGATCTCGACTGGAACCTGAACGAACCCCTTCAAATCTCCGATCCTCTCACGAAAAAGAAGTTTGAGGGTTCCGAAATGTCGCTTCATGTCTGCATTTCGGCCGGCAAGAACCGACAGCCTGTCGTTTCGGAGGTGAGATACGAACTGAAGAGCGGTGGAGCCATACAGGTCGATATCGAAATGAAGCGCAAGTCGAATAAAAACAAGTATGATGTTGCCTCGCCGCATTCGAACTACAAGCTCACCCGGCACAGCGGAAGGGTCTGGCCGGTTTCCGAACCCGTTCGTTTCTACGGTTTTCCCGATGAAGTGGCGGCCTACTTCCAGAACGCCATGTTTGCCACTGATTTCGTTCTACAGTTTGAAAAGATGTTGAGAAGTATATTTTATGTCGGCCCGCTCCGGGAAACGCCGAAAAGGCTTTACATGTGGTCTGGGGAGGTTCCCGACCATGTGGGGACGAAAGGCGATCGTGCCATCGAGGCGATCCTCGCGGCCGGTGATCGTCGGTTCAATCTCAAAGAAAAGAGTCGAAGCCGACAGCTTGCGGAGCTGGTTGCAGCATGGCTGAAAAAAATCGGAATGATTCGTGATTTCAGGGTGAAACCCCTCGGAGACGGCCGAAAAGAATACGAAGTGCTCGTCCGTACCGGCCCGAAAATGGCCGAGGTGAAGCTGACGGATGTCGGCTTCGGCGTCAGCCAGCTTCTTCCCGTTCTCGTCGAGAGCTTTTTCGTTCCGCCCCGTTCCATCATGATCTTCGAACAGCCCGAAATCCATCTGCACCCGCGCGTGCAGGCCGAAATGGCCGATCTGTTCATCGAAGCCGTCAAGATGCGCGAAGACGGAAAGCCGCGGGACTGTCAGTTCATCATCGAAAGCCATTCGGAGCATTTTCTGCGCCGCTTGCAGAGGCGCATCGCCGAGGAGGAACTGACCGCCGACCAGGCGGCGCTGTATTTCGTTCACACCGAGGACGGCGCGGCCCGGCTCGAACCTCTCGATGTCGATCCATACGGCAATATCCGCAACTGGCCCGAGAACTTTTTCGGCGACGAGATGGAAGACCTGGTGGCGAGAAGCGAAGCCCAGGCGAAGCGCATGGCCGCCCAGCAGGCCCCGCAGGACGGCGGCCGGCAATGAACCATCTGCCGACGCGCTGTGTCGTCGATACGAACGTCGCGACGACGGCGAACGGGCGCAACCCCGGCGCGAGTTGTGCCTGCGTTGCCGCCAGCAGTCGGGCCCTGATGACGGTCATGAGGGACGGGCACGTCTTCATCGACGCCCGCGGCCTGATCGTCGCGGAGTACCGGGCAAACCTGAACGCCAAGGGACAGCCGGGAGCCGGCGACATGTTTTTCAAATGGCTGCTCACGAACGAGTGGGGCGGCGTTCGCGTCACCCGGGTCGGCATCACGCCGAAGGCCGCCGATCCCGAAGATTTTCACGAACTGCCCCCGCCCCTGCCGGGCGTTTCCTACGACCGCTCCGATCGCAAGTTCCTCGCCGTCGCCGCCGCGCATCCCGAGCATCCGCCGATCCTGCAGGCGTTCGACAGCAAATGGTGGGGCTGGCGTGAGTCGCTCGCCAAAGACGGCGTGGCCATCCATTTCCTGTGCGAATCGGATATCGCCGAAAAATACCGGCAGAAGATGGGCTGAGCGTGGAGTTCTTCCGGTTTCCCCAGACGCCGCACCTCCTCTGGCTGGCCGACGGCACGCCCCGTGACGACAAGGTCATGACGGAGGCCGATGCGTGCGAATTCCTTGCAGGCGACGTTCTCGTCGAGGAGAAAGTCGACGGGGCGAACGTCGGCTTCTCGGTCGACGAGAACGGCGACCTGCGGGTGCAGAA
This sequence comes from Candidatus Ozemibacteraceae bacterium, assembly GCA_035388825.1. Classification (GTDB taxonomy): domain Bacteria; phylum Muiribacteriota; class Ozemobacteria; order Ozemobacterales; family Ozemobacteraceae; genus MWAR01. Next base: position 2,825 of record DAOOQQ010000104.1, read on the forward strand.
CCGGGGCAGTATCCTGGCGCCGGAAACGTGTCACGGCCAGTTCAAGCCGCTGTTCCGGTGGATCGAACCGAGGCGCGACGCGATCGCGGAGTCGCTTTTCCCCGACCTCATGCTGTTCGGCGAATGGTGCTATGCCGTGCATAGTGTAAAATATACCAGGCTTCCCGACTGGTTTCTCGCCTTCGACGTGTATGACCGGTCGAAAAATGCTTTCTGGAGCGTTCCGCGAAGGAATGAGCTCGCGGGCCGGCTGGGGCTGTCGGTCGTGCCGGTCCTGGGGAGCGGCAGGTTCACCCTCGGCGAACTGCCGGCACTGCTCGGCGACTCGTGCCTCACGGACGGGCCGGCGGAAGGCGCCTATTTCCGTCGCGACGAAGGCGGCCGGCTGGCGGCGCGCGCGAAGATCGTTCGGCCTGCGTTCACGCAGGCGATCGACGAGCACTGGTCGCGCAGGGCATTACGGATGAATCAGAGAGCCGGAGGGCACGTATGGCCTTGAACCCGATTTCCTTCACCGAACAGGTGGTGGCGGATTTTTTACGCTACCAGCTCACCACGTATCCGCTTGCCGACGAGAACCTGCACGGCCAGATGCGTTCGCTGCTGTGCCTCGAGGAAAGCCGCATCACCCCCTTGCGCAGCGGGCCGTTCGTCAGCCTGTCGAGGCCGTTCAGACGGGGGGCGGAGATCGAGCGGCTGGTACAGGAAGGCGTGCTTCACGAGGGAATGAAGGCGATCGCCGGCTGGCCGACGGTGCGCGCCCACCAGGAAAACGCGATGCGGGCCATCAGGCAGGGCAAAACGACGCTGATCGCGACGGGCACGGGATCGGGAAAGACCGAAGCCTTTCTGTACCCGATCATCAGCCGGTGCCTGGAGCTGGCCGAAGCGAAGGCGCCGCCCGGCATCGTCGCTGTGCTGGTCTACCCGATGAACGCTCTCGCCGAGGACCAGCTCGACCGGTTGCGCGGCCTTTTGGCCGGGCGCGGGATTTCGTTCGGGCTGTATGTAGGAAAGACCCCCGATGAAGAGGCGGGAGTGCGGGGTGAGCGGCTTCCCGCCGGCTCGTCGAACGCCGATTACCGGGCCCGGCTGAAGCAGATGCGCGATGCGGGCGACCCGGGTACGCTGATCCCGCCCGAAGAGCGCGCCAGCCGTGCCGCAATGCGGAAGGCGGGTGGCCAGCCCCGGATTCTCCTGACCAACGTCAAACAGCTCGAACTGCTATTGACGCGGGGCAAGGACGTCGGGCTGTTCGACGGGGCGCCGCTCGAATACCTGGTATTCGACGAGGCGCACACCTTCCGGGGCGCCCAGGGAGCCGAGACGGCCTGTCTCATCCGCCGTCTGCGCGCGTTCTGCGGGAAGAGCGCCGACGAGGTGACGTGCGTGGCCACCTCGGCCACGATGGCGGATCCGGAGCGCGGTTCCAAAGCCGGCATCGATTTCGCCCGGCGGTTTTTCGGCGTGGCGGCCGACCGCGTGACGCTGGTCGGCGAGATCTACGACGAACTGCGGTGGAACGAGCTTCGATCGCTCCCGGCCGGCCCGTCGGCGGATCCGGCCGAACTGCTCGGCCGGGTGCTTCGCGCGGTCGATCTGCCCGACGACCAGGTTGTGGAAGGCCTCTCCGCATGTCTTGCCGAGCTCGGCGGCGCGCGACTGCCGGTTACGGGATGGCAGAAGGCCCTGGCGTCGCAACTGGCGAGCAACGACCTGGTCCATGCCCTGGCCGATGCCCTGCGCGAGCCGCGGGCGCTGGCGGAGCTGCCCGGACTGCTGACGGAACAGGTCGGCCGCGAGGTCTCGGTTCCCGAGATCCTGTGCTGGCTGGCATTGGGCGCGGCCTGCGGCCGTGACGGCCACGAGCCGCTGCTGCGGCCGGTCGTCCACAGTTTCATCCGCGGCGTCGGCGGGGCTGTCGTCACGCTTTCCGAACCGGATCGGGCGGCACGGCTCTGGCTGGCAGGCGAGGATGCGGAGGCGGGCGGCGCCGGCGAGTTCCGGCGGTTTCCCCTGCTTTCCTGCACCACCTGCGGGCAGCACTACTATGAGGCGTGGGTGAAGGATTTCGGGTTCGGTGAAGGAAGAGCCGCGGGCATCACGGGCGGCGACCTGGTCGGAACCCGCCGCGTATGGCCCCACCTCGCGGAGGCTCAGGAAGGGGTCCGGGTTCTGCTGATCGACCGCCTCGTCGTAAAGCCCGACGAGGACGAGAACACCGACGATACCGATGATACCGACGGGGAGACGGCCGGGGGTGACCATGAATACGATCATCAACGCCTGCACCCGGTGTGGGTCTGCAGGGCCTGCGGCGCCCTTCATGATGCCGGTGGCCACACCTGCGCTTCCTGCAACGCGGGCGGAGGCCTGGTTCCGCTGTATGCGGTCCGCGTGAAGGCAAAGCTGAACGGCCGCCTGCATTCCTGCGTTGCCTGCCAGGCCCCCGGCCGAAGACCGGGCGGCGGGCAGTACCGGGAGCCGGCGCGTCCGGTGCGTGCGGTATCCGTTTCCGACGTGCACGTTCTTGCCCAGTCGATGCTCCATCTTTCCGAGCGCCGGCGACTGCTGGTTTTCGCCGACAACCGCCAGGATGCGGCGTTCCAGGCCGGCTGGATGCGGGACCATGCGCGCCGGTTCCGGTTGCGGGCGCTCATGGCCGGCGGTATCACGGCGCACGGCGTCTCGATCGGCGATCTCGCTCAGCAGCTCGACGCTGTCCTCGAGCGGGACGACGAGCTGTCGCGGGCGCTCATTCCGGAAGTCTGGCAGTTCGTGCCGAAAGAGGATGCCGGAACGAAACATCGCGAAGAGCGATTGTATTTCCTGCGGCTTCAGATCCTGCGGGAGCTGACGACGGGCGTGAAACAACGCATCGGCCTCGAGCCCTGGGGCCGGCTGCGTGTCGAATACGAGGGGCTCGACGAAAACCACGACCTGATCCGGCGCTGGGCCGACAAGCTCGGCTGTGAACCTGCGCGCCTGGCCGAAGGCATCGCCGCGATGCTGGACCATCTTCGGCGCATCCGCCTGGTTCATGACGAGCCCACGAAGATGTTCGAAACCTACTGGAACACCGGCGACAAGGAGATCCAGTATGGGTATATCCCCGAAGTCCCGGGCGGGCCGCGCGGCATGAAGCTGACCCGCGGGGCGGCGGACGAGCCGGGCCGGGTGACCCAGTGGATCGGGGCTCGGCCGACGCAGATCTGGAACGCCGTTTCCGACTGGGGCGTTCCGGAAAACGAGCTGGCGGCGTTCCTGGAGGAGCTCTGGGCGATGCTGGCCGGCCTCGGCCTGATCGTGCCCGCCAAGCTTACGGGGTGGGGAAAGCCGTTGAGCGGCACCGCCGGGGTGTATCAGATCAACTCCGGCAAACTGCGCATCATGCCGCATCGCGGCCGGTTCCGGTGCGTCAGGTGCCGGCGGATCGCCCTGCACGCGGGACCGACGGGCCGGTGCCTGGCCTGGCATTGCGGCGGAACGCTGGCGGCGGAAGAGGCCGACCCGGACGATTTCGATCTTCGGATCCTCGACGGCGAGTATGCGATGCTGCGCGCCGCCGAACACTCGGCGCAGGTGCCGACGGAGCTGCGCGAGCGGTATGAAAACCAGTTCAAGGGGAAGAGCGAGCAGGTGAACACCCTGGTCTGCACCCCCACGCTCGAGCTCGGCGTCGATATCGGCGCTCTGGATGCGGTGCTGATGCGTAACATGCCGCCCGGGCCCGCCAACTACTGGCAGCGTGCCGGCCGGGCGGGCCGGCGCCACCGGATGGCGGTGGACATCACGTATGCGCAGGCGACGAATTTCGACCAGTCGTATTTCCGCGACCCGCTGAAACTGCTTCGCGGCGTTGTCGAGCCGCCCCGGTTCAATCTCGCGAACGACGTGATGGTGCGCAAACACGTTCATGCGACGGTGCTCACCGCCCTGCACGGATTTGCCCGGCAGGCCGGGGCGGAAGAGAAAGCGCGGATCGAAACGGTTCTGCGGCGGTGTTTCCCGGTGAGTCTCGCTTCCTATCTGTTCACTCCCGGCGGTGAAGTTCTCGAAAAGCCTTTCGATCCAGGGGACCTGAAGGCATTGGTCGCCGAATTCCGGGTGAGGCTTGCCGCAGAGGTGAAGCGGGCGTTCACGCAGGCCTGGCCGCCCGAAGACGCGATGGTCGTGACGGAAGCGCGGCTGGCCGAGATGATCGACGAGCTTGCGCCACAGCTCGAATCGGTTCTGCGCCGGTTCAAGCGGCGGCTCGAGTGGGCGCGCGGCGAGCTGGCGAGGCTGTCCAGGGAGGAAAGCCGGAAGGGCGTGCTGGATCCGGAGGACCAGGCGCATCGCAAACGCTGTCAGCGGATCATCGAGCGGCTGAAGGGGCAGGCCAGACGGACGCGGGCCCAGGCCCAGGGGGGCGCGGACGATTCGGATACGATGGGTGCTCTCGCCCGTGAAGGGTTCCTGCCGGGCTACGGTCTCGAGGCCGGAAGCATCGTCGGAACGGCCGAACCGCCCCGGATGACGTACAGCCTGAGCGAGTTCGATCTTGCCCGTGCTCCCACGATGGCTCTGCGGGAATACGTTCCGGGAAATGCCATCTATGCCAACGGCTTTCGGTTCGTGCCGCGCCGGTTTCAGCTCCTTCCCGACGAAACCATGAAGTTCGAGATCGACGCGGAGCGGAAAGTCGTCGTCCAGATCGGGGCAGCGCAGACGGCGCCGCTTTCCCAGCGCGAGATCCGCGCGGTTCCCGTCTGTGACGCGATTCTTCCATCGCAGTCGCAGATATCGGATGACGAGGAGTTCCGGTTCCAGATGGCGGTATCGGTGTTTGCGATGGAGCGCGGATTCCATCGGGGCGGAACGGCCCTGAAATGGGGGGAACTCGATCTGCGCCTGCGGCGCAGCGTGCAGGTGCGGCTCGTCAATGTCGGCCCGAGAAGCGAAGTCGAGGATGGAAATCTCGGATATCCGGTCTGCCTGGCCTGCGGGCAGTCACACTCCCCCTTCGCCTCTGACAAATCGCGCCAGGACTTCGATCAGAAGCATCTCGACCGATGCGGGCACAAGATTCAGCCGACGGGGTTTTTCGCCGACGTCGAGGTGGATGCTCTCGGCCTGCATGATATCGAAGACCAGACCATGGGTTTCAGCTTCATGGAAGCGATGCGCATGGGAGCGGCGCGCGTGCTCGACATGGAGATCGAGGACTTGCAACTCCTTGCCATTGGCCGGCCCGGGGAAAACCGCCTGGATATCCTGATGTATGATCCGATGCCGGGCGGTTCGGGCCTGCTCGACCAGCTCGTGAGCCGGTGGCAGGAGGTGCGCCTGGCGGCGCTCGAAATCGTCGAAAACTGCCCGGGCGCATGCGAACGCGCCTGCATCGACTGTCTGCAGACATACAGGAACCGTTTCTATCACGAGCATCTCGACCGGAAGAAGGCAGGGGAGGTGCTTGCGCGTTCGGAGAGCGCCCTTATCGAGGCTCATCCGATTCCCGAAAAACTTCCGAAAACCACGACGACGACGGGACAGCCCCAGACGCCCATCGAGACCAGGTTCAAACGGTTTCTGGAGGAGGCCGGGCTTCCGATGCCGATCGCCCAGAAGACCATCGAGATTACCCCGGGAATGCCGACGATACCGGACTTTTATTACGAGGGTGACGATGCCGACGAGCCCGGTATCTGCATGTATCTGGACGGCATGGCGGCCCACATTCACGGGAACCCCGAAACGGCCGAGAAAGACCGGTTCCTGCGCGATCAGCTTCGTTCCAGGGGATACGAGGTCGTCGAAGTCCGGTCGTATGAGCTGGATGACAAAGACGCCGTCGTCGCGGCCGTTTCACGGATAGCGAAGTATCTCGTCGGCAAGGAGAAACAACGGAAGCTTCGCGAGGAGACCGGCTGGTTCGAACGGGCGAGTGGCGGCAACTCGGTTCAGGTGGCGGTCGAGGAGGTTCAGCAGCCCGAGGAACGCCGGTTCAGGTTCATCAGGGTCGATGCTCCGGCGGTCGATACCGTTCCGATCTTCGACCTGCGCATCGCCGCCGGGGCGTTTTCGGAACACCAGAGCCCCGAACCCGAAGGGTATGCGAAGCTCGAGGGCCTGGCGCCGCGCGAGTCCTATTTCATTGCCCGGGTTATCGGCGACTCGATGGATGAGATCGTTCCCGACGGCGCCTGGTGCCTGTGGGAGCGGATCGGTTTACCCGGCGTCGGTGCCCCCACCAGCGGGCAGAATCTCGTCGTGCGGCGCCCCGACGGCGATGACCCCGAACTCGGGCGGTTCACCTTCAAGCGTCTTGCCAAGGATCGAAACGGCAGATACCTCATGCCCCTGAGTTCCAACCCCGCTCATCAGACGATCCGTTTCGGCCCCGAAGATCGCATCGAAACCTTTGCCCGACTCAAACACGTCGTGGTCGAGAATGAATAAATAATTGCAAGAATATAAAAGGTGCTGGGCGAGCCTGCATAAGGACTTTCGAAGGAGAAAACATGCCGTTTCAGAAATGTTGTTCGATCTGGAAAAATGATGAGCAAAGATTTTCCCTGGGGCGAGGAATATGATGATGAGGAACAATGCGCCCAGGACCCGCGAATGGCGTGGGCACTCTGTCGATCCTGAACTTTCGGACGAGTGGCTGGAAACGTGCAGCTCCTTTCCCAATTGGCGGTTGATAAACATTTGTGCAGGCCATTATTCTCCAGATGGTCGCAGATCGTCCCAATTTCCTCATGTCTACTTCCGGTGGAAATCGGAATTTTCCAGGAAACCGATGGAAAACTTCTCGATCATTCTTGATGCATTTCAGAGGTGTTTACGTAACGTATTTGCAGGTGATGATTCTCGAATTGCTTTGGAAGCCACGACAAGGATTCATATCCGCTCAGGTATTGCTACGACCTTGTCTCTGCGCATTGATTCGAGAACTCCCAGAAGCTCCACTGAGTCCAATTCACTCGATCGGAAGTGGTTCAATGAAATCATCGAAAAAATGAAGCGGTTCGAACGTGAAACGACTTCGATAATGGATAAATTCTTTACAGATTGACGGTCCAGTGCGACGATGTATCAGTTGCTACAACGAAAAGGAGTATCTCCATGAAGAAGCGGATCGGGGTCTGGGTGGACCGGCGGAGGGCCGTCATCGTGACGGTCGGGCAGGGGGAGGAACAGGTGCAGGTCGTCACCTCGCCGCTCGAGGGGACCGGCACGACGAAAGGCCGCTCCCAGCATGGACAGCACGATATCGTGCCCGACGCGGTGCAGTTGAACCAGGAAACTCTATATCTGAAGAAATATTATACCGACATCGTCGAGTTGGTGAAAGGCGCCGATTATCTGGTGCTCATGGGGCCGGGCGAGGCTCGGGTGGAGCTGCGCAACGCGCTCGAACAGCGGTCGCTCGGCTACAAGATCCTCGAGGTGAAGCCGGCCGACAAGATGACCGACCGCGAGGCGATGCTCGCCGTGCGCGACTACTACGCCGGTCACCAGTTGCCCTGACCCGGCAACCTAATGCGGATTTTCTAAAATATCATGATGTCTATGTAGGGGCGGGTCTCAGACCCTGATTCTTACCCACATCTCTTCGTCATCCAATCTATGGCTGGTTTTCAAAGGTATCAAACCTCGAAAACCAGCCATTGTACTGTTTCCCAGTTTCCGCTACGCTTGATCTCATGAGAGAAACAATTACACCTGCAATCATTTCGGAATGTGCAAGTCTTGCGAACAGCATGGCCATTGAAAACTTCGCCCGTCTCGGCCACTATGATTCTCGAGTTGTCCTGAGAACGGTTCGGGTTGCTGCATCGATATTTTCCAGCCCGAATACGAGGTTTTCACAAGTGTTCAAAACCGAAGCCGAGAGAAAAGCTGGTTATCGCCTTATCGAAAAGGAAACTCTGGCCCCCCGTGACCTGATTTCATCGGCGGTTGATGCTTCATCGAATCGCATTCGCGATCTTGGAATGAAGATGGTTCTCATTCCGCAAGATACCTCGACATTTACTGCCAATTATTCGTCTCACATAGAGGGCTTGGGGTGTGTCGGTTGTGAGAAGAGTTCAGGTTTCTTCTTTCATAGTGCGCTCGGGCTCACGCAGGCCGGGACTCCAATTGGTTTGCTGGGCATGAAAATATTTACCAGGCCAAAACATCCCCAAAAATCCAGAAATGCCTGGAAGACCCTCCCCATCAAAGAAAAGGAGAGTTATCGCTGGCAGGAAATGGCTCGCGAGGTTGTGGAAATTTTGCCTAGAGATGTCGAGCCAGTCTTTATTTCCGACCGCGAATCGGATATTCACGAATACTTTCAGGAACTTTTTGATCTCAATGCCAGATTCGTGGTTCGTCATTCTCATAATCGGCGAACTATTGATGAAAACGGCGAACTGGAAACTATTCGAGAGCGTCTTTCATCAGCTCCTATCAGTGGCCATGGCCAATTTTCGATTCCGAAGTCTGGCTCTCGTAAACCGCGAACTGTATTCGTGTCATTGCAATGGGAACGAATTGAGTTTCATCTGCACAAAAGTGGCCTTGCCATCCACAGAAATCGACGGCCAATCGCACTTACTGCAGTGCGTATCTATGAGAATGCGCCCCCTGCCGGAGAAAAGGGAATTGATTGGATTCTTTACACCGACCTTCCTATTCAGAGCGCTATCGATGCGCTCGAAGTTCTACGAATTTATACATGCCGCTGGAGGATAGAGGATTTTCATTTGACCCTGAAGTCAGGAATGCGCATTGAACAAAACCGTCTCGAGAAAGCTGAAAACATTCAGAGATTGCTCGCCCTTGCAGCTCCAATGGCTGTAAAAATCATGGAAATACTGTATCGAAGCCGTAATGATCCCTTGGAAGCTGATTTCGGTTATTTAAAATGGCCCACTTTGACTGTCTGATTTGGCCCACCCTGC
>DAOOQQ010000105.1:0-11665 GCA_035388825.1 Candidatus Ozemibacteraceae bacterium
GCCGGCGGGTCGCCTGATGGCCGGAGATGCGCCGGAGCATCTCGCGGGCGGCGAACGCCTCCCGGCGCCGCCGGAGATCCGATATGACGCGGCGGGCCAGCAGGGCGGTCCAGAACAGCCCGGCCAGCAGAAGCAGCAGATGGATGGGTTCTCGGAACATTCAGAACACCCTCGCAAACACCCTGCCGCGCAGGTACAGCTCGATGACGAGCAGGGCGAAGGCCGGCAGCAGGAACCATTCGGCGCGTTCGGCATACTGGGTCGTGCGCGCCACGTCGATCTTGCCTTTTTCCAGTTTCGAGATGGTCTCGTAGATCTGTTCGAGGGCCTTGTTGTCGGTCGCCCGGAAGTAGCGGCCCCGGGTGATGTAGGCGATGTCCTTCAGGAGCTGTTCGTCGAGCCTGGGAATCTGCGGCGTGCCATCGGGATTCGTCGCATACTGGCGGCCGACCGGCGTGTCGATCGGAATCGGCGCCCCCTCGAGACTGCCCACCCCGATGGTATAGATTCTAATATTTTTATCCGCCGCGACCTTCGCGGCTTCGAGCGGATCGATCGAGCCGGAGTTGTTCTCGCCGTCGGTCAGCAGGATGACCACCTGGTCACGCTTCTCGCCCGGGGCTTTCTTGAACTTGTAGACGGCGTTGATCAGCGCGTCCCCGATCGCGGTGCCGTCCATGCGGATCATGCGCAGATCCGCACGGCGGAGCAGCTCGGTCACGACGCCGTAGTCCATCGTCAGCGGACACTGGGTGAGGGCGAGGCCGGCGAACACGACAAGGCCGACGCGGTGGTCGGAGATGCCGCCGATGAACCGTTCGGTGATCGACTGGGCGGCCTTGAGCCGGTTGGGTTTGAAATCCTCGGCCGCCATCGAGCCCGAGACATCGAGCGCGATCATGATATCGATCCCCTGCCGCGTCACCGCTTCCTGCTCGAACCCCCACTGGGGGCGCATGAGGCCGATCACCAGCAGCACCAGCAGGACGAATCGGCAGAGATCCGGCAGCCAGGCAAGCCGAACGCGCCAGCTCGGCCGGATCCCGCCCGCCAGGTGGGCCAGCGGAAACCGGATCCCGCCGCGCTTGAGCGGTCCGGTGATCAGCAGGCGGTAGCCGAGCGCAAGAAGGACCAGCGCCAGCAGCAGCAAAAACTCCGCATTCAGCCACCTCATCGCCGCCACACCTCGCGCTGGATCAGGTTTCGGAAGCGGCTCCACAGGCCGTCACAGCCCGTCGTTGCGAGCGTGCCGCGCGCAAACTTCACCTCGTCACACAGCCCGAGCAGCTCGAGCACTTCTCCCGAAGCCGCGTCGGCCCATCGCACGCCGCGAAGCGCCTGTCCCAGCTCGTCGGTTGTCGCCGAAGCGCCGGAGCCAATGCCGCATCTGCCATGGATGAACGTTTTGAGGATTCCGGCGAGGGACTCGCAGATGTCCTTCACCCGTCCCTCCTGCCACACCGGAGAGGCCCGGAGGCGGTCCAGAGACTCGAGCGCCTCCATCAGATGGTCGACGGGCACGGGCTTTTCTTTCTCCTTCCCGATGATCTCGCCGACATCGTTCCAGCGTCGCCACAGGCGATGGAGGAGATAGCAGAGCACCAGCAGTCCAGCCGCCTTCGCCAGGAGCGGCAGCCATTCGAACGGCACCGCCGCCGGACCGCGCAGCCCGTAGATCTCCTCGCCGGGCGGCAGCGCCGGCAACCCCGGCGATGCGGTCGCCAGAGCTGCAGCGAATGCGTTCCGGAAGCGATTCATCGAGAAATGCCCATCCTCACTTTCCCGGATTGGGGGAGAGTTCCGCCGTCGGGGAAGCAGGGAGGAAGATGCGGGTGATCGTCTCGTCAATCACGCGCACGTCTTCCTGCCGGGCCAGTTCGGCGATCGCCTGGGAAAGCCGGTCACCCTTCCTGCGTTCGAGCAGTTCGAGTCGCGCCTGCTGCCGGGCGAGTTCAGGGGCGACGGAGGTTCCGGCGACAATATCGTGAATCATATAGATCACCCATCGGCCGTTCAGCTCGACGGGGCCGAGCGGCCCCTTTGGGGGATCAGCTTCCCACCTGATGCCCTGGAGGGCCGCGGGCAGCTCCTGGCGCGTTCCCGAGAGATGGTCGCCGATCGTGCGCGGGGCGGAAGCGGGCCGGCCGGCCGCATATTCCCGCGCGGAGGTCTCGTCGGGGAAATCGAGCACGCTGTAGACCACACGAAGCGGGCTCTGGAACCGATCCCGGTTCTTCTCGAGATACAGGCCGATCGTCTGCTCGTCGACGTCGACATCCTTCATGACGCGTTCTTCGAGATACCGCAGCAGCGCCAGGTTGTCCTCGAACCGTTTCACCTGTTCGATGAAGTCGGGCCGCCGATCGATCTGGGCCCGTTTCGCCGCGCGCAGCAGCAGCTTCTCGCCCAGCAGGCCCTGGACGGCCCTGTCGAGAGCCTCGCGGGGTGCGCCGCGCAGCGGAATCTTCTCCAGCACCAGCCGCTGTTCGAGCTCGGCGGCCGTGATGCCGGCCTCGTTGCCGAAGCGCACGGCAGTCGTCTGGGTGGCCGCCACGACGGTGGGATTCGCCCCGCCCTCGAGCAGCAGCCGGCGCTGGACGTCGTAGACGCGGCCAAGCCGGTCGAGGCACTGCCGGATATCGGGCTCGAGTGCGTTTGCCTGCGCGGGGTCGGTGGTTTTGATGAACACCAGATCGGCGAGGGCCTTTTCGTAATCCCCAAGGCGGTTCATGCGCAGATCCGCAAGCGCGCGCCGGAGGCGCAAAGATTCTGCCGAAGCGGGCGCAAAGCCGGCCGCCTGTTCCATCACGGCAGCGGCTTCCGACACGAGACCGTGGGCCAGGAGTTCGGCAGCATAGGCTTTCTGCTGCGCGACCCGGCTGCGCAAGGATTCGATGCGCCCCTCCCCGTGCCAGTACAGGAAAAAGCCGACCGCCATCGCCCCCGCCACCAGCAGAAGGATGGCATTGATCCTCGAACGCAGTCCCGCGGCACCGCTCATGACGCCCCTCCCATCGCCGCGCGTTTTTCCCGGTCCGCGAAGAGTTTGCAGATCGGGCGGATCACCGATTCGCCGGCGTTCAGTCGTATCACATCGATCCCGAGCCGGCGGCAGCCGTCAGCGAGAGCCGCCCTGTTCCGCTTCGCGGCCTCGGTGAGGGCCCCGGCGGCGGTCCGGTCGGATGTATCCCACAGGTGTTCCTCCCCCGTTTCGGGGTCTTCGATCTCGATCAGCCCGATATCGGGCACCTCGTCCTCGCGGGGATCGCCGATCAGGGCGAGAATCAGATCATGCCGGGCGGCGGCGATCCGCAGTTCCCGCTCCATGGCCGGCAGGCTGACACCGTCGGTGACGAGGAACACGATCGAACGGCGGCGGAGCGAGTGGAGCAGAAAGGCGAGAGCGGGCCGCGCATCCGAAGCCCGGTTCTCGGGAAGGGTGTACATCAGGTCGCGGATCAGGCGCAGCACGTGCGTGCGGCCTTTCGCCGGCGGGACGAACTTCTCGACGCGGTCGGTGAACAGGCAGATCCCGACGCGGTCGTTGTTCCGTTCGGCCGCCATCGCCATCGCCGCGGCGAACTCGACGGCGGTCTCGCGTTTCTCGCGCGAGCCGCTTCCGAACGCCATCGAGGCCGACAGATCGAGGGCGATCGCAACCTGGAGTTCGCGTTCCTCGATGTGCTCCCGAACATGGAGGTTGCCCGTGCGTGCCGTGACACGCCAGTCGATCGAGCGGTACTCGTCCCCGCGCACGTAGGAGCGGATCCCGGCGAACTCGATGCCGCGCCCCTTGAAGATCGACCGATAGCCGCCCGCATAGGTCGAGTCGACGAGATGCCGGGTGCGGATCTCGATCTGGCGGATTTCGCGCAGCAGTTCCCGGGGAAGCATTCAGTTCCTCCGCTTCACGGCACGGGCACGCCGTCGGCGATACGCCGGATGATCTCTTCGGACCCGATCTCGTCGGCTTCGGCCTCGTAGGTCGGGATGATGCGGTGACGCAGGACATCGGGCAGGATCGCCTTCACGTCGTCGGGTTTGACGTAGGGCCGGCCGGCGATCATCGCCACGGCGCGGGCTGCCCGGGCCAGGTAAATCGAGGCGCGGGGCGAGGCGCCGTACCGGATGTAGCCTTTCAGATCGAGACCGTACTCCCGGGGTCTGCGCGTTGCATCTACAACTCTCAATATATATTCAACGATTTTCTCATCGACATAGACACGCCGGGCCATGTCACGCAGGGACAGGACGCTCTTCCCGTCGAGAACGGGCTGGATCACGTCGAGCGTGTGGTGTTCCTCGGCGAGGCCCATCCGCTGCACGACCAGCCGCTCCTCCTCGAAGCCGGGATACCCGACGTTGACCTTGAAGAGGAACCGGTCGACCTGGGCTTCGGAAAGGGTGTAGGTGCCCTCGGTCTCGATCGGGTTCTGGGTGGCCAGCACGAGGAAGGGCTCGGGCAGCTTGAACGTCTCGTGCTCGATCGTGACCTGCCGCTCTTCCATGCCCTCCAGCAGCGCGCTCTGGACTTTCGCGGGCGCCCGGTTGATCTCGTCGGCGAGCACGAACTGGGAGAAGATCGGCCCCTTGTGGGTGAAGAACGCGGTTTTCTGGGGGTCGTAGATGCGCGTGCCGATCAGATCGGCCGGCAGAAGATCCGGGGTGAACTGGATGCGGGAGAAATCGACCCGGATCGTGCGGGCCAGGGCCTTGATGGCGAGGGTCTTCGCGAGGCCGGGCACGCCTTCGAGCAGGATATGGCCGTTCGTGACCAGGGCAGCGATCAGCCGGTCGAGCAGGTGCCTCTGGCCGACCAGGACCTTGCCGACCTCTGACCGGACCCGGGCGATGGTGGTTCCGGACTCTTCGATGCCGGCGCGCAGGGCGGGATCGATACCAGCGTTCATCGGTGCGTCTCCTGTTTCTGGGTCACCGCGCACAGCAATGCGCGGGAATCTTCAAGAATGGCCTGAAATCCTCTCGTCGGGAGAATCCGGGCATAGGTGACACCCTCCCACTCCTCGAACACCTCGTTCAGGCGGGCAGCGACGGCGGGGGGCACGACCCCCTCCATCGTGCGGCGAAGCTCGTCGGGGGTCTTCATCGCGCCGAGTTTCGCGTGCGAACCGACCAGAGCGCCGTGGAGAATGTCATAGTATTTTCTATAGAATTCAAGGCCGACATCGGGAAATTCGCGCTTCAGCCGCTCGATTTCGCGGTCGAACTCGACGGGCGAGCCCGGGTGCTTCACGACCGGCACGATCTCGGCCTCCTCCGGCGGATCTTCCCGATCGGCCGTCGGCCGCACCGTCGCTGCCGGTTTGTTGCCGGAGCCGGCATCTGTGCGGGACGGACGTTCGGCCCGTCGGCTGAGATACCAGGAGAGAAGGATCGGCAGGCCTATCACCAGGGCAACGACGAGCACCAGGACCAGTGCGGCCGTCACGAGACTCATGCCGCCGTTTCCGGACACCCGGGCGGTGTCGTCCTCCGCCGGCGGAGCCGCTTCCGTGGCGGCTCCCGGGGCTTCCTCGGAGGGCGGGAGGACCTTGACGGCAATGGGTTTCGAGCTGACGGAGCGGCCGTCCGGAAGTTTGAGGGAGAGAGCGGGGATCGTGAAATTTCCCGGGCCACGCGGCACCAGTTCCAGAACCGTCCGGATCTGAAGGCTGCCCACTCCGTTGATGAAGCTCATGTTCTGCGACGTCTGCCGGCCGGCGATGTCGAAATCCGGGATCGATTCGATGTTCGGCGTCACGATCCTGCCCGGTGCGGCACCGCCGATCGCCTGGGACAGCGTGACGCTGAGCGTGAGGGATTCGCCGAACTTCACGGTTGTCCGGTCGGTCTCGGCTTCGAGGGACATCTCCTGCGCCAGGACCGTCCAGCAGCCCAGCACGGTCATCATCAGCACGATGCATGCAACAAACCGTCGTTTCGCCATCCTGCGGATTCACCTCGATTTTCTGTCGTTTCAACTGCCATAGACCCAGGCATCGCCTGCCGGGTTCCAGGAAATTTTCGGCATCCCTGTCCGGGCAACCGGTGGCGCGGAATCACGGCTTCGATGACGGGGCATGGTAGCAGAAATCCGGTTGCCCGGCATCCCACAGGCGGTATGTGTTTTGTCGACGGCGTGTGTTACACTTTTTCCTGTTATGACACAGGGAATCACGATTACACATGTTTTCGGTTCGGTGCAGGTTCTGACGAGAACCTGCCGCAACTCGTGCGCCTACTGCGGGTTTCGCAGGGATGACGACGATCTGGCACCTCTCGCCGAGCTTCGGAGCACGTTTGCCGAACTCGCGAAAGGCGGAGCCGTCCAGGTCACCCTCCTCGCCGGAGAATCACCCCAGGAGTATCCGGCCATCCAGATCGCCCTGCACCGGGAAGGCTGCTCCTCGTTTGCCGACTACCTCCAGAAGGTCTGCGCCGCCGCCGTCGAGGCCGGCCTCCTTCCCACGATCGACGCTGGGGCCCTCGGCTCGTTCGATCTCCGCTCGTTTTCCGACACGGCGGCCTCGATCCGGCTTGGCCTGACCGCCTCACGCCTGCACGGCGACGGGGAGGCCCATGCCAAGGCTCGTGGCCGAAGCCCGGAAACAGCCCGCGAACGGATCGAGCAGGCGCATGCAGCCTCGCTTCCCTATCATCTCGACTTCCTGATCGGGATCGGCGAGACGGCCCAGGAGCGGCTCGAGTTCATCAGGGAGACCGGCGCCTTCTGCGCGGCGGACCCCTTCCTGCAGGATGTGCGGCTCGTGCCGTTCCAGCCGCTGCCGGGCACGGCGATGCACGCGCGGCCGCCGCTTCCCTTCGAAGCCGTTGCCGAGGCGATGCGGGCGCTGCGTGACGCGTTCCCGGTGCATTTCCGGGCCGTTCCGCCGCACCTGTTCGCCCGGTATCCCGATCTTGCCGAGCACGGGCTCAATGATCTTTCGGTGATGCCGTTCACGACGCGCGATCCCGCGATGCCCTGTTTTCCGATGCCGGCCTGCGAGACGACGAAGAATCGCCTTCTCGACCGGAACATGCTGCTGTGCGAGCGGCTTCCCCTGACGACCCCGGCCGCCCTTCGCCGGCCCGCCGCGGCAGCCGTCGTCGCCGCTGCCCAGGCCCGGCTCCAGGCGCGTCATCAGGCGAGCCTCACGCTGATCGACGACAAGCACTGCTTCGTCTGCGGCTCGATGAATCCCCAGGGGCTCCAGGTGAGCTTCCAGCGCCGCGAGCCCGGCACCTGTTCGACGACCTGGACGGCCGGCCCGGCCCACCAGGGTTACGCGGGCATCGTGCACGGCGGCATCCTCTCGACCCTGCTCGACGAGGTGATGGCGCATGCCGTCATCGCGACGGGGGTGCAGGTCGTCACGGCCGACATGCACATCAAGTTCGTGAGGCCGGCCCCGGTCGGCTTTCCGCTCACCATCGCGGGCAACCGCACCGGCGGGCGGGGCCGTCTGCACCTGGCCAAAGGCGTCGTGATGATGCCCGACGGAACCGTTCTGGCCGAGGCGGAAGGCCGGTTCGCCGAGTGCTGACCCCGTTCCGGGGCGGAAGTTCGACAAAACCGTCGTTCTCCGGAGCCCAGTTGTGGTAATACTGTAGGATCGAAACGCATTGCCATCCTGACAAGGAGCAACACCATGAAGGCGCACAAGGAAAAGCTCAAGGTCATTCTGTACACCACGCATCACAAGATCCGCGGCGAAGTGCATCTGTATGAGAACAGCCGTCTCTCGGACATCCTCAACGCCGACACGGCGACGAAGGATTTTCTGCCGATCACGAACGCCGAGCTCACGGATCTGCGCACCGGAACCACGATCGAGTCGGGCTTTCTCTCGATCAACCGGCGGCAGGTCGAGATGGTGCTCGAGGATGACGAGGCGATCGCCCTGATGAAGTGCCGCGACATGATCGCGCGCCGGCGGTATCCCGAGGCGCTCCAGTTTGCCCAGCGGGCCGTCAAAGCCATTCCGAAGGATGCCGAGGCCCAGTATCTGCTCGGCCTGTGCCTGGCGAAAACCGGGGATCCCCGGGCTGCCCGCGCCGCCTTCGAAACCTGCCTGAAGCTCGATCCGAACCCGGAAGTCGCGCAGAATGTCCGCGACATGCTGAACACCCTGGGCTGAACCATCGCGTATGTCACCCTCCGCCCGTCACAGCATCCGTTCACGGAACACCATTCACGCCGCCCTCGGTGTCGCGCGGCTTTTCGGCATCCTGGCCGCGACGCTCCTGTCGCTGTCCACCGCCATCGGCCCGGCGGCGGCGGCCGAACCAACAACCTTCGTTCTGTTCCATACCGGCGACATCCACGGCCACATGACGGCCCAGCCCGATCCCACGGCGGCAAGCGAGCCCCGGCCTCTGATCGGCGGGTATGCGGCGATGGCGACGGCTCTCCGGCAGGAGCGTCTCGATGCGCTCTCGGCCGGGGCGCGAACGCTGCTGATCGACGGTGGTGACACATTCCAGGGCACCCCGGTCGTCGACGAGACGAGCGGCCTGTGCATGATCGCCGCGATGAACCACCTGCGCACCTCCTTCGCCACGATCGGCAACCACGACTTCGATTACGGGATTGCGGGCCTCGCCTCGGCGGCCGCCCACGCCCGCCATCCGATCCTGGCCTGCAACGTCTTTTCCCGGGAAACGGGGCGGCTGCTGCCGTTCCTCCGGCCCTACGTGCGGGTCGGGCACCGGGGCGTCGAGATCGCGTTCATCGGGCTGCTGACCCCCGAGACGGCCCGCATCTCCCTTGCCGAGAACATCGCGGGCGTCGAGTTCCGCGATCCCGTGCCGATTCTCGAGAAGCTGATTCCCGAGCTGCGCAGCCGCGGTGTCGATCACGTCGTGCTGCTCACCCATGTCGGCCTGGAAGACGACAAGAAGCTCGCCGACCGCGTTCCCGGCATCGATCTGATCCTCGGAAGCCACAGCCACACCCCCATGACCGAACCGTTCCGCAGCGAGAAGCGCGGCGTTCCGATCATCCACGACGCGTTCGACAACCGGGTTCTCGGCAAGATCACCTTCTCCGCCGAGCCCGGCCGGCAGCCCGCCGTTGCATACGAGCCGATTCATTTATATATCGCATCATATAGCGAAGACCCCGCCATGCAGAGTCTCGTCGCGAGCTACCAGACCGAGATCGACCGGAAAATGAGCGTCGTGATCGGCACCTCCTCGGTCGACATGGTGCGGGGCATCATCGGCGGCGACTCCCCGCAGGGCTCGTTCATCGCCGACGCGATGCGCGCCGTCGCCAAATCTGATTTCGCCGTGATGAACATCGGCGGCGTGCGGTACCCGATCTGGAAGGGGCCGGTGACGAAGAACGATCTGTTCCTGCTCCAGCCCTTCCTGAACTACGTCGACGTGGTGACCATGACCGGCTCCGCGGTCGTCGACCTGTTCGAGAAGTCCCTTTCGGTCGATTTCACCCCCGTGAACGAGGATGACAACGCGTATGCCCGGAGCAACTTCCGGCTCCAGGCACGCGGCCTGAAGCGCGAGTTCCAGGGCCAGTACGGGTATCTCGTTCCCTCCAACCTCCGCATCACGTATGATCCCAGCCGGCCCGCCATGCAACGGATCATCGGAATCACCGACGATGCGGGAACCCCGATCGATCCCAAGCGACAGTACACCATGGCCCTCAACTCGTACATGAGCACGGGGGGCGACGGCTACACGCATCTGAAGGAGCTGAAGCGGAACGCCACCGGCGTGCTCGTCCGCGACGCGATCGAAACCTATATCCGGGACCGCAACGGGATTCCCACGCTGCCGCCGGTGCGGATGCACAACACCGCCCTCACCGTGGAACCGGCCCCGTAAGGGAGCATCGATGGCCGTCAAAGCCTGGTTCAAAGACCGTCTGAACGACCCCTGGCTTCGCAAGGCGCGTCAGGAGCAGTTCCGTTCGCGGGCGGCCTACAAGCTCGAGGAGATCAACCGGAAGTACAACCTGCTGAAACCGGGCATGAAGGTGCTCGATCTCGGTGCCGCGCCAGGCAGCTGGACACAGATGGCCCTTTCCTGTCTCAAAGGGAAAGGGCTCGTCGTCGGTATCGATCTGCTGCCGATCGATCCGATCGAGGGCGCGGTGCTCATTCGCGGGGATATCCGTTCTGAGGAGTCCCAGCGTCTGATCGCCGACGCGGTCAAGGGGCAGTTTGATATTATATTGAGCGATATGGCTCCCGACACGACAGGCATCCATCATGCCGACACCTCGAACTCCGCTGCGCTGGTGCAGCTCGCGATCGACCTGTGCGACCGCTGGCTGAAGCCCGGCGGCAGCTTCGTCGCGAAAGTCTTCGAAGGCGCCGAATACAAAGAGCTGCATGCCCATGCAAAGCGGCTGTTCGAATTTGCGAAGTCCGTGAATCCCGAAGCGTCCCTTTCCCGGAGCCGCGAAGTCTACCTCGTCGGCACCGGGTTCAGAAAGAAACAGGGTTGAATACGTTCCCGCAGAGGAAGTTTTAGAGGAGGTCCCCATGAGGATCCGCGTTTCTCTTCTTGCCGCTTTCGTTCTCGTTTCAAGCCTGGCCTGCCCCGGATGGGCGAAAAATCAGAAGCGCTCACAGAACTGGCCGACGAAGGATCCCCAGACGTGTCAGGCGGCCGAAACCCGTGACGCGACGCTCTGTCAGGGTCCGGACACGAAGAATCCGCATCTGTGCGGATCGAACCAGGGACAGAACCAGGAGCAAGCCACGACCGGCGTAACGCCCTTGCCCCAGACCCAGGATCCCGCGCTCTGCACGCAGCGTCCGGGGACTCCCCCGTCCCGGGATCCGCGCACCTGCAATGCATCCGGCCAGGAGCCGGCGACCAGGAATCCCGCGATCTGTCAGAACGACCAGGGGCACATGTCGCGCAATCCCCGGTTCTGTCGGGGTGTCCCGGGATCGATGACTCAGCCCCTACCTCCCACGCAGGGCGATCAGAGGCCCATGACCCAGAACCCGCAGCTCTGCCAGGGAAATCAGGGACCCATGACACAGAATCCCCAGTTCTGCCAGGGCAACCAGGGCCCCATGACCCAAAACCCGCACCTCTGCCAGGGAAATCAGGGACCCATGACACAGAATCCCCAGCTCTGCCAGGGCAACCAGGGCCCAATGACCCAGAATCCCCAGCTCTGCCAGGGCAACCAGGGCCCAATGACTCAGAATCCCCAACTCTGCCAGGGCAACCAGGGCCCCATGACCCAGAACCCACAGCTTTGTCCTGTCGGTGCACCGCCCCGGCTGTCCCGTGACCCGCGTATCTGCGCAGGCGTCGCCCCGACACAGAATCCGGCTGTCTGCACGCAGGGCAGGCCGGTTCCGCAGAGCCGCAACGCTGCGGTGTGCGAACAGGGTGAAACCTGGAAGAAACCGACTTCCGACCCCCGGCGGTGTCAACAGCAGCCTGGAACCACCGATTCCGGCAACGTCTCGGGCCAGGGCCCGATGACGAAGAATCCGCACCTGTGCCCCAAAACTCCCAACGCCGATCCGTCCGTGACCGGTTCGCATGGCCAGGGAAAAGGCCAGGGCAAAGGAAAAGGTCGGGGAAAAAACCGGTAAGGTCGCTGCGAGCCTCACATGAGCGCTGTCACCAGCCTTGACGGCGATCGGGCCGTCGCTCCGACCCCCTTCTGGTT
>DAOOQQ010000106.1:0-11489 GCA_035388825.1 Candidatus Ozemibacteraceae bacterium
TGTCTCCGTGCCTCCTGTAATAGAACAGAGGTAGATTTATATTTGCGCATTTATATTCTTTGATTACCTTGAGCCACAGGTCCAGGCCGTCCTGGGCGCCGAGATCCTCCCGGTATCCCCCGAGCTTTTCCAATACGCTCCGACGGATCATGGTGCAGGCACCATTGGCCGGCATGTCGAACATGTGATTGCTCTTGTGAAGGGCCCCTCGTCCTTCATAGATGATGAAACCGCCTGTTTCATCCACGAGGAAATAGTCTGGAAACACGAGGGCAACGTCGGGATCGCGATCCAGCTTGTTGCTGAGTACCAAAAGGATGTTTTCGTCGAACACATCGTCGGCATCGAGCCGGATCAGATACTCGCCTTTCGCGACCTTCAGCGCAAGGTTGGCCACGGCCGGAAGACCGATCCCGTTCGTGGTCAGGATCGAAACCCGGGGATCCCCCCGATACAACTCCATGATTTCCTGCGTGTTGTCGAACGAGTTGTCGTTGATGAGAATCAGTTCCCATCCGCCGATACTTTGGCGCAAAACGCTGTTGATGGCTTCCTGGAGATACTTTCCATAGTTGTGGGATGCGATATAAACCGAAATCTTGATCGATGCGTCATTCATAACATATTATTCACAATATTTATTTTGTATGGTCTCGAGCGTAGCGGGGCATTCCTGTGATCTCGATCAGTCGGAGCATGCGATCGGATCAGAACCCTGTTCAAAGGAGTCTGGCCAGATTTTTCCGGAATTCATCCAGGCTCTTCAATTCAGAGGGAACCATGCTCCCCTCGTGGTCCGGACCGTAGGCCTTTTTATCGAGAGTGAAATGCTTTTCGACGATCCTCGCCCCTCGGGAAAAGGCGGCCATTGCAGCCGCGATGCCCACGGTATGATCGCTGAAGCCCACGTATTTCGAGAAGTCGACCGTAGACAGTTTCACCGCTTCCAGCGGGGTGGGATACAGGGAAACACAGTAGAGGAAGTCGACGTTCCCCTTCGTGGGAATGGTGGGAAAATCCCGCCCGTCCCACATCCCCAGGGAAACAAGAAGGGGCTTTCCCGTCGCGGCAAATGCCCGCAACAGCTTTTCATCTTTGATCGATCGTGAGGCGACCTTATGCCTCCGAACACCAGCTTCTTCCAGCCACCCGATTCTCTCCTCGTCAAACGCGGATGCCAGAAATTCGATCCCGGCTTTCCGGCAGACATTGGCCAGAAGGAAAACCTGGTCCCTAGAAAGCTCCGTTTTGCAGTTGTACTCATACCAGGGATTTCCCTCTTTCGGGAAAAGCGCCGGCGCAGAATAGAGCTGAAACTTCGCGGCATCGGCCCCCGACTCTTTTGCTGCGTGGATCAGTTCAACTGCCAGGTTCATATCGCCATTATGGTTTTGTCCGATTTCAGCAATGATTTCCATACCTTACCCCCACATTTCCATCCACATGTTGAGAATGACGAAACAGAATATCGAATGCCCGTTGAGCCGTTCCCTGTCACGAAGCATTTCCCTGGCGACATCTCCGCTCTTCGCGTCGATGATTCCATGTTTATACAACGCCGAATCCGCGGAAAAGGTCCGATCGACGAGAAACGACCATTCTCCCCGCAGCCAGTGATCGATAGGGACGTTGAAACCGTGTTTGGGGCGCCGGATGACGTCCTCGGGCAAAACATCCTCGAAAGCTCGTCTCAATACCCATTTGAGCTGCCCATCACGCACCATGTGACGATACTCGAGCTTGTCCGCCAGGGCCAGGACAGACGGCGCCACGAAGGGAGCGCGCCCCTCAACCGAAAACGCCATGGTCATCCTGTCCAGCTTGGTGAGCATTTCGTTCGGCAGATAGAACGCCCGATCCTGTCTGATATAATCGCCGGCGCTCCAATCATCGGAACCGTTGAATTCATCGAAGAATCTTCTCGAAGGGCGAACGCTATTCGCCAACTCCCTGGAAAACAACCGGCCTTTCTCCCGCTCGGACGCATAATAATGCCAGGCCCAGGCCCTGTACTGGGGAGAATATGCCCTCATGGCCTCGATTCGCTGTCTGACAGGAAGGCCGAAGTTCTGGAAGGATACATCCCCCGTGGTCTGCAGAGCGCCTGAAGGAGTCGAAAAAAGCGGGTCATTCAGATATTCATACCAGGAATAGCCTCCGAAGCATTCATCCGCCCCGTCACCGGAGAGAAGCACTTTTATGCCGGCTTTTCTCGCGGCCTCTGCGACGGAGAGGATGCCGAGGCCGGAGGATATCCCGGTGGGCTGATCGCCGTTCCGGCAGAATGTTTCCAGATTTTCGAGAAATGTCTTTGCCGTTACATGAATGGTATGATGCGTCGCACCGAGAGTTTTGGCATAGGATTCTCCGAATGGGGACTCGTCTGATCGCCCGTGAATCGGATCCTCGAGATCCTCGAATCCAATGGTGAATGTGCTGAGTTTCGGCAGGTTTTTTGCCGCAATCGTTGCCACGATCGAGCTGTCGAGCCCTCCGGAAAGGAAGCATCCCACGGGAACATCCGACAGCAGCCTGCTGATGACAGCCTTTTCCACGACGCTGCGGGTCGTTGGAACGATGGCATCATCGCAAAGATCGAGTTCATGTCCGGAAAAGGGGTTGGCATAGGGCTTGATGCGAATCCCAGATGCATCCGCAATCAGCATCCGGCCCGGCATCAAGGAGGAGACCGATGCGTAGATGGTTGCAGGCTGTGGAATCCACAGGAAGCTCGGGTAGTCCCAGATGCTTTGATGATTCAAGGAAAGATCGATGCCAGGGAAATATCTCAGGCTCTTTATTTCCGAGGCGAAAACGAGTTCGTGGTCTGACAACAGGGAGTAGTAGAGAGGCTTTTCCCCCGGGAGGTCCCTGGCAAGAATGAGTCGTTCTTGCTCCTCGTCCCATAGGGCGATGGCAAACATCCCGTCCAGCTTCGAGAAGAGCTCCTCACCGACCTCGTCATACAGATGGCAGATGACTTCGCCATCCGAATGCGTCCGGAACTGGTAGCCCTTTGCTTCCAGCCCCTTTCTGAGTTCGGAATAATTGTATATCTCGCCATTGTAAAACAGGACGACGGACTTGCCGCCATTGAACAATGGCTGGTCACCGGTGTTGAGATCGACGATGCTGAGCCGCCGCTGGCCTGCGGTGTATTTCCCTTTGCCGTATCGCCCTTCGGCGTCGGGGCCTCTGTGCCTGATCGCTGCCAACATCCGGGATAGAACGGCCTCGTCGACGCTTCTGTCGGTCAAATACCCTGCTATTCCGCACATGGCATGATCTTTCCTGTCATAGAGTTCCGAGTTCCGAGTTCAGAGACGTTACAATTCGGTCGCAGGATCTTTCTGCATCCTACCATCGATTTCCGCGAAACGTCTTCCGAGGGAAAAGGCAATTCGGGGAAACAGGGAAACGGCTAAACAATAGTTTGCAATATATACCTACATCCCCCTGCCACCCGTTCCAGGGGCCGATCTTTATATACCCCGTCCGGGGGACCGCTGTCCATATCTTCGTCACATCAGACAGCCGCACAGCCGCCATTCGACTCACCTGCCGGGGGAGCAAGGATGCGCATCAGCCGCTCCACATGGATCGCCGCATGAAAATCCCTTTTGAAAAGCTTCAGCGCAGCCTCGCTCATGGCACGGTACCGCGCTGGATTCTTCAGCAGGTTCGCGATTCCGGCAGCCACGAGATCCGGATCCGGAGGCAACAGCAGCCCCGTTTCCGACTCGACCACCATGTCCGGAATCGCCCGATAGGGAGTTCCGACAAGGACACAGCCATAGGCAAGCCCTTCGATCAGTGTCAGTGGCTGTCCTTCATTGGGGTAGGACGACGGAAGCAGGAGCAGGTGCGCTTCCTGCAGAACACGAATTTTTTCCTCCCCGCCAACATGCTCCCTGTATTCGACCACATCTTTCATCCCATGTTCTCCAACATAGGTGTCGAACCAGGCCTTTGCCTCCGCAGGCGAGGCAAATCGCCGGTCTTCCGGCGCTGACATGAATGCTCCGCAGAACTTCACCCGGACAGACAGGCCGTGATGATGAACCAACCGCTCCACCGCTTCCAGAACGACAGGCCAGCCCTTGCTCTCGATCATGTTCGACAGGTAGAGCAGCCTGACCGGCCGGTCCCCCGGAAGAGATTTCGGTTCATCAGGACATCCGACCGGTTCGAAGGGCAAACCGTTCGGCAGGGTCCGACAGCGTCGCTGCACCTCCGGCCATTGGTCGAACATCCCTCGCAACCGTTCGCTGAGAAGGATCACGGTGTCACATCGCGCGAGGGCGCGCACCACGCCGTTGCGGAGAATGCCGGGGGCCTGGCGGAGAATCGTATCATAGCAGCCGCCATGGATGTGAACGACCACTCGACAGCCCGCCATGAATGCCGTTTTCATCAGAAACAGGTCCCGGCACATCCCGTCGACGGACTGATTGAGCGTGATGTACACCGTTCCCGGCCGCCCCATCACCAAAGCGGCAAGATATCGCCCGAGGATGAACAGATATTCCACCATCCGACCACCGGGAAGCCATCTTTTCGTCGGCCAGCGCGGACTGTAATCAATCACCCGTGGCCGGAATCCCCGACTCCTGCATCCATTCATGCCCAACTGAAAGGCCAGCGTGTGCCCGTTGACGGGCGGAGGCAGAGGGCCGAAGCAGATCAGCGATGTTGGAGGAGTCGGATTGTCCATGGCGCACCACTATAGTCGATACGGAGCGATGATTCAATAGGCGGCATCACTTATAATTGTATGCACTATATTTTCTCAGGATCTGCTCCAGCTCTTCCCGGGGAAGCTCCGTGCGCGGCTGCCAATCGGCCGGCTTTCTGCCGAGCATCATCCAGGTGTCCTTGAACCCGTCGAACACCCCCGTTATGAGGCCATAAAGACCGCGCAAGCGACCGGGCACCTTGCTCATCATATGATCGCATCCCCGTAACTGGAGAGGCGTGAGACCAAGATAAGAAGCCAATTGTTCCAGATCTGAACGCACATACTCCCTGATATGGCCTCGCCATCGTCCCGGCTGCCAGTAATACAATTCATACGCAGGAAGATTGGTTCTGCCCCAGAGCAGCGCAAGCCGCTTCCGGATATTTCCCGCATTGGGGACAGTGATCAGAACCAGTCCCCCGGGGCGGACAGAACTCAGAAGCTGATTCATCAACTCCCGAGGCGACTCGTGCAGGTGCTCGAGAACGTCGTTGAGCATCAACAGATCGAAATCTCTGCCGTTCATTTTCGTCAGACTGCCCGGTGACGCATGATGGAAATCGATTCCACACCAGCGGATGAAGGAGAGTATGCGCTCCTCGTTGTCACCGAGATGATGCCAATCGTCCCCCAGATCATCGATGGCCGAACACCGATAGCCCATCAGCTGAAGAATGCCCGTTTTATCACAAGGCCCGGAACCGAAATCCAGAACCGTCGCTCCCGGGGAAAGAACCGTCGCAACTGTCGAGGCGATGTTGCGAATTCCATCCTCAGCGGAATCGATGTATCCCTCGAAGGGGAACCTCTTTCGCAACTCAGCAAAAGCAGCCTCGACAGTGAGGTTGGGACTTTTGGTGTTCCCCGCAGACACGGCATTCATGACCACGGCATACTAGCCCGTTCCCCACCGTTCCGCAACCGAAACCGAGCACGGCCAGCACCTCCCGTGCATCGATGCCCTCTCCCTGTCAGAAAATGGATTGCGCTCCTCCCGGTCTGCCATTGAACCCGTTCTTCGAGTGTGTTACGATGCATCGCATGGCGCTCTATTACATCATTCCGGCGTATCTGACGGCGGTGTTCGTCGCGGCCTACTGGATCGTGCAGATCCTGCTGACCGTGTTCGACGCCCTCAACTTTTTCTGGGACTGGTGGGACGCCAAACGCAAGGTATACCCGCTGATGGCCTACTCCGAGTTTTTCATCCTCGGCGGCTTCGTCTACTACATCGTCAAGTGGGAACTCACGGGCGCCCCGTGACCCGCGCGTGCCGGCCGATCGACCTCCTCTTCCGCCGCAGCGATTCCTGCCGATAATTCCCTCATGGACGGGTTGACGATCGGTTGGATATTTTCCCTGAGCATTCTCGTGACCGCAACGGGAATCGCGCTTTCGCTGCTTTTCATCTCCCTGCGCGTTCCCGGCGTCGCCCAGATCGAACGGGCAACCCAACACCTTGGACGCGGCACATATATCGGCGGCCTCCCCGTCGTTCTGGGAGCCCTCATCGCCTTCCTCTCCCCGGAACCGGCAACCTCCTCCGAAACGGTCACCCTGCTTGCCGGCACGATCGCCTGCGCAGTTCTCGGCTTTCTGCACGATCTTGGCCTGATCTCCTGGCGGGTTCTGCTTCCTTATCTGCTTCTCGTCTTTCTCGGCGGGGCCTGGGCGGGAGTGACCGTCACCCACCCGTCGTTCCCGCTCGGAATCGTGTTGTCCGTATCCTGGCCGGTTCCGATCCTCCTCAGCCTCTATATTTCATCATATATTTTTGGCATGCCTTCCCTGCTGTGTCTCGGAAGCGGGCTCACCTTTTTGCTCTTCTTTTCCGGGCAGGACGCGACACCCGCCGCCGCCTTTCCGTTCACCCTCTCGATGATCGTCACGCCGGCTCTGGTGCTGGTGTCGGCCGCCCTGGGACGGCGGCTCCTTCTGGGAAGCTCGGGGCATCTCGCCCTCGGCTGGCTTCTCGCCGCCCTTTCGATGCTCGGCCGATCCAAAACCCTTCTGGCCATCGGGCTTCTCGTCCCGGCAGCCGTCCTCGTGCTCCCTCCCGCGTTCGTCAGCCTGCTCATTTTCCTCTCCTATCTCGGAAACGAGCTGTACGAGCCGGACCCCGCCCGACGTCACCGGTCTTTTGCCTGGAATCTGCCGCGCCGACGCCTCGTCCTGATCGCCGGTCTGGTATTCCTGGCCCCGAATTTCGCGATCCTGCTCTACGCGAGCCGCTCCGCGTCCTGGGGCTATCTTGCCCTCGCCGTCCTCATCGTCGCCACCCTGGCCTGGTTCATCCGGATTCTCGCCCGCCCCATGGCCACGGAAGGCCGTGGCCCGGCTGCTTCCAGTCCGGAAGCCGCCGACGAGCGGAAACGGATCACGATCCTCGGCTCACCGGTCGACGCGATTTCCCGCCAGAACGCCCTGGCGCAGATCGCCGCGTGGCTCGGAACGGGAGACGGGTTTCACCACCTGATCACCGCGGATTCCCTCGCTCTCGAACGCGCCCGGCATGACCGCTCGTTCGCGCAGGCCCTGAGCCAGGCTTCCCTCGTTCTCCCCGACGGAGCCGGCCTCGTCTGGGCGGCGGATGTCCTCGGCACGCCGATCGTCGAACGCATTCCGGGCGTGGGGCTCGTGGACGACCTGTGTCGCCTGGCATCCGAAGCGCAGCAGTCCGTCTATTTCGTCGGCGCCAGGCCGGGAATCATCGAGACGGCCGTCGAGCAGATCAGAGAGCGTATTCCCGGGCTTTCCGTGGCTGGCACGCATCACGGGTATTTCGCACCGGACTCTGCCGAGGAAACGGAAGTCATCCGGTTGATCCTCGCAGCACGGCCCCGCCTGGTCTTCGTCGCGATGGGCGTCCCCCGTCAGGAGGAGTTCATCGCGAAGCTGCGGCCGTTCGCTCGCGGCATGATCGCCATCGGCGTCGGGGGCAGCTTCGACGTCCTTTCTGGTCGCCTGCCGCGCGCACCGCTCTGGATGCAGCGATTCGCCCTCGAGTGGCTGTTCCGGCTGTATAGGGAACCCTCGAGGTTCCGCCGGATGCTGAGGATTCCGGTGTTCGTCTCCGCTATTTTGCGGGAAAAACTGAACCGGCCGGGTCACCAGAACTGACGACGCCGCCCCGGCACATCGCCAGGGCGGCGTTTCGGATCAACAGGGAATATCCCCGCGCGGAGTTACTTCGCGGCGGGAGCGGCAGGGGTGGCCGGGGCGGCAAGGCGCTCCTGCATCTTGGCGATGAAGGTGTCGAACTGGGCCTTGGGCATGTTCAGACCGAACTTCACGGTCGTGCCGGCGGTCTCGATCTTCGCCATCTTGAACACGTCGACCAGCTCGGGCACATCGACGGCCCATGCCTTGAACATCGCGACGTAGTTCTTGACGCACTCGGCGACGGCCGCGGCCTCATCGGCCTTGGCCACTTCGGCGGCAGCGTGGATGCCCATATCCTTGCCGAAGGTGACGCTGAGGAACATGGCATTGGCGGCGGCCAGAGGGGCGCTGACGGGGTTGGACTTCGCCTGGGCCTTCATGTCGGCGGTGACAAGGGCGCAGCCCCACATGCCGGCGTTCGCGTCGACCTTCTTCAGCATGCCGGCGAAGGCCGGATCAGCCGCCAGGGCCTTGGCCTTGCCGCTCTTCACGGTCGCGGTGGTCTTGATGATCTCATCGGCGCCCATGACGGCGGTTTTATCGTCGAGGAACGCCGCCTTGCGGCCGCTGTCCTTGCCGGCGATCGCGGTCAGGCCCTCGAATCCGACGAGGTCGACCTGCTTCATCAGCTCGGTGTCGGCCTTGATGCCTTCGACCAGTTTCTTGGCGTCGAACGAGCCGTCGACGAGGATGCCGACGTGGTCACGCATGTCTTCGACCTTGAATCCGGCTTCCGACGAGTAGACCATCACGTTGGCGAGCTGCTTGAAGGGATCGAAGCCGAGCTTGGCGACGAACTCTTCGAGAGCCTTCTTGCCTTCAGGGGTGCCCGTTCCGAACGTCTCGTCGACCATCGCCTTCATCGGTTCGAACGCGAGCAGCTTGCCCATATTCAGATTCAGCACGAACGGCGAATCGGCCGGCACCAGATCGATCAGCCCGGCAAACGCCGGCGCAGCCGCCATCGCAAGCACGATCACGAGACCACAAACGAGTTTCTTCATGAGTTTCGTCTCCTCCAATGAAATGACCTGTTTCGACGTATGGTAGAAGGCCCGGTCTTTTTTTGTCAACAAACCTTCGCGCCACCGCGAGCAGAAACGGAACAGTCGACGTTCAGATTGGTCACTCTCCGTACCGTCATGCCGCTTTTTGGCGTTGAACGGGCAATGGTTGAATTTTCAAGCCAAGTCCCAGTGAGTACAACAGTCTCCAGAGGCTCGAGAATTCAGGATTTCCCTTGGCGGAAAGCATCTTATACATGCTTTCCCTGTTGAGATGTGCTTTTGTGGCCATTTCTCGAAATCCCTGAGCTTCCGCAACATCTCGAAGAGCGAGCAAAAAGCCTCTATTGTCACCTTCTTCGATCGCATCCTCCAGGGAGGCGTTCAGATATGCCGCCGCTTCTTCAGGATCTTTCAACGATTCAAGCAAAGATTCCTTATACGGCTTCGTTATCATGATTTTCCCTCCTCACGGGTAATGCAATCAGGCGTAGGAGCGCTTCACAAAGCGCCCCAAATTGTCCTTGGCCGGTCAGAGAAAGACTTTGTAGCCGGTGTGGAAAACGGCGGCCAACTTGCAGGCCAACCGTTTGCCAATGGGGCGCTTGCCGCTTTCGATCTCGGAAATGTTGCTCTGCCTCACGCCGAGTTTCTCGGCCAGTTCAACCTGAGACAGCCCGTCACGCTGCCTGTACCCGCGCAATGTGATGCCGGCATGCAATGCGGGAAACGCCTTTTCGAGAGGGATACCGGGCGCGTCATCATCCGTCGGAACTCCGCCCAGGCATCCCACGATTTTCTTGATCTCCTTGAGCCTGAGTTCCGGCACGAGAAAGCGGACCTCAACGAAACCTTTGGTAATCTGCTTTTTCATGAGTTCCACCGTGGTTACGCCACTTTCAAAATTTTCACCTCGTGGTCGAGTCGATCGGCCAGTCGATCCTTTTCGACTTCCACGTCGAATCGGGTCTGCAGGTTGAGCCAGAACCGATCGGAGAGGCCGAAAAATCTGGCCAGGCGCAGGCTCGTGTCGGCCGTGATCCCCCGGAGACCATGGATGATCTCGTTGATACGACGGCGGGGAACGCCGATATCCTGGGCGAGCCTATACTGGGTCAGCCCGAACGGCTCGAGAAACTCTTTCAGGAGGATCCTGCCGGGATGGATCGGAGGAAGTTTCTTTGTATTCATACGTTCACCTCAATGGTAATCAACGATCTCAACCTCATGGGCGCTTCCTGATTGCCAGCGGAAGCAAATCCGCCATTGCCGGTTGATACGGATGCTGTGTTGCCCCGATCTTTTTCCAGATAATTTTTCGAGATGGTTGGAGGGAGGAACACGCAGATCTTCAATCACCTCCGCGGCATCCAGCATCTCGAGTTTCATGCGCGCGGCCTCGAGAATCTCGGAGGGAAGTCGGCGCGTGATTTCGCGATGAAACAGACGCTCTGTTTCCTTGCAGCGGAATGACTTGATCATCACTACAATCGTAACGCAATCCGTTACGCTTGTCAATTGCCAGCCAACCACGCTTTCGGGAGAGAGGACGAGCCACAGAGTCCTTGAAAATGTCATAGCTCTGTGTCTCTGTGACTCTGTGGTGCGTTGTCTTTTCAACATGTCGCGAGGGAAGGGGGGGGTGGCGGGCGGTTCGCGAAGCGGTCGGATTGCCGGGTAAGGAAAGAGCCCCGCTTTCGCGGGGCTCTTTGAGGACGGGTTAAGCTATGGGATTAGAAGCGGCTGTAGAGCTCAGCCCAGAACATGTTGTAATCCCAATCGCGGCCAGCTTTACCTTCACCAGCGGAGACGTTGGTCCGCGCATCGCCGGTCATGTCGAAGGCGGTGTAGCCAACGCGGATGCGGGTGTTCTCAGCGAGCTGATAGCGATACTCGAAGGTCAGGACGGTCGCCTTCGGATCGTTGGTGTTGAAGTTATTATACTGGTCATAGATCGTATTGGCCTTGTTAGCGCGAGCCGCGGAGTTGGCATAGCAATCAGCCAGACCATTCATCGAAGCGGCGCCCATCTTGGCCAGATCATTGTCAACGGTGTCCTTCAGCTCATCAAGCATGTCGCCAGCCAAGCGGAAGTAGTGCTTGGTGTTGCGGGGGCGATACTCGACCTGGAGCTTGAGAGCGCTCATGTTCAGAAGACCATTGCGGAAATACTGGTTACCGCGAGAGATATCTTCATAGGGGGTCTCGATGCCGTCTTCGTAGCGCTTGTCGTTGTTGAGAGCGATACCGCCAACGGTCTCGTCGTCAGCGAAGGTGTAACCGAGTTTCGCGGCCCATTCTTTCTTGGAATCCCACTTCACAGCGGCGTGGCCCATCCAACCCTGCATTTCGGGGCTGATCCAGTTGTTCTGGACACCCAGACCACCAGCAGTGATATTACCAGCAACGATATCCATCTGATAGTCGGTATAAGCGAAGCCCAGGTCATAATCCCAGTGGCCGTTCTTGCCCAGAGGACCCTTGCCACCGAATTCGACATCGAACTTCTTGTCGCCACTCTGCTGAGGACGAATAGCAGCAACATTACCAAGAGCAATGGTTCCGGGAGCGATCGCGTTAACGCG
>DAOOQQ010000107.1:0-11361 GCA_035388825.1 Candidatus Ozemibacteraceae bacterium
GGGGCCGTTCTTTTTGGGTGGCGGCCGTCGCGTTGTCGTTGAATAATATTCAGATTCGCGAACCGCTCAAGCGCCGAACGGCTGGGGGTATTTCTGGGGGTATTTTTAGAACTGCCCGAAAGGGAAATCCCGTGCTGATGAGGCTTTTATATACCTTCCGATATAGCCCCTGGGGCTATTCTTGTATCAACGGAGAACCCGCCATTTGGCGGGTTTTTCGTTTTCAGCGTCTATTTACCGGCTTTCTTCGGAGAAATCCGGGGGTATTTCCGGGGGTATCAGCACCGTTCGAGAACGAGGTTACCCCCAGACCACGGCGTTAGAGGCGCCGGGTCTCACCTGCCGAGCCGTGAGCCGGGGCCGTTCTTTTGGGTGGCGGACATGCCAATTTGCATGAACCGGTCGCGATATGCGACCAGTTCGATCGTATTGTCGGCTGTCTTTATGCGGCTTTATCTTTGAGGGTGTCGGCAATCCATTTGTTTATGCTCTTCCCTTCGCGGAGAGCGGCACAGGCTACCCGGCGGTGAAGCTCTGATTCCAGGCGTAACACAAGCTTCCCGGAAAAAGGCTTTTCAGGCTCCTTCCCATGTTTGCGGCACATGTCGATGTAGTCGTCAACCGAGTCTTTCAGGGCTTCGCGAATCTCTTCGACGCTCTGCCCCTGAAACGTGACGACATCACGGATGCCGATGACCTCGCCGTGAAAGATGTTGGCTTCATCGTCGAACTCGACGATGCCGACATAGCCTTTATACGTCAACATGGCTTTGCCCCCGCTTCTGTCAGAAATCTCCGCAGCGATCCAACCGCGCCTTTGTCAGTTTCCTTGTGCGGATGTGGACGATGAAACACCGCGAATACGCCGTTCAGGATGAACCTGACACGCGATCCCCGCCCTTCTTCGCATTCCACGCCCAATGCCATCAGCAAGGATTCTGCATCGTTCCAAGCGATATTTGAACGCGTGGGCATTTCAAAGATCGCCTCAAGCGTCTTTCGCTGCTTCGTGTTCACAAGATAATAGTATCACCAAGCAGTATCACTGTCAACGATGCTACCGCTCGCTTTGTGTCGCAACCGGGGTATCAAACCGGGGTATCGGGTTTAGAAAATCCGGGACACACACCTGGTTCTTTTCGAAACCTGTATCACGTTCCTAGAATTTCCGGTGGCGGCGGTTCATGGGTCGGGTTATATTCATTACATACATAATATACGTAATGAAGCATATCGGAGAGCGAACCATGACCACGAAATCCTACGTGCTGAAACTGCCCGAGGACCTTCACCGGGCGATCAAGACCACGGCAAGCGCCGAAGGCCGAACCATCAAGGATATGATTCTCGACATGCTCCGAAAGCGATTCGGAGGAACCCGCATTTCTCCCGATGATCCGCTTTTGAAAGCCCTGCATGATGCCCCTCTCGACGATGAGCCCTTAACCGATGAGGAACGCGAGGGGTTGAGGGAAGCCAGGGATGACGCCAAGGCGGGCCGGGTGGATGATTGGGAAGCCATCAAAAAGAAACGGGCGGGCCGGTAATGCACTGGAAGCTGTCACCAACCAAGAGATTTTCAAAAGATCTGAACGCCGTTCCGTCCGCCGATGCCCGGCGAATCATCGCCGCCGTTGATCGACTCGTTCTCGATCCTGCCGGGGCCGAGATCCGTAAGCTCGAAGGCGGGGCCGGGTGGCGTATGCGCGTTGGGAATTGGCGGGTGTTCTTCGAACTCGACACCGAAACGGGAATCATCCTGTTGACCGGCGTGAAACGTCGAACCAGCACGACCTATTGAGAGTCTCTCCCATTCTTGGGAGGTTCAAGCTTCAACCAACCGAACAGGTCGCAAATCGCGACCTGTTTTCATTCCGGTGGGTTCGATACCTTCGCTTCCCGCAGGCTTTCCCATAAGCCCGCGTGGTTGAGCAGGATGTCTTTCATTCCGCTCCGGATCCTCGGCGAGTTCAGGGCCTGGGTGCTCATGAGGTTGTGCGCGTCCAGGGCGGCCATGATGGCGTTCATCAGCTCGGTCTTCAGGTCGGGCGAGTTCGCGAACTGTTCTTTGGTGTTGTTCGCGGCCTGCTTCCGCAGAACCTCCGACTCCATCAGCTTGCCTTTGATGACGTCGTTCACGTAGACGAGCTTGTCCTGGTCGGTCAGATCGCCTTCGAACAGGTCGTTCACCTTCTCGATGATCTCGGCCAGATACGCCCGCGCCTTCTCCCGGACCGCCCCGCTTCCAGCCTCGGCGACCGGATACAACACCGGCTTTTCGCCCTTGCCGAGCAGCATGCCGGGCTGGGCGATCTTCTTCAGATGATGATGCGTCATCACCACCTTCGAGAGGTCGATCCCCTCGCGCTCGCGGCCGAACTCCAGCAGGGGCCTCAGCCGCCGGAAGAAGATCGAGCGTTTCTCCAGCGCCGTGTTGCCGTAATCGAAAATCTGCGACAAAAATGTATAGAGCCGAATATATGACCCCATGTCGGTCTTGAAAAGGGCCAGGGCGTTCATCTCGTCCTGCGCCGCCTGCTCGCCCGTTTCATCCGAGATCGCCTTCGCGATGTTCAGGGCGTTCTGCGCCGCCTTGTAGCGCTTCATCAGGCGGTCCGCCACGGGGGTGATCGCCGCGACGAGCTCGCTCTGCCTGGCCCCCTTCAGCTCCGCCTCCACGACCCGGTCCACCTCGAACTCATCGTAATGGCCGGCGGCATCCAGCTTGGCCCGCAGGTCGAAAACCAGGTGCGGATCGGTGGCGGCGGCGAGCTCGGCGGTGGTGTGATACATCCGGAACGCGGTGAGCACGTCCTCGGCCTCGTTCACGAAGTCGAGAACGTAGGTGGTGTCCTTGCCGGGGTGGGCGCGGTTCAGCCGGGAAAGCGTCTGCACGGCCTGGATCCCGGCCAGCCGCTTGTCCACATACATGCCGCACAGCAGCGGCTGATCGAAGCCCGTCTGGAACTTGTTCGCCACGAGAAGGATCCGATACTCGTCACTTTTGAACGCCTCGCGGATGTCGCGGCCCCGCAGGTTCGGGTTGAGAAGGTGACTGTTCTCGGTGAATCCGTCCGGCCCGGTTTCCTTGTCGTTCACCTCGCCCGAGAAGGCGACCACGGTGCCGATCTGATATCCATAGTCTTTAATATATTTTTCGATCGCCAGCTTCCAGCGCACGGCCTCGACGCGGCTGCCGACGACGACCATCCCCTTGGCCTTGCCGCTCAGCAGCGGCGCCACGTATTCCCGGAAATGCTCGACGACGACCTGCACCTTCTGCGCGATGTTGTAGGGATGCAGCTTCACCCAGCCCATGATGCTTTTGAGCGCCGTGCTGCGCTCGACGGTCTTCTCGTCGTAGTCCTTGCCCTCGTGCGCCAGCTTGAAGGCCAGCTTGTAGGTCGTGTAGTTCTGCAGCACGTCGAGGATGAACCCCTCTTCTATAGCCTGCCGCATGGAATACACATGGAACGGCGCCGGAAGATTCCCCGGCCCGGCCGGCTGCGTCGGGTCTGGCCGGGTGCCGAACAGCTCCATCGTCTTCGCCTTGGGCGTCGCCGTGAACGCCACGAAGGTGATCCCCCGGTCGTCCGCCCGTGCCGTCATCTGCGCGGCCAGGAGGTCTTCCGTGCTCACTTCCCCTCCGTCGTCCAGTTCGGCGATCTCTTCGGGGGAAAGCACCGCCTTCAGCTTCGCCGCCGCCTCGCCGCTCTGGGAACTGTGCGCCTCGTCGGCGATGACGGCGAAGCGCTTGTTCTGGGTGGCGGCAAGCTTCCGGACGGCCTCGATGGCGAACGGGAAGGTCTGGATCGTGCAGACCACGATCTTCTTGTCGCCGGAAAGGGCTTCCGCGAGTTTGCCGCTCTTGCTGCCGTCTTTGTTCGTGATCGTCGCCACCACGCCGGTCGTGCGCTGGAAGTCGAACAGCGCCTCCTGGAGCTGGGAGTCGATCACGTTGCGGTCGGACACCACCAGCACGGTGTCGAAAACCTTCCTGTGCTCCGCATCGTGCAGCTCGGCCAGGAAGTGCGCCGACCAGGCGATCGAGTTCGTCTTGCCCGATCCCGCCGAGTGCTGGATCAGATACTTGGCGCCCGCCCCGTCGGCGAGCACGGCGGCCTGGAGTTTTCTCGTCACGTCGAGCTGATGATACCGGGGAAAGATGATCTTCTCGATCTGCTTCTTCTTGTTTCGCTGGGCGATGATATATCGCCCGAGGATCTCCAGCCAGCTTTCCCGCGCCCAGACCTGCTCCCACAGATACGCGGTGCGATGGCCGCCGGCCGGATTCACGGGATTGCCGGCGGCGCCGTCATCGCCCTGATTGAAGGGCAGGAACCTGGTCGCCGGGCCGTCCAGCCTGGTCACCATGTGGACTTCGGTGTTGCTCACGGCGAAATGCACCAGCGCCCCGTTCGGGAAGGACAGGAGCGGCTCCGCGGGCTGACCTTTTGGGTGTGGATGCCGGTCGAACCGGTACTGGTCGATGGCGTCGCCGACGCTCTGGGTGAAATCCGTTTTCAGCTCTGCCGTCGCCACCGGAACGCCGTTCAGGAACAGCACGAGATCGAGGCAGTTCTCATTGTTCAGCGAATACTTCACCTGCCTCACCACCCGGAGCCTGTTCGCCTGATACCGGGCCAGGATCTCCTCATTGATGGCCAACGCAGGCTTGAACTGGGCCAGGAGAAGCGGCTTCTTCAGGCCTATCAGCTCGATGCCGTGGCGCAGCACATCGAGCGTGCCGCGCTGATCGATCTGGTCGCGCAGGCGGGTGAGAAGTATTTCTTCGGCCTTCGCCCCGTGGTTCTTGGCCAAAATCTCCCATGCCTGCGGCTGCGTCTCCTGAACCCAGGCCGTCACATCAGCCGGAAACAGCGTCCGCGACCGGTCGTAGCTCGTTGCATCGCCTTCGTTATACAACCACCCGTGACCGCCGAGGTGCCGGCAGATCTCCGTCTCGAAGCTGATTTCCTTGTGCAGATTCATGCCGATATCTCCCAGCGGCCGCCATTATCGGGACCGATACGCCGGATGTGGCCCAGCTTCTTCTGACGCTCGATCGATTTCTTGACAGCCCGGTCGGATATTCCCAGCAACGTTGCCAGCCTGGCGATGGTGATCGAAGGATTTGCCTGCATGAACGCCAGTATCTTCCCGGATGTCTTCTGGGAACCTTTTTCTGGGAACCTCTTCTGGGAACCATTTTCAGCCATTTTCTGGGAACTGTTTCCGGAGTGTCTCTTATTGCGGGGACCGGAAACATTATCCGAATCAGCGCCGGTGGCTTTGGATCCGCCGCCTGCTCCGCTCGCCGAACTTCCCGAAATTCGGCCCGAATGTCTCTGGGAACCTTTTCCGGGTTTGCGGTGAACGGTGACGGTAAAGATACACCCTTCGCGATCATCGGTGAAGGAAATGCCGGGCCATGCCTCCAACGCCCGCTTGATGCCTGACCCCAGCCCTTTGTAGGGCAGAAGGCCCTTGGCCACGTAGGAGCCGAGAATGGGATTGCGGATATTGGAGATGCCGACCCGGATGCGTTCGACCGTCAGGTTGTTGGGGAGGTGTCCCGGACTGATGATTTCCACGCGGTCGTCGAAAATGAAAAGGCGGATGCTGGCGCTGACCAGGTAGTCGCGGTGGACGAGAGCGTTCACGAGCAGCTCTTCGAAGACAACCGGGGAAATTTCCGGTCGGCCCGGGGAGTTGACGCCGCGACCGGCCTGGATGCGATGGAGATTGCGCATCACGAAGGAGATGGCGCCCTCGAACACTTTCTGGAATGGGCCGGAGAAGTCTTCGGAATCGAGGTAGTCGGTGGAATGAATGTCATTGCCGGGGTAGCGGATGGCCTTGATGATGAACTGGGGCTTGATCCATTCCGGGCGCTCGGCAAAAAGCAGGACGCCTGCCAGATTCAGTTTCCCGTTGGCGGCGGCAAGGTTCATGTTCTGCAAGAGGCGGGTCAGTTGTCCGGGAGAGGCCGGCAGTTCCTGGGAATAGACATCCCGCAGGAAATCCCGGAAACGGAGTGTGTCCAGCCTGTCGATGCCCGCGTTGGTCGGGAGTTCGTCGGCATGGAACTGGTCGGCGCTCTGGAAAAGGCGCCGAAGTTCCTCCTTGGCGTTTACCCGTTTCTTGTCGGATCCGTTTTTGAGCCAGATGACGCCGTGCCTGTCAAAATACGGCTTGTCCTCGCCATCGGGGACGGTGATCACGATGACGACGCGGCCTTTGCCGACACAGACGTTTTCGGTGCGAACGATCAGCGGACTGCGAACATGCTGGGAGGCCGCATTGCCGATCATCTGGTTCAACCGCGCCACATCGGTCTGTTTCAGCCCGGTCAGAGAGCCGTCATCAGCCACCCCGAGGAAGATCATGCCGCCTTTGGAATTGGCGAAGGCGGACATCTCGGCGGCCAGGGAATCGATGTTGGTCACGTCTTCCTTGAACTGCCGACGACTGTCTTCGCCAAGACCGATCTGGGCCTTCAATTCCTTCAGATTCATTCGCTCACAACCCCATGCTTTCGACGGTGTCT
Source organism: Candidatus Ozemibacteraceae bacterium (assembly GCA_035388825.1). Lineage (GTDB taxonomy): Bacteria > Muiribacteriota > Ozemobacteria > Ozemobacterales > Ozemobacteraceae > MWAR01. The sequence continues at coordinate 6,551 of DAOOQQ010000107.1, forward strand.
GGTAAAAAAACAGTTGTGCGCCCCAGGTTTTTTTATTTCCTGGTGAAGGCTCATGAATTTTCCTCGATGGCCAGGCGTTTCAATTCGTGCAGGGTTTTGCCGGCCTTGTTCTTCCACTCTTTCCAGCCGTTGGCGGTGCGGCCCAGCAGGGCAACGGCGGCCATGCTGGGGGAATGGAAGAGGTGATCTTTCGGGAACACCACGGTGTCGCCCTTTTCAGTCATCGCCCCTTGTTCCACAAGCCTCTTCCGGAAACGCTCATCGCTGGAACCGATGATCGAGGGATGGTTCGCTCGTCGGCCCACTGATCCCTTCAATACGACAAAGCCCTCGGGAGTATACAGCCCACGCCCCTCACCGCCTGTGACCTTGCAGTAGAACGTCTCCTCCGGCGTAGACGTGTCGTCGGTTGTGACGACCAGGTCGAATATCGGGTAGCCGAGGGTTGCGAGAAGGGTGCGTCCCGTTTCGAAGATCTCCAGGCAATCGGCGGCGAGGGGTGCCGGCGTGTGGGGTTTGCTGCCACTGTTCCCGTTCTCGTCGATATACCGTCCGGCCTTGCGGGTTGCTTGAAGGCAATGCCATTCGAGGAACAGCGCATGGGTCTGGGTCAGGCTGTTGGTGCGGGATATCAGCACCAGAGCCCTCTGCCAGAAATCTTTCTTCTGGTTGTGGCTCGCGAGGCGGGTTCGCAAATCGCCGGTCTGTCCGATGTAGACTTTCTGCTCGGCGCCGTCCTCGCTTTCGCCAAAGAGGAAATACAGCGCAACCTGGCCGCTCTCGGGCATTTTCAGGAATTCCTGGAGCAGGCTGCGCGGAACTTCGATGACCTGCACGATGCGGGTCGTTATCTCCGCCACGCGGATCCCTCGCGGATCGCCGCCCGGAAGGAATATCTGGATGGTCTTGGGTGTGATGCTCATAAGCCAGCCTTTTCAAAAACCAGGAATGTGTCACGGGTTTTTCCGTAGGTGTGAGTCCCGGTTTTTTCAGGGAACCTTTTCATGATTCTTTCTGGGAACCTTTTCTGGGAACACTTCTCCGAACCGAGGCTTGGTGCTTCTGCCTTCATTCGCTGACAGTTCCATCCTTTCGACGGGTTCGGATACAAGAACCAGGTGTGTGTCCCGTGTCCCGGGCTTTTATCATTTCGCCTTCTTTTTTATTCGGTAGTTTGCCTGTGGGATACCCTTGAAATGTTCATCCTGGGTCCAGATCAGGGCATCGTAGCGTTTTGAAGTTGCCAGAATAATACTATCCGCCATGGGAATCTTCAAATCCCGGCTGATTCGGGCGGCGGAGATCGCGAGGACGTCGTCCAACTCGACGACCTGGCCCTGCCGCATCATGGCCGCGGCCTGGAATGCCGCATCTTCGTCCCTCTCGGACAGGACCTTCTTGAAAACCTCGTAGATGCAGATCGTCGGAACGATCAGTTGTTCGGTCTTGAACAGCGCAACCGAGAAGAAGTCGGCATTCGGGCCGTCGGCGAAGTACTCGAGCCAGCCGCAGGAGTCGACGAGGTTCATGGCCGGTCCGGCTCCCGTTCGATCCTGGAATCAAGCCCTTTCAAAAAGCCCCGCATCTCTTTCATGCTTCTCACGGGAACGAGCTCGATCCGGTTCTCGAACTGGAACACCTGGATCCGTTCGCCCGGCTTGATGTTCATGCTCTTGCGGACCGCTTCGGGAATAACGATCTGAAACTTCGGGGAAACCTTCACGACGCTCATATACCCTCCGTGGCCATCGATAACCTCATCGTAAAACGATATCCCGAAGAATCGACCCCGTCAAGCCGCGTAGCCGTCCTGCCGATCCCCGCCCGGAAGGAATATCGGAAAAACCAGATGTGTGTCACGGGTTTTCAGACGTCCCATGGCTGGGGCTCCTCGCGGACGGTGGAGGGTTGAGGTGCCGCGTGTGGATTCTGGCGGTCGTAGGACCATTTTGCCGGATTGTTCGCGATGTATGCCCTGATGCGGCTCAGCGCCCATTCATCGCGGATGATATGTTCATAGTAATCTCTCTGCCAGATCCTCGCCCCGCGCGTCCCGCGCTTCGCGTTGATAGCGCTGGTGGCGCCCGCCTTGAAACCCCCGACCATCGCCCCGAGGGATTTCGGCGGCGGCCCGTTCGGCCTTCCTCCCGCCGCATGCGGCGGCGCCGTAGGCGCAGGGGCGACCGGCCGGTCGCCCGAACAAGGAATTATTGGGGGCGGGCTCCAACGAATAAATACGATGGCGTGGAAATGGTTGGGCATGACCACCCATTCGGCGAGTTCGATTTCGGAGTGGATCGTGGGAGTTTTCAGCCATTCGGAAGCGCCGATTTCCCCGAGTTCGTTGAGGCGCAGCCTGCCATCGATGAACTCCCCGACCAGGTGCTGCCGCCCGAAGGTGCAGAGAGTGATGAAATACCCGTTCGGCTGGGCGTAATCATACCCCGGCAGCCGTATCGACCTGCGATTACCCCCGCTCATGCGCCCCCTCCAACCGCCGCACGTCGATCTGCCCGGTGACGGCGGCGGAGATCAGCGCCGTGCGACGCTCCTGCAACAGATCAATGGCACGCTGGGCCTCGGCGACGAGGGCGTCGAATCTGGTGATTTCTCTTTCTAGATACAATGCAATCTGGTCCCGTTCATCTTCAGGCGGGAACGGAACTTCGAAATTATTTAATACTCCCGACGTTAGTTGGTTGATGGTTGATGTGAGAAATGCGCCAGATTGAAATTCGAAGAGTGGTGAGTTCAGGACACAAGCAAGATATGAACTGTGTGAACTGCGAAAAACAGTCATGAATGCGCCAAAGGTTAGCCCTGCGGAGGATTCGTCGATCAAGGCGTTCTTTCCGATCAACGCTCTGCTGCCGTTTCGCGAGCATATGAGAATATCACCAAGCTGCGTAATCAGATCCTCAGGAATTGTAGTCGAGACGAAAACATTGTCATCGAAAACAATCTTTCCACCTTGTATGTTGGATGATCGAAGTACCAAGGTTCCTAACCCCTCATCAACAATTTCTGCAGGATTGTAAGTCAGTCCGATTATTGATTTGCCAAGATACTTAAGCCGCTTTAGCTCCCAGTGCTCCGGCATGTCGCCCAGCCATTCGATGCCGGAGGGTTTCAGGGGGGCGTGGGGGTTCAGGCCCTTGGTGACGGCGTGGGAGATGACGGCCTGGCGTTTTTCCTTCAGCAGTTCGATCAGCCGCCGCTGCTCTGTCACCAGTTCGTCGATCTTCGCCATCTCCCGGTCCAGGAATTCAGAAATCATTAATTGCTCTTCGGCGTCCGGAAGGACAACGGAGATCGTCTTGAATTCCTCCCAATAGAGCCGAAGACGAAAATCCGTTACACCTTTAGAGTATCGCCGCATTTGCTCGATAGCGTGTGGCGTGCGCAGCAAACGTTCAATATACAGAGTCATATACTTTGTTACTGGCCGTGCAACAACGTAGGCGGGGCTTACCATGCCGGCAACAGCAACCGTGCCAAAACCACCCTGCCATGCACGCATCATGTTGTATACAAGATCGCCAGGCTGAACAGCCTTATACTTTGTTCGATCATCACTGCGGGTGACCTTACGATCCATCTCTTTCTCGTCAAGTTCCTTATCTGAAACACCGTCATGGATCGATACGCTCAATATTTGAAGTGATTCATCACCCGGCTCATCCACCTGTCGAAACAGGCTACCAATGCGTTTGACCACCCAATGCTCAGGCACCTTGCCGAGCCATTCTACACCGCTGTCTTTGTATTTCGGGTAGCGCGGGAAGGTCATTTCGAGAGGCCGCCGATCATGGTCAGGATGCGGTCGGTGACGAGTTTCAGGTCGGCGTCGATCTCGGCGAGGGGGCGCGGGGGTTTGAAGACGTAGAAGTGGCGGTTGAAGGGGATTTCGTAGCCGATCTTCGTCTTGTCCTCGTCGATCCAGGCGTCGGGAGCGTGGGGCAGGACCTCGCGCTTGAAATATGCGTCGATATCTTTGTCCAGGGGTACGTTTTCGGTGTCGCGCAGGTCGGCGTTCGGCACGGGCTTTCCCTTCGCCTTGCCTTTCGTGCCGAAAAGGATCTCGCCCTTCTCGTCGCGCTGGGGGCGCTCGACGGTGATGGTGCGGTAGCCGAACTCCTCGTTTCTGAAGATGCGGCTGATCGGCACGCCGTCGCGGGTGACTTCTTTGAACTCACCGAAGAGGCGGGTGATCTCGTCGATGTGCTCGGGGCTCAGCTCCTTGCGCTTGCTGCCCAGGCTCTTGCGCATCTTCTGCCAGAAACCGGAGGCGTCGATGAGCTGGACCTTTCCCTTGCGGGGGGCGGGCTTGCGGTTGCTGACGATCCAGACGTAGGTGCTGATGCCGGTGTTGTAGAACATGTCGGTGGGCAGGCCGATGATGGCCTCGACGAGGTCGTTTTCGAGCACATAGCGCCGGATCTCGCTCTCCCCCGAGCCGGCGCCGCCGGTGAACAGGGGCGAGCCGTTGAGGACGATCCCGAACCGGCTGCCGCCGTCCTTCGCCGGGCGCATTTTCGATATCAGGTGCAATAAAAACAACAGGGAGCCGTCGCTGACGCGCGGAAGCCCGGGGCCGAATCGGCCGTTGTAGCCCTGTTCCTCGGCCTCTTTCCGGATCTCGCGCTCGATCTTCTTCCATTCGACGCCGAACGGGGGATTCGAGAGCATGTAGTCGAAGGTTTTCCCGTGCATCCCGTCGGACGAGAGGGTGTTCCCGAAGACGATGTTCCCGATATCCTGGCCCTTGATGAGCATGTCGGCCTTGCAGATGGCGTAGGACTCGGGGTTCA
>DAOOQQ010000108.1:0-10852 GCA_035388825.1 Candidatus Ozemibacteraceae bacterium
CCGAGGAACGGCCTTTTCCGGTACTGGCTCATATCAAAATGTGCGAAAGTCCACTGGCAACAGACGATTTGGTCGATCGCCATTGAGTGGAAGCATGGCTCGCGATTCAGCTTTTGATGCTAATTTAGGCATTCACACAAAGAGCAAACCCAGATGTGTATACGGATCGATATAGGTGGCCAATACGGTTTCGTATGATAGCGCAGAGGGTCACGTTCAAGATAGCGATGCCATGCTGAACACCGTTAGGTTCGTAACCCCTCACAGTATCCCGGACCCATGTGTCATGCAAGCAGGCGTCTGTATGTCGTAAGGAGCGCCTCCGAAATCGATTCAGGACGGAAAAGGTTTTGTACACGAATTCTTCCGGCTGTCCCGTGTCGAAGTCGCAAAGAAGCATCTCCGACATAACGACGCAAGGCATTTTCCAATGCCGTAATATCCCGAGGAGGAACGAGAATGCCCGTGACACCGTCTTGAACGGAATCTCTGCAACCTGGAATTTGTGTAGCCAGCACCGGAATCCCCATCGCTGCGGCTTCCAGATGAACCACCCCAAATCCTTCCCGATAGGAAGGATTGATGAGAAGATCCAGGATCGACAGATGTTGCGGAATATCATGACACCATCCCGTCAAGTGCACACGGGGGTCATTTCGCAGCATCTCCTCATTCTCGCGTTTCAATGGATCAGATGGCTCGAAAATTCCCACCAGCAGGAGGTGCATCTCGGGGAATTCCTCCCTGATGATACGCCAGACGTGGGCAAACTCATTCATACCCTTGTCAGAAACGACTCTCCCGACAAATCCGATGACCGGTGCGCCTTCCGGAATGCCGTACCGGCATCGTATTTCCCGCCGCACATCTTCCCCATACGTATCCGGATTGAATTTCCGGGCGGCATCGACTCCGCCGACACTTCCATGTCCAAGTACGACAACCTTTCCGGCGTGACAAAGATGTTGATGTATCATGAATTCTCTCATCGAGGGGCTGTCACACCAAACGAGGTCCGCACATTTGCACGACAAGCGGGTCGTCATATCGAGCAAGGTCTTCATCGCTCCCGACTTTGTCATTTGCGGAAGACCGAAAACCGACAGCACTCTGCATTTCACACCAGCCATCCTGGCTGCGAGCGTTCCAAGCAGGCCGGCCTTGGGGGTGTGAGAATGGACGATATCCGGTCGCAGCTCTTTCAACAGGCGGTATAACCGGAAGAGGGAAATCACATCGCTTGCAGGTGCCAGGCGACGATCTATCGGAATCGGATGGCAGGCAATTCCCGTGAGTCCGGCAAAACGGTCGAGTTCCGGCCCCGGTGAGGAAATGACTTCCGTTTCGACTCCGCGTTCCTTCATATACCCGACATGGCCTGTAAAAAAGCCCAGTGTCATGGGAACAGTCGTAATCTGGACGAGCTTGAAGGAACCACATGTATTCATCGTTCATTCACCATGATGAGAGGTCTCTATCACCGTAACCCAGGTGCTTTCCCGTCTGTAGATACTATCAGCCGAGAACGGAATATTCAACGTTTCACACAATCAGCATTACCTGCGTTCAAGCCTTATTCGCCGGTGATATCGTTGGACAAGTTCGTCATGTTCAGGATATGATCGGACACCGTGGAAACGACTTCCGGACAACGAATCGCCTTTTTTGGCCTCATGGGTTACGCTCTGACGGCGGGATTCTCCATTTCGCTTTCCCAGATTTGCCTCGGAATCGCTTTTCTGGGGCTAATCCAAAGCTTGTTCAGAACATCCGGGCCCGTTCCGTGGGCAGGATTCGAGCATGCCTATTTCGGCTTTGCGTTCGCCTGCCTGTTATCCCTGCCCCAGGCGGCGGATTCCACCAAAGCCATCGGAGAAATGCGGAAGCTTCTGCTCATCCTGGTCTTCAGCACGAGCTTCGGAGCTGCGTTGTCCGGCGGCATGCGCAGAATCGTCACCGGCTGCCTCATAGGTGCCGGAGCACTGGTTGCGGTTGCCGGTCCGCTGAAAACCCTCTTCCTGCAAGGAACCTGGGAAAGAACGTCGGGTTTTTTCTCCCTGCCTCTGACATTTGCCGAATGCCAGATGATCTTCATCATCATCACTCTCCGGTGGCTGATGATGCCCCAGGAATCCCCCCGAAACCGGTGGCTTCTGGGAGGAGCCCTGGTCATGCAGATGTTCGGGTTTTTCGCGGCCTTCACCCGTGGAGCGGTGATCGGTCTTGTCCTGGGGGTGTTGAGCATGTTTCGACGCAGCCCCAGGGCTCTTGTCGCGGTTCTCTGCGTCACCGTGCTGAGCATCGGCGGTCTCGCGGTTCTTCAGCGCTCGATGAGCAATCGGCAGGACGCGTTCGACACCTCGGCAGCAACGCCGGATGGGCTGAAAAACATTCGTCTCCGCATTTGGAGCATCGGCCTGAACATCCTCACGAAGCACCCGGTGTTCGGCGTCGGCATGAACAATGTCAAATCCCATTATCGGGACCGCGTGACTCCTGCCGAGCGCGAGAAGAACTGGATTTACGGGCATCTCCACAACACGTTTCTTCAGATCCTGACGATGACAGGGATGTTCGGTCTGGTGACGTTTTTCTGGTTCTGGGCCGCCATCAGCAAGTGGTGCTTGATGGTTGCCGCAAACGATCTGCCGCTCTGGGAGCGGGGAATGGCTGACGCGGCGTTTCCCGTCATCGTGGCGTTCCTCGGATCGGGACTGACCGAGTACAGTTTTGGCGACGAGGAAGTGGCGATGCTGGCCTTCTTCTCGATCGGCCTTCTCACCAACGCCTATCGGGATTTTGCCAGGGGAAAGATCGCTCCGGCTTCCGAGCCGATCGAAAAAACGGCATAGCTTATCGGTACCGCGCCGTAAAAGGCGGCTGTCAACCAGAGCAGTTCACGGAAATCCTCCGCCGGATGGAGATCCGTCAGATACCGAAGCATGAGGGAAATCCCAAGTTGAAACGCAAGAGCCAGCAGCATTCCCCATTCGAGCTCGGGCGCTATCCGTTCTTTCGGGCCGCTTGATCGTGATGCTGCCAGGATGATCAGCGACAACACGACCATTCCCCCGAACACCGGCACAATCGGCAAGCCGGGCAACAGGGCATCTCCAAGCCGTTCCATCGCCCAGAAGAGAGGCAGGCAGAGAAGAAGCCTGTCCGGCAGCCACGCGAACTCGGCCCCCCGTTGCCTGCGCAGCACGATCAACACGGCTATCAGCACCGCAAGCATCCAGGCACCGACCGTGACGGAGCGACTGATGGCGATCGCAACCATCATTATATATGCTGAACGATCAATCAGACGGAGAAAAGCCATCGAGCCACCCTTCATTCCATAGAGCCATCGAATTTCCGGGGTATTCAACATCGGCGGGGGTGGGCACGTCAAGCTTCGTGGGGGGAAAATCTGTGATAGAATGCCGGCGAAGAGAGTTTTCATTCCAAGGCAAGGAGCCCTGTTTCCATGTCGAAAGAGTTTGCACGCGTTTCGATCGAGCGTCTCGCCGAGTGGATCCTGCGCGAATACGATGAGCGCAAAGAGATCTTCGGTATCCACGAAAGCCTGTTTTTCACGCCCTCCGAGGGCGATCCGTTCACCATGACCCGCTTCGGCACGCCGATGGAGTCGCCGATCGGCGTTGCGGCCGGCCCACACACGCAGATGGCGCAGAACCTGATCGCCGCGTGGCTGTGCGGCAGCCGGTATCTCGAGCTGAAGACGATCCAGACGCTCGACGAGCTGAACGTCTCCAAGCCCTGCATCGACGCGCAGGACGAGGGCTACAACTGCGAATGGTCGCAGGAACTGAAGCTCGACGACTCGTTCGACGAGTATCTCAACGCCTGGATCCTGCTCCACCTGCTGAATCACAAACTCGGACGTGACGCGAAGCGTGGCCGCGGCTTCATCTTCAACATGAGCCTCGGATACAACCTCGATGGCATCAAAAAGCCGAACGTGCAGCGGTTCCTCGACCGCATGGCCAACGCCCGCGCGGAAAAGGAAGCGAAGATCGCCGCCATCGCGAAGCTCTACCCCGCGATCCGCGACCTCGATATTCCCGACTGTCTGTCGAACAACATCACGCTCTCGACGATGCACGGCTGCCCGCCCGACGAGATCGAGAAGATCGGCATGTATCTCGTGAAGGATCGCGGCTACCACACGACGATCAAGCTGAACCCGACCCTGCTCGGGCCCGCCGAATTGCGGCACATTCTCAACGACGTGCTCGGCTTCGAGACCAACGTGCCGGACGAGGCGTTCGGCCACGATCTCAAATACCCCGACGCGGTGAAGCTGATCAAGAACCTGCGCGAGGCCTCGACCGAGATGAAGACCCAATTTTCGCTGAAACTCACCAACACGCTCGAAAGCGTGAACCACAAGGATGTCTTCCCATCCAACGAGAAGATGATGTATATGAGCGGGCGCGCGCTGCACCCGATCAGCATCCGCGTCGCGGCAAAGCTGCAGAACGAGTTCGACGGCGAGCTCGACCTGAGCTTCTCGGCCGGCGCCGATTGTTTCAACCTGCCCCACCTGATCTCCTGCGGCATCCGGCCCGTGACGGTCTGCTCCGATATCCTGAAGCCGGGCGGCTACGCGCGCCAGGTACAGTATCTCGGGGAACTGGCCGGCCGCATGCGCGAGGAAGGCGCCGACTCGATCGAGTCGTTCATCCTGCGCCGTGCAGGCCGGTGCGACGGCGACGTGAAACGTGCAGCCCTCGCGAACCTGCGCAAATACGCCGGCACCGCCTCCACCCTTCCTGCCTATCACCGCGACAGCAAGACGGGCGAGACCGTCAAGACGACCCGGCCGCTGCCCGAGTTCGACTGCGTGCGGGCGCCCTGCATCACCACCTGTCCGGCGAGTCAGGATATACCGAGCTATATGTATTACGCCTCGATCGGCGAGTACCGCAAGGCCTACGAGGTGATCCGACGGACGAACCCCTTCCCGAACGTCCTCGGCATGGTCTGCGACCACCAGTGCCAGCACCGGTGCACCCGGGCGAACTACGATTCGTCGCTGCTGATCCGGGAAGTGAAGCGGTTCATCTCGGAGAAGAATCCCGACACGCCGCTTCCGGTGCCCGCGAAGGCGAACGGCATGAAGGTCGCCGTCATCGGGGCCGGCCCCTCGGGCCTCGCCTGCGCCTACTTCCTGGCCCTGGAAGGATTCGCGGTGACGGTGTATGAAACCAAGGCATTCGCCGGCGGCATGGTCAGTGACGCGATTCCGGCATTCCGGCTGACGGCCGGGGCGATCGAGAAAGACGTGCGGGCGATCCAGTCGCTCGGCGTGAAGATCTGTTACGAGACCGCCATCACGCGGGACCGGTTCACCGCCCTCCGCAACGAGAACGACTTCATCTACGTCGCGATCGGGGCCCAGGCCGCCAAGAAGATGGGCATCCCGGGCGAGGATGCGGAAGGCGTCATCGACTGCCTGAAGCTGCTGTCGGATGTGCGTCGCGGCAAACCGGTCTCGATCGGTCCTCGCGTGGCCGTGATCGGCGGCGGCAACTCGGCGATGGATGCGGCCCGCACGGCTCTCCGGCTCGTCGGCCCCACCGGCAGCGTCACCCTGGTGTATCGTCGGACCCGCGCCGAGATGCCGGCGGATCGCGAAGAGATCGAGGCCCTGGTCGACGAGAAGATCGAGATTCTCGAACTGTGCGCTCCCGAGGCGGTTCTGGCGCGTGACGGCAAGGTGACGGCCCTCAGGGTTCAGAGAATGCGGCTCGGCGCCAAGGGCCCGGACGGCCGGGCGAAGCCGGAAAAAATACCTGGCGCTATCGAAGAACTGCCGTTCGACACGATCATTCCGGCGATCAGCCAGGAGATCGTGATCGACTTCCTGAAGCCCGAGGAGCTGAAGACGGACCCGGGAACCGGCATGACGAAGCTGGACAAGGTGTTCGCGGGCGGCGATCTCGTGCGCGGCCCGGCCACGATCGTCAAGGCGGTCGGGGACGGCAAGCAGGCGGCCATGAACATTCTCGCGAAAGCCGGGCGGCCGCTTCCCACCCTTTCGGGTCGGGTCGAGAAGGGGCTCACGCCGGTCCAGTTCCAGCAGAAATCGGCCCGGCGGGCGCGGGGGCTTCGGCTGCCCGAGATTCCGACGGGGGAACGGCACAACTTCAACGTCGTGATCCGCTCGCTCACCGACAGCGAAGTGCGGGAAGAGGCCCGGCGGTGCCTGTTCTGTGACGATGTCTGCAACGTCTGCGTCACCGTCTGCCCGAACCGCGCCAACCGCAGCTACACGATGCGGCCGGGTGATTTCGCGAAGCAGCGCGCGGTGAAGAAGAACGGCTCGTGGAAGATCGAGACGGTCGAAACGTTCCGGCTCGGCCAGGAGCCCCAGGTGCTGAACATCGGCGACTTCTGCAACGAGTGCGGCAACTGCACGACGTTCTGCCCGACCAGCGGCGCACCGTACAAAGATAAGCCGAAGTTCTACCTGACCGAGAACAGCTTCGCGCACGAGCGTGACGGTTACCGCTGGGACGGTGAGACACTCCATGCGAAGTTCGACGGTGCCGCCGAGTCGCTCGCGGCTCACAACGGCAAGCTCCAGTACCGGGCGGGTCCGGTGAAGGCTCTCCTCGATCCGGCCACGCTCGCGGTCGAGTCGGTCGAGGTCGAGGGCAAGTCGAAGGATCTGAAGGAGATCGACTTCGCCCGCGCCCTGAAGCTGGGCCTCCTGTACCGGGCCACCAAGGGCTCGTGCTGGGCTTGATTCCCAATCGCGATCGGTCCCGTGGGGGCGGGTTCCAGACCCGTTCCCACGGGAAACCCTCTGCGGATGGTGCAACCACGCGAGCCCCGATCTTCCCAGGAGGAAGCACATGATGTCGATCCCGTGTGAGAGATGTGATGCCCGGTGCTGCCGGTCCTACATCGTTCCGATCAACGGGGCGGATCTCGGACGGTTGTCGGGGCATCTCGGCGCCTCTCCCGAGGAGTGGTGCGTCCTCGAGCCCCTTTCGAAAGATATTGAAGAGTATAATTACTTTTCGGTGCGGCTGACCGGCTTGGACCGGTATGTCGTCTGCCTGAAACGGGAAAACGGCGCCTGCCTGTTCCACCGGCGGTCGAGCCCCCACGCCGCCTGCGGCATCCACCCGGCACGGCCGGGAATGTGCCGCAGTTATCCGATCACCTTCTGCTCGGGAACGGCGGAACACACCGACGGCTGCATCTGCCCCGAGCGGTGGCGTCTCGACGCAGCCGGCGAAACGGCCTTCTCGGATCTGTATGTCCGGTACAATGCCGATTTCGCCGATTACAAGGAGCTCACGGATCTCTGGGAGAGATCTTATAGGTCAGAATATATCATGGCCGGCCGCCTGACCGGGAGCCACGAGACGGATTCGGCGGTGTTCCTCGGGTTTCTGGCCGCCCGCCTCGGCCTCGGCAGCCGGGAGTGAGGCCGGCCGATCCCTACGGCCGGACGGTGATGAGGTAGGAGTTGCCGATCGTCACGGGAACCGTCGCCTGGGTCGAGGTGAAATCGACGCTGACGCGCGCTTTCCGGTTCGGGTCGAAGTGATCGAACATGATCTGGTCCGAGAGCAGGTTTCCGAAGTAAGCCCACTGCATCGTCGCCCCGAGGGTCGGATCGGCCGGCACCCACCCCTTGCCCTTGAAATACACCTCCACCCAGGCGTGGCCGACATTCGTCTCCCGGCCGATCAACTCGGACTTGACCAAAAAGCCGGTCATGACGCGCGCCGGCAGGCCACGCTTCAGACACAGCGCCGCCAGAAGCCACGAGTATTCGGTGCAGTCGCAGGCGTCGGGATTCGAAAGCGCCCAGCTCACATCCTTGTCCTCGAAGTTTTCCCGGTAGGTGAGGCCTTTGCCGACGGCGAGAAAGGCGTTCTGAAGGAAGTTTCCCTCCATGCTCCGCAGCCGGCGGTCGATCGCATCGAGCGCAGGATGGTCCAGGGAAAGACGGGGATCGCGCCGAAGTTCTTCGAGGTCAGGCTCCTGGGAAGGCTGGAACGGTCCCCGGCTGCCGAGCCACGGGCGTCGCTCTATATCATACGATATTTTCAGTTTCACGGTCGGACCACGCAGTCCCTCCACCCCTCGGATGCGCACACGCCCGTCGGCATCGGGTTCCGACGGCTCGACGGCGACTTCGCCTCCATCGGCGATGATGACGGCCCGTTCGAGGAGCACTTTCTGGAAACCGGGCATCTGGGGGGGCATGCGGATGAGAAAATCGAGTTTGCGGAGGGCGGAGGGGTTGCCGACCTGGACGGTGATCGTCTCGACGAGCCCGTAGCGCCGGGTTCCGAGAGAAAAGGCGATCTTTTCGAGGCTCTGGCGATTGAGGATCTGCGGATAATTGGCCAGGGCGGCACCGATCGCTTCGGCGAGACCGTCAAGCTGGCCGGCGTAGAACCGTGCCCGCAGCCAGGCGTCGTGGATGAAGCCTTCGCGGTCCCGGTCGAGCACCGATTGGTATGCCCGGATGGCCGGAACATACTCACGCCGCGCCAGCAGCAGGTTTCCAAGCAGATACTGGGGATAGGGATCATCACGCACCCTGGGTGCCGCCTGTTTGAGAAGCTCGAGGGCCTGGTCCACGTAGCCGGCGCGCTCGCAGGCCTGGGCGAGGGCCACGGCGATCCCGTGGTCATCCGGGCTGCGTCTGAGCGCCTCCTCGAAGAACGGGATGGCCTCACGGGGGCTTTTCAGTTCGTCGAGAAGCACCTGGCCGGCAATATAGGGGGCATGATAATCCCGGGGGGCCCGGGCCATGAGCTGGAGCGCCGCTTCGTAGATCTCTCGGCCGCGTCCCTTCTGATGCTGGAGCGCAAGGATGAGATTGTTCCAGGGCCCCGTCTCGTGCGGATCTGTCTCGATCGCGCGTCGGAAGAGGGCTTCCGCTTCCCCGGTCCGGCCCTCGTTCACCGCCTGGATCCCTTCGTTGTTGAGCCGGACGCCCTCGTTGTGGCGTTCGATATCGTTGGGAGCACCGAGCTCGGGGGTTGGCAGAGGGGGGAGCTGGATAATCGGTTTCTGCGGAGTCGGCGGGGCCGTTCGAAGGAAGAAGCGGTCCACCAGAGCATCCGTTGTCAGGGCTTCGGCCCGGCCGACGGTCTGCGGAAGGGAAAGGCAGGAAACTACGAGGCAGATTCCCGCAACAAGGGGTCGTCGGAGCGATCGATGCATGGTGTTGGGCCTCACAGTGTCAGTTCGAGCCGTTCGAGCAGCGTCTGGAAATCCTCTTCGGCGGGCGTTCGGAACGCGACCCGCTGCCCGTCGAAGGTGAAGTAGGGAAACAGGCCGAGCGCCTCGGAGCGGTCTTTCGACAGCAGGATCAGCTCGTTCGGTGGGAGATCCAGGCCGGGTCTGTCCGCGGCAGCCAGGGGGGCGGATTTCGGCCCGGAAAGGTTCAGGAACGGCTCTCGGGCCCCCGGGGGCAGGCGCAGGACGATGGGGTTGTGCAGGATGCCCTTGAAGGACGTCAGGAGCGGCGGCAGGACTTCGGCCACCTGGTTCAGGCCGTCCGCCGCTTCTGCGGGGGGCGTCTGGAGGAACTCGGTCATTTCGCGAAGCACGAACAGGGGGTTCGTATCGGCGGAGGATTCGGACATCGCTTTCGCCAGGGCGATGGTGAAAAATCCGTCGCCGGAAGCCCCTTTGATCAGGAGCGAGAGGTGGTGGAGGAACCGGACCGCGTTCGGACCGCTCAAATGCGCTTTCAGCGCGTCTTTGACGACCTGATCCCCTTTCGGATTGCGCGGAGTGAAAAAGAGGTAGGTCTGCATGAACGTGAAGGAGAGGAACGCGATCAGCGGCTCGAGAAGGGCCTGGAGCGCCTTCATGAGGGAGGCTGTGTCGGCCGGCTCGAAGAGGCGGGCCAGGGGCTCGGTGACGAACGAGGGGTAGCGCTCGAGAATGGAGGTGATCATCTGGGACCGGGGAAGCTCGATCGCCCCGGCTACGGCGGCCGGCGCGGATGGCATCGGGGGCTCTTCGGCCGGGGCCGGAGGCGGAACCACGGCGGCAGGCGATTTGAGGGGCTGCTCAGCTGCGGCGACAGGGGAAGGAACTGCGGGAACTCCGCCCGGAAGATCGACGGCAAGCCGGGGCTCGGCAGGTGCCGATTTCGCCTCAGAGATTGGCGGAGGCGGGAGTTCGGACGGCGCCGGCTCGGGCTGAAGAGGTCGTGCGGAAACGGCCGGAGCCTCTTCGAGTGCCGCGACGAGGTCGATCGGAACGGCTTCGAGCATGGCCAGGGCGGCTTCATCCGTCTCTTGTTTTATATCATTTACTTTATTTTCCATCCCCTGCCGGGACGCAGTCCCGGTCGCAGCGGGAGGTTCGACAGACGGCTCGCGTGGCGGCTCGGACGGCTGTTCCGGGATCGGAGCGGGCGGGCGTTCTTCGGCCAGCCCGCCGATCGCGACGGTGGGGGCGGGCTTCGCGCCGCCGAAGAACATCGCGGCCTGTTCCTCGGGCGAGAGGGCTGGGGGGGTGGCCGGCTTGGACTGGCCGGTTTCGCTCGAGATCTTTCCGCGCATCGAGATGACGCGTTCCTTTTTCACGACTCCACGGCCGGCCTGGGGAACGACGGGAGAAGGGCCGAGATCTTCGGCAGGTGGCTGTTGCGCGGGCGTCGGGGAGGGAATCGGAGGCGGCAGGGGGGAAATAGCGGATGTGGGCGGCTCCGGTTGAATCGCAGGAGGGACCGGCACTCGCGGGGCAGCCATTTCGGGGGCGGGCGACACGGGCTCCTGCCGCATGGGCGTCGTGATGATGGAGGGTGTCGGGGCCGGCGCAGGAGGTGTCGGCGGGTGAAGCGGGGCAACGGTCG
>DAOOQQ010000109.1:0-8886 GCA_035388825.1 Candidatus Ozemibacteraceae bacterium
GCTTCTGCGCCCCCGGTTTCAGACAGCACCGGTGCAGCGCCTCGCTGATCTCGGTGAGGGCGATATCGCGCTTTTCGGCGGCCATCGAGAGGAAGCGGAACTGTTCCTGCTTCATCCAGAGGCTCAGCATGCGGGAAATGTCCTGCGGCGACAGCTCCTGCTCGGCAATAATGAAGGTTTCGTCGATCAGCTCCTCGAGCAGCGACGAGTTGATCCGCGGCATCGGCTGATTGTCGAAGGTGCCGGTGGCCGCCTGGTAATCGGCCTGGGTGACGTTCAGCCGCTGCAGAAGCTGTTCGACCTTTTTCACATTGCGTTTGAACAGATAGTTCATCATCTTCCGGCCAAGCCGGTTCAGCAGAGACGGATTCGTCTCCCGCAACAGATCGACGATGACTTTCCATTCGGGTTTCTGGTCCCTGGTTCCTGTCATGGATGACTCCCATCGGAGGATTCGGCATCCCGGCCGGGCCGGGACTGGATGATCACGCGGCTCAGGGCCGCAAGGGGCTGCTGAAACAGCATCGATACGATCACGGGCACGAGCGTGAGCGGCGGAAAGTGATCGAGGGCGATGACGAGGCCGGCACTGAGGTTCCTGATGCCGACGGAGAAGAGGATCGCATACTGCTGCTTCCGATCATACCGCAGCAAGCGTGGAACGAGAGTTCCGGCCGCGAACCCGAACAGGACGACGATCACGATCACGAGCAGCAGGAATCCCGGGTTCACCGTCGCCCCGAGAATCGCCTGCCGGGATGTGGCGAGATTGATCGCCACCACCATGCCGAGGGAGAGGGTCGAAAACGGGCCGAGGAAAGGCTTGACCCGCTGGTACAAAGTGCCTTTGGAGAGGTCGTTCATCGTGATACCGACGATCGACGGGAGCACGACCATCACCAGCAGATCCGCCATGATGCCCTGGATGTCGAGGCCAACACTGCGGCCGAGAAACAGCAGGATGACGGCGGGCACGATCAGCGGGCTGAGAAGCGTGTCGACCGTGATGGCGGCGAGTGACAGCGCCACGTCGCCGCCCACGATTCCCGTCCAGACCGCCGAGGTGATACCGATCGGGATGGCCCCGCACAGGACGAAGCCCGCAATCAGGTCGGGATGATCAGCATAGAGGAGTCTGCCCGTCCCCCAGCCGAACAGGGTCACGAGCCCATGCAGCAGAACCAGCACGAGCACGACCGGCCCCGGATTGGCCGAGAGGCGGGCAAACTCGCGCCAACTGCACCGCAGCGAGGTATACCACGTCATGAAACCAAACAGGACGGGCACGACAAACCGCGCCCCGGCAAGGCCGATGGCGGGACCAAGCAGCCAGCCGGTCAGCATGAAAAGAAGGATGATGGCAAACAGCCGGCGTTCGATCAGGAGATTGAACTTCTCTCCCAGCCGCCTCAGGGTTTCGATCATGTCTCGTTCCGTGACTCCATGGGGGTGAGCGGGCGCCGCAGCATTCCGTTTCGTGGCCAACATGGTATCTCACTCCGGGCGCTGGTGCCAGGGGGGAGAGGGAAATTGCCCAGGTCGTCGGCCGATACCGATCCTGGCCGTGTTTGCCCCTGCCAGCCCCGGATGCATTGGACGGGAGCGGGGAAATGCGGTATAGTCATCCCATCCCGCCGCACGAGGGGGAGTGTTCCTTGGATTGGTTCAGCGTTCTCGAGCCCTACTTCGCCCACGGCTCGTATTTTGCCGTGTTTCTCGTGCTCGTCCTCTGCGGAGTCGGGTTGCCGGTTCCGGAGGAGATCACGTTCATCACGGCCGGCTACGTCGTCAGCACGATGGGCGGCGATCTCGGCATCATGATCGGGGTCAGCCTTCTGGGGCTCATGATGGGCGACTCGCTCATCTACTACTTCGGCAGTCATTACGGCGAGTCCATCCTGCGCCACTGGCCGTTCCGCGTGCTTTTCTCGGAAAAAGTGCTCGCCCGGTCGCGGGTATTCTTCGCTGCCTACGGCTCACGCGCCGTCTTCGTCGCCGGATTTTTCGCGGGGATCAGGGCCGGCACCTATTTTCTGACGGGTTCGATGAAGTTCAGCTACTGGAAATTCCTGTTCTGGGACTTCACCCGCGCGGTGCTCACCTGCCCGATCTCGATCTGGGCCGGGTACAAATTCGGCCCCTTCGCCGACCAGTGGCTCGGGTCGAACGTGCGCTACCTGCTCGCCGGTATCGCCGTGATCGGCATCATCCTTCTGCTGCGGAACATCCTCAACACCTCCCCGGCCTCGGATTCATCCGCCTCACCCCGAGGCTGATCCCTCACTTCGTGAACCGGGTGTCCGGGAACACGAGCACGTATCCACAGATCACGACCCGGCCGCTCTCAAGGATCAGACTGATCGTCGCCACGTCGGTCTTCCCCGTCGCGACCTGGTAATCGTTGATCTTCCCGGTGGCGTTGGTGGCCCCTGCGAGGTTGAAGCTGCCCACGGGTGCCCCGTCGAGCTCGAACCGCACCCGGCCGGGATTCTGATACATCTCGTAATCCCAGAAATCGATGATGGCCCGTGACACCGAAGCCACCAGGTCCATCCGGGCCCCCGGCGTGGTCGAGGTGATCATATAATGGCCGTCGTGCGAGTTCACCTTGATCAGCTTCCAGTCGCCGGTATACCGAACCGGGTAGGCAAGCTCGGCGAAGGCGATCTTTTCGTCGGGCTGGAATACGCCGTTGATGAAGCCGCGCGCATCCAGGTCGATCAGGGCGCTTTCGAAGCGGGGGGGCGGCGAACCGACCGCCTGGACCGCGATGGGGTTGTTCTGCTCGGCTCCGCACCCGGCCAGCAGCAGCAGGCTCGAGACGGCGAGCGCCGTTCCGGCGAACAGTCGCACCAAAGCGCGCATGGCCAGACCTCCCTGTCGATGTCGATACGATCCCCTATTCGGGTTATCGGCATCCGGCCGGCCGGACCGAAGAGGTTCAGAGCTCTTTTTCCGAACAACGGATCGTGAATTTTTCCTCGAACCCGATGGGGTGGTAGCTCAGCTTCGCCGTTCTCAGCCCCTCGATCCCGAGATCCGTCTCCCGGTTGATCACGGTCACCTCGGGCGGCAGGCGGTTCGCAAGGGCCCAGTTCAGATACTGGTACATCCCTTTCACGTGCCGGTCGGCTTTTTCGATCGTGACGACCCAGCAGTCCCGGTGGATCGGGGACGCGAGCGTGAAGCCGGCAATGGTTCCGGCCACGCGCACCAGCAGGGCTTTTCCACAGATCCCTTTGATGCAGGGAAGCATGCGGCGCAAGGCGCCGGCTTCGATGCGAACATTCTCGTCGTCGGCCGGGAAGTGCGCATACCAGTCTTCGAGAAACCGCTCGACTTCGGCCGCGCAGGCGGGGGTATACTCCTCGACGACAGGCCGCGCCTCTTCCTCGAGGCGGTTGACGAAATTCTTCTTCTGGTGGAATCTGCGGCCGGCCAGCTCGGCCAGTTCACGGCGGTCGTAGAGATAATCGAAGTCGCCGCGCTGGGGCTCGATGACGGCACCAGGGAAGGCGGCGGCGATCTCCTCGGCGATCCGTTTCGGGACATACCGCAATGCACACGGCTCCCCGGCCGCGCGCAGGTACGCCATCAGGGTTTCCAGAACGGGCTCGAGAGGGCCTTTTCCGACCGGGGCAAGATACATATACCGGCCATCGGGCCCTTCGACAGCGAGGAGAATCCGGGAGCCGATCCGGCTGATCTGGGGCGGGAGCCGGTGATACCAGCCCATCAGGTTGTACAGGGCGTAATCCGACGAAGACACCCCGGACTCGACGAGCAGTTGCCTCAGCAGGTGCTTGTGCGAAAACTCGAGGGGGGCTTTCGCCGGAAACTCGGGCAACGAGTCGAGCCCCGGAGCCTGCAGAGCTGCGGTGGATGCTGAATCGGCGCAAAAAGGATCGGCATTCATAGGCCGGTTATTGTATCACAGAGAAGTGGTGAACGAAAACCCCGGGCAACGAGGCAATGTTCCTGCACAAGAACCGGTTTTCGGTTGTGAGATCCGCCGCGGGTGGAGTATAGTATGCACATGGCATTGAACGCGTTCGAGGCAGCCCCGCTGCGACATCTCACCCTTCAGAACCGGTTTCTCGTGGCCCCGATGGCAACCCAGTATGCCGACAAGGAAGGCCGGGTCACCGATACGCTCCTCAAGTATTACGCCCATCTCACCCAGACGGGAGCCGGCGCCGTCATCGTCGAGGGCGCGGCCATTTCCCCGTATGGGCGTGGCTGGTCCCGGGAGCTGGCCGTCTGGGCGCCGGAGTTCCGGACCGGGCTGGCGAAGATCGCCGATACGATCCGCAGCCGCGGCGCAGCGGCGTTTCTTCAGCTTCACCATGCCGGCCGCCAGTCGCTGACCCCGCGGCCCGGCGAGTACGTCGTCGGCCCGTCGGCCGTCTCGTGTCCGGTATTGAACAACCCCACGCGTGCCCTTTCCGGCGAGGAGATCAAACGCCTCGTCGTGTCCTTCACCGATGCAGCGCGGCTGGCGAATGTTGCTGGCTTTGACGGAATCGAGCTGCACGGAGCGCACGGGTATCTGCTGCACCAGTTCTGTTCCCCGCTGACGAACCGGCGCCGGGACGAGTATCGCCTCGAACCCGACGGCATGAGCCGGTTTCCGCTCGATGTCGTCCGGTCGATCCGCACGGCGTTTCCCGAACTGATCATCTCGTATCGGATGTCGGTGCGGGATTATCTGCCGGGCGGCCTGACGCTGAAACAGTCGGTCCTCATGGCAAAAGCCCTGCAGGGCGCCGGCGTCGACCTGATCCATGTTTCGGGTGGCATGTATGCCTCTCTCCACGGACCAGAAGCCCTCGTCGGACCTTCCACCCCGGCGGGCGTCTTTGTCGACGATGCCCGTGACATCCGGGAAGCGGTGACCATACCGGTTGCCGTTGTCGGAAAGATCGGTGATCCGGCGATGGCCGCGAAAATCCTCTCGAATGAAGACGCCCATTTCATCGCCCTCGGCCGCGTCCTGCTCCGGGACCCGCACTGGATCAGGAAAGCGAACCGGAAAAACCAGGATCCCATCATTCCCTGTCTGCTCTGCCAGAAATGCCGGTATCATCTCCGCGGCTGTCCCGACGGAAACGGCGAGCCTGGCTGGCAGCGCAACTGACCGATTCAGGAGACGATCATGAAACGCGTGTGTTCCGTTGCTCTTGCCATCCTGCTGTTTGCCGGCGCCGCCTCGGCGCAAGGCCTGTTCGACCTGTTCGGCTCGATGTCGGGAGCCGAGGGGGAGAAAAAAGTCCGTGTCAGCTACGTCGAAGGCGACCGGGCATCGACGGATGAGGTCTTGCTGATCACCGTGAAGGGCATCATCCGCGATTCCGACGAAGAAGAAAAGATGCCCTTCGAGATCCGCCAGAACATGATCGAGAAGCTGAAGAAGGATGTCGAGGCAGCGCTCGAACGCGAGCAGATCAAGGCCGTTCTTCTCGAGATCGACTCCCCCGGCGGGGAAGTGACGGCAGCCGACGTGATCCACCATCACCTCTCGAAGATCAAGGGGGCGAACAAGCCGGTCGTTGCCCTGATCGGCATGATGGGTGCCTCGGGCGGGTATTACATCGCCTGCGCAGCAGACCAGATCTGGGCTCATCCGACCTCGATCGTGGGCAGCATCGGCGTGATCATGCAGGGGGCGAACCTCGAAAAATTCGCCCAGCTCGTGGGGTACCGCCACGTTCCGATCAAATCCGACCGCACCCCGAAGAAAGACCTGCTGAGTCCGTTCCGGGAAATGACTGAAGAGGAGCGCACCATGCTTCTCTCGATCGTCGACACTCTGTATGACCGCTTCCTCGAGATTGTCTGCACATCACGCAAGAAAAACCGGGAAGAGATCGCGAAGCTGGCTGACGGAAGTATCTTCACGGCTTCCCAGGCCCTCAAGAACGGGCTTCTCGACGGCATCGGCTACCGGGAAGAGGCGCTCGCGAAGGCGCTCGAGCTGGCGAATCTGAAAAGCGGAAAGCTGGTCAAGCGCAAGACGAAGAAGGGCCTTTCCGAGATTCTGTCCGAGCTGGCCGACGCCGGTTCCGGCATGCCGGGCCTCTGGATGCGGTTCCAGTCGATGATCGACGCCGGCTCGACGCCCTCGCTCGAGTACCGCATGCAACTCCAGGGAGCCCGCTGACCTGCCGCTGGAAACGATCCGCAGATGACACCGGTGCGCCGGTGAAATCACGAACATCTTCGTTGTTGTTCTGATTTCACCGGCGGTACAGGCTTCTTCGCGCTCTGTGTCTCGGCGTCTCTGTGATGAACCGTTTTTCGTGCCCCTATGGCGGATGCGGGCGGATTTGAAACCCGCCCCCACCCCTGCGGGGCTGCTTTTCATGCGTAGGGGCGCATCGAGATGCGCCCGCCGGGATGCCGATCTGCGCCGTCTGTGTCATCTGCGGATCGTCGTTACCGGGCTTTCGCGTCCCGGTGTCTCTGTGGTGAAACGTCTCTCGTTTCTGCCCCGCGGCTGTCAGTAGATCGAGCGGCGGATGTGGCCGTGGCCGAAGTCGGGGGTGCGTCCCAGAGCTGAAATGAGGCTCTGGACGCACTTCTGGCATTTTCCGGCATCGTCGTCCTGGCAGATCTTGTTCGGATAGATCTGGTAGCTGGGCCGGTTCATCACGGGGGAGACGTTCGGCATGATGACGTTTGCTCCGGCTTTCAGCGCTTTCTGGCGGCCGAGGGGATCGACGGTTCCCATCGCGGTGGTGGCTGGCAGGAAGGCATCCGGCAGATACAGCCGGAGCAGGGCAAGGAAGGTCAGGCAGTTCTCGAACAGGCCGGCGGGTTGATTCCCGAGGGGCGTCTGGGGGTGGGGAATGAAGGGGCCGATGCCCACCATCTCGGGCCGGAGCCGTTCGAGATACTCGAGGTCGCGGATCAGGCCGGGGCCGTCCTGTCCCGGGAGACCGATCAGGATGCCGGAGCCGACCTGGTAGCCGAGCTCTTTCAGATCCATCAGGGCCTGATGGCGTTCATGCCATTTCGAGTCGCGATGGAACCGCTCGTATAATGCCTGGTTGCTCGTCTCGATGCGCAGCAGGTATCGGTCAGCGCCGGCGGCGCGAAACGAGGCATACTCTTCGCGGGACCATTCCCCGATCGAGAGGGTGACGGCCATATCGAGTCGGGTCTTGATCGATTCGATGATCCGGCAGATGTCTTCGACCCGGTAGGCACGATCCTCGCCCGATTGGAGGACGAGGGAGCGGTACCCCAGGCCGTGTGCGCGGGAGGCCGTCTCGAACACCTCGTCATGGGTCATCCGATAGCGGGAAATCTCGGGATTGTGGCAGGAGATCCCGCAGTAGTCGCACTGGCAGCGACAATGGTTGCTGAATTCTATAATTCCGCGTATAAAAACATGGTCACCGACGTTCTCCTGACGGACCCGGTCGGCGGCGGCATACAGTTCGGGCCGCGCGGCGTCGAAGGCGGGCGAGAAGAGGTGGCGGGCGAGGTCGTCGGAAATTCTCTCGCGGTTCACGAGAGCGGCGATCAGTCCGTTGTTGTCGATCGTGGCGGTTTGCACGCGGGTGTTCCCTTTCGATGCTGGTCTCGGAGGTTTGTGAAATTATACACATTCCTAGGGTGCGTGTCCATATGCGAAAGCTGCAGGGAATTATTTTTTCTGTGGAGATTGCGGTTTTTCGCAGGGCTGTTATAATTAGTCGCAAGGGGTGAAGGGTACACCCCGGGTTTTCAAGGGTTTTTGACCTTTCGGGTATGGGTTGAAGTATGTAGGGTTCGTTCAGGGTAACGGTTGTGGGTAGTCCTCAAGCAGGTATCGGGAATCTATTTTCAGGAGCAGGTTTATGAGGAACAGTACTCTCAGGTTGCTGAGCAAGGTCATGTGCCTTGTTCTCATCGCCAGCTTCGTTCTCGAAGCTCCTCTGTTCGCGGCCTTCGACGCCATCAAGGTGAACGTCGGTGGTCAGCAGGTTCAGGTTACGCCCGGCCAGTGGGTTTCCGTCCGCCAGGGCTCGCAGCTCGTTCACTATAATGTTCGCTATGTGAACGGTCAGCCCGTCGCCCTCGAGATGAGCCAGTATGTCAAGATGGTGTTCGGTGGTGAAACCGCCGCCGCAGCCGCTACGGCCGGTCAGACCTCTGCCGCCGCCAGCACCGCGGGCAAGACCTCGGTTTCCACCCCCTCCTCGACCTCCGGCGCCGTGAGCGGCCAGGCTACCAAGCCGGTCACCACGACTCCCGCCGCGGGGAACGTCGGCACCGTCGCCCAGGCTCCGGCCGCTCCGTCGACGACCGCCGCCCAGGCTCCCACGGTCGCCAAGGCTGACTCCGCCGTCGCCGCCCAGAGCGGTGCCAAGACCGGCGGCAGCTGGATCAAGAACGAGCTGAACAGCTACGGGCAGAAGATCAAGGACAGCTTCTCCTCTGGCAAGACCAGCGGTCAGGAGTTCGGCACCAAGACCGTCGACACCGTCAAGGACGGCGCCGGCAAGGTCGGCACGGCCGTGAAGACCGGTGGTTCCAAGATTGGCGATCTGCTCCGCGGCGCCAAGGAACGCATTTCCAAGATCTTCCACAAGAACGCCCCCGCCACTTCCGGCAAGGGCAGCGCTGATTCCGCCCAGAGCGGCCAGAGCAGCCAGTCCGGTCAGTCCGGTCAGGCTTCCGAGCAGTCCGGCCAGTCCGGTCAGAGCGGTCAGTCCGGCCAGTCCGGTCAGGCTTCCGAGCAGTCCGGTCAGTCCGGCCAGAGCGGTCAGTCCGGCCAGTCCGGTCAGGCTTCCGAGCAGTCCGGTCAGAGCGGTCAGTCCGGCCAGTCCGGTCAGGCTTCCGAACAGTCCGGTCAGAGCGGTCAGTCCGGCCAGTCCGGTCAGGCTTCCGAACAGTCCG
>DAOOQQ010000109.1:8986-10817 GCA_035388825.1 Candidatus Ozemibacteraceae bacterium
GTCAGAGCGGTCAGTCTTCCGAGCAGACCGGTCAGGCTGCCCAGACGGGCAAGGCCGACAAGCCCGGCGTGAAGGAAGTTGCCTCCGGCAAGTTCAAGGCCGGCTACGAAACCGGTAAGGCCATGGTCGGTCAGGGCGTCCAGAACGTGAAGGACAGCCTCAAGTCCGGCTTCAGCGCCAAGAACCTCCTCGTCACCGCCGGTATCACCGTCGGCGTCGATCTCGCCACCCAGATCGTCCGTGGTGAAAAGCCCAGCCTGAAGAAGGCCGTGAAGGTCGTCGCGTCGGCCGAGTTCGCCGGTGGCGTCGCCGGTTCCGTCATGGGCGCCGCGGCTGGCTCCTTCTTCGTGCCCTTCCTCACCGCCGTCCCGGTTGTCGGCGGCTTCCTCTCCGCTCTCGCTCCGACCTTCGGCTCCGTGGTCGGCGGTTCGGTCGGCTCCTACCTCGCCGGTGATCTGAAGAACGGCCGCTTCTCGCTCAAGCAGGCGTTCAAGCAGATCGACTGGATCGGCGTGGCCGGCCAGTCCGTCGGTTCGACCCTCGGCGCCATGCTCGGCTCCGCGATCTTCCCGCCCTTCGGCACGATCATCGGCGGTATGGTCGGTGGCTTCGTCGGTAACTGGGCTGCCAAGAAAATCGCCGGTCTGTTCGGTCACAAGACCGACAACTACGGCTCCGTCGCGATGCCCGTCGGCACCAACCCGATCGGCAATGAGAGCCAGGTCGGCGGCAGCGTGACCATCGGCGGCGTCGCCGGTGGCGCCGAGATCCCGGTCAGCGGCGATCAGGGTGCGGCTCAGGTCACGATCTCCGGTGATGCCGAGAGCGTCGGAACCTATGCCTCCGAAGTCCAGCTCGCCTATGCCAAGTATCAGGAACTCTATCGCCTCTATAACGAGATGCTCGCTCAGGGCCGCCAGGAAGACGCCGTGAAGGTTGCTTCCGAGATGAACAAGGCCAAGGGTGAGTATGAAGCCCTCAAGGCCAACTCCAGCAAGTAAGTCCCGATCCCAGACCTCAAAATCCCCCGGGGGCAACCCCGGGGGATTTTCTTTGGCAACAGGAAGGAGCCACCGATGGAAATCCCCCTCCCCCACGCCGTCATCCGATCCTATCGACCGGGCGACGCCGCAGCCCTCGCGCATCACGCCGACAACCGGAAGATCTGGCTCAATCTGCGCGACCGGTTTCCCCACCCGTACACCCTCGCGGATGCCGTCGATTTCATCGAGAAGGCCACGCATGCCACCCCGGAAACGATGTTCGCGATCTGCGTCGGCGGGGAAGCCGCCGGCGGCATCGGGTATACCCTTCACTCGCACGAACAGCGGCTGACCGCCGAACTCGGCTACTGGCTGGGCGAACGGTTCTGGGGCCGGGGCATCATGTCCGAAGCGGTTGAAGCGCTGACGTCATACGCCATGAAAGCACACGGGCTCGTCCGGATCTATGCAATGCCCTATGCAACGAACACCTCATCGGCCCGGGTTCTCGAAAAAGCCGGGTATGTCTTCGAAGGCCGCCTGCGAAAAAACGTCATCAAGGACGGCCGGATCCTCGACCAACTCGTGTATGCGAAGCTTGCCGACGCCGCCGGCGATCCGCCTCAGTAATGGTTCAACACGTCGCTGGTATTGCGCCAGCGAGGATCGAGGGCCGCCTCGACCGCCTCCCGGATCGTGACGAGAAGCCGCTGGTGGTGCACGACCGGCTCGGTCATTCCGTCGGGAATGAGACCGATCTTGAGTTCGATCGCGATCTGCCCCTCGCTCAGATCGGCGATGCGCAGATCCTCGACCGCCTCGGCGAGAAGGCGCGTGCTTCCGCTCGC
>DAOOQQ010000110.1:0-10685 GCA_035388825.1 Candidatus Ozemibacteraceae bacterium
GGACTGCCGGGGGCGGCTCTTTCATGAGCAGGGGAAGGTATTCCTCCCCGAGCAACTCGACCTGCCAGGCCCGGAATCCCGGGATGCTCTTCATCTCCTCGACGGCGCGGGGCCTCGTGTGGGCAAGTTCGCCGAGCACCTCGGGGTCGGTGAGAAGGGCAGCGGGCATGTTCAGCTTCGTCGCGATGGCGTTGCGCCGGTCGCGCAGGGCTCGGATGAGATCTCCTTCCCAGGAGGTGAAGAAGTTCTGTTCCCGGCGCGGGTGCGCCGGTGGCAGCAAACCGTCGGTGGGGGCTTCGAGTCCGCGCTTCACGGCCTCCTGAACTTCGCGCCCGTACCGGGAGATGAAGTCGCGGCCGATCTGCTTGATGACCGAGAGGCCGGCAAGGCTTCGAGGCGCCTGGCGGGCGATGTCCAGCATGGCCTGGTTCCCGAGCACCATGAACGGGGCGCGGTCGAGATGCTCGGCAATCCGCTCGCGCAGTGTCCAGACTTCTTTCAGGATCGCAATCTGGCGAAGCGGCATTCGGGACGAGCCCTTGATCAGGTAGGGGTGCGGATGAGAATGCGGCTGCATGCGCGGGGCGTTCACGAACCGCTCGGTCAACTGCTCGAACTCCTCGCGGGCCCATTCCAAGCGGCCCAACTGTTCCAGTTCGGCTTTCAGAGCGTCGCGCACCGGAACGAGGCAGATCGCGTCGAGCAGCCCGTACCGGATCATCCCCGGGGTGAGCGGGCGTCGCGACCAGTCGCACCTCTGGAGCTTCTTGTCGAGCGGAAATCCGAGGTACCGCTCGACGAGGGCACTCAATCCAAGCTCTTTCGAGCCGGACATCTCGGCCGCGATCCGCGTGTCGAACAGCTTCCGCACGTGCACATTCAGCTCACGGGCCAGAACCCCGGCGTCGTAATCACCGCCATGGAACAGCCATTCGCACGATTCTTCCTCGGCGAACCGGGCCAGGGGGGTGAAATCCGTGATCGCCTGGGGGTCGAGAAGCGCAGCGCGGGTGCGGGTCGATACCTGGATCAGGTTCACGACGGCGCGATACTTGTAAAAGCCGGCCGATTCCGTATCGACGGCCAGGAGATCCGTTCCCGAGATGTCTTTCAGAAAACGGGCAAGAGTGTCGGTGTCTTCGATGATCAGAGCCCCTTCGAGGAGCGGCTCCACGTTGAATGATGTCATGCTGTGTTTTTACCACATCCCGCGCAAATTGGCGAGAAGGGCGATGATTATTTGTGGGTCAGGTGGTAGCTGCCATCCCAGTTTTCGGGCGGAGGATTGACCTTGTACTCGTTGCAGCGGCCGATGTAGGTTTTGCTCGGGCCGTCATCGGGCCACCGGACGAGCAGCTCCTCGAATTTCGCGATCGCCTCGTCCCATTTGCGCTCCAGATGAAGCCGGATGCCCTCGTCATACAGCGCGACGCGCTCGAACCAGTCGGGCGCCTCTTTCCCTTTTTCGCAGACCAGTTCGTGCACCTTGACCGGTTCTTTCTTCCCCTTCACGGCGAGGAAGTCGAGGAACCGGACGGTCACGCGATCTTTTGCCTGCTGGTAGGTCGCGTCGGAGATCATCATCATGGTGCCGTATTCCTTGTTGGCGCCTTCGAGACGGGATGCCAGGTTGACGCCATCGCCCATGCAGGTGAAGTTCATCTGGGCCTTGATCGAGCCCATGTATCCGACGACGACGTGGGCCGTGTTCATGCCGCATCGGGCCGCGACCCGGGGAAGACCGCGTTTTGCCCAGCCCTTCTGGAGCTCGTTGATCGTCGTCTGCATCTCGAGGGCGCAGAGGCAGGCCCTGGTCGCATGGTCGGGTTGGCCCTTGGGGAAGTTCCAGAAGGCCATGACGGCATCGCCGATGAACTTGTCGAGCGTGCCGCCGTATTTGAACAGGATGTCGGTCATGGTGCCGAGATACTCGTTCAGCAGCACGACGAGCTCTTCGGGGGTGAGCGCCTCGGAGATCGAGGTGAAGCCGGCCACATCCGAGAAAAAGATGGTCATTTCGACCTTCTGGCCGCCCGGTTTGACCATCTCGGGGTGCTCGAGCATGAACTGGACGACGTCACGTGAAACGAACCGGGAAAACATGGCCTTGGTCGTGTTCGCCTTGGCGCGCTGCCGGAAATAATTCGTCAGCACCGTCGCCGCCCAGGTGACGGGGAAACTGACCAGACACGGGGAGACGGCCAATAACTGCCCCCAGGCGTGGTAGGAGTGATACGCCAACCCGAAAACGCCTGCCATGCCTGAAAGCATCAGGACCGCACCGGCCAGGGGGGGACAGAGGTCAAGCAGGAACCCGATCAGGAGCGTCGTGACCACGAGCAGGAGCAGGGTGACGCGGGTGTCGGGAGGTCGGAGGAAAGAGCGGTCGAGAATGTTCTGGATGGCATTGGCATGGATCTCGATGCCGCGAAGCTGCTCTTTCAGCTTGTTGAAGGGAGTCCTCACGGTCAGAGGGGTCGAGTAGAAATCGAAGTCACTGGCCTCGGAGGGGCCGACCAGACACACCCGGCCACCGAAATCACTTCTCCGCAACGTGTTGAAATGGGCTTTTGCCGGATCGAGTCGCGCGGCAGCCGACGCGTTCGTCGCTTCCGAGGCACAGGAGCGCAGATGCTCTTCGTCGAAGCATTCATAAAACGAGACCGCGGCCATTCTCGGAGGCTGCTCCCCGATGCGCTGGTAGGAACCGGTGAAATTGACCGTCAGGAACCCCTTGTCATCACAGGGAATGGCGATGTCCTTGAGTTGGAACCCACCGGCATACGTTCCCTGCTTCCAGAGCGGGGTGATCCGCTCGAGTTCCTGGTCGACAGCCGTTCGGTATCCGACGGAACCGGCCCCCTGGCGCCGGTCGAGGGCGTGCGCCGCGACGGCAAGACTGAACGTCGGCTTCAGCCCCTTGCCATCCGGCAGTTCGACGAACAGAGGAATTTTCGTGACATTGCCTTTTTCGGCAACGCCGATGTTGATGAAGCCGATATCCGTCGTCGGGCCCTGGAACTCCTGCTCTGGCAGGACCATGGCGATGCGTTTGGCGGTCGAGGTCTGCATTCTGCCGATCTCCGTCCCCTCCTCGACCATCTTCTGCTCGGTGACCACCGTCTCGCTGACCTGAGCGGCCAGCACAATCGGGGAACTGGAAGTGAGAATGGCTTCCCGCAGGTCGATATCATCGACGCGTTCAGCCTCCTTCTTGCCCTGGAGCAGGAAATCCCAGCCCACCACGGTGGCAGGCTCGACCCATCGGCCCGCTGAGAACGCCGGCCGGCAGAACAGGGCACCGATCACGAATTTCGTTTCTTCGTCCGGATCGATGCGGATGGTGATGGTGCCGTAACCGCGAAGGAGGTTCAGGAAAAAAGCCCCCCACTGGTCGAACAGCTTCCGTTCCTGTTCGGGGTCGGTCCCGGTGGGAACCTCGCCCGGGGGATCGAAGATGCTCAGAACGCTCGTTCCCTTCGGGGTCCAGAACCGTTCGGTGAACGTGACGAACGAAAACAGGGAGGCACGGCCGGGCGCCTTTTCCCCTCGCTGCTTGGCCTGCGTCGCCAGAATGGCCCTCTCCCATTCGGAGAGGGAGTTCACGACGGGGCTTCCCTTGACCTGGAACTTCCCGATCCGGAGCTCGACTCCCCCGTAGAAAGCCGGGTTGGTCGCGGATATGGTCTGGATGAAATGCCGCCGGGTCAGGAGCCGGATGATCGATGCGAACTCGCCCCTGGCGGGGTTGCGGCCGATCAGCTCCGAGGAGACTTCGTCCTTTTTGACGATCAACAGGTCGGAACGCGTCACGGGCGACTCGTATCCGGCCTGGAGATAGAAGGCGTGAAGATACTCCTCGATGCCGTTGAGAGCGTTGCTTGCGAGCAGAAGGAACGCGACGGCGACCGCAACCAGGGCGAACAGCAGGCCCGCATGGCGGTCGAGGAACCGGACCAGGGCGGCCGTCATGCCGTTTCCGTTCGCGGTCTCGCTCATGGACGCGCCGTCACCGGTTCGTGGTATAGATGCGATAATCTATTCTTGGGAATATATTGTCGCGCGACTCGACTTCCGACAGCCAGGTTTCATCGATGCTGCCGGCATTGATATCGTTGTAGAGCCGCATGAATCGGACGCAATGATCCTTGGTGCGTTTCACGGCATAGGGAACCGTGGTGCCGGTCTTCATGATGAACGCCCAGTCGGAGGATTGCGCCAGGAGCAGCTCGCGGGCTGCCTGGTTCAAGGCGCGCCGCTTCGTTCCCTCGGCGCGCGGATTCCGGTCCGCCAGTTCGATCATCCGCTCGGCGGCCTTGTGGAGATGGCGGTAGATCCAGTCGTTGTTGCCTTCGAGCCAGACCTCGTGATACCCCTTGTGCCCCCACGACGACATCGAAGGCATCGCGACCTGGTTTTTCGGGTGCTTGGCAAGATACTCGGAGGGCGTGATCAGTTGCAGGCTCCGGCTGCCCGTCGCGATCTTGCGCAGCAGGTAATGGATGAAATCGGGTCCCTCATACCACCAGTGGCCGAACAGCTCGGCATCATACGGGGAAACGATGATCGGAGGCCGGTCCATCAACGTGCTCAGGTAATCGGCCTGGCGCTCACGGCACCACATGAAATGGCCGGCGTGCATCTCGGCTTTCGCCAGAGCCACCCGATGATTGTAGGGCTCCTTGGTGTCGGTGCCGCGGGCCGTGATCCGGTGATACTTGATGCCGGTGTTGAGCCGGATCCCGGATTCATGAATATATGGCTTGATATAATCGAGGTCGAGATCGAATCCGATGTCCCGGTAGAACTCGCGATAATCGAAGTCGCCGGGATACCCCTCCTCGGCCGACCAGACCTGCTTGCTGCTTTCGAGGTCGCGGCCGAAAGCGGCCACGCCCGACGGGGTGAACAACGGCGCGAACACGCCGTATCGAGGCCGGGGGTGGGCATGCAAAACCCCGTGGGCATCGGTGAAGAAGAAGCGGATCCCGTGTTCCGCCAGAACCTTGTCGTCCCCGGGATTGAATGCGCACTCGGCAAGCCAGATCCCGCGCGGGCGACGACCAAGATGCTGCTCGTAATCCGTGGCGGCCAGCTCGATCTGGGCCCGCACCGCAGGCCGATACAGTTCCATCAGCGGCAGATACCCGTGGGTGGCACAGCAGGTGATGATCTCGAGATTCCCCAGATCCTGGAATTTACGGAAGGCCCGCACGAGATTGCCCTGATACTCGTCGGCGAACAGCCGGCGTGCACAGGTGAGCCGCTCGCGGTACATGAGCGCCGTGTCGTGGAACTCGGGCATCCAGCGGGTGCGGTCCACTTCCTTCTCGGCCAGCTCGATCGTCAGATCGAGATGCCGCAGATACCGCTCCTGGAGCAGTTCGTCCGTCAGCATGCCCATCAGCGGCGGTGTCAGCGACATGGTGATGCGAAAATCGACGCCGTCGTCGACCATCTTCTGATACCGCTCGATCAGCGGAATGTACGTCTCGGTGATGGCCTCGAACAGCCACCGTTCCTCCATCATGTCGGCGTGTTCCGGATGCCGGACGAACGGCAGATGCGCATGAAGAACCGGACAAAGATACCCTTTGCTCATGATGTCAGGCCTTTCCGCCCCGTGGGCGACAACGGCGCACGCGTCAGCGCGTGACCTTCTCGACGACCGGCGTGATCGTGCGTTCCATGTCCCCGTCGGCATTCACGGCGCGGACCGGAATGTTCTGATGGCCATCTGGAAGCGCGAAACGAAGCGTGAACGTGCCGTCCGGCCGCAGTTTCACCTGCCGCCCCTGGACCGTCAGCGTCGCATCCGGCTCGGTTGCGCCGTACACGATCAGCTCGGTGTTCACGACCAGCCAGAAATCCTTTTCTTTCCGCGAGCCGCCGGGGGCAGCGCCTGGCGAGGAAAGGGCGGCCGAGCTGAGGGCGCCCGAACTCAGGGCATGGGAACTGAGCGCACCCGAGCTGAGCTGTTCGGAAAGCCGCTGGGTGAGCGCATGCCGGACTTCCCCGCTGCTCGCCCCGACATTGAAGCCACCCGAGGCCCGATAGATCTCGCGGAACTCCTCATCGAGCACCATCCACTGGTCGTCGACGGTCTCGCTGAAGGTGTCACGCGGAGTGCGGATCGCGTTGCTGCGCGCGATGAGCAGGAACTCGCCGGAAGGCGTGATGATGCCGATATCGACAAGAAACGCGCAGTTGGGCCGGCCGAGATTCAGATACCAGTTACTCGCGCCCTCGAACACGTGAACATCGTAGTAGCTGTGTGCGTTGAGGCCATCGAACGTGATGTCCGTCACGTCGTACACCCGCAGGACGAACAGCGAGCGGTCGTATGCCTCGTCGCCGATCGCGCGGCGAAGCTGCTGGCGGGTGCGGTCGGCGATCTCCCAATAAACGTGAGCCCAATGCGGGTCTCGAACCTGAAGAACGATGCGGGTGTCCCCATAACCGAGCGGGAGCTCGCCCGTCAGGCGCTCTTCGCCGGGCCGCGTCGTGTCGGGAAAAGGGCGGGCGATGATCGGCTTTGCCTTGACGGCTTCTTCGTAACCGGGAATCACCGGCTGCTCCGGCCTGACCAACCCGGCAGCGGCTCCCTGTTTCCGGGGAGGGACCTGCTCATTGGCGGGCTGTTTTGCTCGGGATTCCGAACCGGCGTTCTTCTTCGTGGAGCCTTTTTTCGATTGCTTCGCGGAGCCCGCCGATGCCGCCGGCTTTTCGGCAGGGGGCACCGGATCCGGCACGTCCTTGCCGGCGACCAGGGGAGTGAGCTGCTCGACGAGCTGTTCTTTCGTCAGCGCCGACCGGCCCTTGATGTTGAATTTCTGCGCAAGCTTGTACAGCTCTTCCCGTGACATCGTGCGTAGATCGCGCGCTTTCTGACCGCGTTCCATGGCTCCTCCTCTATATCCCCGAGACTCTATTCACCCATCTTATGAGCAATATTCATACCAGGTTGGAACGGAATATCTGTACAATGGTAGCGCACCCGCCCGGCAGGGTCAACCGCTTCGCGATTCCCTTCGAAGAAAGCGGAACGGCCGGGCTGACGGCGTCACTCGTCGCCGAGAAAGGCGTCGATGAGGGCCGGCAGGAACACCAGCAGCACGTAATAGTGCAAAGCCATCACGAGACCGAAGGCGAACCCCAGAATCTGAAACAGCATGCCCGGTGCCTCCTTCAGCGCGCCAGCGGCCGCGTCACGGTCAAATTCAGCTTGATGCCGCTGAACAGTTGGGTCGAACGGACCCCTTCCCCGTAGATGTCCTGGATATACGCCGTCGTCAGCTGAACCTCGGTGAACTCGATCGTATAGGTGGCATCGCCATCTTCATGGACGAGTTTCCGGTCGGAGATGCCCTCTTCGGCCCGGAACACGTATTCCTTCTGCTGCTCGCCCTTGCCCAGGGTGACGGTGAACGATTCGAACCGGTGTTCGGGAATGTTCGAAGACTCGTTCGCGGCACGGAAGGTGTAGGCACACTCGGCAAGATCCTTCGATACCGTCCCGGGATCGACGAACTCGAGGCTCGTCTCGTGGAGAACGGGATTGGCCCGCTCCTGCACCTCGGGCATCGCGTCGCGGGGCCGTCGCACCTCGAGATACGAGGTGCGTTTCTGCGTGTAGAAGGCGACCTTTTCTTCGGCTTCGCGCGCGACGGATGCGTTGGGGTAAATGATCAGGATCTGCTTGAGGGTCTCGATCGCCTTTTCCGTGTCGCCTCGCAGCTCCATCAGGGTGGCGAGCTTCAGAAGCCGTTCGGGCTCTTTCTCTTTGGTTTCGGACACGAAGGTCAGATACTGGATCGCATCGTCGAGCAGGTTCGAGTTGTCCTGCGCCATCAGCGACGGCTCGAGCCGCAGGCTCTCGAGATAATCGTCGATGCAGCCGCGCACGTCGCGCCGGCGGTAGGCCGCCATGGCTTTGTTGAACAGCCGGAGGGCCTCTTCATGCTGGGCCATCTTGGGCAGATGCCGCAGCTTCTCCCCTGCCCTGCTGCGCAGCAGTTCGGTCAGCCGTCCGCTCCGGATCGCGAGTTTGTAATGGTACCCGGCGAACTCGAACCGGCGCACCCCCTCGAGACACTCCCCGATGCGGAAATGGATTTTCGCCTTCAGCGCCTCGTCGGAAGCGGCGCTCAGGGCTTCGTAGTAGAAAATGGCCGCTTCCCGGTAGTTGTTGTTCTGGAACAGTTCTTCCCCGCGGGAAAGCAGCCTGTTCAACTCATACGGGCTCGTCAGCGCCTGGGGGGCGAGATTTCCGGCGGGAGCTGCGGCCGATACGGGTGATGACGCAGGCGCGAAAACGCCCGCGAGCAGGATCACCGCCGCAACCCATCTTCCGCCCCGCATCTTCGCGCTTCCCTTGCTCAGAACGGCTTTGCCATCGAATCCGACAGCAGATACCGGGCCAGGAACTCGGCGTTTTTCATGTTCGGCACGGTCTCGAGCAGCAGATACCGCTCGACGCCGGCTTCGAACTCTTTGCGCAGGGTTTTCAGGAACGGGACGAAGTTGATATCGCCACCCTGGAAGATACCCTGGTAACCAAGCTCATTGGGAACCGTCTTCTGATAAGCCCGGAACGCGTCGTAGGCCAGTCGTGCAAGCGTCTGGCGCTCTTCTGCATCGCCCTTTTCCGGGTAGGAACGCCATTCCGCGGCCCGCTGCGCATACTCGCGCCACGTCAGGGCGACCGCATCCTGCCAGGCCGCCCACTTGTCGACGCCCGGCTGCACCTGCTGCAACAGGATGAGCCGAATGCGATCTTTGAACTCGCCGAACACCGAGACGAGATCGTTCCGTTCGAGGTGCGTCCAGCCCGCATCGAGGGCGAGCAGGCAGCCGAACTCCCGGTGGATGCGGCGATACAGGTCGAACGAGAGGCCGCCCGTGCGAACGTGGAGGGTGATATCCGCCTGTTTCGCCGCGGCTGCGAGGATCTTGAGCTTCGCCCGGAACTCGTCGGATGCCGCCGGGTCGAGGAACAGCCCGGGGCGGGACGTGGGAACGATGACATTCTTCACGCCCTGCTCTTTCGCGAGCTCGATGACGGGAAGACACTCGTCGACATGGAGGGAGTGATACCGGTCCGGGCTCGAGACGGCGCGCGGAACGGCCAGCAGGCATTCCCGGAAGGTGACGATCGGCATCGGCGCAGCCGGCTTGCGTGGTGGCGGAACCGGGCGGCCCCGCGGCGGACGGGTGTCGGGCGGGGCGTCGGGCGGCGGTTCATGAACCGTGGGGATCGCTTCGGGAAGGGTCAGAAACACGTCGATTCCGAGACCGCGTGCTTTCTGGATGGTATCGACGAAGAGCGGGCGAAATTTTTTCAGCCCGGGGTCGTTGACCCGGAGATCCAGGAAGTGGATCTTCCCGCGCCACTTCGCCAGCGTGCCGTTCCGGCTGATCGAGATGGCCGGGGTGAGCGGGTCATACCCGCCGGCGACGGCCTGTTCCACGCAACCAATGAAGAAACGGGTCTCGGAGCTGTTCATGGCGGGCATCTTATCATATTTTCCGAACCCTCTCAATTTTCTGTCGCAGAATGCCGATAGGCATCGTAGAGGGGAAGAAAAAAGTCCCCCAAGGAACATCAGGAGGCAGGAAGCGATGAAACTGACCAAGGACGAGGCCTACTTCATTCTCACCAATCTGGATTCGTTCGTGAACAACTTCGAGTCGGCGACACAGAAGCGCGTCACCCCCGGCGCCCTCCAGATCATCCAGGAAATTCTGACCGAGGTCTCCTTCCCCAACGGCCCCAAATCCGACTTCGTGCACTGACCTTTTCTCCCGGCGAAACGATCAGGCCCGCCCTGATGGAACCATGAGGGTTCCGTCGAGGCGGGCCTGCCTGTCATCGGCTCTTGATCAGCTTCCCGAAAGTTTTGCCGCCAGCCCCATGATGATCACGAAAGCCAGAATCACGAGGGCGATCCACAGATCGTTCGGCTGCTCCTGCGTGATGACGATATTGCCCATCCGGTCATGTTTGATCACCGGCCGGCATCGAGAAATCCCCCGCACGAACGTCGTCTGGACGAGCCGCGCGAGTTTTTCCGCCGTATAGTTGCAGGAATTCAGGGCTTCGCGCGAGAAATCCGTGACGGGGATGATCTTCCCGTTGTCGAGGATCGCGACGGCGGCATACTCATACCAGCTCGTTCGCGGGCCGTATTTCCCTTTCTTGCTGCTCCGGTGAACGCTCGTCGTCGAAAAGGCGGCGATCCGGCTGAACGGCGCAACGGTCCAGTCGAAGTCGATCAGACCGAAATGGAAGTGATACAGGAACATCCGGTTCCGGATATCGACGACATAATAATTGTCCGTCATCCAGAACAGGCCGCAGGAGACGCCGAACGCCCCCAGCAGCATCAGGAAAAAGGGAAACGCCCCCTTGTCACCGACGAACACGCTGATCAGAGCCATGAAAGCCCCGATGCCGGTGATGATCATGAGGCCGATGAACATCTTTTCGAGCGTCGTCGTCAGATCGACCTTCAGCCTTCCCGGACTGACCGCCTGGAGGCCGAGCCCTTCCGGATCGATGCCGGAAAGAGACGCCACCGGGGTCCGAGACCGGGAGAGATGGGCCGCGGGGGGCGGCGGGGGAGGAGGCGCGGCACCGACCGATGCGGTGTTCCAGGAACCGGCCGACACCGCCATCATCCGGC
>DAOOQQ010000111.1:0-10226 GCA_035388825.1 Candidatus Ozemibacteraceae bacterium
GAGGCATGCGCAATAATTTGGTAATACTATATTACGATTTCAACATACCAGGCACGGAGACACAGAGGAGGATGTTTTCATTCCGGGGAGGCTGGCTTTCCCTCTGTGTCCGGCATCCACAAATGCTTCAATAGCGGTTGACATTCCTCGGGCGGGTTTGAAACCCGCCCCTACGGTGGGGTGTGACCGTTTCTCTGTGGGTAAACCGTCCCTCGTGATCCAGTATTCCGTTTATCCTTTGTGCCTTCGTGTCTTCGTGGCGAAACAATCTTCATCTCTGTGCCTCGGTGTCTCTGTGGTTCGTTCTCCTTCCCAGCTTCGGGAAAGGGTGATCGGTGCCGATACCTCTGGTGGATTCCAAAAATTGCATTCCATCAGGAGGTCACGCGATGGTACTGCCCGATACCCCTCTCTATAATTCCAAAACCGACGCCGAGTTCCGGATCCGGATGATCCAGGAGATCAAGGATCAGTACAAAGACCTTCTCGGTTCGCGCATCAAGCTGCTCGATCTGCCCAACGGTCTGGAGCTGGTCCAGGACTGGGTCCAGCACCAGTTGTTCGACGTCAGCGGCGGGGATATCGACCTGCGCGCCGCCGAAGCCCGCCAGGCCGCCGCCTGACCGGGCCGGGAAAAACGAACCACGGAGACACAGAGGCACAGAGAATTGAATTATAGCTAAATCAATTTTTTGAATATATCTGTTTTTCAGGGGCGGGTTTCAAACCCGCCCCTACGTGCATTTGCATTCCATCGATGTCACCGAGGCGGTCTGGGGCGGGCGGATCACGATCCGCCCCTACGATACAGGGGCGCAGCCAGCGAGGCACAGAGAAAGAACCATTCTTCACCCTCTGTGCCTCGGTGCCTGGTATGTGGGTTTCGTCAAAAGAACCGATCCACAGATGACACAGATGACGCAGATGAAATCCTGAGCGTCTTCAACCATGGAGTTTGCGGCGCATACTGGATACAAGGGGGGGCCAGGCGTTCGTTCCTCTCTGGTTTTTCATCTGCGTTCATCTGCCCTCCATCTGCGGATGCGTTCTTGAATCCGAGGGAAATTTCAACGGAGTATCTCTGTGGTGCGTCTCTTAGGGGCTTACCGGCAATCAGGCGGAGGCGTAGGGGTCGGCGGGGAGGCCGCCGCCGGCAGGAGGGCGGGGGGCGGAGCGGCTGGAGCGGTGGTACCAGCGGATCAGCTCTCCGACGATCAGAACCGGGGAGGTCACGGCGAGGATGAGCAGCCAGTCGAGCGCGGAGAGCGGCACGGTGCGGAAGATCGAGCCGCCGAACTGGACGATCAGGATCTGACCGATCAGGATGGCGACGGCGATGAAAACGAACGCCCGGTTGTTCCGGAGGCCCCGGAACGCCGACTGGTCGAGGCCGAGACAGCGGGCATTGAACAGGTTCCAGAACTGGAGCAGGATGAACACCGAGAAGAAGACGGTCAGCTCGCGCGGGGTCATTCCATCGCCCTGCATATAGATCAGCAGCCCGAGAAGAGCAACGAGAAAAATACCGCCCACACCGAAGATCTGGCGGGCCATGACGCTCGTCACGATGAAATCCTCGGGTTTGCGGGGCGGCACCTTCATGACGCTGCGGTGCGGCGGTTCGGTCGCAAGGGCCAGCGCGGCGAAGGTGTCCATGATCAGGTTGACCCACAGCATCTGGATGACGGTGAGCGGCAGCTTGGTGCCGATGAACGGCCCGAAAAAGGCGATGCCGAGGGCAACGATGTTGATCGTGAGCTGGAACAGGACGAACCGCTGGATATTGCCGTACAGCGACCGGCCCCACATGATCCCGTTCACGACGCTGGGGAACGAGTCATCGAGCAGGATGATGTCGCTCGCCTCCTTCGCGACAGCGGTGCCGGTCATGCCCATCGCGAGGCCGACGTTCGCGTGGTTGAGGGCGGGTGCGTCGTTCGTGCCGTCGCCCGTGACGGCGACGACGTGGCTGTTCTGCTGAAGAAGTTTGACGGCGCGCATCTTGTCGGCCGGCCGGGCCCGGGAAAGCACCAGCAGGGGCTCGACGGCGCGGGCAGCCCGGACGGGGTCGAGGGCCGCGAATTCGGGGCCGGTCATGTGGGCTCCGGCAGGCGGCTCGCCCTCGAACAAGCCGGCCTGGCGGGCGATTTCGAGGGCCGTGGCCGAGGTGTCGCCGGTGATGATCTTCACGCGGACCCCGGCTTCCCGGCAGGCATTCAGGGCGCCGGGCACTTCGGGCCGGATCGGATCCGAGATCGAGACGAAGCCGAGCCAGACCAGATCGACGGCCAGGGTCTGGAGCTTGCGTTCGGAAGAGGCCGGGAGGCCGGGGCGAGCCGCGATCGCCAGGGTACGCATGCCTCGCGCCTGTTGCTCCTTCAGCCGCGTCTGGATGGAACCGCGATGGGAATTGATCGGCACGATGCCGGTCGGCGTGAGCAGCCGTTC
The DNA here is from genome assembly GCA_035388825.1 of Candidatus Ozemibacteraceae bacterium. Classification (GTDB taxonomy): domain Bacteria; phylum Muiribacteriota; class Ozemobacteria; order Ozemobacterales; family Ozemobacteraceae; genus MWAR01. Next base: position 2,449 of record DAOOQQ010000111.1, read on the forward strand.
GCTCCGCTCCAGGATGATTTCGGGAGCGCCTTTCACATAGAGCACGGTTGCCCCGTCGATGCCGGAAACACCGAGCGTCGCCATGAACTTGCGTTCGGTCGAGAAGGTCCACTGGTATTCGAGTTTGAACGCCTCGCGCAGCCGCAGATACTCACAGCCGTTTCCGGCGAGCCAGGACAACAGGGCGCCTTCAGTCGGGTTTCCGATCGTGACGGGCTTCGCGGGATCGCTCATATCGAGGTTCGCCGTGCTGTTGACGGCGATGGCTTCGGCGAACAGCTTCTCGGGCTTCGAGGGGAGCCCCTTCTTCACGCCGGCCCCGTCGGCCAGCCAGGGGGCATGGAGGCCGCCGACGGTCATGCGGTTCTGGGTCAGAGTGCCGGTCTTGTCGCTGCAGATCACGGTGGCGGCGCCGATCGTCTCGCAGGCGTGCATGCGGCGGACGAGATTGTTGGCGGCCGTCATGCGGCGCATGCTGTAGGCGAGGCTGAGGGTGACGCTCATCGCGAGCCCCTCGGGCACGGCGACGACGACGATCGTGACGGCGATCATGAAGAAGTGCAGGAACTCCTCGACCGCGTGCAGAGGCAGCCACTGGGCGGGAGCCGCCGGAATCAGCCCCAGCAGATACAACGGAACCAGGCCGACGGCGAACATCGCCAGGCCCAGGCCGAAGGTTTTCAGCCAGGCGAGCATGCCCTCTTCCTTCAGGAGGCTCGGGGGTTCGAAGGGGCGGCCGGCCAGGTGATACGCATCCCCGACGATCGGGATCCAGATGCGCACGAGGCTTGCCATGACGCTGCCCCCGAGCAGCAGCGCAAACACCCATTGTTGCCAGGTCAGGGGCAGTTCGCCGGCGAGGAAGTCGCGGCCGATCAGGGCGGCGAACGTCAGGGCGGCGACACCGAACCCGATGACGCCGATCACCTTGCTGAGCCGCTCGAGCTGCCTGTTGAGAGGCGTTTCCTCGCCGGTCTCCTCGGCAGCGGCACGGGCCGTGCGGCCGATCTCAGTTCCGTCGCCGACCGAGGTCGCCTGCATCAGGCCGCGGCCATCCGCCACCATGGTGCTGCGCAGAACCCGGAACGGTTCGTAGGCTTCGGAAAGGGCCTCCGACTCGCGGGCGGCCGGCTCTCCGGTCTCGATCGTGCGCTTCGTGACGGGCACGGACTCACCGGTCAGGCGGGCCTCGTCGATCTGCAGCGAGACCGCTTCCAGCAGGATGCCGTCGGCCGGCACCTCGTCGCCCGCCTCGAGCAGCACGAGATCGTCGACGACGATGTCCTTCCGCGGCACCGTCCGAAAGCCGCCGTCGCGGATCACCTTCACGGCCACTTCCTCGGAGGTCTGGTTCAGGATATCGAACTCGCGGCCCGCCTTGAATTCGTTGATGAAGGCGAGGGTCGTCGCAAGAAATATAGCAATAAGAATACCAATTCCCTCGAGGTAGGTGCCGTCGACGAGGCCGACGACGATCGCGATGCCCGCCGCGATCATCAAAATGCGGATGATCGGGTCGTCGAACTTCTCGAGCCAGAGTTTCCACCAGGGATCCCGCTCGGGCGGGGTCATGACGTTCGCGCCGTGTCTGCGACGGCTTTCGAGAACCTGTTGTTCGGTCAAACCGGATCTGGTCGTTTTCACATGCCACCTTTGCTGGAACGAGCGGCTCCGACGCACGGGAGCCTGGGATTCAAAAAAACGGCCCGGGCAATACATCCGGGCCGGGGAGAGTATATCCCGCGCCCGGACCGGAATCAAGAGAGGATCAGGCGGATGGGTGGCAGACAGACGGGCGGATGCGTTACACTCTGAGGGGCGAGAGTGATTACATGAGCAAACAGCAGTATGACCCGATGAACTGGGACAACCCGCCGCGGCGCGAACCCGAGGCCCCGCCGAAGCAGTTCAACCTGCCCGAGGACGAGCCGCCTCCGACGCCGGCCGGCGCCGCTTTTGCCGTATCCCAGCTCATCTCGATCATCGTCTTCGGCATCATTTTCGCGATGCTGGCCACGGACACGATGACGATCCGATCGATGCCGGCCTTCGACACCTCGGTGACGTCGGTGCCGCCGCCCCTCTGGAGCGGCACCTGGAACCGCTCCCAGATCGGCCGGATCGAGACCATGGACGGCATCGTGCTGCGGCTGCGCCCCGGCCTCGCCTCTCGGGTGCGGATCGGCCAGCGGCTGTTCCACGCCCAGGGAAGCCCCTTTCTCGGCATCGGAGGCAGCACCTACCTGCTGTATCATCCGTTCCTGCTCGGCGGCCTTGTCATCTCGGCCATCGTCGTCTTCTGCTTCTGGCTCGAAGTGGACGCCGTGCGTGAAACGGTCGAATGGCTGATCGGCGTCGATCCGACCGATCCGCTCAATCTCGCGTTCCGTCTCGCCCTTCTGGCCGGAATCTTCACCTTCTGGTTGATCCTCTAGCCGCATCAGGGAGCTCCTTGCCATGTCCATGCCATCCCGCACGCATTCCGCCACCGTCCCCGAGGTCCGTCTCGACCGCCTCACCACGCCATATATCTCTCAATGTATAGCTGCCGGCAGCCCGCTGTTTTTTCCCGTCGGCACCCTCGAGGCCCACGGTCGGCATCTGCCGGTCGGCACCGACACGCTGTGCGCCGAAGGCGTCGCGATCGAGCTCGCACGCCGCCTCGGCGGCTTGTGTGCGCCGCCATTCTCGTATGGCTTGACGAACCTGCTTGCCCAGACGGCCCCGGGGAGCTTTTATCCCGAGGAGATGTGGGGGGAGTTCATCGAAACGACGCTGCGCGGCTTCCGCAGGCACGGGTTCCGCACGATCGTCGTGGTGAACGGCCACGGCGGGAACCGGCCGCCGCTTCAGGGAGTCGTCCGTCGCCTGGTGCGCGAACGCGAGACGGCCTTGTGCGTCATCCACTGGTGGAAGCTTGCCGAGCCCGTTGCGCAGCGGATCTATGGAGGACTGGGCGGCCACGCGGCCGTCGAGGAAACGGCGGCCATGGTCGCGCTGCATCCCGAAACCGTCGTTCCGGCGCAGTATGCCCCCGAAAACGACGATTACCAGCCCGACGAGGGGTTCTGGTGCTTCCCGCCGCCCGGCGAGGTGCTGTTGTATGGCGGCGATCCGAAGGGCCGGCCGGATTTCTCGCCCGAACGTGCCCGGGCGTTTTTCGACGAAACCCTCGTAGACCTCGAGACCCGCCTGAAACGCTGGCTGCACGCCCTGCCCCGCCTCGACGGCGGCCTCCGCCCCTGAGCCGGCAGGGGATTTCAGCTCATCGAAGGGTATGCGTCATCTGCGACATCTGCGGATCGGTTTTCCCGCCCTCCCGTGGGGGCTGGTTTCATCGAAAGCAACACACCACAGAGCCACGGAGACACAGAGGTAGAGGAGAGGATTTATCCAGCCTCCGTTTCTCTGTCCCTCTGTGGTAAAAACGGTCTCCTCATGGTGAATCATGTTCCGTGTCCCCAGTGGGGGTGCGGATGAGGGTCGAAATGTGGGGGGAATTGGCGTAGAATGCATCAGCCGGGGAACCGGCCAGCCTCTCCGTTGGAGCGTCTCATGAACACTCGATCACGCGTGATGGTTTTCGGGCTCGCCCTGGCCGCGCTCACCCTGCCGGCCGCATCCCCGCGGCTTTCGGCGGCCCGCCTCTCCCTCGCCGACGGAAACGTCGCCGAAGCCGACGAGGTCCGGTTCGACGGCACGGTCTTCGAACTGCGCACCGGCAGCCAGACGTTGTCGCTGCCCCGCACCGCCGTGCGCGAGGTGAGTTTCACGGCGCGCGGCGGCGAGAATGCCGTCCTCGCGACCGAGGCGGCCGATCTGCTGCCGCTCCTGGGCCGCGGTCGCGAGATGCTCGAGAGGCATCCAGACGCCCCCTCGGTGACGGTGCTCGACGAGCTCGAGTATCGCCTGCTGCCGGACGGCACGAACCGCACCCGGGTCCGCCAGACCCTGCTGCTGGCCAAGGAGGAAGCCCTCGGCGCCGCCGAGGCCGGCATCGGGTTCGACCCGAACCGGGAACGCGTGCGGCTGCTGCATGCCCGCTGCCTGACGCCGGACGGGGCGGTACACTCCATCACCCCCGACCAGATCAAGATCACCAAGGCAAGTTCGGGCGGCGAGTATTACAATCCATATCAGACGATATCGTTCACCATCCCCGGCGCCGAAGTGGGCAGTTTGATCGACTATGCCTACGAAACCGAGGAGTTCAACCCGTTCGATCCGAAGCTCTTCGAGGGCCGCTCGTTCTTCCAGGATACCAACCCGGTCGTCGAGTCGCTGCTCACGGTGCGGGTTCCGAAGGGAACGCCCCTCCACCACGCCGCGTTCCGCTGTTCCCCGGAAAAGGCCCAGCCGGCCGTGCGCGACGAGGGGGAAGAGACGGTCTACCGGTGGCATTTCACGCAGATGCCGCCCGTGGTTCCCGAGCCGATGATGCCCCCCTGGCGCGAGATCGTGCCGAATGTGGCGTTCAGCCTTCAGAAAGACCGCACCTATCTCTGGAACAAGCTCACCCCGATGTTCGAGAAGCGGTTCGTCGTCACCGACGCGGTGAAGCGCCAGGTGGAGAAACTGACGGAAGGTGCACGGGACGTTCACGAGAAGATCGCGCGCCTGTACCGGTTCTGCCAGCAGGACATCCGGTATATCTCGGTCAAGGGCAGCCTAGCGGCGAACCAGGTCGGCCGGGCCGCCGAAGAAACCCTCAAGAACCGGTTCGGAGACTGCACCGACAAGGGGATGCTGCTCGCAACCATGCTCCGATGCCTGGGCATCGAGGCCTACCCGGTCGGCGTGCGCACGAACGATGCGGGCAGGGCAATCCGGGAGATCGGCGTCTTCGACGACAATCACTGCATCACCGAGGTGCACATGGACGGCCGGGTGTTCTACCTCGACTCGACCGCCTCGGACTACCGGTATCCGGCGCTGCGCAGCGACGACCACGACGTTTCGGTCGACAACGCGCAGTTGCGGCGGATCAATCACGTTCCCCTGCCCCCGCCCGAGGACAACGCAACCCTGGCCAGCCGCACCCTGGTCCTTTCGCCCGACGGCACCCTGCAGATCGTGACGGAGACCATCGCAACCGGCTCGTTCGAGGCCTCGCTGCGCGGCTGGACCCGGGGTCTCAAACCCGAGGAGTTCGAACAGTCGGTCCGCAGCAGCATCGGGGCGCTCAGCCCCAACTACACGCTCGCCACGGCGACGCATGCCGATCCGCTCGATTTCTCCCGGCCGTTCCGGATGGGCTCGGTCTACGCGTTGCACCGGTATGCCCCGCGGTCGGGCCGGTACATGATCTTCGAGATCCCGGCGCTGCGGCTGCGGTTCCCCGAGGTGGGCCTCGCGTCGCGCACCTACGACATTTCCTACGGAACGACCTCGCTGCGCACCGATGCGATCGACGTGCGGCTGCCGGAGGGGTTCCGCGTCAAGTTTCTGCCGAAACCCGTCGCGGTCGAAACCCCCTGGATAAAATATAATGCCACATATACACAATCCGGCGACACGATCCGGCTGGACCGGTCGCTCGCCGTCACGGCCCGCCGCGTTCCGGTGGCGGAGTATGACAGGTTGAAGACTGCCCTCGAAAAAATCTCCCAATCGACGGAAGAGCGCATCTTCCTCGAGGAAACCGCATCGCAGGAGGCCGGACGATGAACGCACGCACCCTGACCATCCTCCTGGCCGCCGTACTGGCGGCCGTTTCTCCGCTGGCGGCCGATGTCGTGTATCTCAACGAGGGAGAAGAGCATACGGGAAAGCTGCTCGGAATCCGCCAGGACACGGTCGTGTTCGACGAGATCGGCAGCGGCCAGGTGATCCTCCCCACGGCGAGCGTCACCAACATTCTCCTGACGACCCTCCGCCAGGGGGACGAGGTTCAATCTATAGCAAGCATTACAGAGCCGATCGCCGCGGGCATCCTCGCGGCACTTCCGGCGCCGGCATCGTATCCCGACGCGGATTTCCTCACGCTGTACCGGCAGCGCCGGTTCCGGATCAACCCCGACGGCTCCTACGAGCTGGTCCGCCGCGAGATCGTGCAGATTCTGAAAGAGCCGGGGCTGGGGAAAGCCGACCAGGCCGCCTTCTACATGGCCGATCGCGAGGCGGTGAAGCTGTTGTGGGGCCACACCTACGCGCCCGACGGGCGGGTACACCATCTCACCGACGACACCGTCTCGGACGAGGGGATCTTCTCGGCCACCCCCGAGTATGACCGGCTCCGCAAGCTGAAGTTCGGTCTGAAGAACGTGGATCTTGGAGGCGTGATCGACATCGCCTGGTCGCTCACCGCCTCGGCGCCGACCCCGTTGCGGCCGATGCTGATCGACGACCTGTACGGCGAGCGGGAACCGACCCTGCATGATGAGCTGACGATCGAGTTCCCCGAAGACTACCCGCTGAAGAAGACCGAGCTGAACTGGACGGGCGCCCCCCTTCCCCGCTTCGCCGAGTCGGCGGACCCCGCCGCCCGGACCCGCACCTGGAGCTGGACCTACAGGAATACCAAAGGCTATATTCCCGAGTCCGACATGCCGCCGGCCTCCCGCCTGTTCCCCCGGGTCATGGTGTGGCGCGATGCGCGATGGGGCGACCTGGCAACCGAATTCGCGGCTGCGCTGAAAAAGGCAGCCCCGTCACCCGCCCTGCTCGACACGTTCATCGCCGAGTCCGGTGTCGCCTCCGGCCCACTTCCCGCCTCGTACGGGTCGGGTCTCGCCCGCGCCGGCCTCGTGTATGACCGGCTGCTGCGACGTGTGCGATTCCTCGCGATCGGTTGTCCGGCCGTCGGAGGCATCGAGCCGGTGCCGCTCGACGTGGCCCTCACGAAGCGGTATGGAAACTCGCTCGCCCGCGTCGCGCTGCTCCACGCGGCCCTCGGCCAAATCGGCATTTCAAGCCGGATCGGATTCATGCAGGCCTGGAATGGGGGCGGCATCCGGGAGGACGTCCCCAATGCCGGCCAGGCCGTCTCGGCGATTCTGAAGGTCGAGGTCGACGGGCGCACCTTATACACCGCCTGCGACAACGATTATCTTCCGTTCGGACTGCTCGATGTGGACGCACAGGGAACGCCCGCCTGTTTCCTGAACGCATCGGGAACCGCGTTCGAGTTCGAAACGATTCCGGAAGGCGGCGCAGGAAACCGCAGCGAACGCGACGTGTTCGTCAAGATCACGGACGACGGTTCCATGGATGTTCGGGAAGTGCGGCGGATGCACGGCCCCAGTCAGGCATCGCTGCGGGGCCTCAAAGCGGCCAAGGATCGTGAGCGGCAGAACTTTGCCGAGCAGCTCGTGAAGCGGGTTCACCCCAAAGCCCGGATGACCGGATATGCCCTGTCCCGCCTCGACGATCTGAACGCACCCGTGACGCTGACGCTGCAGTATCGCATCACCGACGGGGTGGTGCGGGCCTCGGACGAGTTGATGGCGTTCCGGAACCATTGGATTACGTATAATTCGCGGTCGGCCGGCCTGGCGACGCGCACGTATCCCCTCGACTACTACGCGACCGAGGAGTCGGTGAACTCGGTCGTCTTCGAGCTGCCCGACGGGTTCCGCTGGGTTCCGTGGAACCGGGATTATCACTGGAACTGCGGCTGCCTGGTCTACGAGTCCACCCTCGAGCAGCAGCGGCAGACGCTGCTGTTCACCGACCGGTTCCGCGTGTTCCGGAAAACCTATGCGCCGGCAGCCGAGTATCTCCATTACCGGGGCTGCCTCCAGCAGATGGCCGAGCTGTCGAAACAGTGGCTGATCATC
>DAOOQQ010000112.1:0-10082 GCA_035388825.1 Candidatus Ozemibacteraceae bacterium
TGGTTCGCCCTCGATGCCTGCCTGGCCCAGCTGCGCCTGCTCGCCCGCCTGGGCGAGGCCTACGGCCGGCTCGGCCGGTGGGACGAGGCGTTCCGGGAGCTTGCAGAAGCCGCCGCAACGGCCTCGTCCGCCGAGTTGCTCTACAATCTCGCCCTGGCGGCAGGGCGGACCGGCCGGGTCGGCGAGGCAACGAAGGCCCTGGAACGGTCTCTCGCCTGTGATGCCGGTTTCCGACCGGCCGTGGAGCTTCGGAAGGTGATGGACCGGGCTTTGACAGGAGCTCCCGGTCTGGAGTAGGCTGATCCCACGATGGCCGCACCCAAACCCTCCCTCCCACCGATGTCCCCGACCGCCACCCGTCCGGCTGCCAGGCCGGCGGCCCAGGCGGCGGAGCCCACCCGGCTGCGCGCGTTGTATGAAGCGATCGTCTCGGGGGGCAGTATCCTCGTTCCGGTCGTCTGTGCGGTCGGCTGCCTGGTGACGGATCTCATCGCCATTTTCTGGGCCGGCACGGTCTGGAACCTCCCCCGCACCCTTTTCAATGTGGGCCTGCTTGCCTGGGCGATGAGCATCAACGCCGACGTGTTCCTGCCGCTCGCCGCCGCGATCCTGACGCCGGGCACGCTGATCCTGGCCGGCCTGTGCCTTGCACAGGGCCTCGCGGGCAGCTTCCTGGCCGCCATGTTCCTCGTCGTTGTCCTGATCGCGATCTTCGCCGCCGTCAATGCCCTCGTGGCCGGCGGCGCCGTGCCGCTCGCCCGCTACCGGAAGCTGGAGAAACAGTATTCCGATGAACGGGAAGACCGGTACCAACTCCTCCTCCAGTTCAGCCTCCTCGGCTGCCTCACCGACATGGATCGCGTATTCGACCAGGCGTTCCAGATCCTGCAGAAATACTTCCGGGTCCAGCAGGCCGTTATCTATCTTGCAAACTATACATCAAGCGAGCTGCGGCCGGCCCGGACGATCGGCTACTCGTCGAACAGTCTTGACGGCCTCGTCATCCGCGTTCCCCCGAACTTCTGGGAGCTGAGCGAATACGATCCGGAAAAGGGCATGACGAACATCATCTACGGCCGTGCCCAGCTTCCGACGCTTCGCGCCATCCTGCCGAACTGTTCTCTCGACTCGCTGATGGCCCTGCCTCTCACTGTGAAGGGCCGCGTCGTGGGCCTGATGAACGTCGTCCGCCAGGATTCCGACGAGGTGCGCACCGAGAACCGGTCGCTGCTGGGCACGTTCGGCTACGTGCTCGCTTCGGCCCTCAACAACTGCCGGAGTCACGAGACGGCGATCTCCGAGCGCGACCAGGCGATCCGCACCTCCGCCGAGTTCCAGAAGAAGCAGCAGGATCTGAAGGCCGCCTTCGGCCGGTATGTCTCCCCCGACGTCGTCGCCGAACTCGAAAACGACCCCACCGGCGCCGCGGTCGGCGGCCGCCGCCAGAAAGTGACCGTCATGTTCGCAGACCTTCGGGGCTTCACGGCGATGACCACCGTGCTCGAACTCGAGGATCTCGTCCGTATCCTGAACGGCTGGTTCGAGCGTGCCTCTCAGATCATCCTGCGGAATCACGGCACGATCGACAAGTTCATGGGCGACGGCATCATGGTGATGTTCGGCGCTCCCATTGCCAAGCCCGACGACACGCTTCGCGCGGCGTATACAGCGGTGCGGCTGCAGGAGGTGTTCCTCGAGTTCAAGCAGGAGTTCGCCCCGTTGATCAAGGGCCGCTCGCTCGGACTCGGCATCTCGATCACGACAGGCGACGTCGTCGTCGGGAACTTCGGCTCCTCGCGCAGGATGGAGTACACGGCGATCGGTGACGCGGTGAACCTGGCCGCCCGGTTCGAGAAGCTCGCCGCCAACGGCGAGATCGTCGCCGACGCGGGCACCTTCGCCCTCCTCCAGAACCGGTTCGATTACCGCGTCGAAAAGAACGTCCAGGTCAAGGGCAAGGAGCCCCTCGACGTCTACCGTCTGACGGGTCTCAAAAAATAATACATACGATAATATGAATGACGATCATGTGAGCCGGAGGGTGGCCGTCCGTGCCGCGACCACAGCCGAGGAGCTCGACCAGGTCTACGAGATCCGGCGCCGGGTATTCGTCGAGGAACAGCATGTTCCGCTCGACCACGAGCGCGACGCGATCGATGATCGCGCGTTGCATGTGATCGCCTCTCTCGACGGGAAGCCCGCCGCCGCCGCCCGCCTGTTCACCGATGCCCATGATGCCCGCCTGGCCTGGATCGGCAGACTCGCCGTCCTCCCTGCCGCCCGCCGCGCGGGGGTGGCCAGCGCGATCATGACGTTCCTGCTCGACCGGTGCCGCCGGGAAGGGATCTCACGCGTCCGCCTCCACGCCCAGACCTACGTGCGCGAGCTGTATGCCCGGCTCGGATTCGTGGAGGCCGGCGGCGAGTTCCTCGAAGAAAACCTTCCCCACATCGAGATGGAACTGTTTCTGGTCTGAAAACAGGACTGAAAAGAGGTCTCTTTCCTCGTGCAATCCTGTCCGGGCAGACTCTCGATCTGGTTGGAACCCATTTGATCTGGCCCTTGGAAAGAGGGAATTGACTTCCTGCGACGAGGGAATATAAGCTACGTAATCCATGAGATAAATATTCGAGTGAGAGACGTGTTGAGTAGCCGAATCCTCCGGGCTTTTTTCAGAACCGTTTTTGTCACCCTGTTCTTCGGAATGTGGCTGTCAGGATCGAGTCTTTGGGCCTGGCCTGCGGCCGGGGAGTGGCGGCCGGTTTATAAAAACAGGCAACTCCTCCAGGATCCCAATGGGGATACGAACGGCAGCCGCAACATCGTGTCGGATGCAACCCATGCCGCCCTGTTCCTCTTCAACGACGGAACATATCTTCACTTCCGTATCCGTCTCGACCAGAGCCCCGCGGGGCAGGGGGGGCAAGGGTTGCTGCAGGCCTATGGCTGGGGGGTCGAGTTCGATACCAACAGGAATGCCGGCAACTACGAGTGGCTGATCATGCTCGACGGCATCAGTCAGGTTGAAAACATCGCCCTTCGGCGGAATGACATCCAGGCGACGCTGGGCGATCCGTCCGACAAGGCCGAAACCCTCTCGAGCTCCCTGCCTCTCGCGGGGAATTATCAGATTTCCGCCGCCGACACGGCATTCAATGGCAGCCAGGATTACTTTCTCGACTGGCGGTTTCCCTACGCAACGCTGAAGGCCCTCACGGGTCTTGCCGACTCCACTCCTCTGAGGATTTTCGCGGGCTCCTCCTCTTCCGCGAACAATCTCACCGAGAATGGGGCGGATCTCCTTGGTGGCTCTGATCTATACTCGGGATTTTCGGATTTCTTCACAGCCATGGGTGTATCGGCCACGACCGGGTCAGTCCGTTTCGTTGCCGATCTTGCGGGAAATGGCGATGTGACGTTGGCCGGGATTGGCAGCCCTCTCTTCATCAGAGTTGACGACGGGGATCAGAACTCTCTCCCCGGGCAGGCCGAAACGGTCATGGTGGAGCTCACCACCTCGGATGGTGACCGGGCGGTCCTGACTCTGACCGAAACTGGTGCCAATACCGGAATCTTCACGGGATCGATTCCGACCGTTCTGACCCGGAATCTCGTCGCCACCGATACCGTGCTCCAGATACAGACCAACACCGGTGTGAACGCACTGTATGTCGATCTTGCCGATGCCCGCAACCAGGTCGACCAGCCCCGCACGGATGCGCTGGGTTTCCTCCCTCCGGCGGCGCCGGCCCTTTCTCTCACGAAGACCGTCACTCCGGCTGCACCCATTCCCGGAGATGAAATAACGTATACTATTGATTATACAAATGCGGGCACGGGGGCTGCCCACGATGTCGTGGTGAACGACCAGGTGCCGGTAAATACCACATACAAGGCCGGCAGCCTCCGTGTGGGCACGGCGACGGCAGGCTATGGGGATGCTGGCAATACGGTTCTGACCGATGCGGTCGGAGACGACGCCGGGGCGTGTGACGGCAGCTCCGTCCAGGTCCGCCTTGCCATCGTTGCCCCGGGTGCGCGTGGCCGTGTCTTCTTCAAGGTGACGTTGAATTGACAGGCCGCCGCCGGCGGCCGGAAGGATACGAAGGATGAAGAGAATCTCTCCCATTGGAATGCGGTGGCTGGTTCCCGTGCTGTTCGCAGGCTTCTTTGCCCTGCCTGGGGCACTCCCCGGCCAGTCCGCTCCCTCGAAGCTCATGCTGAGCGTGACCGCCGAGCGTGAACTCATGGTCGGGGAAGGCGAGGGCAAACGCATCGAGCGCGTTCCCGCCGCAAAATCCTCCGTCGGCGATGTTCTCCTCTATACCGTTTCCTATGCAAACCTGGGGAGTGACGTGTTGCGCGAAGCCCGCGTCGTCGATCCGATCCCGACCGGAACCGTGTTCCTCTCCGCCCTGCCGGTTCCTGCGACGGCGACCGTCGAGTTCAGCGCGGACGGCGGTCGTGCCTTCTCGGCTCCGCCCCTTCTCCTTCCCGCCTCCGGAACTGCGCCGGCTGCCGAGATTCCGCCCGCGTCCTACAGCCATGTGCGCTGGTCCTTCTCCGGGCCGCTTCCTTCCGGGGCTCACGGCCAGTTCCAGTTCAAGGTTCGGGTCAAATGATGACGTTCAAGAATTCCTGCCGCAGGAGTGCCGATATGAATTTCCGCTTCCCCGTCCGGTTCCACCCCGTTGTTCTGATCGCGATGGCGTTCCTTCTTGTTCCTGCCATGGTCCAGGCCGCCGGCACCCTCGCCGGCACCCAGATCACGAACCAGGCCTATGCGACCTACAAGGATGCCAACGACAACCCGATGACGCAGGTGTATTCCAACACCGTAACGACGGTTGTCTCACAGGTTGCCTTCGTCGAGCTCGTGCCGAACACGGGGAACACCGCGACCACGCCCGGTTCGACCAGCGGGGTGAGCTTCCTTTCGCAGATCTTCAATCGCGGCAACGCGACCGACACGTATACATTTACATATACAATAAAGGCTGGAAGCACGTTCACGCCCACCGTGACCTTCTGGTATGACCGGGTCAACGCGACGTCGCACCTGTTGGATGCCGGCGATCCCCAGGTCCTTCCCGTGGGAGGGGTGTATACCACCCCCGTTCCCGCAGTCCCGGAGGATGATGTTGACATCTTCATCAAGGCCGTTGCCCCCGCGGGGGTGTTAACGGGGCAGGCGACGATCGTCCTGACGGCCGTCTCGGCATTCGATGGAACCAAGATTGCCATCGGAGAATACACCATGACCGTTGCCGGGGCCGTCATCGTGGCCACCAAGAGCGTGACCCCCGCCAAGCCCGCCCCCGGCGAAACGCTCACCTATACGATCGTCCTGAAGAACAACGGGACCACCCAGGCGACTTCCGTCATCGCGAGCGACCCCCTTCCGCTCGGTATCACGTATGCCCCGGGGACGATCAAGGTGAACAATGTCGCGAAGACCGATGCCAATGACGGTGACGGGGCCGATTTCGGGGTGAATGTCCTCAACCCCCGGGCCGGCGTCTACGTGAACGTCGGGCGGTTGCCGCCGGTGCCCAGGTGACCATTGCTTTTCAGGCGACCGTCGACATGGGAGTCGATGCCGGCACTACCATCACCAACAAGATGTCCGTGCAGTACAAAGATGGGACAACGCCTGTCCGTGTCGACAGCAACGGCCTCACCTTCTTCGTCGGCGGCACCGCCGGAGTCGACCTGACTGCCGGGGTAACGGCCGGTACGGGCGATCCCGGGGACAAGGTCGCCTATCCCTTCGCCGTTCGGAATACGGGCAATGCCATGGATCTGATCGATCTGAGCGTCTCGTCCTCGCAGGGATGGACCTACGAATTCTATATTGATACGAATGGAGATGGCGTGTTCGACGCCGGAGACACAAAGCTCGTCGACACCGACGGTGATGGAAAGATCGATACCGGGAACATCCCGGCGGGCAGCACCATGAATCTCCTCGCTGTCGCCACCATCCCGCCCGGCACTCCCGACAAAACCACCGACACGAGCGTCATCACAGGCACCTCCGACACGACCGTCACCACGACCGATCAGATCACCGTTACCACCACGACGACGGCTCCGCTTCTGACCGTCACCAAGGTTGTCACACCCGCGGGCAGCCAGCCCCCGGGCACGGTTCTCGTCTACACCGTCACCGTGAAGAACACGGGCACGGGGGCGGCCACCCAGGTGACCATCAACGATCCGGTCCCGGCAAACACCACCTATCAGGCAGGCACCCTGCTTTCCGGCAGCACCGAGGGCACCCTCATCGCCCGGACCGACGCCGATGACGGCGACGGCGCCAAATACGAAGGCGGCTCGCATACCATCATCGTGGGCGGCACGGGATTCAATCTGGGCCCCAATGCCACCCTCGTTGTGCGATTCTCGGTCAAGATCGACTAAGCACCGTATCCGTAACGTATGAAGACAGGCTGGGGAAGAGCCGCCGGAATCAGGGTTGCAGGCTTCGTCTGCGCCCTGGTTCTGGCAGCCCTGCCCTGCCTTCTTGCGGCATCCGCCCCGGCCGGTTCTGTCATCACCAACACCGCGACCGTCCGGTATGCCGACGCGAACGGCAATCCGCGAACCCCGGCACTCGGAACCGCCTCGACGACACTCGAGGCCGCGCCCGTGCTGCGGGCGGTCAAACACCCCTCATCCGACCCCGTGGCGATGGGGGGGCGCCTTTCTTATACCATCGACTATGAAAATGCCGGCAACGCTCCAGCCGCCGGAATCACCCTGGCCGACACCCTTTCCCCCCTCGTTTCGCCCGTTGCCTACGCTCCTGCCATTCTGCGGCCGGCAGCCGGCGGCCAGCCGGCCCGTCTGGTCTGGAACATCCCTGCCCTTGCGGCGGGAGAGAAGGGCCGTGTCCAATTCTCGGTCGATGTCAGCGCCGATCCGGCCATCATCCGGGACGGAGACCGGATCGTCAACCTGCTCGACATCGCTTCTCCCCAGACCGGCAGCCAGTCCCTCCTCGTCACCATCGTCGGCCAGGCGCCGAACCTCCAGGTGGAGCTCTCCGCTTCCCGCGCGGAAGCAGGCCCGGGAGATGAGATCAACTATACGATATCGTATACAAACAAGGGAAACCTCCCGTCCACGGCATCCCTTCTCTCCGTTCGTCTTCCAGACGAGACGGCCCTCGTGGAGGGTTCCATCATCGGCAACGGCGGCATCCGGAACAGGCTGATCAGCTGGGATCTCGGCAGCCTCGCGCCCGGTGCTGCCGGCAGGGTCTCGTTCACCCTCCGGATCTCCCCGCTCGCGCGGGAAGGGATCCTGCTCCAACTCCTCGCCGCTCTTTCCTGTGCCGAGCTCGGGTCCCGCACATCTCCGGAAGTCACCACCGTGGTGCGCTCCCAGCGCCTGCTGACCCTGATCAAGACGGCATCCTCGGAGGCGATCCGGGTCGGCGACATGCTCGGATACACCCTCGAACTGCGCAATGCGGGCAATGTCCCCCTGACAAACGTGGTCCTCCGTGATCTTCTTCCGGCCGGGACGCGGCTCGTCAGTACCACGGGCCAGGCGGTGGGGGAAGCTGTTATCTGGCAGTTCCCCCTGCTTGGTCCCGGCGAGGTCAGACGGGGAACCCTCGAACTCCTTGTCGGCAGCGAGGCTGTGCCCCTCGGGCCCGTGATGAATCATGCCGAAGCCTGGAATATCGACACGCCGACCGCCTCCTCTTCGACCCGCACCCCCATCATCAGCTCGAATCGGAGTGTGATCGAGTTCATCACGGCCGACGGCCGGCCGGTCACCACGTTCGATCTCGATGTCCCCATCGGCATCCGGGTCACGGATCTCAGTGAAAATCATGAACCGCGGCGTGTGGAGAGCATCCAGGTCACTCTCATCAATCGCGATACCGGCGATTCCGAGCCGGTAAGGCTGATCGAGACCGGCTCGAACACGGGCGTTTTCGAGGGAACGCTCCAGCAGACACGCTCGATGCCTGCAACACCTGGAGACGGGTTTCTCAGCACCTCCGAAGACAACACTCTGGCTGTCTCCTATGCCGATCCCGAGTTCCCCGGCGAACCCTCCCTGGTCGACCTCGCCTGGGTCAACCCGGTAGGTGTGGTGTTCGATTCCCTTTCCGGCCTCCCCGTGAAAGGGGCCAAAATCACGCTGTACGACTCCACCACGGGACAGCCGGCCGACTTTTCCATCGCTTCCGACGGCCCGGCATCCCGCCTTGCCGCCGTTCGCGCGAATTTCACCTTCTCGGGTGAGGACGGCAAATTCACCTTTGGCCCCATCCCCCCCGGCAGCTACCATCTCCTCGTGGAGAGCCCCGAATATCTCTTCCCCTCGAACGCCGCAACCGCGACACTTGCCCCCCAATACCTGATCGAAACCGGGTCGCGCGGAGAAGGCTTCACCATCACTGCCGAGCCTACCCCGATCGTTTTCGACATTCCGCTCGACCGTGAGGCGAAGGACCTTCTGCTCGAGAAGTCCTCTTCGAAGATGCGCGCATCGATCGGAGAGCTTGTTCCGTTCACCGTCACCCTGACGAACCGCAGTCCCGGGCCGCTGAATGGCCTGCGGGTGATCGACACCCTGCCTCATGGCATGCAGTATGTTCCCGGCTCGGCCCGGCTCGACGGGAAAACGGTTGCCGACCCGGATTCCGAGACCACCCGCACCCTGACCTGGACCCTGCCGACGCTGGTCACCCAGACCAAGGCCGTTCTGAGCTACGTCACGATCATTGGACCGGGGGTCCGCCCGGGATTACTCTCCAATCTGGCCCGAGCCGAGGCCCTGCATCTTGGCCGGTCGGTTTCCTCTCGCGCGGTCTCCGCCACGATCGACGTGCGGGAAGGACTGTTCACCGAGCGCGGAACGGTGCTCGGCAAGGTGTTTCTCGACCGCGACGGAAACGGCCGCCAGAATGCATCTGGCGAGGTCGGCATCCCCGGCATCGGCCTGTATCTCGAAGACGGCACGCATGTGACAACCGACGAGCAGGGGCAGTATTCGGTTCCGGGGATTCTGCCCGGCGCCCATCTGATGCGCCTCGATCCGACGATGCTGCCGGCGGATGCCGAGCCAGCTGCCATCTCCAACCGCGATCGGGATGACCCCCGGACCCGGTTGATCGAGCTGCCGCATGGCGGGCTGTTCAAGGCCGATTTCCCTCTGCGTCCCGGTCCGGGCTTCATTCTTCCGGTTGCTTCGTCTTCCGCCACTCTCCCCGGATCGGGAACACGCCCCCTGACGCCCATTTCCGGCCCTTCTTCCTGGGAAAACGTCGTCGGCTCGATGACCCCGGGCTTCGAGATCCTGGCTCCGGCCGATGGATACCAGAACGCTGGCCATCTTCTGAAACTCGTCGTGAAAAGCCCGCCCGACGATTTTCTCCGTATCTCGGTCGACGGTCATGCGCTGGAGGGACTCAAGCCCGGCAAAACAATCTCCCGGCGTGATGCGGGGGTGCGGGTCCAGGAGTTCTACGGAGTGCCTCTCATCACGGAAGCCACGAGCACGGTGGCCGTCGAACGGGTCGACGCGGCAGGTTCCGTTCTCGAACGGCGGTCGATTCTTGTCTATGCGGCTGGAGCCGGTGTGGAACTTCGTCTGACGCCTCCTGCGGGAGGAATCCGCGCAGATGGAGTCAGCGTCGGTGTGATCCGTGTCGAGCTCCTCGACCGACATGGGCGGATCGTGAACAATCCGTTGAGTGTCACGATCGAATCCGGAAAGGGCGAACTCCTCACACGGGATGTCGATCCAGGGCTCGAGGGTGTCCAGATGAACCTCGAGGGAGGGTGTGGCGAGATTGCCATCCGTGCCCCACGCGAGACCGGAACTTCGGAACTGGTCGTCCGGGGAGGCGGAATGATCGGCAAGGCGGCGCTGGAGTTCGTTCCGGACCTCAAGCCGATGGTCGTCCTCGGCCTTGGCGAGCTCTTGATCGGGAAGGGCTCCGCACGGGGAGACACCACTCCGATGCGCCGCTGGGAAGGGTTCGAGGGGGGGACCTATGCCGGTGGCCGTGGGGCCATCTTCCTGCGGGGAGAGATCGGGGGCGATGTGCTGGTGAC
>DAOOQQ010000113.1:0-9995 GCA_035388825.1 Candidatus Ozemibacteraceae bacterium
AATACTACTCGATGCTCGTGTTGTTCAGCGCGGGCTTTCTCTACTACCTGTTCTTCAAATGGGAGGCCACCAAGAAACTCAAGGGCGTCGAAGGCGGCGGAGCCGACCTGAGAGCCCGTGTGGATCCGACAGCCGCCGCCCGGTACCGGGAGGAGCTTGCCCGGAAAGAAGCGTCGAAAGAGCCGAGTCTGGGCGGGCTCGACGCCAAGGGCGGCAAGGAAGAGAAGAAGCTCAAGGGCGCGAAAGAGAAGGAAAAGGCCGCTGAGCCGGTCGATCCGAACGAGACTCCCGAACAGCGCATGGAGCGCGAGATGCGCCAGATTAAAGAGGAGTTCAGCAAGAAGTCGATGAAGCTGTCGACGACCCTGCTGCGCATCAAAAACCTGTCGAAGAGTCTCGATCGCGATGAGATCTTTTCCACGATGCTCGAAATCGTCAGCAAGGGACTCGATGCCGATCGCGTCCAGCTCCTGCTGAATGACGAGTCCGAAGGCAAGCTGCGCGTCGTGCGGGCCGAGGGAATGACGGCGAAGGAATACAAGGACATCGTCATTCCCCATGAGGAGAACAGCATCATCGCGTTTCTCGCACGCAGCGCAGGCGGCTCGGACAAGACCCAGGGCGGCGCGCTTGGCGTGAAGGAGTGCGAGGTTGATCCGAAGACGCGGGGCCTTGCGGGCCAGGGAACGCTCAAGACGGTTCTTGCCGCCCCGATCTATGTCGAGAACAAGGTGTTCGGTGTCCTGAACGTCGAGAAGATGAAGAACCCCGACTACTCGCGCGACGACCAGAACCTGATCGCCACTTGCGCCGACGTGGCCGGCCTCGTCATGAAGAACGCGAAGCTGTACTCGGCCACGATGGATGATCTCGTCTCGACGAAGAAGATCAGCGAGGAACAGCTCAAGAAGAACGAGGAGCTGAAGGGCAGTCTTTCCCGCATCGTGTCGCCGAGCGTCGCCGAGATGATCATGCGCGACCCGTCGGGCCTGAAGCTGGGCGGCAGCAAGTGCGAGTGCACGATGTTCTTCTCGGATATCCGCGGCTTCACCAAGATGTCCGAGAGCATGGATCCGACGGCCATCGTCGAACAGCTCAACGTGTATTTCACCCGCATGACGGATATTCTGATGGAGCTCGACGGCACCCTCGACAAATACGTCGGCGACGAACTGATGGCCCTGTTCGGGGCCCCCGTCTCCCGGCCCGACGACCCGATCCGGGCCGTCCTGTGCGGCGTCAAGATGCTGATGGCGCTCGAGGAGCTCCAGAAGGTCTGGGAAAAGGAAGGCAAGCCGATCATCAAGATCGGCCTGGGCATCAACACCGGCGAAGTCACGGCGGGCTACATGGGCTCGGAAAAGCAGCTCTCCTACACCGTCATCGGGGACAACGTCAACCTCGCCGCCCGCGTCATGGCGAACGCCAAGCCGATGCAGCTTTTGATCACCCGCACCGTGTATGACCGCGTGAATGCCTATTTCGACATGACGCCGCTCGAGCCGATCATGGTCAAGGGCAAATCGATGCCGATCGAGATCTTTCTCGTCAACGGCGTGAAGCCCGATGTCGATCTCGGGGCGGTCATCGGCAAGAACGTCGGCACCATCACCCTCGCCGGGGCATCCAGCGGGGCGCCGTCAGCGAAGCCCGCTTCGGCGAGGCCCGACATGCTGCCGCCCGAGATGGCCGGCGATCAGCTCAAGCAGAACATCAAGGTCGACGACAAGCCCAAGGTGATCGAGTGCCACAACTGCGGCACCGAGAACGACATGCAGACGAAGTTCTGCACCAAGTGCGGCATGCCGATCTTCTGAGCTGCGGCTTCAGGAGAGCGTCTTGCGGAACCGGCGGGACGCGAGGAAGAACGTGGTGACGCCGAGCAGCGCGAGAGCCGCGAACTGGGGCCAGAGCACGGCGAACCCGGTTCCCTTCAGGAACAGGCTGCGGATGATCACTAAAAAATAGCGCATCGGATTGAACAGCGTCACGGCCCGGATGGCCGCGGGCATGTTGGCGATCGGGAACGCGAAGCCGGAGAGCAGCATCGCCGGCGTGAAAAAGAAGAAGGTGCTCATCATCGCCTGCTGCTGGGTTTCACACACGGTCGAGATGAGCAGGCCGATGCCGAGCGTCGTCAACATGTACAGGCACGCCGCGCCGAACAACAGGGGGATCGAGCCCCGGACGGGGATGCCGAACCAGAAAACGGCCACGCTCATGACGAGGATGACCTCGCCGAGGCAGATCAGGGCGAAGGGCAGGGTTTTGCCGAGGATGAACTCGAACGGGGTGATCGGGGAGACGAGGATCTGCTCGATCGTTCCGATCTCCTTCTCGCGCACGATCGCCATGCCGGTCAGCATCAGCGAGACGAGCGTCACGATCAGGGCGACGACGCCGGGAACGAAATAAAAGATCGCCTCCCGGTTCGGGTTGAACCAGGCACGGGTTTCGAGGGCCACCGCGCCGATGCGGGGCGGAATGCCGGCCGCGCGGTGCATCTGGGCCAGCTGGAGCTGGGCGTTGTAGGAACGGACGATCCGGTTCGCATACTGGAGTGCGACCCCGGCGGTGTTCGAGTCGGTGCCGTCGGCGAGAATCTGGACCGGCATCGAACGGCCGGCGGCGACGCCTGCGCCGAAGCCGGGCTCGAAACGGAGGACGACGAGGGCGTTTCCGACATCGAGCATGTGCCGGACCTCGTCATCGGTCCGGAGGTTGCCGGTGGCCTCGAACACGCCGTTTCCGAGAAACCGGGCGGTCAGTTCGCGGCTCTGGGGGGTCCCGTCGCGGTCGCAGACGGCCGTGGGAATGTGCCTCACGTCATTGGCCATCGCGTAGCTGAAGACGAACAGCTGGATGAAGGGCAGGAGGAAGATGACGCCTTTCATGCGGTTGTCGCGGAGGATCTGGATGAACTCCTTGACGACGAGGCGGCGCACGCGCTCGATGCGCTGGAACAAGCCGTTGGTGCCGTTCATTCGAGGTTCTTCCGGAACACGCCGATCGCAAGCAGGATCAGGCCGCAGGCGAACAGCAGCAGGATGAGCAGCTCGGCGTGGAGGGCGATGGGGCCGAGTCCCTTGAGCTGGATCCCCTTGAGCACGGTGACGAAATACCGGGCCGGAAACGCCCGCGTGATCGCCTGAACCGGGGCGGGCATCTGGCTGATCGGCGATATGAAGCCCGAGAGGAGCATCGCGGGCAGGAAGGTCGAGACCATCGCCGCCTGGCTGGCGAGAAGCTGGTTGCGGGTCACGATGCTGAGCAGGATGCCCAGGCCGAGGCCGGCCGAGAGGTAGACGGCCGCGATCGTGAGCAGCAGGAGGGGGCTGCCCCGCATCGGCACCCCGAACAGATACCGGCTCGCAAACAGCGTCAGCACCACGTCGAGCATGCCGATCGCGAAGTAGGGGGTAAGCTTGCCCAGGACCAACTCGATGCGGGAAACGGGGGTCGAGATCAGCTGCTCCATCGTCCCCGTCTCCCATTCGCGTGCTACGCTGAGGGGCGTGAGAAGTCCCGCGATGATCATGAGTACGACGGCCATGACGCCGGGGATGATGAACACCCGCGACTCCATGTCGGGGTTATACCAGGCCCGCGGCCGCACGTCGACGGGGGGATCGGGCGGCCGGCGGCCCAGGCGACGGAGCCGCTCCAGGCGGATGTCGCCGGAATAGGCGGCAATGACGGCATCGGCATACCCGAGCGCGATCGTCGCGGTGTTCGCGTCGCTGCCGTCGGCGATCACCTGGACCGTGACCGGCCGGCCCGCGCCGAGGTCGCGGTCGAATGCCGGCGGGATCGACAGGGCCAGCATGGCCTCACCCCGGTCGAACGCGTTGCCTATTTCTGCATCTGCTGATATATAATTTACAATGTTGAAATACCGGGAGCTCGCGAAGCGGGAGACGAAGGTGCGGCTTCGGGGCGTATCGCACCGGTCGAGGACGAGCAGGCCGACGCGGTCGACATCGAGGGAGAGGGCGTAGCCGAACAGCAGCATCATGAACATGGGCAGGCCGATGGCGAGGCCGAGGCTGCGAGGGTCACGGAGAACGTGCAGCAGCTCTTTGCGGGCAACGGCGCGAAAGCGCATGAAATCGATCATCACACGGCTCCGTTGCGCGCGCGGGAGCGGTTGTCGGCCTCGATCAGCTCGACGAACACGTCCTCGAGCGTGGGGCGGATGGGGGTGATCGCCGCGTCGTCGATGCCGGCTGCGCGCAGTTTTGCGACGAGTGTCGCGGCGGGGGTGTCGCCGGCCGGCGTGAAATGGATCGTGGCGCCGAACAGGGCGGGGTCCCGCGCCTCGGGCCAGCCGGAAAACAGCTCCAGGGCCTCCTCGAGGCGCTCGCATCGCAGTTCGTGAAGGTTGCCCGCATGGTCGGCTTTCAGGCGGGCCGGCGGCCCGTGGGCGATCATGTCGCCGTGGTAGATGAGGGCCAGTCGGTCGCAGTACTCGGCTTCATCCATGTAATGCGTCGTCACGAACACCGTCACCCCGTCGGCGGCGAACTCGGCGATCAGATCCCAGAAGCGGCGACGGCTCAGCGGGTCGACCCCCGAGGTCGGCTCGTCGAGAAACAGGATGCGCGGCGCGTGGAGCACGGCACAGCCAAGCGCCAGGCGTTGTTTCCAGCCCCCGGCCAGGTCGCGCGCCAGGCTGCGGCGGTGCCGTTCCAGGCCCGCCATGCCGACGGCGCGGGCCTTGCGCGCGGGCCGGATATCTGCCGGCACGCCGTAGATGCCCGCGTAGAGATCGAGGTTCTCCTCAACGGTCAGATCGTCGTACAGCGAGAACCGCTGGCTCATGTACCCGATGTTCGCCTTGATCTGCTCGGCCTGGGTCGCGATGTCGAAACCGCCGACGCTTCCGCGGCCGCCGTCGGGGATGAGAAGGCCGCACAGCATGCGGATCGTGGTGCTTTTTCCGGCCCCGTTCGGGCCGAGGAAGCCGAACACTTCGCCCGGCGCGACGGTGAAACTCAGGGCATTCACCGCGACGAACTCGCCGAACCGCTTGACCAGCGACTCGACCTCGACGGCCGGAGCGGATGTCTCAAGCGGCATGACGGCTGGATCCCCCGTTTTCGGGAGTGGTGGCGAGGGCGACGAACACGTCTTCCAGGGTGGGCTCGACGAGCCGGCTCTCGCCGGTGGAAATCCCCTCGGCCGCGAGTCTCTCCCGGGCGATCTTCCCGTCGCGGGCCGGTTCGGGGGAGACCAGATGGATCCGGTCGCCGAAAGCGGTCACGTGGCCGGGCGGGAACAGGGGCTTCAGCAGCGCCGCGGCACGCCGGGCCGCCGGGACGGCCAGCTCGAGAAGGGAGCCGGGCATCAGCCGCTTCATCTCGGCGGGGGTGCCGGATGCCAGCAGGCGGCCCTCGTGAAGCATCGCGAGGCGATGGCAGCGTTCCGCCTCGTCGAGATAGGCGGTCGAGATGAGGATCGTGACCCGTTCGCGGCGCAGGCCCGTGAGAATGTGCCAGAAGTCGCGCCGGGAGACGGGGTCGACACCGTTCGTCGGCTCGTCGAGCAGCAGCACGCGGGGCGTGTGGACGAGGGCGCAGGCCAGGCCGAGCTTCTGCTTCATGCCGCCCGAGAGGTGGCCGGCGCGCCGGTTCCGGAAGGGGGCCAGCCGGCTGAATCCGAGAAGCCGCTCGTAGGCGGCGGGCCGGCCGGCCGGCCGGACGCCATACAGGTCGGCATAGAAGTCGAGGTTTTCGATCACGGTCAGGTCCGGATACAGGCCGAACTTCTGGCTCATGTAGCCGATTTCGTGCTTCAGCGCTTCCCCCTCGGCCATGATGTCGCGGCCGTTGACGCGGGCCGAGCCGGCAGATGGCGTGAGAATGGCTGCCAGCATGCGCAGGCAGGTCGTTTTGCCGGCGCCGTCCGGGCCGACCAGGCCGAAGATCTCGCCCTCCTGCACCGAGAACGAAAGGCCGTCCAGCGCGGAAACGGCGCCGAATCGCTTCGTGAGCCCGTCCAGACGGATCGCTTCGGCCATGCCGGAACGTCAGCGGCCCTGCAGCGTCACGACGGCGGGCATGCCGGGCTTGAGCTCGCCGTGTGGGTTGTCGAGGGTGATCTTGATCCGGTAGACGAAGGTGATCCGTTCCTTTTCAGTCTGGATCGTCTTGGGTGTGAACTCGGTCTGGGGGGAGATGAAGGCGAGGATACCGGGATAGACGCGGTCCGGCCAGGTGTCGGTCGTCACCGAGGCGTTCTGGCCGAGGACGACCCGGCCGAGGTCGGTTTCGGGCAGATAGGCCCGCAGCCAGAGCCTGTCGAGGGGGGCGACGGTGACGACGGGGGTGCCGGCCGAGAGATACTCGCCCGGCTCGGCATGGTGGGTCAGGACCGTCCCGGTGAGGGGGGAGACGAGGGTGCCGTTGTCGAGGCGGATGCGGGCGAGGGCGACGGCGTGGCTGGCGATGCGGACGCGGGCGCGGGCCTGAAGCACCGCGTCGGGGCGCGGGCCCTGGCGGAGCAGGGCGAGCCGCTGAGCCGCTTCGGCCTCGGCCTGGCGGGCCTGTTCGATCTGTTCGGCCCGCGGTCCTTCGCGGATGAGCTTCAGGCGCGCATCGGCCTCGGCCTGGCGTTCACGCGCCGTCCGGGAGGCGGTGCGGGCGCGATCCATCTCCTGGTCGGTGATGACGGCCTTGGCATGGAGGGATTCGGCCCGTGCGAGATCCTTGTCCGCCTGTTCGCGGTCGGCCCGGGCGCGCCGGGCCGCCGCTTCGGCCGCCGCGATGTCGGGGGCGCGGGAGCCGGCCAGCAGTTCGTCGAGCATGGCCCGGGCCCTCTGTCGCGCCGCTTCGGCCTGGGCGATCTCCTCGGGGCGGGAGCCCGCCGTGAGATCGGCCAGGGCCGCCTCTGCGGCTTCGAACTCGCCGAGGCGCATGGCGTGCTCCTGCTCGAGCTCGGCCGTGTCGAGCCGCGCCAGGAGTTGGCCGGCCTTCACGGCTTCGCCTTCCGACACCAGCCGCTCGATGAGCCGGCCGGGCTGCTTGAAGCTCAGCTCGGCATCGTCGGTCTCGATCGTGCCGTTCAGCCGGATCACCCCTGCCGGGGGCTCGGCGGCCAGGACCGGTCGGGAGAGGGAAGACGGAACGAACACGAGAACCAGGAACGTTGCGGAGAGAACGAGCGTCGAATATTTCATGATATATATCAATTGCATTTATTTCGGCAGCTCATCGCGGCCGGCCGCCGGGGATGCCGTGGCGGTGTCCGGTGCGGCGGGGGAGAGCGCCGGCGGAGCCGATGCCGGAACAGGCGCGGACGCAGGGGCAGGGGTGGGAGCCGGGGCCGGCGCGGGGGTCGCCTGGCGGCCGAGGTGCCGGTCGAGCCATTCCGAGGTTTCTGCGAGCGTGTGCAGGATCCCTTCGCGGGACCGGTATCCATGGCCTTCGAACGGCAGGACGACGAGGCGGGCGGTGCCGCCATGGCCACGTATGGCGCCGTACAGCCGTTCGCTCTGGAGCGGGAACGTGCCGGTGTTCTCGTCGAGTTCGCCGTGCAGCAGGAGCAGGGGCTCCTTGATCCGGTCTGCGTAGCTGAAGGCCGAGAGCCGGTGATACACCTCGGGGGCCTGCCAGTAGGTGCGCCGTTCCCCCTGGAATCCGAAGGGGGTCAGGGTGCGGTTGTAGGCGCCGCTGCGGGCGATGCCGGCGGCGAACAGATCCGTATGCGCCAGCAGATTCGCGACCATCGCGGCCCCGTAGCTGTGGCCGCCGACGGCGATCCGGTGCGGTTCGGCGATGCCGCGCCGCACCAGTTCATCGATGGCGGCACGGGCCCCGGCCGAGATCTGCTCGACGAACGTGTCGTTCGCCTCACGCGGCTTCCCGACCACCGGGATCTCGGCATCCATCAGGACCGCATACCCGTCCAGGAGGAGGAACAGGATCGAACTGCCCTGGGGGAGGGTGAACCGGTTCGGCTCGGCGCGCACCTGGGCGGCCGTATCGGTCGCGGTGTATTCCCGCGGATAGGCCCAGACAACGACTGGAACGCGTGTTCCGGTCGTATAGCCGACGGGATAATACAGGGTCGCCGAAAGCGGGATGCCGTCGGCGCGGTGGTACCGGATGAGTTCTTTCCGGATCGCCGTCAGCTCGGGGGCCGGATCCGAAAACCGGGTCACCTGGACCGGTTCGGAGGCGGCAGCCCCGGGAAGCGGCACGAGGCGATAGTTCGGCGGGCTGGTTGGGGTTTCATGGCGTGTGACGATCGAGGTGGCCGATGCGTCGGCGATATCCAGCACGAGTTCGTAGCTGCCCGAGGCGGCCCGGAACAGTTCGCGGACCGAGCGGGTCGCGGGGTCGACGGCGCGCAGGAAGGGATACTTCCCGTCGGGCGTCGCACCGTCACCTTTCATCAGCACCGCGCCGCCGACCATGCGGGCGACGGACTGGCCGTCGGGGCGCGATTCCCACAACGGCTCACCCGGATCGGCATACTCGTCGGAGACGGACCGGTCGAACAGGAGAGGGGCATCGGATGCGGCACAGGGCCGTCGGATGTCGAACAGGCGGGTTTTCGTCCACTCGCGCTCCTCGTCATACTCGGCGATGAGGCCCATTCCCGGTGAGGCAAGCCAGACCGTCCCGTCGAATCGCTGCGGCAGGTCGGTGACGGCCGTCGGAGACGCGTCGGAAAGGGCCGGCCGGACGAAAAGCCGGTCGCGGAACGGGGCCGTTGCGAGCGGATCGCCGCCGTCGAGGGCTTCCGTCCAGAACAGCGTCGGCGGCAGCAGGGGGATCCATTGCATCGACCGTGGGCCGGTGGCGACGCCGTTGATCGGGATCTGCTCGCCCACCGGAAGCCGGGTGAGGGTTTGCACCACGCTGCCGGAGCCGGCGTCACGGAGCTCGCAGACATGGGCGAACAGGCTGGAGGGAACGATGTGCGAGAAGGGCGGGAGGAGGCGGTCCGTCAGGAGAAACCGACCGTCCGGGGAGGGATCGGCCTGAGCCAGCAAACCGGGCTGACCGAGCGGCGTGGCCGAAGCCGTGACGGGGTCGATCCGGTTCAACTGGCAGGTGGCGTAGTGTTCGAACAGGGCGTCGTCATGGGCCGTCCGGAGGAGGTCCTGGAAGGTGCGGGCCTTGACCTGCATGCCCGCTGCCTCCTGGATGACGGGGCCGGACGGAACCGGCGGGGCGGGAGGCGGATCGCCGCGGGAAGCCGGTATCATATTAGCAAGAATAGAATAGGCGGGGCTCGCCGGATCGCCCCGGCATTCCCACTGATAGGGGGCCATCAGCAAGTCGCTGAGGCCGCGCGTGAGGCACCGGCCCTGGCCGTTCGCCGCGTCGAAGGCCCACAGTTCCGAGCCCCCGGGGGTCACGAACACGACGGTGATCGTCTTTCCGTCGGGAGCCCAGGCGGGGTAGCAGCCTCTGCCGTCGGGCGGGAACTGGAGTTCGACCGCCTGGAGGCTCGACAGATCGAGCACGCTGCCGCCCGTCATGAACGAGGTGCGCTGCCGGAAATTCGAGGCCGGCGAAAAACGGATGCCGGCCAGGCGCAGGAGGGGCTGGGCCAGATCCGCGAGCGGCACATGGACGGTGTGGCGGAGCAGGAGCAGCCTGCCGCCCCGGGGGGAGAGGCGGGCGGTCGGCGTCGGCGGGGTGTCGATGATCGTCACGACCCGCGGCGACGGCTGCTTCCAGAACGACTCGGCCAGAGCCGGGGCAACCGCGAGGCAGAACGCGACAGCCAGGTATGCCAGGAGGGGGAGAGGTCTCGAACGGGGTGTCTCTGTCATGGTTCCACCTTCCTCGGGGAGCGCTCCGGGAACATCCCGGCCGTCGCAATGATAGCATCCTGCGGTTATGTCCAGTCAAGTGGTGTATAAACCACCGCGATCATGAATCAGTTCAAGCCGTCTTCCGCGCTCGTAGTTTTGTTGTTGGCAACACTTGAGGTGATATATTATTAGTTATTTTAGAGAGCCCCTCCAAGCTCATGTATCG
>DAOOQQ010000114.1:0-9710 GCA_035388825.1 Candidatus Ozemibacteraceae bacterium
TCCATTGGATCCTCGACAATCCTGGCTTCACCCTCGACGGAGAGGGAGGCGATCCGCCGAAGCAGCCGCTGCGCGGCACCGAGACGTTCCTGGCGATTCTGCTCAGAACTCCGGACCGCGACCGCCCAGGAAATCCCGAGGTGCGCAGTCAGGAGCAGCAGCAGAAGAAGAAGGCGCCGATCGTTCACCCGCCCGCCTCCGTTCCCTGCGCTGCAGCATGCCGGGCCAGCACGACGACGGTCTGGTCATCGGCGGGCACCGCCTGGCCGGACCAGGCGGCCATCGTGGCCAGCAGGCGATCGACAAGCACGGCAGGCGGCTCCTGCCGGCATCCGGCGATCGTCTCGCGCAGCCGGTCATACCCGAACGGCGTACCGGCCGGATCGACGGCTTCCGGGAGGCCGTCGGAATACAGAACGAGCCGGCCTCCCGGCGGAACCACCAGGACCGACTCGGGATACGAAGCCGTGCGGCGCGATCCGAGCGGGTATCCGGGTTTTCCGACCAGTTCCGTCGTGCCGTCAGGAAGCGCCAGGACGGCAAACGGATGGCCGGCGTCGGCCGCATGGAGAACGCCCGACGACGGCGAATACAGTCCCAGCCAGAGCGACATCGGACGAACCCGCCCGGCCTGCTCGGCAAACGCGGTGTTCATCCGTCCCAGCGTTTCACCCGGGCCGCAGAGGCCGCGGATCTGCATCCCCAGCTCGACTTTCGCAGCCGCCGTGACAAGCGCAGCCGGGATGCCGTGCCCGGCCACATCCCCGACCGCCAGCATCACGCGACCGTCGGGAAGCTGCATCCAGTCATGGTAATCCCCGCCCAGATCGGCCGCGGTGACGCACCCTCCCGCCACGGCCCACCCCTCCCCCGCGAGGCCGGTCTCGGGCCAGAGATGTTCCTGCACCGACCGGGCGATCTCGAGATCCCGGAGGGTTTCCGCGACGAGGTTCACCCGCTCGCCGAGCCTGTCGAGTTCACGAACGCCTCCCGGCCTGACCCGTGTCGCGAAATCGCGGCGACGGATCGCGGCCAGCCCCGTTTCGAGCCGCTCGAGCGGCCCGAGAAGGCGGGTGGCGACGGCGGCCGTGACGCCGATGATCAGCGCCAGAATCCCAAGCGAGACACCCGCCATCCGCCGATCGAGCTCCCGGGTCCGCTTCTCGATTTCCTGCATCGGCCGGGCGATGAGCAGAGCATACCCGTCCAGTCGGGTGCCGGGAAGGGCGGTCATCAGATACTCGACGCCGCGAATACGGGTGATGCCATGCATCGGCAGGCGTTCTCCGGCGACCCGGTCGCGCCATCGCCGGAGTTCGAGATCAACCCCGGTCGCCGCGTTCGGAAACGCTTTCCAGGACGGATCCGGGGAAAGGGGAAGCGCGGCGAATCTCGCGCCCTCCCTGCTCCATGGCCACCGGCTGACGACGCGGCGCAGGTATTTCCGTTGCGCGCGCGACGGATCATGCATCACGAGCAGCCCCGCGCAGACATTTCCGCCCGAAGCGGCCACGCCGGCGTAGATGATCATCGGCTTGTGGAGATACATCAGGAACTGGAACTGCCGGCCCGCACGTATGCCATAATATAATACGTTTGCTATAATATCGGTCATCAGGGTGGGATTTTTCCGGTCTCCCGAAAGAGTCGGGGCGGTCCCTCCGAACTCGCGCATCAGCCCCAGTCCGATCTCGGATAGGAAGGAGTGCATCGCGGCGATGGCGCGGCCATTTCCGAGACCGCTGTCGAAGAGCCTCACGCCTGGCCGGGCATCAACGACGACGATCCCATCGATGAAGGAACGGACCCGCCGCATCAGCCGCCGGATACGACGCGCCACGGCTTCGGCGTCCCCGCTCCGGCCTCCCTCCTCGAGGGCGAGCTCATAGACCCGAAGGGCCGGGAACAGCTCCGAGAGAAAGTCCTGATCGATCCGGGCCAGCAGCTCGAGATCGCGGCTCTCACACTCCTCGATGAGGATGCGCCGGCGGTCTTCGCGGTCGAACAGGACGGTCGTCATCAGGCCGGCCAGCAGCAGACCGCCGCCGGCGGCGAACAACACGATCAGCCGTCCGCGCAGGCCGAACCGGGCGGTGAAGGTCGCCCCGCCCCCCAGGACGAACAGGGCCGCCAGAAGCGCCGCCACGGAGATGCCGGCACAAGCCCCGCCCGGCGCGCTCATCCCCGATGCCGGCGCGGCGTCGGGGGCGATCGCGAATAACCGCTCGCCGAGCGGACCATCGACGAGCAGGACAGAACGGCCATTCCAGGAGAGCTCGGCGAGATCCGGGGGGGCCGAGGCGATCAGCCGGTCGAGGCCGGCCGGCCAGGCGACATCGGCAGGCCTGAGCTGGTCGGGCGCGGCCGGATGAGCCCAGCCGATCGTCATCGCCCGCCCGACCAGTCGACGGGCCGTGCGAACGGCGCGATCCATCAGCTGCGCCGGATCGATCCGGCCGCGATGGACGAACCCGACGAGGTGGCCCGTCACGCGGCCGCCCCGGTCACGGACCGGCCACCAGCCGCCCCAGGAGCGGACGAACGCATTCTCCAGCCGCACAAGAGAACCCGGAGCCCCGGCCATCAGCCGTGCCGCATCGACATCCCCGCCGAACGCCGCCAGCAGCTTCGGCTGTGGATCCTCACCCCCCGCAAGAAGCGCACGCATGAACCGCTCCGATGCCCGTTTCGGAGGAGGCGCAAAACCAGGCAGGGACACCAGCGAAGGGGTCGCATCGAACAGGGTCAGCTCCAGGGCTCCCCCCTCGGCGCCCACCAGGCGCGCGGCACGGCGGGCAAGCACCGGCAGGGAAAGGGGCGTCCGGAGAAGGGTGGAAATCAGCTCATCATACCGCTTTTCCGCATGACCAAGCACCGTGATCCGCGTGAGCACGTCGCGCCGACGGTCCCGCTCCTCATCGGCGAACTCCTGACCGGCCCGCTCATGGATGGCATCGAGAAGGAAGAGGCCAGCCAGCCAGGGAAGGACGACGAAGACCAGGACGAGCGGAAGCCTTCCGATGGCTCCGGTGTTCCCGGCGATGGAAGGCACGGGGACTCAGGCGGGTCGTTTGCGAAACAGATACTGGGAAACACCCCACTCCTCGCCGCCCCAGCAGTCGAACATCTCGGCGATCGAGAGGAAAAAGACGCGCCAGCGGCGGAACCAGAGCATGCCGCGGGTCTTCCCGTAGGTTTCCTCGAGCAGGGGGAGCAGCTCGGCCCGGGCAGCATCCAGCCGTTGCAGCCAGTGTTCCGCCGTCATCGCATAATGCCGGCCGCTGAGCCGCCAGTGGTCGGTGATCGCCATTTCATCCTGAAAATGCAGCAGCAGATCGTCGGACGGCATCAGTCCTCCGGTGAAAAACCGCTTCCCCATCCAGTCGTCGTCGCTGATCGAGTCGTAGACATAGGCCAGCTCACGGTGCATGAACATCTGGACGAAAAACAGGCCGTCCTTCTCGAGCCAGCCGGCGATGCGGTGCATCAGCTCCTGGTAGTTGCGGCACCGCTCGAGCGTTTCGGTCGCGATGATCCGGTCGAACTTCCTCGGGGAACAATAGTGAGCGATATCCGAAGTCGTCACTTCGACGTTCCTGAGGTCACGCTGACGCGCCAGCCGGGTGACGTGCCGACACTGGGCCACCGAGCGCGTGACGGCCGTGATCTGCGCATCCGGGAACCGTTCGGCCATCCAGAGGGTCAGATCGCCCCAGCCGCACGAGAGGTCGAGAATCTTCTGACCATTCGCCAGCCGCGCACGCTCAGCCGTGAGACGGAGCATCGACTCCTCGGCATCGTCGAGACTTTCCGATCCGAAGGGGAAGTAGCAGCAGGTGAACCGCAGCCGGGTTCCGAGGACGCAGCCGAAGAATTCGGGCGGCACTTCAAAATGGTTGCGCCGGTTCTGCTCCTCGCTGACGGCGATGGGGCTGAGTTTCAACCGTGAAAGGAGGGTCCGGAACGTTTCGCTGCGTGACTCCAGATCGCCGCGATGCTCGCGGTACAACTTGGCCCAGTTGAGGGTGCGCAGGCCCAGCCTGACGAGAATGTCCGGCATGAAGCCGGTTTCGACCAGTCGCATGGCGATGCGTGACAGCAGACTCATGGTGCGTGTGCTCCTCGGGAGTCGCCCGGCGGCGAAATATGGACGAGCCGTGGATACGGCGTCGGTATGCCTCGCAGTATACGTCGTTCCCGTCCGAATGCCAACCCATCCCCGAGTCGCGCCCCCTCCCCTGCGGATTCGGTTCTCCTTCTGAATCGTCCGTCCCTGACGCGGCAGAGGGACAGAGCATCTGACGGATCCTTGCAGTTTCCGTGCGGGGAGGTTGCGGGTCTGTTACCATTGGGGAAGGTATGGGAAAGGCATTCGCCCCACGGATGGCCCGGTCAGCTCCCGAGCCGGTTCTCCGGCTCGGCTGGGCGCGACTGTTGCTGTTTCTCGTGCCACTGCTGGCGATCGGCCTCGTCGGGGACACGGCCATGCGCAACCGGTTCGAGGAGCGCCGCACGGCGTTCCAGGATGACGTCGCCAACCGTCTCGAACGGATCGCCGTCCGGACCGACGACGTGCTCGCCGTGACCCAGCCGTTGTATGAGCTCGAGCGCATCCGGCAGCGCTCAGCACGGCCCCTGACCGCGGAGGAATACGCAAGAAGGCTCCACAGAACCGTTCCAGGCATCGACTTCGAACTGTTCGTCTTCGACGGAGCCGGCCTGGTGACCGGAGTGAAGCCGGCACAGGCGCCGAACCAGTGGCTGATGCGACAACTCGTCGCCGGACTGGCGGCCGATGAAGCGGGGGCTCGACGCCTCGCCGGCGACCTCGACCGCCGGCTGAAAGCGCTGTTCGGCAACAGCCGGACTCTCGAAGCCTTCCGGCGCGCCCACGGCACACGCATCCGGCTGCAACGGCGCCACCAGGCGGTTTCGCTGTTCTGGTCGGGGGATACGCGGGGCGGGTGGCTCGTGATCATCACGGCCGAACCCGATCTGGCAATGCGCGTCAGGACGGCCTGGGAGACGGAACGCCGGCCCGGTGCGGCGCTGGGCTGGAAAGCCAGCGATGCGGGCCGCTGGCGCATCCTCGGCCCCGCCAGGCCCGAGTTCCCCGGGCGGTTCTGGCGCAGGATCGAACGCCAGGGCCGTCAGGAGCTCGACACCTCGTCACGTCACTGGGCATTCCGCCCCACGAACCAGGGCCACGTGCTGTTCCTGGCGGTCCCGCGGCCCGGAGCTCTCGTCGCGCCCCCGATCGGCATCTGGTGGGGCTGTATCCTGGCGCTCGCGTGCTCCGGGGGCTGGGCGGCTCTGTTCGGCAGGGACCGCCTGGGCTCGATCAGCCGCCTCTCCGTCCTGCTGTTCCTCATCGCTGCCGCCGTGCCGACGATCTGCGCGGCCATCGCCGGCCTGCGGGTGCTCGACGACCGGCGCGAGCTGCTCCGTGGCCAGGTTCGGCGCGCCCAGGCCGAGGCCCTCCGCCGGTTCGACGAGCGGTTCGAAACATCGCTGGACCGGTTCAACCGGCGTCTGATCGGCATCACGGCGAACCCCGCCCTGTATGACTCCCTCGAGACGGCCCGCCAGCTCGCAGCCCCGATAACCGGCGAAGCGTTCGGCGGGCATCTCGAACTGCTCGCCCCGGACAGCCGCCCCCTGCTCCGAATCCCCGACAGGGAAACGGCTCTTTCGGCGATGCTGCCGCATTTCCAGCGCATGGGCCTGGCGATCCTGGCACCCGGCCTTCTGGCGACCCCCGCCATTCGCCTGGACCCGCTCACCACCGGCCTGATGCGGGGAGCACAGTTTGGCTTCTCGGCTCTGGCATTGCGACCCCGCCGCATCAACCAGATGCATGCGGGCTCGAACCGGCCGATCCTGTTCTGGGATTATCCGCGTCAGGGAACGCCCCCGATCGGCTATGCCTCCTTCGTCTTCCGCCGGGAGCGGCTGATGTCCCAGTATGTCGCGAACAACATTCTCGACTCGGGCGCCTTGTGGGGAACGAACATCCGTTTCGCCGCCCATCACATCGAATTGTCGGAAGCATACCCACCTCGCTCCCCGCTCTGGAAAAGCCTGTTGCCCGCCCTTCACCGGAGCCGGGTGCTGAACAAGCCGGTTTCCGGCATGGTCCGTTCCGGGAAAAGCAACTGGTGGTATACGGCGATGGTCGGCTCGAACCTCGATCGATACGGTCTGGTCGCGCTGTATCCGGATGAGAAGATCGAGGAGGCCCTCGGGGAACTGCGGCTTCGGGCCTTCGCGGGAATGGCCGTCATGTTGGCACTCGCGGCAGGCCTCGGCGTGTTTTTGTCGCACGGCCTCACCCGCCCGGTCGCCTCCCTGGCCGAGGGTGTCGAGCGGTTGCAGCGGAAGGAGTTCAACAAGCCCGTTCGGATCGCCGGCCAGGACGAACTGGCGCGGCTCTCCGGCGCCTTCAACGAAATGATGGCGGAACTGAAGGATCTGGATGTGGCCCGGGCCGTCCAGACCAGCCTCCTTCCCTCCTCGTATCCCCAGGTTCCGGGCTACTCGATCCAGGGGAAAAGCCTGTTCGCGGGAGACCTCGGCGGCGACTGTCTCGACTGCCGGACATTGCCCGGGGGGCGCATTCTGCTGCTGGTGGGGGACGTCAGCGGGCACGGCGCCGCTTCCGCCCTGCTGATGGCGTTCGTCAAGGCGACGGTCACTCTCTGGAGCGGGGAAGGCGCCGCGAACCCCGCCCGGCTTGCGGAACGGATCGACGGGCTCCTGCGCTCCTTCCCCGGCTCCCGGCGCTTTTTATCGCTGTTCGCCGGGGTGCTCGAGCCTGAATATCATATTCTACACTATCTTTCCTGCGGTCATCCCTATCCGCTTCTCGTGGCCGCCGACGGAAACTCCCGACATATCGGATCCCCGGCCTATCCGCTCGGCATCCGCCGGCATCCCGAGGCCACGGCGGTCAGAGACCTCCGCTTCGATCCCGGCAGCACTCTTCTGCTGTACACCGACGGCCTGGTGGAAGCCATCGATCCTTCCGGAACCCAGATCGGCTACGAACGGACGTCCCATCTGGCCATCGAAGCCTGCCGCGCCGCCCCGGACGGGGAGGAACGGGCCGCGGCGGTCATCGACGCCCTGCTGGAGCGGCATGCCGCCCTGGCAGCCCGAATCGAGGATGACATCACCGTGATGGCCGTTTGCCGGTCGGGTGACACGGGGACACCGGCATGAACCTTCCGACCCGACATCTGCTGTTCGGCCTCGCCATCCTGCTGCTGCTCTGGGGGGCGTTCGGGGCGATGGAGCTTCTCGATGCGCTCCAGGAGAGACGCGAGGAATCCCTGAAACGAAGCCTGCGCCTGGAACTCGACCGGGCGATCGCCGGCAGATCCATCGGGTTCAAGCCTGCCGACGCCCTCTGGAAACTCCAGGAGATGGCCCGCTCCGGCCTGGGCAGCCCCGTGAGCTTCCAACGGTCGCGCCTGCGTCTGGAGCAGGAGTTCGGCTGTTCGATCAGCCTGTTCCTCTTTCAGGACGGCCGAAGCACCCTGACCCTCACGGACAACGCATCCCAGACCGCCGTCGTGGCCCGCCTCCTCGACGCGATGAAAACCTCCGCCCGACGGCGGGCACAACTCGCCCCCGAGCTCGACCATGATGCGACGGCACTCTGGGGACCGGCAGCCACCATCTCGAACCTGAGAAAAAACAACGGCGGATATATATCTATTAGAACATCGAAAGGGCGTGGTATCGGCTCGTTCACCATGTTCGGCACCGGATCCGGCCTCGTCCTCCTCGCCGAGAACCTGCCCGGCGCTCTCTGGAACGACATATCCGGGCACAAGGCCCGTACCGCCGGTCTCCGCCCCCGCACCGGCCAGGGAATTCCGGAACTCGGCTTCTGGGTCCCTCCCCGCGGGTATACGGCGGACTCGATGGCCCTGGCCTGGAACCTGGCCAACACCCTTGGCCAGGAAGCCGTCATGAGGAACGAAACCCTCTGGATCTTCGACCGGGACAGGATGGGAACCGTCACGACCGTCGTCGCCCGACGGCCTCCGTCCCGCGACCTCGTCCTGCTGAAGATCGCCGCCGTCCTTGCCGCCGTCCTCCTCCCCTTCCTCTGCTGGCGGGGGCTTCGGCAGACCACGGCCACGTCGACCTCTCTTCGCGGCCGCATGCGGCTTCTGTTCCTGGCCGCCACCCTCCTGCCGCTGCTGTCGACGCTCGGCATCGGCTGGATGAGCCTCATCGACCAGGAGGAGCGCCTGCGCGACGCGGCCTTTGCGACAGGGATGACCAAGCTCCACACCGTCAACTCGGGGTTTTCCCGCACCATTGCGGCATTTCGCAAGGCTTTCCGCGATCTTCACCGGTTCGTCGAGAGCGGCCCGTTCGATGCCGCCGCATTCCAGGCCATGTTCGCCCCCTTCCGGGAGAGCCGGCTGTGCCACCAGTTGCTGATCTTCGACACATGGGACCACGTCTTCCACCGGGAGATCGAAGCCGACCGCACCGACATCGTCGACATCATCCAGCTTCTGACCCGCAGCGCCTTTCACCGGTTCATTCCCGAGCGGATCGCCCCCGAGGACCGGAACCGGGTGGTACCGGCGGATCTCGTCACCGAGCAGATCACCTCGAACGCCGAGCTCGGCTGGGCGGAAGTCACGGAAATCCCCAACACCGTTCACCGTCTCCGGATCGGGTTTTCCCCGGCAGATATCATCTGGAATATATTCCCCCGCCTCGCGACGGGCCCCGCGTTCATGGTCGGAATGTCCCAGTCCGAGGATCTCCTGCGGTTCCATCTCGATCGTTCCATCCGGAGCCGAAGCGAGGCGATCCGGATGTATCTGTTCGAGGCCGAAAACATGTCCCTCCAACCCGCCCCCTCACCGGAGGATCGGGCTCTCCTCACGACGCTCCTCCACGTGAGCCATCTGACCGGCCGCATCGTCCAGCGCGAGGTCCGGTTTGCCTCCGGCACGGCCTGGATCGTCGTCTCTCCCGAGACTGTCGTCCACAAACACGCGACGGCGGCCGTTCTCGATGCCGACCACGAACTGGCGCGCCTCGACGGAACCCGCTTCGCCCTGGCCCTCGCGTTTCTGGTGTCCCTGCTGACGGCCTTTGCCGCCGGCCAGCTCCTGAGCGCCCTCGTCCTGGTCCCGATCGCCGATCTCCAGGAAGGAATCGACGCGATCCGCCACCGCCGCTCGGATGTGGTGATCCCGTTCCGCCGCGATGACGAGTTCGGGCATCTGGCGCGTATCTTCAACCATGCTCTGGGCGAGTTGAAAGATCTCGAACTGGCGCGGGTCGTCCAGACCAGCCTGCTCCCGGCCACGACGCCGGCGATCGACGGATACACCCTCGCGGCCGTGAACCTGTCCGCCACGGATCTGAGCGGCGACTCGTATGATCTGATCCGGTGCGCCGACGGGTCGCTTCTGATGCTGATCGGGGACGTGACGGGTCATGGAGCGTCGGCCGCCCTCGCCATGGCGATGGCCCGTGCGACGGTCGCCTACCGGCTCGCCGACGGGGAAACCCGGCCGACACCCCTGCTCACCTCGCTCAACGAGGTGTTCCACCGGGAACTGCGAAGCCAGCGGAAGTACATGACCATGCTGATGGTGCGGCTGGATCCCCTCTCCCATCGGCTCACCATCGAGAGCGCAGGGCACAACTACCCGCTGCTGTACCGCGCCGCT
>DAOOQQ010000115.1:0-9703 GCA_035388825.1 Candidatus Ozemibacteraceae bacterium
GGATGAGGTATGCGCAATAAATTGGTAATACTACATTACGATTTCAACATACCAGACACAGAGAATGGGAAATGCCTTTTGGACTCTGTGGCTTTGTGGTGAGACGTTTTATATCTCGGTAATGGATCGTAAGGGGGGATATTTCGATGAACTGCCCGTATTGCGGAGCCCCGATCCCGTCTGGCGATGTCAACATCGTCAGACTGGTCGCCAAGTGTAAATCCTGCAACGAGGTGTTTTCCTTCGGTGAAGGCGGGGCGCCGGTTTCCGGCCACTCTGCCGCGAAACGCGGGACGGAGCCGCCGCCGATGCCGGCGAACCTGCAAGCCGCGGTCATCGGCGACACGCTCCACATCCGGTACAAGTGGTTCAGACCGTCGATTCTGTTTTTGATGTTTTTCGCGATCGCCTGGGATTCCTTCCTCGTCTTCTGGTACGGCGCGGCTCTGTTCGTGCCCGGTCCCGGGAAGATCATCATGCTGCTGTTCCCGATCGCCCATCTCGCCGTGGGCGTGGCGATCACGTATGCCGTGTTGTGCGGCCTCTTCAACACCACGACCGTTTCGGTGACCCGGGGTGCTCTGGGGATCCGTCACACCCCCTTTTCCTGGGGATTCGGCAACATGCTCGTGCCGGTCGGCGAACTCGATCAGCTGTATTGCCGCAGTGAAAAGTCCCACTCGAAGAACGGGACGACAACGACCTATTCCCTCCATGCAGTCCTGACCAACGGCAAGCGCCTGGACCTGATCAAGAATCTCGAAGACCGCGATCTGGCCGCGTATCTCGAATATGCGATCGAGCATCACCTCGGCATCGAAGACCGCCCCGTATCGGGGGAGATGTCGAAACATTCCTGAGTTTTCAACACATCTCAGAGCTACTCCGTTGAACTATCCCTCGGATTCAAGAACGCATCCCAGCCCTTTTCCATTGCGGCTCAAATCGGTTCCGTGGTATTGTTCGCGAACTTTTCGGGACCGTTTAAGGCAAAAACGCACATCGATCGACGAAGCAATTTGTATATGAAGCAATATATTCGAACATTCTACTCCCCCTCCGGCACGCTCGGCCGGCTTGCATTCGATGTCGCCATCGCCAATGCCGGCATGCTCGTGGGGACGGTGTTTTCCGTCGTTCTGGCGATCATCCGATTTCCATCGATTTCCCAGGAGTATTTCTGGGAAATGTTCGTCAACAGATGGATGTTCAGCATCCCGTTCGTTTCGCTGGCCTGCGGCATCAGCTTTCCGCTTTCGGGCATCTACGGCATCGATCTGCGCGGAAAATACCGCGACATCGCCGTTCCCCTGTTCACCGCCCTGGCCGGCGCGCTCTCCATCCACGTCGTTCTCGTATATGCCCTGGCCATCATGATCCCTCGGAGCATGATGACCACAGGCTGGCTGTGCATCGCCCTTCTGACGATCGGCGGCCGGATCGGCCGGAGCTGGTTCGTGAAACGGTTTCGCATCATTCGTGCCAACTCCCAACTTGCCCGTGTCGACAGCATGCTGACGCTGGCATCCCAGGCAGAGGGATGGCTTCCCCCCGACAGTCCGCACGTCAAGGCGCCCTGGCCGCATTTCGACCAGGATGAGATCCTGGCTGCTGCCGCTATTCTCCAGTCCGGCAAGGTCAACCAGTGGACAGGCCACGAGGTCGTCGCGTTTCAGGACGAGTTCAAGGCATTTTGTGGCAGCCGGCATGCCATCGCCCTCGCGAACGGGACCGTCGCCCTCGATCTCGCGTTCCATGCGCTCGGGTTCCAACCCGGGGATGAGGTCGTCGTGACGCCGCGCACGTTCATCGCCTCGGCCGGAAGCGCCGTTCTCGCAGGACTCAAGCCGGTGTTCGCCGACGTCGACAGGGACAGTCAGAACATCACCGCCGAAACGATCGAGCGCGTTCTCAGCCCGAAAACCCGGGCCATCATCACGGTGCACCTGGCCGGCTGGCCCTGCGACATGGCTCCCATCCTGGATCTGGCGAAGTCTCGCGGCATCGTCGTCATCGAGGACTGCGCCCAGGCGCACGGGGCCAGGTATCGAAACCGGTCGGTCGGCTCCTTCGGGGATATGGCGGCGTTTTCCTTCTGTCAGGACAAGATCATGACCACCGGCGGCGAGGGCGGCATGCTCCTCACGGACCAGGAATCGCTCTGGAAGAAAGCCTGGATGTACAAGGATCATGGCAAGAACCCGGACAAGGCATTCCAGAAGAGCTCCACCCCTGGCTTCCGCTGGGTTCACGACGCGTTCGGAACCAACGGGCGGCTGACCGAACTCCAGGCAGCTCTCGGCCGCGTTCAGCTGCGCAAACTTCCGGATTGGGTGGATGCCCGCAGACGTCACGCCGCCATCCTTCAGGAGCGATTCAAGGAGATATCCGCCTTTCGCCTCACGACGCCGCCGGCCGAGACGTATCACTCCTATTACAAATACTATATTTTCGTGAGACCAGAAGCCCTGAAGGCCGACTGGAACCGGGACCGCATTCACTCGGCTCTTCTCGACGCCGGAGTAGCCTGCTTCAGCGGCAGTTGCAGCGAGATCTATCTCGAAGAAGCCTTCGCAGCGGGCGATCTCCGGCCGAAGGAGCGCCTCCCGATCGCCCGGGAGCTGGGCGAAACCAGCCTGATGTTCCTGGTCCACCCCACCCTGACCGACGACGACATGCACGCCACGGCCGACATCGTCACCCGCGTCATGTCCCGCGCCACCCGCTGAAGACCCGACTGAATCACAGAGATACAAAACCGTTTCACCGCCGAGACGCAGAGACACAGAGTCTGAAGCATCCAACCACAACGGCGAGAACAACATGCAGATGAAGGCTTGATAGGAACAACAGCCCGCTATCACCTGCGTTTCGTTCAGATTTTATCTGCGCCATCTGCGGAATCTGCGGATCGGTTCTCCTGATGAAACCAACATATCAGAACATCAATAACACTTTTCTCTCTGTGAATCCTCTGTGGTCTTTGTGCTCTCTGTGCTGAAGCTTTTTCGTTCTCAGAGGCCGGTCGGGAGGTCGATGAAGACGTGCTCGAGGCCGAACTTCTTCGCGAGCGTCTCGCCGATTGCCCGTGCGCCGAACGTCTCGGTCGCATAGTGTCCGACGGCAAACAGGTGAACGCCCCGATCCCGACATGGAGGGACGGCCTGGTGAATGACCTCCCCGGTCACGATGGCATCGACGCTCCCGTCCGTGACCGCCGCGTCTGAAACACTGCTCCAGCCGCCGCCCGAGACGATACCGATCGTCGAAATCCTCTCGGCCCCAAAAGCGAGATGATGGGCGACAGGGCCCACGGCTTTCTCGATGCGCTTCTTCAGAGCTTCCGGCGTGAGAGGTTTCGAGAATCGAGCCAGCACACCGACCTTCTGATTCATGAAATCCCCGAACGGCTCGACGACTTCCGCCCCGAGCAGGCGGGCGAGAATCGGGTTGTTCCCGAACTCCGGGTGCATGTCGAGCGGCAGATGCAGACCGTACAGATTCAGGTTTCCCGACGACATGATCTCGACGAGTCTTCTGGCGAACCGGTCGACTCGCTTCCATTCGCCGCCCTTCCAGAACAGGCCGTGATGCACGAGCGCAAAATCGGCTTCGGCGCTGACGGCCGCGCCGACGAACTCGGCCGTTGCATCGACGCCGGTCGCGATCTTCGTGACGAGCTCGGCGCCCTCGAACTGGAGGCCGTTATACGACACATCCGCCGTCATCGAAACCTTGAACGTTTCTTCCAGAAACCGCAAGAGCTCGCTCCGTGCAACACCTTCGATTCTGCGCTTCATAGATATCTCCAATACTCGTTATGGTGTCTTGTCTTTCGATGAACGTTTCTCGAGAAAGCCGTCAAGGCTGGGGCTTTGCGGGGCAACCGACG
Organism: Candidatus Ozemibacteraceae bacterium; assembly: GCA_035388825.1. GTDB lineage: Bacteria > Muiribacteriota > Ozemobacteria > Ozemobacterales > Ozemobacteraceae > MWAR01. The sequence continues at coordinate 3,893 of DAOOQQ010000115.1, forward strand.
ACCGTGACGCCATCCGCGACATCCGTCGTGACGACGGCTCCGCCGCCGATGATGACGGCGTTTCCGATGTTCAGATTCGGCAGGACCCGTGCCCCCACACCGACGAGCGTATCCTGGCCGATCGTCACGCCGCCGCAGACAGCGACGCCCGGCGCGAGATGGACCCCGGGGCCAATCACGCAATCGTGATCCACGGTTGCGCCGGTGTTGACGATCACGTGCTCACCCATCCTGGCGTCGGGGTTCACCACGGCCGTCGCCATGACGACCGTTCCAGCGCCGATGACGGCACCCCTTCCGATGACCGCGGAAGGATGGACCGCCGTACCAAACCCGATGCCGCGTTCCCGGAACCAGCCGGCAAGCGTCATCCGGATTATATTTATACCAATAGATATAATCACTTCGAAGCCGGGGTACTTTTTCGCGTATTCGAGAAGCTCGTCTCTTCCACCGAGAACCGGGTATCCCAACAGGGACGTCCCGCGTTTCGCCTCGTTGTCATCGAACAGCCCCGCGATTTCTACATCGCCCGACTTTTCGAGAATGTCGAGAATCACCTTCGCATGGCCGCTGGCCCCGAAGAGGGCGATCGGGTGTTTATGCTTTTTTGTTTCCACGAAACGGCTCCATCGTCACATGTCCGGGCTGGCTAACGCCAGACCTGTTCCATACACGGCTGACCGTCGCCACCAGGATCTTCAGATCGAGCAGAAGCGACCAGTGATCGACATACCAGACATCCATTCTGAATCGCTCTTCCCAGGATACGGCGTTCCGCCCATTGATCTGCGCCCACCCCGTGATACCGGGCGGCATCTCATGGCGACGCATCTGCTCGGCCGAATAGAGCGGCAAATACTCGACAAGCAACGGCCGCGGCCCGACGAGGCTCATCTCGCCCCGAAGCACATTGAACAACTGCGGCAACTCATCAATGCTGAGCCGTCTCAGCAGTGTTCCAAGCCATGTCATTCGTTGCTCGTCCGGCAGGGGTCTGCCATGCTCATCGAGCGCATCTTTCATCGAACGAAACTTCAGCATCTCGAACAGACGCCCTTTCAACCCCGGTCTTGTCTGGCGGAACAGAACCGGAGATCCGAGCATCGTCCTTATCAAAACAGTAGTTGCCAGCATCAGCGGCCATATCAACAGGGTCAACGCCCAGGCAGCGGCGAAATCCAGCAATCGTTTCGCGAGTTTCGCCGTCCGGCCTCTCCTGATCATCTGCCCATCTCCCGTTCCGGTGTAATGCCCGATTCTAAAATGTTTTTCTCCTGGGAACAAGTATCGTCCACTCCCTTCCGGCTCACGGCGAGAGTCCAATCTTGCCTCGAACAAGAATCACAGGTATATTGCATGTCGTTCTGGAGAGTCATGGGGCACGAATCGGTCGTAAGACGCTGCATGGTTCAATCACGAGATGGAACCATGGCGATGTTCCAGGCATTACGTCGTATCGTCCGAAGTCGCACGACAAGCAGAAATTTTGACGCGATGTTCGTGCATACCATGAGATGGAAATGAGATACAAGGATTGCCCCCACCGTCAAAGCCCAATCAGGAGATGCACCATTCATCGAAAGGAGAAATTTTCTTGGCAAAATTAAAGAAAATAATTCTTGCAGGTTTTAAATCCATCAAGGAAATGAATCTCGACCTGGGGTCTCTGACAGTCCTGATTGGTGCCAATGGTGCTGGAAAGAGCAATTTCATTTCGTTCTTCAAGATGCTCAATGAGATGATGGCAAAGCGGCTTCAGCAATATATCGGCATCTCAGGTCACGCACAATCTGTCTTGTATTTTGGCCCGAAAGTCACTCCTCAAATGGAGGCGCAACTCGAGTTCGAAGTAGATAACGGCTTGGACAAATATATCATGCGGTTGATTCATGCGGCAGGTGATACCTTGGTCTTTGCGGATGAAAGCTTGATCTTTCATCAGACTGGTTTACCAAGGCCCAAGGTACTCTCACTTGGATCAGGGCATGATGAAACACGTATCGGCCAAAAAGCTGAAGAAGGCGAACCAACGGCCAAGGTTTTCAAACGGTTATTGGATTATTGTCGGGTGTATCACTTTCATGACACGTCGGTAACATCACGAGTTCGACAGTATTGTTATATCGGTGACAATCGGTGGCTGATGCCGGATGCGGGGAATTTGGCAGCATTTCTTTTGCGCCTCCGCCAGGAAAACAATGGGACCGTTTACCGCCGCATTGTTTCCACCATCAAACTTGTTGCACCGTTTTTCGATGATTTTGTCCTGGATCCAATCAATTCCATCTCGAAAGACATCATTCTGAACTGGAAAGAAAAAGCATCGGATCAGGTTTTTGGTCCACATCAACTTTCGGATGGCACATTACGGGCAATCTGCCTCATTGCCTTGCTCATGCAGCCGGAAGATGAGCTTCCTAGCCTTATCATTGTGGATGAGCCGGAATTGGGCCTCCATCCGTATGCCTTGAATCTCATAGCCGCACTCTTCAAAAAGGTTGCTCATCACACTCAAGTTATCATTAGCACTCAGTCCAGCTCATTTTTGGCAAATTTTGATATGGAGGATTTGGTTGTTGTCGATCGCGAAGGAAAGGAATCAAAGTTTACCAAACCCGACTCCAAAAAGCTGCTGGCATGGCTCGAGGAATTCAATCTTGGTGAGGTTTGGGAGAAGAATGTCATCGGTGGAGGCCCGCACTGATGGCACGATTATATCTTTTTGCCGAGGGCCAAACCGAGTTAACCTTTGCCAATACGCTTCTCAAACCACATCTAGCCGACATGGGTGTGTATTTGCATCCGCCTGTTCTGATTGCTCATGCCAAACGACATGGGAAAGTTCATCGCGGTGGTGGTAGAAAATACCTCCCTATGAAAAATGATATCCTTCGGTTTCTTTCCCAGGAAAAAGGGCAAGATGTGTTCTTTACTACAATGCTTGATTTATATGCCCTTACGAATGATTTTCCTGGCCTTCAAGAAGCCGAAATTCTTCGTCAGGACCCGGCCAAGCGGGTTGAAGCTCTCGAACAATCCTTCGGTGAGGATATAGCAGATCGCCGATTTTTGCCATACATCCAACTCCATGAATACGAAGCCTACCTATTCTCCGATCCAAGTTGGCTCGGCTTCTTCTACGATCGGCATGAAAAGCAAATCGCTGCCCTCGTGGCCATTGCAAACGATTACTAAAAAGTCCATAAGTATTGCCACTCTTTAGAATATAGTGTATACTATCTACATGAATAAGATTGATGGCAGGAAAATGAGTCACGAGGCTCTTGAGGCGATCAGAAAGATCGCCGTTCAGCGCGTTCAAGAAGGCGAAAGTCCCGAGGTCGTTGTCAGGACGCTTGGCTTCGATCGCCGAACGATTTATCGCTGGCTTGCCGCCTTCCATTCCGGTGGTGAAGAGGCACTGCGGGCCAAACCCCTTCTGGGAAGGCCTCATATTCTTGAAGAAAAACACATGAAGTGGCTGTATCGGGTAGTCCAGAAAGACCCCAGGCAACTGTGCTTCCCGTTTGGGCTTTGGACGAGGGAAATGCTCGCTCAGGCGCTGAAGCACAAATTTCCATTCATCGAAGTGAGTCGTCAGACAATTGGTCGGGCTCTCATGATTCTCGGAATCACCTGCCAAAAGCCATTGCATCGGGCTGTGCAACAAAATGCCGAAGCCGTGAAGGCTTGGCTCGAGCAAGAGTTCCCTGCGATCAAAACCGCTGCCCAAGAGCAAGACGCGGAAATCTTTTTTGGAGACGAAGCCGGGATCAGGTCGGATTACCATCGAGGAACGACATGGGGAATTCGCGGTAAAACGCCGGTCGTTCGAACAACCGGCGCGCGGTTTTCGGTGAATATGATCTCGGCGATATCGGCCAGGGGCCTGATGCGATTCATGGTGGTTGAAAACACTGTTACAGGTTCTGTGTTTCTTACGTTCTTGAAACGCTTGATGGCCGGAAGAACCCGGCGAACGTTCCTCATTCTTGATCGCCATCCAATCCACAAAAGTGCACGGGTGCAAAAGTTCGTCGAAGAAACCGATGGGGCGCTTCAGATCTTTTATTTGCCGCCCTACTCGCCTGAACTGAATCCCGATGAGCTTGTCTGGAACTGCGTCAAACGAAACATTTCCCGATGCTCCTCCAAGTCTCGTGCCGAAATGAAGGGGCACACGACAGATGCCCTTCGGCAGTTGCAGAGGGCTCCATCCAAGGTGAAACGTCTTTTTCATGAAGACCATGTGAAATACGCCGCCTTATGAGGTCATACTTATGGACTCGCTAGTATGTTACGCCGGAATCAATCGACGATGGCCAACACTCCGCTCCAAGTAAACGAATCATCAAGGAACTTCCTGACTATGAAGATGCAAAAGCGGCCATTGGCCCGCAGGTTGCCGAATTGATCGGCCTCGAAGTAATCAGAAATAAATGTCCCCATTTTGCATCCTGGCTTTCACGACTTGAACAGCTTGCTACGACTACATTTTGAACACTGAAATTTCACAAAACGTTTCTGAAAATAGAGCGAAGGATGCGTTTGCGTGGGTTTCACGGGTTGAAAGGTCGCAAACCGTACGGTAAGGTCAGCTCCATGCAAAAGAATAGGGTGACCATTGGTCTTCCTTTTTACAACAACGCCGGCACGTTGAAAGACGCGGTCCGGTCGATTTTTGCACAAACATGGGCAAATTGGGAACTCATCATGACGGACGACGGCTCCAGTGATGATTCTCTGAACATCGTCCGAAAAATTACCGATCCTCGGGTGAAGATCATCGCTGATGGCCAAAACCGCGGGCTGGTCTACCGGCTCAACCAAATAACCAAAGAAGCCGCAGGAGAATTTTTAGCCCGGATGGACGGGGACGATCTCATTCATCCCGATCGTCTGTTGCGACAGATTACATTCTTAGAAAACAATCCGAACCACGATCTGGTCAGCACCGGTATTTGTTCCATCGACAGGGAAAACCGCGCCCGAGGTGTCCGGGCCCTAGCTCCTATGAATCAGTCTGCCGAAGCCATCCTCACCCACGGAGAGATCATTCACGCCAGTGTAGTGGGAAAAAGGGAGTGGTTCAAAAATAATCCCTACGATCCTGCTTTTCCCCGTGCGGAAGACCGTGAACTTTGGATCCGCACGTTTTTTTCGTCCCGGTTTGGAAAGGTATGCGAGCCGTTGTATTTTGTTCGGGAGATCGATTCGTTTTCACTTTTCAAGTATCTGCAAAGTTATACCACAGAACGCAAGATCCTTCGAAAATATGGACGGCACGTTCTGGGTTTCCAGAAAACGGCCTTTCTTTGTGCTCGCTCCTGGATCAAATCCATTTTGATTTCGAGCCTGGATCGCTTGGGCCAGGCGAATGCAATGATGAAAGGAAGGATCGTGCCCCTCCGGGAAGATCAACGCCAGGATTTCGAAAGAGCCATGGCGATCATCCGCAGCACCATAGTTCCCGGGCTGGATATCTGAAATGAGTATTGTCACAGAGCTGCCCTTGTCATTGAGTTCGAGCCGACCGCAGCGTAAGCGGATAATAAACACCACCTTTTCAGGTGATGTTCAGGCGGGAACGATCGAGATACTGCGGAAGCAGGGCTCGTCGCTCGGTATCTGATGTTGCCTTCGGAACCTCTGTGAATAGAAGCCGTAGATAGGTATATGGTTCGATATCGTTGGCTTTGGCGGTCTCGATGATCGAGTAGAGGGCGGCGCTGGCGTCGGCGCCGCGCGGTGAACCGTAAGCGGATAATAAACACCACCTTTTCAGGTGATGTTCAGGCGGGAACGATC
>DAOOQQ010000116.1:0-9625 GCA_035388825.1 Candidatus Ozemibacteraceae bacterium
GTTGCAAAGGTGAGGGGGTGCATTCGTGGGGGTTCAGGAGAGGGCCGGGGATTTGTTGCTCGAGGGTGGTGCTCCCTTGCAAGGTTGATTATCTCTCTGCCGTGATGCAGTCCTAAGATTCGATGTGTTCCTGATTTCCTTCCGTCATTGACTCTTGTAAGGCTGAGGGGAATAGGGTAGGATTTACCCGTTCCGATTTCCTCTCGTTTCAGGAGCAGTCATGGAAGAACGCCAATTTTCCGGCAGAGGTCATGCTCAGGTGATCTTCGTGGGTGTCGGGGAAGCGAATGATCCCCTCCCTCATGTTGAGAAAAAGACAAAATACTGGGCGTATGCAGCCCCCTGTGAGAGGTGCTCGTCTCCAGCCCGTTGGATCGAGCAAGGACCTTTCGAGCTTCGGTTGAAATGTTGTAAATGCGGATCGGAGTATGGGATCGGCCTTTCGCTTGCTGCCTGGCAGAATCTGACCTATGTCTTCTGGTGCAAAAGTCCGGTGTTCCGTTCAGACCTCGTACAGTTACCAAAAGAAACGGTTGCGGAAATCGAACATTTCATCAAACGCCAGGAACGGGAGCATCCGATCGAGCAGCCGTATCTTGCCGTAACGGTTGTCGCGGGCGTGTGCGAAAAAACCCTCGTCTGTGTTTCAAGGGATTGCCCATACCGTGTAGGTCCCCGGCTTGCAAAAAAATCTAAAACAAATGTTATTTCGATAACATCACTAAAAAAACGATAATAGTAAAAGGGTTGCCAGTATGAAGGATATCATTCTGAACAAAGAGGTAGCTTCCGCCGTTTCGCGAAGTCTTCCTGTTGTCGCTCTCGAATCGACGATCATAACGCATGGAATGCCGTATCCTGAAAATGTGAAGACGGCTCGCGAGGTGGAGGAGGTTGTGCGCGCTGGAGGGTGTGTTCCGGCGACGATCGCTCTCCTCGATGGAACGATCCGCGTGGGGCTGTCGGATGAAGAGCTCGAGATGCTTGGCCAGGCGAAAGGCGCCGTGAAGATCGGCCGCCGGGACCTCGCAGCGGCAATCGTTCAGAAGAAAAACGGTGGGACGACGGTTTCAGGGACCATGATCTGCGCGGCGAAAGCCGGCATCAGGTTCTTCGCGACCGGCGGGATCGGCGGGGTACATCGTGGGGGCGAGGCGACTTTCGATGTTTCGGCAGACCTCGAAGAGCTTGCCCGTACACCTGTTGCGGTGGTTTCGGCTGGTGCGAAGGCCATACTCGATCTCCCAAAAACCCTCGAGTATCTCGAAACGGCCGGGGTTCCGGTGATCGGGTTCGGAACCGATGAATTCCCGGCGTTCTACTCGAGGCGTTCAGGACTGCATGTACCGATTCGCTTCGATGAGCCTCGGCCCCTTGCAGCGATGATACGGAAACACTGGGATCTCGGACTTGGCTCGGGGGTGCTCGTTGCGAATCCGATTCCTGGAGACAGCGAGTATGCCGGAGATGAGATCAACCAGGCGATCGAGGCGGCATTGAAGGAGGCCGATGCAAAAGGCGTGCAGGGGGCGGCCACCACCCCCTTCCTTCTCGAACGTGTCTATCAACTGACACAGGGAAAGAGCCTGACGGCCAATATCGCCCTTGTGAAAAACAATGCACTGCTTGCATCACAGCTTGCATCCGCTTTTGCTGCCATTGAGAGAGGCAGCGCAACCATCGGGTTCACGAGATCGGCCTGAGAGGGGCTTGTTTCGCAAATTCCACGACAGCATTGGCAAGGAACGTCTGGCCTTCCCCTGTTTTTTCATATCTCCTGGTTTGGAATATCGGGGAGATGCCTGCTTTGTGTACCCTTGCCGGGGCCTCGTGGCTGCTGCGCTGTGGCTCTGGACAAGGATATTCTTGAAAAAACATTCCTTGGATTCTTGCGGATTTTCGAATCCTTCTTATAATTTAAGACAATATTCACTCTCTTCGTCCTGATAACGCAACTGAAACAGGAAATCACCTTGGGTAAAGGAGTTGGCATATGAAGAACAAGACGCTCCGGTTCATGTGCAAGGTTCTGTGTCTTGTGCTCGTGGCGAGCTTCGTCCTCGAAGCTCCTCTGATGGCTGCCATGGAAACCATTCCGGTTTCCGTCGGAGGCCAGCAGTTCCAGGTTAGCCCCGGACAGTGGGTATCGGTTCGGCAGGGCACCCAGATCGTTCACTATAATGTTCGATATGTGAATGGGCGCCCGGTTGCCCTGGAAATGAGCCAGTATGTCAAGCTCATTTTCGGTGACGCCTCCACCGCAGCCGCCACGGCCGGTTCGACGGGGACCGCTGCCCAGTCCGGCAGCAGTTCCGCGACCTCCGGTTCGACCGGCAAGACGAGCGTTTCCAACACCGGTACAACGGGCCAGACGTCAACGTCGAACACGACGAGCGGCCAGACGAACCGTCAGCTTCCGGCACGTGATCCGGCCACGGGGCGGTTCGTGAAGAGCACTGATGCGACCACCGGCACCACGGCTCCGGCGACGACCGATACGAGCGCTGTGACGGGCCAGACGGCGACGTCGAACACGACGAGCGGTCAGACGACCCGCCAGCTTCCGGCGCGTGATCCGGTCACCGGGCGGTTCGTGAAGAGCTCCGGTTCGACCACCAGCACTCCTGCCACCACGGACGCCGGCAGCGTTTCGACGGGGAACACCTCGGCGAACACGGGGTCGAGCATCCAGAACGGGAATGTGGATGTCGGCACGGTTGCCGATGCCCCGGTGACTGACAGCAGCATGCAGACCAGCACCCGCAAGCCGTTCGATCCGGCGGCTCATCCCCGCGATCCCGAGACCGGCCGGTTCATCAAGCGTGATTCGGCCACGACGGGCCAGGCTCCGGCCGATCCGGCGCTTCCCGCCGATTCCGACGGCATCGCCCTTCCTTCCGGTGACGCCAATGGCGCCGGCCAGGCTGGCCAGGGCAATCAGAGCGGTCAATCCAGTCAGGGCGGCCAGGTCGGCGATCAGGCCGGTCAGGTTGGTGATCAGGCCGGTCAGGTAGGCGATCAGTCCGGCCAGGTTGGCGATCAGACCGGTCAGGTTGGCCAGACGGGTGAGCAGAGCGGTCAGACGGGCCAGGCCGGCCAGGCCACCGAAGGTCAGCCCGGCTTCAAGGACAAGGTTGCCGGCAAGTTCCAGTCCGGTTACGAAACCGGCAAGGCCATGACCAATCAGGGCTTCCAGAATGTGAAGGACAGCCTCAAATCCGGCTTCAGCGCCAAGAACATTCTCGTGACCGCCGGTATCACCGTCGGCGTCGACCTTGCGACCCAGATCATGCGCGGTGAAAAGCCCAGCGCCAAGAAGGCCCTCAAGACCGTCTGTTCGGCCGAGTTCGCCGGTGGCGTGGTCGGTTCCGTGACGGGCGCGGCGGCCGGTTCCTTCTTCGTCCCCTTCCTCTCGGCGGTTCCCGTGGTGGGCGGCTTCCTCGGCGCCCTGGCCCCGACGTTCGGCTCGATCGTGGGCGGTTCGGTCGGCTCCTACCTGGCCGGTGACCTCAAGAATGGCCGGTTCTCCCTGCGGCAGGCGTTCAAGCAGATCGACTGGATCGGCGTGGCCGGCCAGACGGTTGGTTCGACGGTCGGAGCGATGCTCGGCTCGGCGATCTTCCCGCCCTTCGGAACGATCATCGGCGGTATGGTGGGCGGCTACGTCGGCAACTGGGCGGCTCACAAGATTGCCGGTGTGTTCGGCAAGGATAATAACAGCAATGTAACGGTTGCGATGCCCACGGGCAGCAATCCTCTCGGCGGCCAGACCAGCGTGAACGGTCCGGTGACGATCGGCGACCAGAACGGCCAGACCACCGGCTCGGTTTCCGGGAACCAGGATGTTCTGACGATCCCCGGCGACTCGACCAACACCCAGATCGGCACCTACGAGTCGGAAGTCCAGCTTGCCTATGCCCGGTATCAGGAGCTCTACAACCTGTATAACGAGCTCGTGAAGCAGGGCCGGCAGGAAGATGCCCAGAAGATCGTGGTCGAGATGAACAGCGCCAAGGCGGCGTTCGACAAACTCAAGGCCCAGGGCAGCAAGTAACCCCAGGCTCCACAAAACCCCCGGAACGAGGTTCCGGGGGTTTTTCTTCGGCCCCGAACCGGTTGACAAGCCGGAGGGGGAGAGTCAGAATAGCCGGAAGAGAACAACGCGCATGTCGCAGGAGGAATGACCGACCGTGAAGGCACTGTTTCTGACGAACGAGTATCCGCCTTATGTCTACGGAGGGGCGGGTGTCCATGTCGAGTATCTGACCCGGGAGCTGGCGCGCATGATCGATATCGACGTGCGGTGCTACGGGGACCAGGATTCGACCGCGGAGCATCTGCGGGTCCGAGGCGTTCAGCCGCGCGATTCCTACGCGAGTGTCCCGAAAGAGCTTCGTGGGGTGATGACGACGCTTGATCGCGATCTCGGTTTTGTCGGAACGGGGATCGACGCCGACCTCGTGCATTGTCACACCTGGTATACCCATATGGCAGGCATCTGGGCGAAGCTGAACTACGGCATTCCGCTCGTTCTCACGACGCATTCTCTCGAGCCGCTCCGGCCCTGGAAGCGCGAACAGCTCGGCAACGGGTATGACTTTTCCTGCTGGGTCGAGAAAACCGCGATCGAGATGGCCGATGCGCTGGTTGCCGTCAGCGAGGGCACGAAGGCCGACATCCTCAAGTGTTTCTCGGTCGATCCGAAAAAGATACATATTATTCACAATGGAATCGACATCGACGAGTTTCGGAAGAAGCAGACGCGGGGTCTTCTCGACCGGCTCGGCGTTCCGAACCAGCCGTACATCCTGTTCGTGGGACGCATCACCCGCCAGAAGGGGATCATCCACCTCGTGAATGCCCTTCAACACATCGATCCAAAGATTCCGGTCGTTCTGTGCGCCGGCGCTCCCGACACGCCGGAGATCGGCGAGGAGATGAAGCAGGGCGTCGAGCGGGTGGCCGCTTCGCGCGGAAACGTTCTCTGGGTGCGGGAAATGGTCGATCGGCCGACGCTGATCGAGCTGTATTCGAATGCGGCCGTTTTCTGTTGCCCCTCGATCTACGAGCCGTTCGGCATCATCAACCTCGAGGCGATGGCCTGCGAGGTGCCGGTGGTTGCGAGCGCAGTCGGCGGGATTCCCGAAGTCGTGGTAGACGGGGACACCGGGCATCTCGTTCCCCTGAAACAGATGGATCGCAGCCCCTTCGAGCCCCTCGATCCGCCGGCATTCTCGCGTGATCTCGCGACACGGCTGAACGAGCTGATGGCCGACGAAGGGAAGCGCCTTGCGATGGGCCGGCGCGGGCGGAAGCGGGTGGAGGAGAAGTTCAGCTGGACGAGCATCGCACGCCAGACGCTTGAACTGTATACGACGCTCTGCAAGGAGAATCGCAAATGAGCAGGATGCCTGAACCGGTTCGCATTCTCATCGAGCAGGTCCGACCCTCGGTTGATGACGGCCGCTACCCCATCAAGCGGGAAGCCGGCGACTCCGTCGAGGTGACGGCGGACGTGTTCCGCGACGGTCATGATCAGATCGTCGTCTGGCTGCTCGACCGGAAGGTGGGGGCGAAGGAGTGGCATCGCAGTCCCATGCGCTGCATCAATGCGGGGCTCGACGTCTGGCAGGGGCGGTTCACCGTCGTCGAGATCGGGGCGCACGAGTATGCGATCGAGGCCTCTTGTGACCTGTTCGGTTCGTGGGCTTCGGACACGCGGAAGAAGGTCGAAGCGAAGGTTGATTTTGCTTCGGATCTTCTCGAGGGGATCGTCCTGGCGAAACGGTTCCTGAAATGGCTGCCGAAGCTGGAACAGCCGGTGGTTCGGGAGGCGATCAAGACGGCCGAAGCTTCGAAAAGCGATGAGGCGCGCGCGGCGATCCTGCTTGCCCCGGGGCTTGTCGAGCTTCTGTCGAGGAATCCCGATCCGGCGACCCGCGTCCTCTCGGATCGTGTCTACCCCCTGTGGGTGGATCGGATCACCGCGCGGTTCGCTTCCTGGTACGAGTGTTTTCCGCGTTCGTGTACCTTTGAAGCCGGGAAAAGCGGCACCTTCAAGGATGTCGAGGCCCGTCTGCCCGAGATCAAGGCCATGGGCTTCGACGTTCTGTACTTCCCGCCGATCCATCCGATCGGCTTCACCAATCGCAAGGGACCTAACAACAGCCTGACCTGCAAAGCCGGCGATCCGGGCTGCCCCTACTCGATCGGCGGCCCCAAGGGAGGGCATGATGCGGTCGAGCCGAGCCTCGGCACGATGAAGGATTTCGAGCATCTGGTGAAAGCCGCGCAGGGGCACGGACTCGAGATCGCCCTCGATTTCGCGATCAACTGTTCCCCGGACCACCCGTATCTGAAGGAGCACAGGGAGTGGTTCAGCATCCGGCCGGACGGATCGATCAAGTATGCGGAGAATCCCCCGAAAAAGTACGAGGATATTTATCCGATCAATTTCGAGTCGACCGATCGCGAGGGGTTGTGGGAGGAGCTGAAGCGGATTTTCCTGTACTGGGCGAAGAAGGGGGTCCGGATCTTCCGGGTCGACAACCCGCACACGAAGCCGTTCAACTTCTGGCAGTGGGTGATTGCCGACGTTCAGGCCGAGTATCCCGACACGATCTTCCTCGCCGAGGCGTTCACCCGGCCGAAGGTGATGAAGGCGCTCGCGAAGCTCGGATTCACCCAGTCTTACTCGTATTTCACGTGGCGTAACTTCAAGCAGGAGATCGTCGAGTATTTCACCGAACTGACGACGTATCCCGTGGCGGAGTATATGCGGGTGAATCTTTTCGTGAACACGCCGGACATCTTCCCCACCTTCCTGCAGAAGGGGGGGCGGGCGGCTTACAAGATTCGGGCTGCGCTGGCGGCGACGCTCTCGTCGGTGTACGGGATTTTCCAGGGATTCGAGCTGTGCGAGGGCGAACCGGTACCGAATAAGGAAGAGTATCTGAATTCGGACAAGTATGAAATCCGGTTCCGCGACTGGAACAAGCCGGGCAACATCAAGGCGATGATCACCCGGCTGAACCGGATCCGGAACGAGAATCCGGCTCTCCAGGAATACGACAACCTGCGGTTCTACCGGGCCGAAAACGAGCATATTCTGTTCTATGGAAAGAGCCTCGGGGACAACCACGTGCTCGTGGCCGTGAACCTCGACCCGTTCCAGAGGCACAACTCGTTCGTGTACGTTCCGATCGAACGGTATGGCATCAAACCGGACGAGACCTATCAGGTGCACGACGTGCTTACGGACAAGCGGTATCTCTGGAAGGGCGAGAAGAATTACATCGATCTCGATCCGGCGGGGGAGCCGGCGAACGTGTTCGTGCTGCGGAAATGGACGGCGCGCGAGCAGGATTTCGATTACTATAAATAGATTTCTTCGCGGCGGCGTGGGGATGACGTCGTTTCCGGAGCTGACTCGTTCTGCAGGCAGTTCAGGGAGACGACGGTGATATCGTCCGGCGCGTCCAGATCACCCCGGAAGGTATCGAGCTGGGTGAGCAGCCTGCGCGCCGGCAGATTTTCCGAGCCTGCTCCGCCGAGGTAGGCCGTGAGGCGGTCCTGGCCGTAGCGCTCGCCGGCCGCATTCCGGCAGTCGAGGACGCCGTCGGTGTAGAACAGGAGCGTGTCTCCCGGCTTGAGGATGCATTTCCGCTCCTTGAACGTCGTTTCGATGACGCCGAGGGGATAGCCGGGAATTTCGATGTTCGTCACGCACTCGGTCCCGCCGTCGCACGAGCGATGCAGAACCGGCGTGTGGCCGGCATTCGCGATGCTCACTGAGCGGTTGGACGGGTCGAGGATGGCGTAGGCCATCGTGACGAAGAAGCTTTCCGAGAGGATGCCGATCAGGATGCGGTTGACCTCGATGAGCAGTTGCGGTGCGGAGAGGCGATCCACCATGAGGGCTTTGAAGGTGGTTTTCAGCACCATCGTCAGGAGGGCGGCCGGGATGTCCTTGCCGCTGACGTCGGCGATGACGATTCCCAGCCGGCCGTCGCGGAAGGGGATGAAATCGTAATAGTCGCCGCCGACCAGCGAGGCCATACGGATGACGGCGTCGATTTCGAAGCCGGGAATGATCGGGGGCCTGGGGGGGATGGTGCTGGCCTGGATTTCGCGGGCGATGGCAAGCTGGCTCGTGATCTGGCGCTGGCGGTTCGAGATATCGAGGAGTTCGGCGGTGTCGATGACCGAGACCATCTGGTGGGCCATGATCGAGATGAACATCCAGTCGGCCTCTCCCGGGATCGCTTCCTCGTCGTCGAAATACAGAACGAGCAGACAGAAGTCCCTGCCGTTTGCCCTGTCGTTTTTCTGGGACTGGAGACGGATGCCGAATACCGGCCCGGCAAGGCCCTGTTCGTGTTTCAGGACGAGGCCGAGCTCGCTGACGCGCCGAAGCGGTACATGATGCCGATACGACTCTTCGCCCTCCTCGGTCGTCCAGGGGTCTGCGGCCGCGTGGCGGGCGATCCAGCCGCTCAGGCTGTCATCCCAGCCGAGACGCTTGTAGGGGCTGCTCGAGGCCGTGTAAGTGGTATATCTATCACTATGTCTGAATGCCGGGGAAAGATAGTCGGGGGTGATGGGGATCAGTCCCGACTCCGTTGCCCGAAGGAGTTTTGCGAGGGACAAGGCGGGAATCTGTTCTCCGAGAAGATTCAGCAGGGTGTCGAGGCAGCGCACGAGCACTTCGGATGATGGCGAACCCTGGGTCGCCGATTCCCGGCTGAGATCGTTGAAGACGCTCCAGATGCGGGTTGTGGCCTTGATGTGACGCGAGTTCAACTGGAGCTCCCGGTGGAATCGTTCGACGATCCGGCAGACTCCCCGTTCGAGGTCGTCTATCTCGCGCACGCCCGTGGGCGGTCGGGACACCAGGCGGCGGCCGGGGGTGCATTCGGACATCCGGTGGCAGAGGTCCCGGAGTTGCCGGGTGATCCGGTGGTGGAGGAGGATGAGGGCGGCAAGGCAGACGAGCAGGGCAAGAGCCCAGATCGAGAAGCGGCTCGTGAGATACGACTCGGAGTCGGTCAGGAACAGTTCCGCGTCGGTGTCGAGGTCTCTCCAGAGGAGAGTGACCTCCTGGCGGATCGAGGGAAGAACGTTGACTTCGTAGCCCGACAGCTCCTGGTCGATCAGGCGCAGCGAACGGATGAGCGCGTCTTCGTCGAGGCTGGTGAAGTAGCTGGTCTCGAGCAGGCCCTGAAAGCGAATGGCAATGGCTGACAGCGTCGTCAGGAGTTCGCGCCGGCTCTCGGCACGAAGGGGGTAGACGCTCAGAAATGCCTGTTCCACGTCGCCCAGCAGATTCCGGATCAGCGGGGCTGGAATCTGGCGCGGCCGAGAAGGCGCCGCATCCCTGTTCCAACGAAGCTCTTCGAGCTGCTGGTGAATTCTGGAGCCCGTATTCATGGCATTCTGGTAGGCGGCCAGGATGCCGCCGATCTGGACCCAGCGGAAACGACGGGGCTGATCGATCGTGAGCTGGTCGAGGGACGAAGCCGCGTCGCGCATCGACCGGAGGTGCTGATCGAAGAGGTGGCTCGTGCCATGGAAGGGCAGTTCCCTGCCGGCCTGTCGGGCATGGCGCAGCTCCTGCCAGGCGTTG
>DAOOQQ010000117.1:0-9253 GCA_035388825.1 Candidatus Ozemibacteraceae bacterium
AGGATGTGAACGGTGGATACACCCGCATCTATAAAACCGGTTATCGCCGCGGCGACGCCGCCGAGATGTGCATCATCGAGTTCACGAAGCGCGAGAACGCCTGACCGGGCTCGCGGCGGACCATCGATGATCCGCTTCGACCAGGTCAGCTTCCGCTACGGAACTGACGAACAAACCTCCCCGACGATTGTCGGGGAGGTTTCGTTTTGTCTGCGGCCCGGAGAGTGTCTGGGCCTGGCGGGCAACAACGGCTCGGGAAAGTCGACGATCGCGTTGCTGGCCAAGGGCCTTTTGATTCCGACAGCAGGCAGCGTGTCCATCGGGGGGGCGGACACCCGTGGGATGAGCGCGGAGAGCCAGGCGGGGGTCGGCTTGTTGTTTCAGAACCCCGATCACCAGATCGTCGGCACGACGATCCGGGAAGATATCGCCTTCGGTCTCGAGAACCTGGGAGTCGACCCACGTGACATCGAGACACGCATCGCAGATGAGGCGAAGCAGCTCGATCTCGCGGAGGTGCTCGATCAGCCCGTTCACACCCTTTCCGGCGGGATGCGCCAGCGGGCCGCGCTGGCGGCGGTTCTGGCGAGCCGGCCTGGGTTCATCATCCTCGACGAGCCGACCTCCCAGCTTGATCCGTGGGCCCGTATTGCGCTTTGGGAGCACCTGGAACGGATCCGTGCCGAGCGGAACATCGGGCTGCTCGTCATTTCCCAGCATCGATCCGATCTCGAGCGAGCCGGCCAGGTGATGACGCTCGACCGGGGCAGGCTGACCACCGGATATAGCAGTGAGTATTCAACGGCAGCCGCCGCGGTTGCATCGCCGGTGGCCAGCCTGCAGGGGATGAACCCAGACGCCCCTGGGCGGAACCGGGCTCTCGTACTCGAGGAAGTCGCCGTCGGCCACGGGGACCGGATCGTCAGGCGGGGGCTTCAGGCGACGTTTCGTCCCGGTGGGATTCATCTCGTCGTTGGCCCTTCCGGAAGCGGAAAAACGACGCTTCTGACCTCGCTTGCGGGATTTCTGCCGCTGCGGGGCGGACGGGTGGCGCTAGACGGCCGGGAGTGGCGTGCGGAGGGGCGCGTGGGGCTGGCGTTCCAGAACCCGGAGCGGCTGTTTTTCTGTGAATCAGTGGGAGACGAGGTCGCGTATGCCCTTCGTCGCAGCGGAGTGTCGGATCGGGAGGCCGTTGAGCGCGGGCAGTCCTGGCTGGCTACCTGGGGACTTCCGGCAGATGGATTCTGGAACCGGTCCCCGTTCCGGTTGTCGGGCGGGGAGATGCGCCGTGTCGCGCTTGCCGCCTGCACGGTGGGCGCCCCCGAAGTGCTCCTGCTGGATGAGCCTCTTGCCGGGCTCGATGCACAGGGTCGCGCGGCCGTACGGGAGATCGTCTCGGGGATTGCCCGCGATCGTATCGTGATCGCCGTGACGCACGATCCCGAGGAGCTGCTCGATTCGGCGACATCGGTGCTGCTGCTTCGAGGTGACAGCGGGCGGTGGTTCGATAGCGGTGCAGCTTTCGTGCGGGCTGTCGAAGCCGATCATGCGCTGTTTCCCCTCGCGGGAATCCCTGGGGGGGCGGCGGGAGCCGCGAAGGCCGAAAGCGGCGCGGGGCACCCCGAGACGCCGAAGGGGCCGATTCCCGGAGCGTCGTCGTGGCTGTATGGTCTGCACCCGCTGGTGAAGGGGGGGATCGGCTTCGGAGTGATCCTGATGCTGTCCTTGTATCGGGGGCCGGCCGGGATCTCGGCGCTGTGGCTCGTCGTGCCGCTTCTTGCCGCCCGGGCGGGAGGCGCCCCGGTTGGCGGCGCCATGCGCGATCTGGGGCGGATCTGGCTGCTGATGGCCGTGGTCGGTGCCATCGACATCGCGGCGGGCGGGTGGGCAGCCGTGCCGAAGGCGGTCGACAGCATTCTGCGGCTGGCGGGGGTGTTTCTCGTGGCGACGCTGTATGTGGCTGTCTCGACGCAGGCGGAGCTGATGCATTTCTGGGAGACCTGTTTCCGTCCCCTGGCGCTTTTCGGGGTGAACACCCGGGAACCGGCGCTGGCGATGGTGATTGCGGTGCGATTTCTGCCGGTGATGCTCGAGGAGATCGAGCGGATCGGCCTTGCCCAGCGAGCGCGAGGGGCGAAGCCGGAGAGCGGCCTGCGAGGCGCGGTGTCGTCCCTGCTGCCGCTGCTGGTGCCGACCCTCACTCTCGCCATTCATCGCGCGCAGATTCTCGCGGTGGCGATGGAGGCCCGGGGCTACCGGCTCGACGGGCATCGGACGCGGTATCGTTCGTATCGCCTGAGCTTCGCCGATCTCGCTGCGGTCCTGGTGTTCGGAGCTGCCGTGGTGGGGAGCGTGGTGGCCGCCCTGGCCGGGACGTGACGCATCGCGTTTTGGGGTTGGGGTATACTGGCGACAGAACCGACCGAACTTCCAAGGAGGGTGGGAAATGAACATCAGGCTTGTCGTGACACTCCTGGCCGTCGTGCTGTCCGCGTGCGCGTTTGCCGCGCCGTCGGGCACGGGGCGGACGCTCGCGATTGCCCACCGGGGCGCGCGGAGCGTGGCTCCCGAGAACACCCTGGAGGCGTTCCGGATCGGTCTCGACCGGTTCGGGGCCGACATGATCGAGCTCGATGTGCATCTGAGCCGGGATGGAGTGCCGGTGGTGGTGCATGACGACACGCTGGAACGGTGCAGCGATGTGGCGGAGCGGTTTCCCGACCGGAAACCCTGGAGGGTGGGGGATTTCACGGCGGTCGAGCTGTTGAGCCTCGATGCGGGAAGCTGGTTCGTGGCGAACGACCCGTTCGGCCAGATCGCGGCCGGTGCCGTGCCAGAAACGGATCTTGCGCGATTCCGGAGCGGGAAGGTGCGCATTCCGACCCTGAAACAGGTTCTAGCGCTGGTGGCCGCGGGCAGGGCGGGAGTGAACATCGAGCTGAAGAATTTTCCGATGTATTACGAGGGGCTGGCCGAAACGGTCGTCGCGGAGGTGCGCGCGGCGGGGCTCGAGGCCCGGACGGTGTTCTCCTCGTTCGACCATGAGATCCTGGCCCGGTTGAGAAAAATAGCTCCAGAGATAGAACGTGCCGCCCTGTGCGATCAGCCGGTGTACCCGCTCGGCGGGTATCTCGTCGATCAGCTCGGGGTGAGCGGATACAATCCGGGTTCGGATGTGCTGGGCATCGGCAGCCTGGCCTGGCACCGGGACGGCGCGGTCCGCGATGACGTGATCCGGATCGCTCATGCAGCCGGGCTGAAGGTGTGCGTCTGGACCGTGAATGATCCGGCCGAGATGGAGGCGTTGATCAAGGCTGGGGTGGATGGAATCTTCACCGATTTTCCCCAGCGGATGACGAGACGCAAGAAGTAGGCGTTCTGACACGGCACAGCCGATGCAGCCTCCCGAGGCGGCATCGGCTGTTTCGCTTTCCGGAGGATGTTGACGGCTTCACGGCAACCAGCGGGCTTCGAAATAAATGAGTGAGTGCTCACTTGCCAAAACGAACGGTTTCGCGTATATTATTGAGTGAGCACTCAATAAGTAGCTCGCGAGGAGGCACACATGACACTCGGAAAAACATCCGGCAAGGGCCGTTCGGCCAGCGACAAGGGCAGGGAAGAGCGGCGCCGGAAGCCGGAAAGCAGGCGTGAGGAGATTCTCGCCGCCGCGCGGAAGCTGTTCGCCGAAAAGGGGTTCCAGCGAACGACCACCCGTGAGATCGCCCTTGAGGCCGGAGCGTCCGAGGGTACCATCTTCAACTACTTCGCCACGAAGGATGACATCCTGTTCGGGCTGGTGCAGACGTATATGATCGAGACGCTCCCGCGGGAAATGAAGATTCCCGACGATGCCGACGACCTCGAGATTCTCGAGACGATTTTCGAAAACCGGCTCCGGCATCTCGAGAAATACGGTGATTTCGTCAGCATCCTGATCAGCGAAGCCCTGTTCCGCCCCGAATTCGCGAGACAGTTCTCCGACAAGATGCTGTCTTCCGTCTTCGACTTCTTTACCGGGTTCATCGAACGCAGGATCAAAGCCGGGGCATTCCGGAAGATCGATCCGAAGATTCTCGTGCGGGCGCTGATTGGCCAGATGTTCGGGTCGGGTTTTCTCTGGAAGTTCGTCTTCCACGAAAAGGGGCTTCCGCCCGCCAAAACGGTCGCTCCGGTCCTTGCCAGGCTGTTTCTCGATGGTGTCCGCAAAGCTCCGTTGGCGAGCGGGAACGAGGGGGTGTCGAAATGACGATGCGAAATCTTTCCGGATGGCTCATCCGGGGAACGATGATCCTGGCCTTCGTGGCTCTCGTGGCTCTCGGGTTCAGCCGGTTCCTGTCCCTGCGCGCCCGGATGGCGGCCGCGAAACCGCCGCTTCCCGCCGTCAGAACCATCGAAGCCCGTTCCCCCGCTCAGGGAACCGTCCTGCGAACGATTCCCGCCATTGCGACCGTGGAAAGCCATGCGTCGATCCGCGTGCCGGTGCAGATGGCGGGCAGGCTCGTTTCCCTCTCGCATCGTGAGGGCGACCGGGTGAAGGCCGGCGATGAGCTGGCCCGCATCGATCCCGACGAGCCGAGCGTGCAGAAAGGGGCCGCCGATGCCCAGGTGGCGGCCGCCGGTGGCCAGCTCGAGTCGGTCAAGGCGGCTCTCGCCGCGCTGGTGAGCCAGCGGGAAGCCCTGCAAGCCAACCTCGCGTTCCAGAAGGCCGAGGAGGAGCGCGACCGGGCGTTGTTCGAGGGCGGCGCGATCAGCCAGAGCCAGTGGGACGCCTCGAAAAACCGCCGCATCGACGCCGAGAGCCGTCTGAAAGCCATGGATGAGCAGATCCGCAGTTCGCGCGCCCAGCAGGGGACGATCAGCGCACAGCAGCAGGCCGCCCGCAAGAGCGCCGACCTGTGGAAGATCCGGCAGGACTACAGCGTTCTGCGGGCCCCGGTCGACGGCGTCATCACCGCCCGCCTCCAGGAAGAAGGGCAGTTCGTGATGCCCGGCACCCCCGTCTACGTGCTCGAAGATACCCGCGAAACCCGCCTTCGGCTTCAGATACCCCAGAATCGTTCGTCTGAGCTGGTTCCGGGGCAGTTGGTCTGCCTGAGCGACGAGGAGTTCGCCTTCCTGTGCCCAGAAACCGAAACGGGAACAGGATCTTCATCCGAGGCCACTCGCTTCCGCCTGGATCGCATCCATCCGCAGGTCAACGAGTTCCGCCAGGTGATCGCCGAAGCCGCGGTGCCGTCAGCGGCTCCCGCTCTGCTCGTCGGTCGCCAGCTTCCCGCCCGCGTGGTGGTGCGCCAGATGACCGGGCTGACCCTGGAAGCCGGCATGTTGTTTCCCGACCTCGCCTCGCCCGGGGCCTGGGTGGTATACGAGGTTGCCGGCGGCATGGCGAACCGCCGCGCGATCGTTCCCGAGATGATCGGCGATGACGGACGGGCCGTCGTGTCGCCTGCGCAGGTGCGTTCCGACGCGCGGTTCCTGGTCGCTCCGTATCTCGCGCATGTGCGCCTGCCTGCATCGTTTCCGGTGGAGGTGGCGCCATGAACTTCATATCGACCGTCCTGCGCCGGCCCGTCTGGGTCGGCATGCTGTGGATGCTCGTCACCCTGCTTGGGGTGCGCGCCTACTTCGTTCTGCCGCAGGACCTGTTTCCGGACACGGTTCCCCCGCAGCTTGTCGTGATGACCGTCATTCGCGGCGCCGGGGCGGCCGATGTCAACCGCCAGGTCTCGACCCTGCTCGATCGTGAACTGAAGGGCCTGACCGGGGTCGTCAAGGTGACGGCGACCTCGCGCGACGAGATCTCGTCGGTGAACGTCCAGTTCGAATACGGCACCGATCTCGGCCTGGCGACCAACGACGTCGTCAACGCGGTCGCCCGCCTCAAGGGCCAGTTCCCGACCGGCACCCAGGAACCCCAGATCTTCCGGGTGACCGACGCCAACCGGCCGGTGATGACGCTCGGAGTGCGGCCGCGGCCGGGGTCGGGGCTCGATCTGCGTGCCGTGCGCCTGCTGGCCGAGAACGACCTGAAGGAAGAACTGCTGATGCTTCCCGGCGTCGGCAAGGTCGACGTCTTCGGGGCCCATTCCCCCGAGGTGCTGGTGCGGCTCGACATCGACCGGCTGCAACAGTTCCGGCTGGCTCCGGAAGCCGTTCTGGGCGCGATCGGGGCCGACAACCTGACACTGCCGGGCGGCTACTGGCTCAACCGGGGCCGCGAGTCGCTCGTGAAAACCGTGCAGGAGGCCCGGACGCCGGAAGAGCTGGCGGCCATTCCCCTGCGCGTGGCGGAAGGCGGGGTTGTAACGGTCGGAGACGTGGCCTCGATCAGCCTCGGCTTCAAAGAGCCTCGCAGCCTGTATCACGGCAACGGCTCGGCGGCGATCGCCCTGAATATCCTCAAAACCGAAGGCGGCAACGCGATGCGGGCGCTGGCCTCGGTGAAGGGGCATCTGCCGCGGCTGGCCGAGATGTTTCCCGGCCTGGCCTTCGATGTCACCACCGATCAGCAGCCGATCATCGACATCAACCTCGCGGGCATGCGCGATTCGCTGTACTCCGCGATCTGGCTGACCATGCTGGTGGTGCTGGTGTTCCTGGTCGAGATCCGCACCTCCCTCATCATCGGTATCTCGATTCCCCTGTCGTTCCTGACCGCGCTCGCATTCCTGGGCTTCACGTCCTACACCCTCAACATGGTGACGCTGACCGGCCTGATCGTGGCGGTGGGCATGGTCGTCGACGCGTCGGTCGTCGTCGTGGAAAACGTGTTCCGCCGCTTCGAAGGCGGCGAGCGCACCCCCGAGGTGGTCGTGGCCGGCACCGAGGAAGTGGTCTTCTCGATTCTCGGGGGCATGCTCACGACCGTTGTCGTGATGATCCCCATCATGTTCGCCGGCGGCTACGCCCAGCAGGTGCTGCGGCCGCTGACGTTGATGATCACGGCGACCCTGATCGGATCCTTCGTGGCGGCCATCACCATCGTGCCCCATCTTCTCCGCTGGATGTTCTTCCGGAACGGCGGCGTGCCGGCCGGGGAGGAAACCCCTGCGGAGAATGCCGGAAGCAGCGGCGGCGGCATTCAAAATAAAATATTGAAAGCCATAGAATATGGCCTCGCGCAGATGGCCGAAGTCTACCTGTGGCTGCTCAGGGTTGTTCTGCGATTCCGCCTGACCGCGCTGGTGGTGTGCCTGGTGCTGCTCATCGTCTCGGTCCGGCTGACGATGCCCCTGGTCGGCCGCGAGCTGATGCCGCCCATGGATGCCGGGATGGTGACGATCAACCTGAACATGTCGCCGGCGATGCCGCTTTCCGAGGTCGAAGCTCTCGTCACCCGGTGTGAAGAGGTCGTCAACCGGTCGCCGCACGTCCAGAGCGTTTCGACCGTGGTCGGGGCCGAGCCGGGCCAGGTCAGCTTCGGAGCCGGTGGCCAGCTTCCACAACAGGCCGAGATCCAGGTCCGGCTGAGCACCCGCGACCGCCGCAATCAGACCGTCTGGGAGATCATGAACGAGTGGCGGCGCAGTCTGGCGGCGATTCCCGGCCTCGAATCCGTTTCGGTGAAGGAATACGGTGCGACGCCGCTTTCCACCACGAAGGCGCCGATCGACGTCGTCGTGGCCGGTCGCGATCCCATCAGGCTCGCCGAGATCGGGAACCGGATCGTCCGGGAGATGGGCCGCGTGCCCGGCTTGCGCGACCCCCTGCTGAACTGGCGGTATGACAAGCCCGAAACCCTGTTCCGGCCGTCGCTCGAACTGCTCTCCCAGGAACGGCTGTCGGCCCGCGCGATCGGCGAGTTTCTGGGTGTGACCCTCACCGGCAGATATCCGTCGCGCATGCAGATGGACGGGTATCTCGACCTGCCGGTTCGCGTCGAAATCGGCCGGGCGGGGAAGCCCTGGCGGGCCGACCTGGGCGAGATGCCGCTTCCCCAGCCGAAAGGCGAGCTGTTCCTGGCGGGGCTCGGCCGGCTGGAGCCGGTCCTGGCGCCGACCCTGCTGACGCGTGAAAACCTCCGCCAGACCATCGACATCCTGGGAATCAACGACGGCAGGCCGCTTTCAACCGTCGCCGCGGACGTGGAAGAGGCGATCAGCCGGGTCGAGATCCCGGGCGGATACACGGTGAGCGTGGCGGGCAGCATGGCCGACATGAACGAAACCGGGCGTCGGCTGGGCACGGCCCTGCTGTTCGGCATCGCGCTGCTGTATGTCGTGTTGTGGGGGCTGTTCGAGAACTGGTGGCGGCCGCTGCTGGTGATGGGCACCATTCCGCTGTCGCTCATCGGGGCGTTCTGGGGGCTGGTGATCATGGACAAACCCATGTGCATGCCGGCCATGATGGGCATCATTCTGCTGGGAGGCACGATCGTGAACAACGCCATCATTCTCATCGACTTCATCGACCAGGCTCGCGCAGCGGGCATGGAGCGGCGCGAGGCGCTGTTCCAGTCGGTGCGGGTGCGCCTGCGCCCGATCCTGATCACCACCGGCTCGACCGTCATCGGGCTTCTGCCGCTCGTTCTCGAACAGGCGGTCGGCCTGGAGCGCATGTCGCCGCTCGGCGTCGTGGCCGCGTTCGGCCTGACGTTCGGAACGGTGCTCACGATGGTGTTCATTCCTGCCATGTATGATCTCGCGATCGACGCCGGAGAATCTGCCGGCAGATGGTGGGAAGCGGCGTTCGCGAAGGGAAACGGCGGCAGCGCGCGCTCCGGCCGGAGCCGGCCGGCCATCCTGCTGGCGATCCTGCTCGTGGCGGTGCTCGCGGGCGGAGCCTTCGCAGCCGGGGCAGATCCCGCGAGCCAGGCCGGCCTGGCCGAGCAGAGCCAGCCTGGGATCGCCGAGCCGCTTCCCGACGCGGCTGAAACGGGCGAAACGCCCTGGAATACCCAGGCGATCGTCGCGCGCATCCTGCAGGAAAATCCGCAGTTGAAGGCGGCGAAGGCCGAGATCGACGGCGGCCGGGGGGCCCAGCGCGAGATCGGGGCCGCTCAGCGGCCCCAGGTCGATGCAGGGGCATCCTGGAAAAACTGGGACCAGAACCGCATGGGCGCCCTGGGCCTGCCGATGGGGCCGACCCAGTTCAACGACGACCGGCTGACCGAGGTGCGCGTGCAGGTGCGGCAGTTGCTGTGGGACGGCGGCCAGGCTCGGGAGCGGTATCTCGCCGCCCGCGAGGCGGTGTCTGACCACGAGTGCCGTCTCGGTCGCCTGCGCCAGGAGCTGGTTGCCGATGCGTTCGC
>DAOOQQ010000118.1:0-9208 GCA_035388825.1 Candidatus Ozemibacteraceae bacterium
CGATCGTTCCCGCCTGAACATCACCTGAAAAGGTGGTGTTTATTATCCGCTTACATTGAATCAATATCGAGAGCGGCCTAAATGTACGAAAGTCCACTTGCTATTCACCGATCGAATTTGCCTTCTTCACAGTTCCTTCTATGGGTTCATATTGGGCTACTGTAAAAGATTTGCTTTGCGATGCCTTATCAATCGACTTAAATTCATGGGACTCAATTTTGGCGAATTCAGCTTTTTCAAACTCATGTAAATGTTTGTCCAATAAAAACTCGTATAACTGGTTTTTGCATCAGCACTGCTTTGAAATGGGTTATTGCAGAAAAGAAATCGAAATAGTTCAAGCACCAGTAAATATTTTATTTACAAAATCTATTAACCTTGCCAAAAGAATGTTCTCTGAAAATAGCACCGAGATCGAATCTACAAATGAATTCCTTGTTCTGAAAACAAATAACCAAATTATTATTGAATGCGCTCATCCAGGGAGACAATCAAACGATTGGCGCCAACGTCTGAAAGAGATTGCAAAAAAATATGCATCGTAGAGATATCGAGCCGCCAACTCATTATATATTATATAGAAAATAATACGTTTTAATAGAATTGATCTTATTGAGTCCTGCACAATGATAACCAGCTATTGTACTTTTCCTCCGGTTCCCGTATCTTTCCCTATACGGGAGGTGTGTCATGCGTACAAAAGGGAAGCCGGAAGAATTGGAGCGGATCCGCATGCGTGCCGTAAAAGCGGTGGCCGACGGAGTGCCGCAGAAGGAAGTTGCCAAGGTGTTGGGCGTAGACCCAACTACGGTGTGCAAATGGTTCGGGAAATACTTGGAAGACCCCGAGTTGCTCCTGGCCAAGCCGATCCGAGGGCGGCCCCCTCGCTTGAAGGCAGAGGACCTGGTGAGATTGGCCGATCTTATCCGGAAGGGACCTTGCGCCTTCGGCTGGGAAAACGACCTGTGGTCATGTTCCCGTGTGGCCGAAATCATTTGGCGAGAGTTTGGCGTGAAATACCACCCCGACCATGTGTTCAAGTTGCTGACCGCAAAGATGAAGTTTTCCTTCCAGAGGCCCGAGAAAGTAGCCCGAGAAAAGGATCCCGATGCTGTGGCACGATGGTTCAAGGAAGAGCTGCCCGACATCAAAAAAAAGTCTCGGAAGAGAAAGCAACCCTCGTCCTGATCGATGAGGCCTGTTTCCAACTCCTTCCTGTTCGTAAACGAACCTTGGCGCCACGTGGAGAGACTCCCAGGTTGAAGGCTTGGGATCGGCGAAGCAAGTTCTCGGCAATCAGCGCCATCATGATCAGTCGGACCTGCCATCGCCCAGGTCTCCTGTTTACCATTCTTCCGCAAGGCGAGAATTTCACCAGTGATCGAGTGGCCATCTTCTTGAGGAAGATCAGGCGCCGAATTCCCGGACCGATCCACATCATCTGGGACCGAGCCAACATTCATCGGGGTCCTGAGGTCAGAAAATTTCTTGCTCGGGCAAAGGGTATTCAGACTCACCACTTCCCTGCCTACGCCCCTGAAACCAACCCTGTAGAAGGGATCTGGGGACACGCCAAGTATCACCAGATGCCAAACCTGGTGGTTCCAGGCGCCACGGAACTGTCCATTGCAGCAGAAACAAGCCTGAACGAAATCTCCAGAAGGCCTGTTTTGCTGAGTGCCTTCATTCAACATGCTTGGGGCCCGGCTGCATGAATCTTGTCTATCATTTTGCAGTACTCAATAGCATAGTAGAGCTACTGCCCACCGCAGATCCAAATATCCTTTTCATCTCACATTAGGTTTTGAGAACGTTTATGGTTGGTGACGTCATTTTCCGACGTAGACAACCATTTTTTGATCTTTTTCTCAGGTTTCCTGGCCCCCTTACGCGGGGGTCAAATCGGCTCTTGCCCGCCTCAGATAAGCATCTATCGCGACACCGAAGTCTCTGGCACAGGCGTTGCAATTCTCCTCTACGGCGCCCGACAGCGCAGGGTGTTCTGAATCCCCAGAAACGACAGGAGGAGCCGAGCGATGGCCGTTCAACTCGAATTCATCAACATACTCGTCCCTTTCTCCGCCATCGAGCGGGTTCATCAGGGCGGGGCCGAGGGGTTCCGCAAGGAGTATGAGGACCACCCGGGTGTCTGGTGGGATCGGTTTCTGTTCCGATGCGGTTCGATGAACTCGATCGACCTGATTCTCTGGCTGGAAGAGCTGGAGAAGCACGGGTTGTCGCGTTTCCGGACCTATGCCGGCAAACGGATCGCCGGGGATATCGCCCTTGCGACCATCGAGTTCGGAATCGAAGGCAACTGCTCCTGGCTTTCCATCGACCGTGCTCAGGGCATCGCTTGGCTGTCCGGCACCGAACCGGGCGAGATCGCCAGTCCGGCCATACCGTTCCGCCACCAGCCCGCGTGAAACGAAGGAGCATGTCATGAGCATTCAGGGAGTCGTCAAACGCTACGCGCTGATCATCGAAAAGGTGACGCAGTGCCACTTTCCAACGCTGGACCAGATTCACCGGTTCCTGCGGCTGCACGGCTTCGAGGTGTCGAAGCGGACGCTCCAGCGCGACATCGCGGGAATCGCACTCGAGTTCGGCGTCTCGCTGCGGTATGACCGGACGCACCGCGGCTACGTGATCGACCGCGATGCTGGCGCCAATCCGGACATCTTCATCCGGTTCTTCTCCGCGATCGGCCAAGGCAGGACCACTTCCCCCCGTGACACCATCAAATTGCATGAAGGCTTCCGACCGTCAGATCACAACCAGGTCATCGAAAATCAGTCAAACCCTCGAAAAGATCGCGCGGTGCCCGATTGACCTCGGTAGGGATGAATCTGAGGTCAAGAACCTGCCAACGTGGAAACTGCTCGATTCGAGAACGGTGACCTGCATCATCATACAACCCACATTGCCTCCAAAGGCCAAGGCACCGATGCGCATATCAAGGAGGGAACATGATTCCTAGCGATTCATTCGAATTCGATGTACCGGGTATTAAACTCTTCGGGATCGGGAATAGTGGTATTAGGGCTTTATGTCCGATGTCGCAAGCCGACGAGGCGATTCATCGAAGAGGCATTGAATATATAGCACTATGTACAGATGCAAAAGAAACAGACATTCCAAAGACCGGCTCTTCCATCGTCATCGAACACCTGTTTGCCGATAAAGCCAGCACGGAGCATTCGCAAGAAACCGCGTGCATGCTCGACCGGCTTCTCGGGGGTGCCGACATGGTGATTCTTCTTCTTGCTCTCGGCTGCAAGGCCTCTGTCGATGCGGCCCAACGCGTCGCAAAAGCATCCCGAGAACGATCCGTGCTGACTGTCGTCATCGCTGCCAGACCGTTACCGTTCGAAAGCCAAACGCGCATGAGCGAGGCCGCTCGGGGAATCGACGCCCTTCGTGAAGCCGCAGATGCAATGCTTGTCTTCTCACCCGAAAAACTCGTGACCACGAATGAATCTCATCTGTCAATATCTGAATTGCATAAGCGCATCGACGACACCTTTACCCTGTGCGTCCGGAGTCTCACCGATCATTTCCTCATACCTGGCCTCATCTGCGTAGATTTCAGGGATGTGAAAACCGTACTGACCGGGGCAGGGATCGTGCATATCGGCGTCGGCTCGGCACGGGGAGAAAACCGCGCGTCTGCAGCAGCCAGAATGGCAAAAACCAGTGCTCTTTTCGAAGGCGACCTCAGCAAAGCCCGTTCCCTGCTGGTCACCATACCACGGGGCCACAATATCATCGTGGAGGAAGTCAATACGGCGATGCATATCATCATGGAAGGCTTGGGAGAAGATATCAACGTCATCGTCAGCACTCCCGACCTTGAAAATGATGATGACCTGTTCATGGTCACCATCATCGCGAGCAATTCCTGACTTCACACGTTCTTGGCTGCCGGCCCGAATTCTTCGGTCTTTCGTAATTTCTTGTTTCGACCTGTTTGATCGTTGGTCAGGCAGGTGAAATTACGATTCTTCAAAGGAGCTACAAATGCCGATCAGAGCGAAAATAATTTTGAAACCCTGTCCTTTTTGCGGCAATGATCGTGTAAAGATCATCGACAATGCCGAGCATCTCGGATGTCTCGAGTGTGGCACCGAAGAGCGGTTCGCCGTCGTCTGCCTCGAAACGAATGGCGGCTGCGGGGCTTCTTCGAGATTTGTCTTATCCAGACTGGGTGCAAAAAAGCTCTGGAACAAGCGGCAAAAAAAAGGAAGCCGAAAAAACGAAAATCCAAATACTGAATCAGATATTATCTGAGAATAAGCAGCTCTGAAAAATGATGATGCCATAGCGCCTATGATGCGTGTTATAAATTTCCTTTTCCTGAATTATGGGCAATTCTCAAAATTGAAATGACCGACTCTTTTACGCTTTCAATTGAATCCTTGCACTCAAGAAATCCATTTCGATCGATCAAGCCAACGTCGAAGGATGCGACAGTCTTGGAATTACCAATTCGACCTCTTCTCTGGTACCTGGGCACAATTGGAAAAGGAAGGGTTTTCAGGTGCTCAATGGCATTATCAACCTTACAGTGCTTTGCATCGGTCGTGTCGTCTTTGCCAAAAGACATTTTCACATTGAGCAAGCCATTATAGTTGATCTCCAGATAAAGATCATCTGTGAACCAATCAAGGTGGCAAATCGTATCAGGCCTTGAGCCATACGTGCCGCATGTTATGTCGATGCCGAAGGTTTCATTGGGAATCTGTTTCCGGATAGCATCGGCCAGGCTTCCGAGGACGTAGATGTTCCAGTTTCCTGTCCTGTAATCGGGAACACAACGCCTATTCCCGGCAATTGCCAGATCTTGGTGAAGAACCTCTCTTTGGACCTGCTCGAGCCAACCAAGGACTATCATATCCGGGTCAGAAATTGCCCTCAGTGCCCTCTCGAATTGTCGAATCCGGATCCAATGAAATTTTGTGTTTCGAGGAGGGTGATAATACTCTCCTTTGCCAAGGGTAATGAAGACAAAACAGGGGCAATTTGGCCAGCGATTCGCATACCTGTTCGTTTGATACTCTTCGTTGGTGATTCCTGTTTCGTGGTCATCAACCTTTAACTCGATGATTACTGCTGGATTCTCATGCCCATCAGCAGTCCTCTCCAAAATAGCAAGGTCAACGGAATTCCATTCTCGATAATGAATGGGTTCCAATGGAAAAGAAATGCCGAGGGAATCCATGAATTGAGATAGTGGTTTTCGATTGCCCTCGCAGTAAAGATCGAGAAGGTAAGAAATCAGACCGATATGCAATTTCCCAAGGGCATACCCAATCGATTTGACCAAATTCGCCATTATCTCTCTCCGAAGTTCGCAGGGTTCATCTGTCGCTGTGCCCCCTACGGTCACCGACTAGCTTCGTTCCAGTGGACAGCCCTCAGGAAGCAATAATTGAAGCGGCATGTCACACTCTCATCCCGTTAACTCGCCGCACACCCCGGCATCTCAACCATTCAGAACTGCATGAGCATTTTCCTGCATGTTGTTATGGTCGCTCCATCTCTGCGACAAACCATGACGTCTGAATGGTCTCGGAAAACGGCGATGTTCCTTCGACCGGGAATCCAGGCGAGAAATTCTGGTTCCGGCGCTCAGTCCCGGTCGCCCTGAAGCCAGTTGATGCGGTTTCTCGTGCGGCCGAAGGCGTCGTCGACGGGTTCGGCGAACGATTCGTCCTCGGTGGCGCCTCTCAGTAAGACAGCCTCGAAGATGGCGTCATTCAGGCGCTGGAGAAGGGGCTCGTCGTCGCACGCCGAAACCTTCAGCTTGGAGACCAGGCCGCATGACTCCGCCATCAGGGGAAACAGCTTCCGGGTCGCCCCGTCCCGGATCACGTTCGCCAGCACATCGAACAGTTTCAGATGCCATTCGAGGGGGAGCTCGTCGGCCGCGGCCTTCAACGCCCCGGCGGTTTGGGCACGGAGCTCGGGATCCTCGTTGGGATTTCCGAGCACGCCCGTCAGGCGTTCCGCCAGTTCCAGCCTGCGCTCCCCGGGAACAGCCGCCCAGGCGAACGTCGAAACGGCACGAAGGGCGGCGGCGGCGGACTGCCGGTCTTCCCTACTCCGTTCCCCGTCAACAAGAATTCCGCAACCCGCTTCGATCCCGGTCATATCCATATCATCTCCAATAGCATTATTTATATATCACCCAAAGCGAAGAGTGTCGTCCCGCGGGTACGTGAGGCGGGTCCCGTCTATTTCAAGATACCTTTCGGGTTCATCGCGAAGCAGGGCATACTCGGACCGGCCGGTCCATCCATAGCCCGAAGAATGCACCGGATGTTCGGCGAGATACCGTCCGGCTTCCAGGAGCGTGTCGAACCGCTTGACGACCGAGACAGCGTCGATGCCGCCCTGGGTTATTTCGAGCAAAACCAGCACGACGTTGCGGACGTTTTCCGGAACGATCGGCGGCTTGGGGGGGCGGACGAAGCTTTTAGTTCCACTGCTCCTGAGTGAATTCCATGCTTTCGGGAAACGAGAGACAGAAGCTCCCCCAGAACGGAATAGTTGTGCCGCTGGGCATCTCGCGCGCGAAGATCTCCTCAAGCTTCGAGCAGAGCTTCCAGAGCGCCTGCTTCACTCCCCATGGACCCGTTCTCCTTCTCTCTTTCGACGAACTCTTCGGCCCTGCATCGCGGGGGCTCGTCGTCTGCGCACATCTTTCCGGCTCGCGCATGAAAAGCCGATCCCGCATTCCCGTTCGCGCTTCGGCAAGCGCAGGGCGAACGGGTGGCATTCATTCTACATGACTCATGATAGAAAACGCATCGCGATCACCGAGACTCTTCCGCGGGGTGTAACAGCCTGCGGGCTTCGGAGGCGTGGAGGCCGTTCGGGAAGTCGTCGAGGTAAAAGCGGATGTCACGGGGCTGGAGGCCGTTGGATTCGGCCCAGGCCCAGAAGATGTCGTCGTGGAGGGAGGCGATGTCGGCGCGGTATTTCCCGCGCGGCATCAGGCGGAGATACTCTTCGATGGCGTATTTTGCCTTCCAGAGAGACATTTCCGAAGCCTTTCCGGCGGCGTCCCGCTCCTGCGCCGTGACGGCCTCGGTGACCAAGCGCTTCACCCACAGCTCGTCGAAGGCTTCATCCTTGTGCCACCCGAACGGGGCACGGAAGGCATATCGGGAGCACTGGTGGGTCGTCTGGTAGGCGTTCACGTTATGCCAAAGGTCACCTTCTGTCAGAACCAGTTGAACGAGCCAGGCAAGCATTCCGACCAGCATGCCGAGCTGAACCGCGAGAGGCCAGCGGCGGGGAAGCGGCGATGCCGGCCGAGTGGCGGCTTCGGCGAGAAGAGGAGGCCAGCCGGCGCTCGGATCCTCTTTGGCCAAGTTCGCCGGGCCGCGGGGCGCCTCCTCGGAGTCCCGCTCCAGCCCTGCCGCATGTTGAAGGTAATCGAACACCAGATGCCCTTCGATCGCGCTCCAGCAGACGAATTCGGCGCCGGCCCGAAAACTCAGGCGATGCTCGTGCCATTTCTGGCCCGTCTTTTTGTTCCGGTGCTCGTAGATCGTGACCGTTGCCTTGCGGATATCGGCAACGGGGTAGAGCTCGACCAGGTCGTCCTCGCTTTTCATATATGCAATGATATACGGCGTCGCGACGACGGAGCGGGGAACGAGCCGCTCACGATGGAGATGCAGAAGGTATCGTCCCGTCAGGATCAGCCAGGAGCCGAGCATGGAAGCCGCGACCATCACGGCCGCCCAGCCGGCATACAGCTCCCGCTCCACACCGGCCACGACGAACACGCCGATGATCAGCAGGCACCCCAGGCCGATTGCCGAAACCCCTTTGTGCCAGACCAGATCCTCGTAGATCCGCACATACCAGCGCTTCGCATGTGTCCCGCGCAAGGCTGCCAGCAGTTCATCACGAACGGGCGCCGGAATATCTCGAAACGGGATTTTCATACCACCCCTCACTCACGCAGAATCCCCAGCTCTCGACAGCGCTCGACCGTCGTGCATGCTCGATCCTCTTCGCGATCCCTCCATGATCCGGAGGTTCCGCTTGCCCTGGCCGGAATCCTCTTGCCAAAACCGCAGGTTGAGGTTCAGTATACGATTGCCCGGAATCCAAGTCCCGTATTTTTCACGGGAAATCGAAGACATCGAGGAACAGGAGTGCATGAAAGGCTTCGCTTCATCGGCCAGCCAACCCCGTCAGGGATGTGACACCAGCTCCGTCACGCGCATCTCGCGGATCGAAGCCGTGAAGCCGATCCTGTCCGTCGTCCGGCGGCCCCAGGCCAAAACGTCTGCCAACGAGGGCCCCTCCTTCGCCGATGAACTCACCAAGGCCATCGAGAAGCTGAATCTCCCGAAGCAGATCTGAGCCCGGCACGTCCAAAACTCAGAACCGTCGTAAAAAGCGGCCTCATTGCCGAAGCGTGTACCCCGTTCCCCCGCGCGAGATGGGCACAGCCGGCGCGAGTGCGGAATTTTTCAGGGGGAATTTTCTGTGTTTCTGTTGACACGTCCCCGGGGCTGTGGTAGGATATTTCCCGTCTTTCCAACCGTTTGCCGGCGTAGCTCAGCGGTAGAGCAACTGATTCGTAATCAGTAGGTCGTAGGTTCAATCCCTATCGCCGGCTTTCTTTATCCCTCCTGAAGGGGTGACCGGTCTTTCGCGGGTTTGATCATGGACAGCAAGATCATCGGTAACAGCAAGGCGATCCGTGACGTGTTGGGCCTGATCGACAAAGTGGCCCAGAGTGACGTCACGGTCCTGATCACCGGGGAAAGCGGCACCGGCAAGGAGATGGTCGCCCAGAGCATCTTCCGGGCCAGCCAGCGGCGTGCGAAACCCCTCATCACCCTCAACTGCGCGGCGATCCCGTCGGAGCTGCTCGAGAGTCAGATGTTCGGCCACGAGCGCGGGGCGTTCACCGGGGCGGTAAGCCGGCAGGAAGGCTGCTTCGAACGGGCCCATACGGGCGGCCTGTTCCTCGACGAAGTCGCGGATATGGCGCTCATGACCCAGACGAAGCTGCTCCGGGTCCTCCAGGAGCAGGAGTTCGAGCGCATCGGCGGCAAGGAGACGATCAAGGTCGATGTACGGATCATCGCGGCGACCAACAAGAACCTGCTTGACGAGATCAAGCGGGGACCTTTCCGCGAAGACCTGTATTACCGCCTCAAGGTCGTCGAAATCCGCC
>DAOOQQ010000119.1:0-9036 GCA_035388825.1 Candidatus Ozemibacteraceae bacterium
GCTCGAGCTCGAGGAAGAGCTGGATGAAGACGAAGAGGAGCTGCTGGAGCCATCGGGCGACTGGTTCGAACCGAGAACCGGGGGTTCGACGCCGCGGTGCGACGGGTAGCCGGGGGCGTTGACGTAGTAGGAGTGGACGTATGCGAAGCCGTCCCCATGGCGGATCTTGAACCAGTCCCCTTCCTTGGCGACGATCTGGATCTGGTCGGCGTTCGACAGCTTGCCGATGATCGTGCCCCAGGGGCCGGTGCGGATATTGAGCCGCGTGCTGACGTCGACGGTGCCGGTGGTCTCGCCCTTGGCCGACTCGGCGTCCTTCACCTGGCCCTCGAGCTTTTTGATGAGAGCCTCATACTGTTTCACCAGGGTCTCGAGCCCGGTGACGGTCTTTTCCATCTGGTCGGCCGTCTGGGGCGAAACGCCCGACGATGAGGTGGAGCCGGCCGGCTTATCGGTCGAGCCGTCGACATCGTGGTCCTGGAGCGTCTTCAGCGGATCTTCCGCGTGCAGTTGCCCCGGAACCGTTGCGTAGATCATGGCCACGCAGGCCACCGCGATCAGAAACGCAGACTTTCTGTTCATACTCCGCCTCCCGATGTTTGAATTCATCTTATATCTTCCCGGGAGTTTCCTCAAGGTTACAGAGAATTTTTGCTCCACGGGAGATCGGGTATTCCATCCGCATGCACCCGGTTGATCAACTCGAGAAGCGGGGCAAGCCGCAGGGCCCGCAGCACCGCGATCTCGGCGAGTTTCGCGCGGGATGCGCTCCGGCGTCGCGCCTGGTCGAACCGCCACCGCTTCATCGCCTCCCGGTACCCGTCGAGTGCCAGGGACTCGCACACCCGTGCGACGAGCTCCACCCCGGGCTCGTGACCATTCGCAAGAACACCTGCCAGTTCGATGAGTTCGACGGGCGGAACGAAACCGTCCCCGGCCGCCTGGAATCCCGGCAGTTCTGCTTCAAGCCGCCTCGCGATGCTCCGACCGACAAGGCCGGGGAACGCCCCCGGGGGAATCGGCAGAAACCGCCACTCCTCCATCGCTCGGCCCAGCGCCGTCAGCACCGATCGGACGGTCGTCTCGTCGATCCGGTGATGTGCCGGAGGCCGGCCGGGCTCTTCGGCATGCACCGCCTGTGTCATCCGATCGAGGGTGTCCTGGAGATCCTCTTCGAGACTTTTCAGGAAGGCGGCCAGCCGGCTCTTTCGCCGTGCATGGCGCTGGTGGGCGGCATCGGCTGCGAGCCCGGTCAGCCAGGCAACCAGCTCTCCAACCCCGGGAGCCGTGACACAGGAGGTCACGAATCGCTCTTTCGCGGAACAGGCATCTACTGCCGCGTTCCAGGATCGGATAACCTCGTCGCGCTCGGCCGGTTCGACCTCGTCGATCCGGTTCAGAACGGGGATGATCATCTGCCAGGGCCGGACGAGACGCGTCCGTGAAGCGGCATTGGAAGCGGAGGAAAACTGGCTCGCGGTGTCGATCCAGAGAATGATGTCAGCCCCCTCGAGAGAGGCCTCGGAAAACGTCTGGTGGCGCGCAATGCGTGCATTCAGTCCCGGAAGATCCAGCAGCCGGAGGTGTTTCAGGGCCGGAAGCGGGGCGAACAGGTGGAGCATGGCGGGCGCATCCGTTGCCGAGGGGCGTTCTGAGCTCCGGGCAGGCTCGCGCAGAAGGCGTTCCAGGTCGGCCGGAGGGCGGGGCAGGATCGTCCCGTGGTGTGTTTGCACCACGAGGGTTACCTGGTCGGCATCCTCGATCCCGCACGGAAGGCAGGTCGTCGGAAGAACGCCGACGGGAAGGAGGTTGCGGCCGATCAGGGCGTTGAGCAGCGAGGATTTTCCCGCGTTGAACTCGCCGATGCAGGCGATGGTCAAAGGAAAAGCGGCGGTTTGCTCGATACGGCTCCAGCGTTTGGAGAGTTCCGCGCGGCGCGCTTCCGATGCATTCAATACGAGATTCCGGACGATGCCCGCCAGCTCACCCCAGGTGGAAGGTGCATGGTCGTTCACCAGGCGGGTTCGGGCATCGGCGATCATCCTCTGCAACGGATCGTCCGGGTCGACGTCGAGGAGGGCGGCAGCGCGGATCAGCCCGGCACGTGCATCGCGGTGATGGTCGAGCCCGGCATCGGCCGTGGCCAGGGCGATTCTCATCTCGGCTTCGAACCGAGGCGCTTCGGGGTGAGCTTCGAAGCTCTCCTGGCCGGAACAGGAAGAAAAGAGCCTGGCGACGCGCTCCTTCCGCGGATCCTTGTCGAGGAGGGCTTCGATCAGGGTCAGACGGAACGTCGCATCGGGAGAGAGCGCGGCACGGTATTCTTCGGTGAGGGATGCAAGAAGAGCGGCGGCAGATTCCGGGGAACCGGTTCTCAGATACACGTGGGCGAGCCGTACCCGCTCCTCGGATGCAATGCCCTCGCTTGGCTCCGGCTTTGTATCAATCCAGCTCCGGAACAGGCGTTCGGTGCCTCCGGCAAGGGCAAGGCTCAGCAGGGGGGCGAAGCAGGCGGGACCACGGGCCGGCCACAACCGGAGGAACGCGGCCCGCACATCGCCGTCGCGAGCGAGCCGGGAGGCCTCGACGAGGAGGAGGGGCAGGGGATCCGGCCAGGCTTCCCCGCGCGCCCGCTCGAGAAGGCGGGCGAGACCGTCATCATTCTCTTCGAGGAGAGCCGCGACGGTTTCAAGCGTGGCGCAGCCGGGGGCCGCCAAGATGCGCCGGAGAGAGGGCCACGCCGGCTCGAGGCAGACGTCGCGCAGCGCAGGCGCGAGGGCGAGTAGCTCCAGCCGGCCGGGCCAGTCCCGTTCGCGCCTCGCCCCCTGGATGCGACAGACCAGGAGGAGGCGCCGGCGGAGATCGGGGGAGCCGGGAAAGGCTTCGATGTAATCGGCGATCAACGGCCGGGCGAGAGAATATTTCCCGTTACATATCAAGGCGACGACGAGCATGAAGCCCGCAGCGGGAGCGGTGACACGGCCGCCGGCGGTCAGGGCGGTCACGGCCTCGTCCGGGGCACCGGCAGCGATCAGCAGGGCCGCACGCCAGGCGAGGAGAAGCGGCTGCGCGGGGAACGACGCACAGAGTTCGGCCAGGATGGCGGCCCCGCGGGCAGCCGATTCGGGATCGGCATCGGGGAGGGGAAGAAGGGGTCTGGGCGACCAGGGTTTCACGACGTCGGCCAGCCGCAACTGGATCAGCAGGGCGGCGGCGGCAAGCTGGCCATGGTCGAGGTGATCCGCGGGCACGAACCGGGCCGTCCGGATCCCCTCGGGACGCACGAGATGCACCTCGAAGGCGGCCGGCGTCAGCCGCACGAGAGCGATTTCCCGGCAGGTCGCGGAAACGGCGAAGCCCTCCCCGAGCATGCGGGGGGCCTGGGCGAGGGCGATGCCGCCCGGATGCACGAGAAACACCCCTTCGGCGTCTGCGGCGTCGAACCCCGTAACCCGGCCGGGCAGGACGAACTCGTGGAGTTCGGGCCGCAGAGCGGGAAACTCTTTCAGGAGGCGGGTCAACGCCAGGGCCATGCTCATCGCGCCAGCTCCCCGCGCAGCTCCGACACGCCGTCGCGCAATTTATCAATATATGTCATTATTGTATCAACAGGGATTGTTCCTGTCGGAACGGCGGCGGGAGACCGGCCCGCGCCGTACGTCTCACGGATCACGGCAAGCCCCTGGTCGAAGCGGGTCGTGAGGCGCCGTTTCCAGGCCCCGGCGATCTCGGCCCGGCGGGCGACGAGATCACGGATCATCGCGGCCCGCTCCTCGTCGATCAGGGCGGAGACCCGGGCCGCAACTTCCCGGGACAGATCCGCCGTCAGGCGGGTGGCGACGGAGGTGCCGAGGGCGGCGGCGGCGAGCAGGATATTGCCGTGCAGAAGAAACACGAGGGTCGCGAGACGGCCGAATCCCGAAATCCATTGCCGCGACTCGACCCCCAGGGTGCCGGTACCGGCTGCAAAGCCGGTTCCGAACTCGACGGGGGGGATCGATGCCGTCGCGCCGTGCAGGGTGAGACGGGTGTCGAATCGGGCGAGCAGGCCCGTCAGATCGCGAAGGCAGGCGTCGGCATGCGGGCTGATCGCGGTCTCGATCGCGTCGAGCAGGCGGGCGGCCGAAGCGGCGACCTGGTCCCGGACGAGCTGGCGCAGCTCGGCCTGTTTCGCTTCGTCCGAGGCATCGGCGGAGAGAATGGCGTTCACCGCCTCGCGGATCCGGCGATCGGTTTCCCGTGCTGCGGCTGAGCCGGCGGGCTTCGGTGGCTGGCCGGTCGAGGCGAAGAGGGGGAGGGGCTGCGGCGTGGCGGGCGTCGCAACGGCACTCGCACGGCCGGCCGTTCCCGCGACTTCGAAGATCACGCTTTCGGCGGCATCGGCGAACCGCCCGACCAGCCTGTCGCGATCGCGCGCGAGATCGTGGAGGGCGGCTTCCCGGCGGGCGGCCTCCTCCGTGCGCTGCGCCTCGGTGCGGGCCTGGTCGGCCCCGATAAGCCTCAGACCGTATTCGAGATCGTCGAGCATCGCGGCAAGAAGCGACAGGGGCACGTCGAACAGGGCATCCCGACGGTTCTCCACGAGATCGGCCGACACCCCCTCGAGCAGCTCGGCCACGCCGGACGCCCGCCACGCAGCCCCGTTCCCGCTGCGCCGGGCCTCGAGGGCGGGTTTTGCCGAAACGCCCCAGACGCGCGCTTCCGGAAGGATCTTCGCGAGATGTTCCCGGCAGTAGGCGAGAGCCTCCTCGCGCTGTGTCGGGTCGGCGATCCGGTCGAGGCCGTTCACGACGAACCAGCATTTTTTGATGTGGTGGCGCAGCACCCCGTTCGTCAGGAACCGCATCTCCGAATCCGAGAGGGGCTGGCCCGCATTGAGGACGAACAGCACCCCGTCCGCCCGGGGAATGAACTCCTCGGTGAGCCGCCGGCGCACCTCGTCGGTGTCGTTGACGCCCGGCGTGTCGATGACGACGGCCCCGTCGCGCAGCAGGGGAAGGGGCCAGCCGATCGCGACGTGGTCGATCCCGGCCGCTGCCGGGCTTTTGCGGGTGACCCACTCCCTAAGCAGGCGCGGGTCGACGGTGGTGCAGCCGCCGCCGCGATGATGGACCACGGCCTCGGGCTTGTCGGCATACCGGATCAGGCAGAGGGCCGCGGTACAGACGAGAGCCGCCCGCGGCAGCACGTCATCGCCCAGCAGCGCATTGATGAGGGTGGACTTGCCCCGCTTGATCTCGCCCAGCACGGCGATCGAGAAGCGCTCGTCGCGGACGCGCCGTTCGAGGCCGGCCGCGGCATCGACAATCGCGTTGAAGCCCAGTTCGCGCGCGATCACGCCGGCTTCGTGCAGCCGCGCGAGAAACCGCTCCTGAAACGCCTTGTAACCGGCCAGATCCATGCCCGGGCGTGCCTCCTCGATCGGATCCCCATGGTATCACAGGACGGCGAAACAGATGCGAAGGGGCAGGAGATGG
This sequence comes from Candidatus Ozemibacteraceae bacterium, assembly GCA_035388825.1. Lineage (GTDB taxonomy): Bacteria > Muiribacteriota > Ozemobacteria > Ozemobacterales > Ozemobacteraceae > MWAR01. The sequence goes on from DAOOQQ010000119.1 coordinate 5,478, forward strand.
GTGTATAGTGGTCACGTCATGCCGGAGCAGATCACCCTCACGACACCCGAGAACATCGAGCTGAAGTTCCCGGTCGCCGGCCTGTATTCGCGCGGCCTCGCCCAGTTCTACGACTTCGTCTACCAGTGCATCGCCATCATGGTCGGCTCGTTCGCCCTCCTGTCGATGGGCTTCAGCGCACGTTTCTTCGGCCCGCTCTACGTCGCGCTCAGTTTTCTCCTCTATTTCGCGGTGTTCTGGCTGTATTATATATATTATGATGTATATCACGACGGCCAGACCCCGGGCAAACGCCGTCTGGGGATCCGCGTCGTCACCATGGACGGCGGAAGGGTCGGCTGGGCCGCCTCGATCGCCCGCAACCTGCTGCGCCCCGTCGATTTCCTGCCCCTCGGCTTTCTGGCTGGAATGGTGACGATCCTGTTCTCGAAGCATCATCAGCGGCTGGGGGATCTGGCCGCCGGCACCATCGTGATTCGTGACGCCGAGGCCCTTCCGACGCCTCTCCAGGCCGAATCATGACGGATCGGACAGACACCCCGGCAGTCGGGTTCGATGACTGCCTGACGCTCATCGAGAGTGCCGATCCGGCCGATCGCCGGCGCGGAACGGCCCAGCTCGAACGCTTTCACGAGACACGGGCGCTGCGCGTCGCCTTGGCGCTGGCGAACGACCCCGACGAGGAGGTGCGGGAAACCGCCCGCGAGGTTGCCGGAACCCTGCGCCGCGCGGGGGTCGAAATCACCGCCGGGAAGCCTCTGCGCCGCGTCGTGGCGACCGACACGCTGCTTTCTTCGCCAGAGGTGATGGACGAAACCTTCTTCCTGTGGCGCCGGAACCGGAAAGACATCGTGACGGCCTGGGCCCTCACGGATGCCCCCCAGATCCTGTTCGGCCTCGGCCTCTTCACCATGCCGGCCTTCGGTGTCCGCTTCCACCCCGGCTCCGAAGCTTTTTTCTGGGCAGCCGTTCTTTTCACCATCATCCAGCTTTTGATGCGCCCCTTCGCCTGGATGCTCATGGGCCGCGGCTTCATCGGCTCGTTTCCCGACCGCGAGGCCCAGACCATCGCGGCACGACGCATCTCGGGCCTCGAGTATCTCGGCTTTTTCCAGATGCAGATCATCGCCTCGGGCCCCCTGATTGCCGGATTCGGGTTCGTGATCTTCGTCGCCGGTGATATCGCGCCGTTCGCGTTCATCCTCTACCTGCTGTTCTTCCTCGCATATCATAGTTACACATATACCTTGATGCCCCGGCAGCTGATCGAGAACGGCGACGTGTTCCGCAGCATCCGCGGCCTCCTGAACGACGGCGCCGAGGGCTACCGGTTCCAGCGCCACGTGTACATGTCGTTTCTCTGGTTCATGGCGGTGAGTTACACGGCCATGCTCATGAGCGGAAGCGTTCTCTTCGAGACGTGGCTCAACCGGTTCCGCGATGCCGAGCTTCTGGGCGTGCTCATCCTTGCCGACGCCCTCCTGGACCAGTTCTGGATCGGCTGGCAGATCACCGTCGCCCGTCTTCTCCGGAACGGCGGGTTCCGCGCCAGGGTCGCCTGATGCGCCGTTTGCTTGCCGTCCTCTTGCTGGCTCTCCCCGCGCTATCGCTGGGAACGGCCTCCGCCGCCCCCCTCGGATTCGACGAGTTCCGAACGCAGTGTCGCCTCATCGCCTCCCTTGCCACGGATCTGTCGACAGATCAGGCTCTCCCCGACGATCGACTCGTTACGGCCGCAAGCCGCATCGGCTCCGTCGACCACGTTCTGAATGCGTCGGAAACGGCGCTTCCCGTGGATCTTTCCTGGGTCACCCCCAATCTCGGCGCGATCCGCTCCGAACCCGACCTACGTAAACGCCGTCAGATGCTGCTCCAGCTCCGTGACACCCTCCGCCTCCTGGAAGAGGATCTCTCATTCGCGCCTCCGCCCGGCCGCGCAACGCGCCTGGAAATGGAGGAAGCCCTGAAACGTGCCAGCAATGTGACGTCGCTGCCCTCGGGCTGCCTCTGGGACAGCGGTCCCGCGGGCGGGGACGGCGGTTCGCCGCTGTACGGCTCCGTCATCATCGGAAATCCCATCCCGGTGCGAAGCTCCACCGGCTCGGTCGTCACCTTCGGCGGCGGCTCCGGCGGCGGTTTTGCCTCTGGCGGAAGTGTCGGCGGTGGATCCGGCTCCAACTCCGGAGGCGGGTCCGGTGGGTCGTCGGGCTCTGGAAACACGGGGCAGGGCAGGGCCACCGGATCGCCCATCACCTCGGGACAGCCTTCCGGGAACCGCACGACGGGCTCTCCAGCCGGCAATACCAGCGCCCAGACGAACCACCCTCCGCAGACCACCACCACGACGGTCACGGGGCGCCCCCCGACACCCCGGCCCACTCAGCCCCGGCAGCCCCAGCCCCCGCCGAAACCCCAGGTGAAACAGCCTGCGCCGCCCCCCGTGCCACCCCGCACGGACGGATCATGGGTGAAAACCTTGATGAAGCTCATCTATGCCATCATTGGCGGCCTCAGCCTTCTTGCCCTCGGCATCCTTCTCTGGGTGATCTGGCGCACCTGGCGCAGCCGGGTCACCGCCGCCGACTCTTCCCAGCTTCTCGGCATCTCGGCCCTCCCGGAGGTGCACAAACACGCGCAGGCCCTGTTCCGCCAGGCCGAAGAGGCAGCAGCGGCAAACCGGCTCGACGAGGCAATCCGGCTCCTCATGACGGCCTGTCTCCTGTTGCTCGAGGAGCAGTCCGTCCTTTCGTTCCAGGAATCCCTCACCAACGGGGAGTATCTGGGCCGGCTCGCCGAACGTCGCCAGCTCCAGGACCTGTTCCGCGAACCGCTTCGCCGGTTCGACCGCATCATCTACGGCTTCCAGGCACCCACCAGGCCCGACTACGAGACGTTCCGCGACGTGTTCCGCAAGCTCGGAGGCCCCGTATGAACGGCGCCACGCCTCGCATGAAAGGGTATCTGATCCTCATCCTGTCGCTGTTCGTCTTCACGATGTGGGGAGTGAACCTGTTCAGCCTCTCCCAGATCGAGGTCGAAACCCCCGATCCGTCGGGCAGGCCGAAATCCGGAAGCGGCGGCGGCTCCACCACGCGCGTGATCCAGGTGCGGCCCCGCCCGTTCCTGTATTTCTACTTTTACGAACTCGGCTACACCCTGTACGTGACCGACGCGCCCCCCGCCGACCCGCATGCCACGCTGCTGATGATCGATCCGCCCGAACGTCTTCCGGCGGGCTTTCTGCGAAGCCTCGCCGAATGGATCGGGCGGGGCGGGAACCTGTTCATCCTCTCGAGGCGCCCGCACGCCCTTCTCGCCCAGGCAGGCGTCGAGCCGAAATCCGCCGGGGAGGGAAACCCCGTGGCACGGCTCACCCACGCCCGCTCCTGGATCGATGACGCGCAGGCCATCGAGACGGGCGGAGCCGGCTGGATGCCGCAGCCGGGTCGCTCGTTCCTCCGTCCTTATCAGACAGGACTTCCGGGGATCGATCCCGTCGTTCTCTCGGGCTGGGGAAACGGCCGACTCTGTATCGCCGCTTCCACCCAGCTTACCGATG
>DAOOQQ010000120.1:0-9027 GCA_035388825.1 Candidatus Ozemibacteraceae bacterium
CCCGCCCCGGCCCCGGCGGCCGAGCCGGCCACCGCGAAGGCAACCCCATCCGAAACGCTGATCGGACTTCCCTCCGAAGAGGCTCTCACGAAGCCGGCTGAATCCCCCAAACCACCGGCCGACCCGGAAAGCCTGATCTCCCTTCCCGGAGACGCCCCCGATTCCCCGGCCACGGCTGCGGCCCAGGCTCCTGTCGTGAACGAAGCCCCTGTCGTCATCCCGGCTCCGGCCGAGTCTGCCGCCGAGATCGTCGTCAGCGGGACCCCTCCGGCTGCGACGCCCCCTTCCCCACAGCCGCAGGGAACTGGCCTGCCCCTGTTTCCCAAAGACACGAGCTCGGCTCTGTTCATGGTGATGAAGACCTGGGAGTGTGAGGATTACGACGGCCGCACGCTGCTGGAACATGCCGTGGGCGTCTATGCCAAGGAGTCGGAAGATCCCTTCACGGTTCAGGGGCTCGACGCCCTGCCTGCTTTCAAACTGACGCTGAAGGAAAGCGACATCACCCTCGACGAGCTGCTCGATGTGGTGTCCCAGAAGGCCAATATCGACTGGGGTGTGGACATCGCCCAGAAGGTGATCTATCTTTATCCCGCCAAGCAACAGTAACGGGAGGAGCCATGACTGACCAGCCATTCCAGAAGGACATCGAGCAGGGGAACTCGGCCCTGACAACCGGCAATTACGCCGAAGCCCTGGCCTGTTTCGAGCGCGCGCTCGAGGCGATGCCGGACGATGCGCGGATCAACGCCAAGGTCGGAGCGGCCCAGTACAAGCTGCGCAATTATCCCGCCGCGATCAAGCATCTGGAGTATGCCAATGAGCTGAAGCCGGGCGACCGGGAGCTGCTGTATTCCCTCGGAATGGTGTATATCAAGGCCGGGGAAAAGACCAAGGCTCTTGCGACCTACGACAAGCTCAAGAAGCTGAACCCTGAAAAGGCGGAAGAGCTGTACCGCGCCATCTACGCCTGATCTCCTGCCGGGGAGGGCGATTTCACCGCCCGAGCCATCTGTTCCGGATCCAGCCATCCGCGAGGCGGTCGTATTCCTCCTCGAGAAGCGCGTATTGGAGCTGATCCTGCCAGTCACCCGCGATGAACAGCTCGCGCCGGTGCAGCCCTTCGAGGGCGAAGCCCAGCTCTTCGACGAGGCTTCTCGATCGCAGGTTCGCAGGTTGTATACCTGCCCATATTCTATGTAACTGGACTTCCTCGAAGGTGAAGGAAACGAGTGTCGCGACGGCTTCCTTCATCAGCCCGCGGCCTGCGTGGGTCTCGTCGATCCAGTAGCCGATGCCGGCCGACCGGATGATCCCCCATTGGACGGTGTGGAGGGCGATACGCCCGATCAGCCTGCGGGGGGCGGCTTCGAGGAAGATGCCGAGATCGAGCCGCGTGCCTTTCCTGATTTCGCGCTGTTCGAGGGAGATCCCATGACGGACGTCGTCGGCCGTGAAGGTCTCGGGCAGCGCCGGCATCCATGTCTCCAGCCACCGCCGGTTTGCCGCCATGAGCGTTGCAAGCGCCGGGGCGTGCCGGGCATCCAGCCTCGCCAGGGTGATCCGGGAACCGTACAGGCGTCTTCCCGGGGGCATCCACTGGCCGAAATGACATCGGATGGAGGCGGAACGGCTCATGGAGGGAAGCATACCACGCGCAATGGGCGACAACAATGTTTTGGAACGGGAAGCGCGGGCGAAAAAGAGCACCGCCGATTCCGGGTGGAATCGGCGGTGCTGATCGGGCGGAATGATCAGGCCCCCGGGGGGCGGACGACGTAGCGGGGGATCCAGCCGTCATAGAACCCGGCGACGGGGTGGATCGCGCCGCGGTGTTTGCTGGAACTGTTCGACATGCACATGCCGTTGCCGAGATAGACGCCGACGTGGTCGCTGGGGCTCCAGAAGATGATGTCGCCGGGCTGCATGAGGGCGGTTTTCATTTTGCCGGAGTCGGGGTTGCCGGTCGAGGGAACCTTGGCCCACCCGAACTCCTTCATCATGCGGCGCGTCAGATTCAGAGCGCCGAGTTCCTCCCAGCCGGGGGGGACCATACCGGCGGCGCGAAGCACCTTGGTCATGAGCCAGGCGCAGGCAACGTTGCCGCCGCCCGGGCCGCTGGAAGAGTTGTAGCCTTCGAACTGGCGGCCGGCTTCGACCATCTTGGCGGAGCATTCGGCATACAGTTGGTTTTTGAGGGAGGCGAGGCGGCCTTTCAGTTCATTGATGCGGGAAACGCCGACGCCCCCGCGGGTCATGCTCGTGAAGAGGCCCGGGGTGAGGGTCTTGCCGGTTTTGGTGTCGCGAGAAAGCTTGTTGATATACGCGATGGCTTCGGAAGACTTCTTGTAATCGCGGTTTTTGAGATACGTTTCGAGCTGGTCGAGAATGTTGTCGGCCGTATCGTGGGCTTTTCTGGCTTCGGGGGTCGCGGAGCTCAGGGGGTCGGCGGGGGCAGCCGGCTCCGGCCCGAAATCGTTGTTCTGCTCGAACGTCGGAATCGCGACCTGGGTGCCGGAAGAGCCGCCAAGTTCGACTTGCTCACCGGAGAAAGGATTCTGGGCCCAGCACGGGGTGAGGGAACAGGCCAGAAGCGTCATCACGAGCATTCGGCGCCACATATGAGAAGCCTCCTGAAAACGGCTCGAAAATCGATCGTACATGATTTTACCCGAGAAACCCCGTCCACGGAAGGGGGGCATGAGGATGCGGCCGGAGTTCATTCAGAGCGTGAAAGACGCCCCCGCTCCAGGATGAGGGTTCGGGAACAGATGGCGGATGCGAGGTGCGGATCATGCGTCACGAGGAGGAGGCCGCCCCCGTCGCGGATGTACCGGCGCAAGACGCTGGTGAGCGGAACGAGGGTTTCCCGGTCCAGGTGGGCCAGGGCCTCATCGAGCAGGAGGAGGTGGGGATTCACGGCCAGGGCGCGACCGATGGAGACGCGGGCCGCCTCGCCCCCCGAGAGGTGCCTCACGGAACGATCGAGCAGGGAGTCGATCCGGAGTTCCCGGGCAAGAGCATCGACGGCCTCTGTCGAAGCATTGCGGATGCGCAGACCGTATTCGAGATTGTCGCGAACCGTTCCGGCGAAGAGATACGGTCTCTGGAACGTCATGACGGCCTTGCGTCCCTTCCGGTCGACGCTGCCGGCGTCGGGCATGACGAGGCCGGCGATCAGGCGGAGGAGCGTGGTCTTGCCGGAACCGGAGGCGCCCATGAGGGCGAGGCCGCCCGTGAGGTCGAGGTCTGCCCCGAGGGCCTCGAACAGAGGACGGCCGTCGAAAGCCATCGAGATGCCGCGCAGGTGGAGCGGCGGGATACGGGGGGGCGAAGGGGGCATCGTGCCGGAGTGCTGCCCCTCTTCGAGGGAGGGGGTGTCGTGGCATTCTGACCGGAGATCGGGCGGGACGGGGGCCGGGCGGCGGTCAAGATATATCTGTAGATATTGAACCGCCAGGGTGTTGCCGAGGGCAAGGACGAGCAGAAGCATGCCGAGAGCGATGGCCAGGCCCGTTTCGCCCTTTCCCATCTCGAGAGCCATGGCGGTGGTGAGGGTGCGGGAAAAGCCCCGGATATTTCCGCCGAGGATCATGGCCACCCCGAGTTCCGAAATGACGCGGCCGAAGCCGATGCAGGCGCCGATCGCGATCGTGCCCCGGCACTCCCGGGCGAGAAGGATCAGCAGGTGGCGGCGTGATGCGCCGAGATTCCGGGCCGTCTCGAGGAGGCCGGCCGGGACCTGGCGCAGGGCCGAGCCGAAAAATACCGTCAGCAATGGAACGACAAGCAGGATGTCGCCGAGGATGATGGCGGCGGGGGTGTAGAGAAGTTCGAGAGCGCCGAGAGGGCCGCGGCGGGAGAGGAAGAGATAGACGAGCGTTCCGATGATGACGGTCGGCACCGAGACCAGCGCCTGCATCACGACGAACAGGGCGGCGCGGAGGGGCGGCCGGCAGGCGTGGATGAGGGCCGCAAGCGGGAGCGCGATGGCAAGGCCGCCGATCGTGGCGGCGACGGCGATCTTCAGGGAAAGGCCGAGGATGGCGAACGTTTCGGCGTCGAAGCCGAAGATGCGGCCCATGGCATCGGCGAGCACACCGAGCAGGAATGCCGTCGAATCCATGTGCCGGGGTGTCCTCTCCCGATCTCAGATCTGGAAGTAGCAGGCCTGGGGATGGAGCGTGACGAAGCCCGAGACCGAGAGCTCGGGCACCATCTGGAAGGTTTCGGTCAGGGTGATTCCGATGCGGCCGGCGTCGAGCAGCTTCAGGAGGTCTTTCTGGAGGGTCAGATTGGGGCAGGCCGGGAAGCCGAAGGAGAAGCGGGTCGCGCGGGGAGGGACGGCCTGACCGGCAAGTTCCGTGACGGCCCGGCGGGCCGTTTCTGCGGCGGCAGCTTCGGCGAGTTCGATACCGAGGCCGTGGAGGTGCAGATACTCCCGGTACCGGTTGGCTTTCATGAGTTCCGCCTCGCGGGCGGCGACGCGGGGTCCGATCGTGACGGCCCAGAGCGGGATCACATCCTCGTGGGCGGACGAGAAAAAGTCTGCAATGCAGTAGCCCGGCTCCTGCTGCTGGCGGGGGAAGCCGAAGAGGGCAATCATGCGCCCCTCGTCGTCGAGCAGATGAAGCTCGTTGCCGATGGAGCGGCACCGGAAGAAGCCGAACACCCCGCGAATGTCGAGCAGGTTCTCGCGAACGAGCTGGGCACGCGTGAGGGCGAGCGCGGGCCGTGCCTCTTTATCGAGGAGAGCGGCATACTCGGCATCCGAGCGTTTTCCCTGCTTGTATCCCCAGCGTGCCTGGAACAGGACACGGGTATCGATCCGATCGAGGAGATCGTCGGCACCGAGGGTGACGACGCGGGTTCCAGTGAAGGCGGGTGTCCAGACAGTCGGGGACTCGAGAACCGATCTGCGGCAGGCCGGGGCTGGCAGGGAGAGTGACGCCCCCCCCATTCCCGTGATTCCCGTGGCCGGCCGGATTTCCGTGGCCGCGGCCTGCCGTGCGGTGGGCTGGACGGGGGTGTCCTTTGCGATCCGGTCAAGAACGGCGAGCCCATCGAATGCGTCGGCGGCATAGTGGACGCGGTTCCCATACAACGCGCGGAGATCGTTCTCGACGAACTCCCGGGTCAGGGCAGCCCCGCCGAGGATCACGGACGGTCGGAGGCCTCGTCTGACCAGCTCTTCGAGGTTTTCCTTCATGATCTGGGTCGAGCGGACCAGCAGCCCGCTCATGCCGATGATGTCGGCGCCATGCTCTTCGGCGGCGCGGATCATGGTATCTATATCTATCTTTATACCAAGATCGACGACGCGGTAGCCGTTGTTCTCGAACAGGATGCGCACGAGATTCTTGCCGATGTCGTGGACGTCGCCGGCGACGGTGGCGAGGATGACGACGGGGCCCTGTTCGGCGGCTTTGCGGCCGAGATGCGGTCTGAGCAGATCGACGGAGGCGCGGACGATCTCGGCCGACTGGAGGACGAAGGGGAGCTGCATCTCGCCGCGGCCGAACAGGTCGCCGACCTCACGCATGGCGGCGATCAGGTGGTCGGTGATGATGCGCTCGGGTGCAAGATCGTGGCGCATGGCATCGAGGATTGCCTCGATACCGGAGCGATCACCGTCGAGGACCTTGTCGTGAAGCATTTCGGCCGGGGTGAGAGCCCGATCCGTGGCGGTCTCGGTCTTCTTCCGCGTTCCGGAGAACGCCTGCATGTAGGCCGTGAGGTCCGAGCCGTCTCCGGCGGCGTCGCGCAACACGTTGAGGGCGAGTTCGTGTTCGCGCCGGGGGATCCGGAAGGGGGGCAGGATCCCGGCGGGGTTGACGATCGCCATGGTCAGCCCGTTCGCGACGGCCTCGGCGAGGAAGATGCTGTTGAGCACCTCGCGGGCGGCGGGGGCCAGCCCGAACGAGACATTGCTGACGCCGAGGATGGTCTGGCAGGCCGGGAACTCGGCCGCCACGGCTTTCACGGCCCCGAGCGTTTCGCGGGCAGCCGTGCGCAGCTCGGGATCGCCGCTTCCGATGGTGAAGGTGAGGGTGTCGAAGATGAGGTCCTCGTCGCGCAGGCCGAACTCGCGGGTGAGGATATCGTGGAGACGGCGCACGACGTCGAGCTTGCGCCGGCACGTCTTGGCCATTCCCTTTTCATCTATAGCAAGGCATATAAGAGCTGCGCCGTATTCGCAGGCGAGCTCCGCAACCTGACGGAGCTTGGAGCCCCCGTCCTCGAGATTGACGGAGTTGATGACGCAGCGGCCGCCGTGGCGCTGCAGGGCTGCCCGGATGACGGCGGGGTCGGTGGAGTCGATGACGAGAGGGAGTTTGACCTGTTTCGCGAACCGCGGAACGAGCTCGCCCATGTCGGCGAGTTCACTGCGGCCGACGTACGCCGTCGAGAGGTCGATCAGATGGGCCCCACCGCGGGCCTGGAGCTTACCCATGGCGGTCATCGAGTCCCAGTCGCTGGCCAGAAGGAGATCGCGGAACTGGCGGGAGCCGTTGGCGTTGGTGCGTTCGCCGACGAGGCAGGGAGCAGGCTCCTGGCGGAGGCTGACGGCGCCGTACAGGCTCGCGGCGGCGGGCACCGGTTTCACGTCGCGGCGGAGCGGGTGGAGAGAGCCGACGGCTGCGGCGGCGGCGGCGAGATGGTCGGGGGTGGTTCCGCAGCAGCCGCCCACGACGTTCACGCCGTATTCTTCGACGAAGCGGCGGTGGAAGGCGGCGAACTCGGCAGGGGGCAGGCGGTAATGGGGTTTTCCGCCGATGTTTTCCGGAAGTCCGGCGTTGGGCATCACGGAGACGGCTTTTCCCGTGGCTTCGGCGAGGGACTTGACGTGCCGCATCATCTCGAGGGGGCCGGTGGCGCAGTTGACGCCGATCACGTCGATCATGCCGAAGGGCTCGAGCACGGCCTGGACGGCCCCGATATCGCTTCCCATCAGCATCGTGCCGGCGGCCTCGAGGGTGACCGAGACCATCACGGGTCGGCGGGCCCCCTCCTGCCGGAAGAGCCGGGAAAGAGCAGACAGGGCGGCCTTGATCTGGAGGAGATCCTGGCAGGTTTCGATGACGAAGAGATCGGCGCCGGCCTCCCAGAGGCTGCGGACCTGCTCGGCATAAACGGCGGCCAGTTCCTCGAAGCCGATATGGCCAAGGCTCGGGAGCCGGGAGGTCGGGCCGATCGAGGCGGCCACGAACCGCGTTTCCCCGCCACGCCCCGTCTCGAGAGCCTCCCGGGCGATGCGAACGGCAGCCTTGTTTATAGCATCTACTTTATTATCTAGCCCGTATTCCGCGAGGGTCAGGCGGTTCGCCCCGAACGTGTTGGTCTCGACGGCGCGGCAGCCTGCGGCGACGAAGTCGGCATGGACCTTCCGGACCGCCTCGGGGGCGAACAGGTTGAGCGCCTCGTTACAGCCGTCATGGCCCCCGAACCGGTCCGGGGTCAGGCTCTGCCGCTGCAGATTGGTTCCCATGGCCCCGTCGAAGACGAGGATGCGTTCGCGGAGGTGGGCGAGGAAGCGGTCGGGGGTCATCATCGGGCGGGTCCTTTCAGGGCTCGCGGAAGCTCAACGCGAGAGGGTTTCGAGCACGCGAATCACGTTCGCGACGCGGCCGAAGGGAACACTGATCTGGATTCCCTGGACGAGGGGGCGGATCTTCTGCAGGGCCTCGATGGCGATGGCAATGCCCTCCTCGCGCTGGGCCTCGGGGGTCGGGGCGGCGCGCATGCGGGCCATGATCGGCTCGGGGACGGAGGCGCCGGGCACCTCGTTGTTCATGAATTCGGCATTCTTGAGGCTCGAGAGCGGCCAGATACCGGCAAGGATCGGGATCCGGACGTGGGAGATGCGCTCGAGAAACCGCTCCAGCAGCGCTGGATCGAAGACGGGCTGGGTGATGGCGAACTCGGCGCCGGCATCCACCTTCCATTCGAAGCGGCGGATCTCCTGGTCAAGATCGAGCGCGCCGGGATTCGCCCCGACGCCGATGAGCAGGGAGGTCGGCCTGCCGATCGGGTTTCCGCCGAGGTCGCGACCGTGGTTCAGTTGGTAAACGACGTTGGTCAGACCGATCGAGTCGATGTCGAACACGGCCGTTGCCTCGGGGTAGTTGCCCATCTTGGGCGGGTCGCCGGTGATGCAGAGAATGTTGCGCAGGCCGAGCGCATGGGCGCCGAGCAGATCCGACTGGATGCCGAGGATGTTGCGGTCGCGGCAGCAGTAGTGCAGCACGGTCTCGATGCCGACCTTCTGCTCGATCAGCACGGCGAGCGACATCGGGCTCATGCGGGCCGAGGCGCGCGGGCCGTCGGGGATGTTGATCGCATCGACGCCGGCTTCCTTGAGCTGCCGGGCGAGGTCGACGGTTTTCTCGGGATCGCAGCCTTTGGGCGGGGTGAGCTCGGCGCTGACGACGAACCGTTTCCCGGCAATACAGCTCGCGAAGGTTGACTTGGCCTCCATCGGCACGGCTTTGATCTCGGGAAGCTCGCTTTCGGCGCTTTTCGCGGCGGCCGGCACGGCGATGATCTTGCGCTGCGGCGGTTCGAGAGCCTTGACGGCGTTGCGCACCCAGCGAATGTGCTCGGGGGTCGTCCCGCAGCAGCCGCCGATGAACCGCACGCCGACCTGCATGAACCGCTTCGCGTATTCCCCGAAGTAGGCGGGGTTGCAGAGGTAGATCATCCGGCCGTCAACGGCGCGGGGCATGCCGGCGTTGGGCTGGACGATCAGGGGTTTGCGGCAGATCTGGTGGATGCGCTCGATGGCGTCGAACATGGCTTTGGGGCCGACCGAGCAGTTGAGGCCGATGATGTCGGCGCCCCACCCCTCGAGTTTCGGGGCGAACACGTCGGGAGCGGTGCCGTAGAGGGCATTGCCGTCCTCGTTGATCGTCATCGAGGCGATGATCGGCTTGTCGGTCAGCTTGCGCACGGCACGGATCGCCTGATGGATCTCGTTCAGATCATAGAACGTCTCGAGAATGAACAGGTCGATGCCGCCGGCCAGCA
>DAOOQQ010000121.1:0-9017 GCA_035388825.1 Candidatus Ozemibacteraceae bacterium
CGGTGAGGATATCGGGTAGAATACTTTTCGGTATGGTGAGTCGTGCGCTTCGGCGTGCGGCTTCTTTTTTTCATGCCGGCACCCCCGAGAGCTTCGCCACAAGCGCGCGAATGTCCGCCGCTTTCCAGAAGGTCAGCTTCGAGCCGAGCCGGACCGGCTGAGGGAAACGGCCGCTTGCCACGCCGGCCCACCAGGTGGAACGCGATACCGGAACGATTGCGGGAATGCCGCGCTTCCGATCGCCGCATATCTGAGAAACGCGCAACAGGCCGTCAATGGGGAATTGGTCCATAGTAGATACCCCTTTCGATATCGGATGATATCTCTATGGAAACACGATATAGACCAGCATGTATTCCCGGCAGTTTTTGAAAGTTTCCGGGAATAATCCGGCGGCGGCTTATCCGATTGTCCGCTTTGCCTTGTAGAAGATTTCTTCGGTTCGCGTGGCGCCCATGTCGAACATTTCCCCGACACTCTCGAAGAGCGCTTTGTCGATCCGCTCGCCCGCCTGGTGTCGCGAGTGAACGGCCGCATAAATCAGGAACATCTTTTCCCGCTCCTCTCGGGCGGTTTCAAGTTGGCGCCCTTTGGGGAACGGTTTCCCGAATGCCTTGTCCCAGCTCTTCACCTTGAGGTCGAAAACAGAATTGCAGCGGTTCACGAAGGCATCGGCCAACCATTCAGGGGCAATCATCCCGCACTTGGCGCAATCGCGCATACTCGAAAGAATCGCCAAGCCGTCGCCCGCCTCAACAGCCTCCCGCCGCTTTTTGACGTCTTGTGCGGTCTCCCATTGGCACAACGGGGAATGCCAGGTAAGCCAACCGGCCGCGGCTTTCAGCGTCACGGGCACGCCGGCTTGCCTGGTCTGTTCCTGCACCGCTTCAAGAGCTGTTGCCGTCCACGGGTCGAACATGCTTTCCCTCTCCCCCTTGTTCCTCGAGTGAGCACCTTACCGATCACGCCACCTTGCCGAGTCGGATATTCCCGTTCTTCAGGCCGTCGAGATAGTCCGCCCATTCCTGCATCATGCGCCGGCGGTCGTCGAGGAACTGAGTTCGGTTATAGGCGGTGCCGTTCATGTCGGGGACGGCGTGCGTAAGCTGTTTTTCGACGACTTCCACCGGGACTTTCAAGGTTTCCCGCAGTCTCGTGAGGGCCATTGCACGAAAGCCGTGCGCCGTCATCGTTTCTTTCCCGAAGCCCATTGCCCGGATAGCGGCAAGGACGGCGTTGTTGCTCATTGGCCGGGCAAAGCTACGGGCGGACGGGAAAACGTATTCGCCGGCGCCGGTGAAGTTGTGCAATTCCCGAAGAATAGCGATTGCCTGATGACACAACGGAACGACATGCAAGATGGGTTCGTCCCGGCTTTTTACCCGCTTGCTTACCCAGAATTGAAACACTCCGGCGTCGAGATCGACGTGTTCCCATCGGGAATGTCTTATCTCACCCGGCCGCGCAAAGAACAACGCCGATAGTTTCAGCGCCGCGCGAACGATCATGGACCCGTTGTATCCCTCAATGGCCCGCATCAGTTGGCCGATTTCTTCCGGGTTCGTGATGGCGGCAAAATGTTTCGGTGCCATCTTGGGAAAATCGCCTTTCAAGTCCCGAGTCGGATCACTCTTTATCAGGTTCTTTTTCACGGCAAAACGGAAGATCATTCCGCAGTTCCCGAAGGCCCGCCGGGCCGTCTCATGAAGCCCCCGGCCCTTGTGCCCTAGGCTTTCATCGCCACGGTCCCGGATTTTCCCCAGGGCTTCGAGCACGTCCGCCGGCGTGATATCGGCAATCGGGCGTTTCCCGAGGTAGGGGAATACGTCGCGTTCAAGCTGGCTGATGATCTTTTTCGCGTGACTCTCCACCCAATTCGAGCGGTTCCCCTCGAACCATAGACGCCCGACCGCCTCGAAGGTGTTAAGCGCCGATCGAATGGCGGCCGTTTTCTCGATCTTGCGTTCCTGTCCCGGATCAATGCCGGCGTCGAGAAGTTTCCTTGCCGCGTCCCGATCATCGCAAGCCTTTTTTACCATCTTCTGGGGGTATGTCCCGATGGCGAGAACCTTTTCCTTGCCGGCGTAGCGATACTTGAAGCGCCACAGCTTCCCGCCGGCGGGGGTATGCAGTAGGAAAAGCCCTTTCCCCATGTATATTTTCGTCGGCTTTTCCGGTGTCTTTAGCTTTCTGATGGCGAGGTCAGTAAGCATACGGGGGTATCCTCCTTTCCGAATGGTGCCGATACCCCCGAAAATACCCCCAGATACCCCCGGATTTCAAAGATGGAAACCGGACGATAATAGACGCTGAAAACGAAAAAACCCGCTGTTTAGGCGGGTTTTCGTGCGATATCGTAGGATATCGGAATAAGAAAAAATAGCCCCAGGGGGACTCGAACCCCCGCTCTCAGCCTTGAGAGGGCTGCGTGTTAGCCGGTTACACCATGGGGCCAAAAACCTTATAGCGGCTGGGGAGCAGGGACTCGAACCCCAATAGGCAGATCCAGAGTCTGCAGTCCTACCATTAGACGACTCCCCAATGGACGTTTTTGATATTAGCATGCTTCGCGCACGAAGTCAAGCGGTCGGCAAAAAAATCCGGAGCCCCTGCGGGTCACGAGGCGGGGCCGGCCGCATCCTCTGCGACGGCGGGGGCGTCGGATTCCAGCATTCCGAGACGTTTTGCGGACGGCCGCACGAGAAGCGCATGATAGAGGAAGACGGCGCACGGAACACCGATCAGGAGACCCCAGATTCCGAAAAAGTGTTCGGAGAAGACGAGGATGCTGACGGCCACGAAGGGGTGCAGCGAGAGATGCCCGCCCACGATGCGCGGGTTGAGAATGTACGCCTCGATGAAATGGATGATCGTGATCAGGACGATGCTGTAGAAGACGAGCACGAAGCCGTCCGTCTTGTAGGCCAGCAGGCAGATCGGGGCGCTCGAGATGAAGACGCCGAGCACGGGGATGAAGCTGCAGACGAAGACGAACACGCTCAGGAACAGCTTGCTCGGGATTCCCATGAATGTCAGGCCGATGAGCGTGAAGAACGTGTTCACCCAGGCGATGATGATCTGCGCCTCGAATGCCCGCCCGAGAATCGATCCGAACTCGATCAGGCGCGGGCTGAGCGTCCGGAACACTTTGCGCAGCCGCGTGTTTTCGAGCTCGCGCACGTCGCGGGTGAACCGGTCGATATCCCAGAGGATCAGAAAGCTGAAGATGACGGCGAGGATGAAGTGGAACGAGGTGCGGAACATGTCCTGGATGAACAGGGTGAACCGCTGCAGGATCGTGCCGAAGCGGGTCTTGAACTCCTCTTCGAGGCCGGCGCCCTGGACGAAGCCCGAAAACTCCTCGTCCAGCATCAGTTCCTTGATCTGCTGAAGCACCTTGTCTTTCGTCTCGGGGATTTCCTTGTACATGATCCGGCCTTCCTGGTAGACCTTCGGGACGACGATCATGCCCATCGTCGTCATGATGATAGCGAGGATCAGGTACACCTCGATGACGACGACCCAGCGGGGCCAGGAGACGCGGGCCTTCAGGTAGTTCACCAGCGAGTTGAGGGTGTAGGCGAGGATGAAGGTCAGGAAAAACAGCGAGAGAAAATTCGAAAGGTAATATAACAACCCGAAGAATCCGCTCCAGATAAGCGTGACCTGGATCTGTTTCGTGTAACGGGCATACCAGGGAAGGGGAAACTCGGCGGTGGGGATGGCGCGCGGCTTTTCCGGTGCCGACGGGGTGGCGGGCGGTTCCTGGGCTGTCGGGGTCATTCTCGTCTCCGGCTGTAGGCGATCTGGTTTTCCCACCACCCATCGAGAACGCCGGCCGAGGCGAGGGCGCGAAGCCGGTTGCGGGCGGAGGGCGTGATGGGTTCGGCGAGTTTGTCGGCCCAGCGTGCGCCGGGCAGGGGCATGAAGGTGTGCATGTGGATGCGCACCCCGTAATCATGGACGATCCGCTCCATGAACGTCAACAACTCATCCTGTTCTTGCGGAGTTTCGCCCGGCATGCCGATGATGAAGTCGACATGGGCGCGGAACCGGAACTCGCGCAGGAGCTCGATGGCGCGCACGGCCTGTTCGATCGTGTGGCCTCTTCCGATGCCGCGGAGCCGGTGGTCGAAGGGGGATTGAATACCCATGACGATTGTATTGTTCGACAGGAAGGGGCGGACCAGTTCGAGGATTTCGCGCGTGACAAAGTCGGGCCGCACTTCCGAAGGGAAGGAGCCGAGGCTGATCTCGGGGACGCCGATGCGCTTGAGGCCGCTCAGGAGCGCGTGCAGGGCTTCGAGGTTCGGCTTGTGGCCGTCGGGGGAGCCGTAGGCGAACGCGTTCGAGGCCAAAAACTTGATGCGCTTGCGGGCGGTCGCGTGGCGGAGATACGCTGCGGCGATCTCGAGCACGTGGCCGACGCTGCGGTGGCGGAGGGTGCCTTTGTGGAGAGCGGGGACGGCGCAGAAGGCGCAGCCGTAGACGCAGCCTCGGCTCAACTCGATCGGGGGCAGGTATTTCGCGATGGGGTGGAAGCCGGGATACCGGTCGAGATCGACCTGGCCGGGCGGGGTGCGGTGGAGGCCGGCCGGACGGTCGTCGTCGAGCCAGCGGGCAAGCAGGGTGGGAAAGAGCTCCTCGCCTTCGCCGGCGAGCACGAGATCGAAGCCGATGGCTTCGACGAGCGCGGTGTTGAGCGTGGCTTCGGCCCCGCCGGCCCAGATGTCGATGTGGCGGCCGTTTTCCGTGACCAGGGCGCGGATGCGGTTGACCTCGTCGGCGACGCCGTCACGGTGGGGGAGCATGAATGAATAGAGCAGCAGGACGTGGGCTCCGAGCAGCTCGGGGGGCGGCGGATCGTCGCTTTCCCAGAGGATCGGGCGGAACCGCCGGAGGGTCGATTCGGGACAGGCGCCGAGAAGCGCGCCGAAGCTGACCCGGTTGTAATTGTGGGTGCGGAGGATGATGGTGTGTGTCGGGTATTCGGCAGGCATGCGCCGATATTCTAGCACCCGCAGCGTCCCGATGAAAGGGGGTGGGCGGCTGGAGCGGGTTGCGCGGTGGAGGTGCGACGGGTACGCAACTTGCTGCATTCATCGGCGTAAAGACAACGGAGGGATGCCCATGACGAAGATGCTGAAACGAATCGTTCTCCTGGTCGTGGTGTTGCTGCCCCTGGCCTCGGCTGCGTTTGCCGGGCCCGTCGCCGACGAGTTCATCGGCCTCGGCCGCGCCTACGAGCGCGCCGTGATCACCGACTTCGAGTCGGGCATCGGCAACGAGATCACCCTGCGGCTGCGCGAAAGCGAGCTGCTGAAAAAGCTGCTGGCCGACGAGGCCGAGCTGGCGCTCGTCGCCGCCCGGGCCGCCGAGATCGAGACCGGCCTGCGTGCCCGCCTGATCGACCGGGTCCGGTTCGAACTGGCCCAGGAAGGCCGCACGAGCCTCTCCGGCGTGCTCGAAGCCCTGGTGACGGCGCAGAAGGCTGATCCGAACGATGAACGCGGCAAGAAGAAGATCGCGATGATCTACGGCCGGCCGGTCGACATGCGCGACGGCGAATGGCACGAGACCCCCGACGGCAAGCGCTACTGGACCAGCAACGAGTACCCCGAGATCGTCCTCAGCCCCGCCGAATACCGCCGCTATCTCGCGACCGCCTCCGAAGTCGAGGAGTAAGCCCGTCTCGCTTCCCCGTGCGGGTTCAGGTCCCGCTCCCGACACTCGGCATTTCCCTAACGGCACCCAACTCGGGTGCCGTTTCTATTGTTGCTCGATCTGGGGATATCGTCAGGCGAATATTCCTATTTCGAAAGTGATGTCGAAGCCGTTCGACGCTGGCCTCTTCGCGAGCCGGCAATGAGCGGGCCGTCGAGCGTCGCCGACGTGTATTCCTTCGTTGTTTGATGAGTGTTTATGCAACTTTCTTGTTAAGAACCGTTTTTTCAAAGAGTTTCTCGCAAAATTGGTTCAAACTGAGATTCGCTTGCATAGCCTTCAATGACAATATTTTATGGAGATCCTTGTTGATTCTGAGGATGAATTTACCAGAAAATTCTTTCCCTGCTGTGGCTTCTGGCATGGGGATGTTTTCAGTGGTGTGAATGTGGATCCATTCGTCAAGAATGTCACAGAGTTCTTGATAGACATCTGCTTCATTTTGACCATGACAGCAAGGTCCAATGAATCCGGGAACAGACCCAACATAGCATTGGTCTTTTTTTGACCATTCTACAAGCTTGATGTATTTATCTCGATCTTTTATATGTTTCATTGCTTCAGAGCCTCCCGAAGAGCCCGGCCAACTTCTTTTTCTTGATAATCCAACGCATCATCGCCTGGCTTGCCTGATAGGGTGATTTTTGCCCCTTTGGGATGGAGAAAATTGCGATGGCTACCTTTGCCACCACGGTTTACGAAACCAGCATGTTCGAGCTTCGAGATCAGCTCGCGAATTTTCGGTGGCATGCTAAAATGATATCATATTGTTATCAGATGTCAAGCGGATGGGTGCCTGCAACTGGTTTGCTGGGCTTCTCACATGGCCCTTCACCAGCGCAGACCAACGGAGGTCGTTCATCATTCCGATCAAGGCTGCCAATACACCTCGATCGCCTTCGGAAATCGATGCTAAGGAAGCGGGTGTCCGCCCTTCGACGGGATCGGTCGGTGATTGCTTCGACAATGCGATGTGCGAGAGTTTCTTCGCAACACTGGAGTGCGAACTTCTCGTACGCCGCCGGTTCAAGACGCAATCCGAAGCACGAATGGCCGTCTTCGAATTCATCGAAGGCTGGTATAATCCAAGAAGGCGGCATTCCGGTTTGGACTATTGCTCCCCCGTGGAATACGAAAGACGGCATACGCAGGCTGCATGATTACGAAAGTCTCGAACCGTCCACCAAACCGGGTCCACTTCAGACTAAGATCTCGCCGAGAGACGTGTTGACTTTGAATGTGAATTGCGGTAGAATATCCGCACGTTCCCGCCGGGATGGTGGAACTGGTAGACACATACGTTTGAGGGGCGTATGGCTCACGCCGTGCGGGTTCAAGTCCCGCTCCCGGCACTCAACGTTCTCGCACAAGGCTCGTCAGAAATGACGGGCCTTGTGTGCGTTCGGGGGACTTTTTCAAGGGCTGGCGCGGACGGCGCACCCAGAAGTTGCGCCGAAGAATGGGACTTGCTGCGTCTGACTTTTCTGGGTTCGGCTGGTGTGGTATCGTGGCGGCCGAGAGGATGATTCCGTCTCGAACCTGTCAAACAAAGCAAGGAGTGGCAGCATGAAGAGGATGTTTCGGTCTCTGGTCGTTCTGGTGATTTGTGGGCTCGGGCTTGCCGGAGTTGTCGGGTGCGGTTCTTCCGGAGCTCCGGCTCCTGCCGCGGCTCCCGTGCCGGCCGTTTCCGTCTTCGACATCGCCAAGACATACGAGACGGATGAAGCGAAGGCCAGGACCGAATATGCCAGCAAAACCATCAAGCTCACGGATCTCATGGTCAGCTATTATGTCGAAGACGAGAAGATGCTCGAGTGCCAGCCGTTCAATGCCGCCACCAAGGAAGGAAGCTGCAGCAGTGACTCGTTCTTCCGGAACGAAGCGATCAAGCAGATTGCGTTTCCCTTCGCGGTCAAGTTCCGCATCGAGGATCCGAAGCTGGTCGAGGGGCTGACGTTCCAGAAGGTCACGACGGTGGACGGGAAGGCCCGCGCCGACTACACCGATCTGGTCGAGGTCGAGGGCGAAGTCGATACGCTGGCAGACGGGGATCTGATCCTGAAAAATCCGAAAATCACAAAAAAGTGATCTTATCCGGCAAAGCCGGGCGGTGCGGAACATCTTCTGCGCCGCCCGGTTTTTGTTTCTGG
Source organism: Candidatus Ozemibacteraceae bacterium (assembly GCA_035388825.1). Taxonomy (GTDB): domain Bacteria; phylum Muiribacteriota; class Ozemobacteria; order Ozemobacterales; family Ozemobacteraceae; genus MWAR01. The sequence goes on from DAOOQQ010000121.1 coordinate 7,875, forward strand.
AACGGCGGATCGGAGCCTCTTTCAGGATAGAAGCCGGCCTGGCCCGTTCTTGGGTGCGGGATAATGCGACACTTGACAATGCGACAGTAACTGTTACATTTATCGTATGGATAAGCGCTACTCGATCGGGGAGCTCGCCGAGGTTACCGGGGTCACCCGGCGAACGATCCGGTTTTACGTTCAGCAGGGGCTTCTGGCGCCCCCCGAGGGGGCCGGCCGGGGGCATTACTACACTGACGCCCACTGCCGGCGGCTGATAGAGATTTTGCGGCTGCAGCAGGCCGGTTTGTCGCTTCGGGAGATCGCCGGCCAGCAGGGGGCCGAGAGCGAATCAGGCCGCCCCGTGGGGGTGGAGCAGAAGACGTACGTGCGTAAAGACGCCATCGAGTATTACTCCCCTGAACCCCAAACGGTTCCAGAATCCTGGCTACGCATCGTCATCGCCGAAGGGTGTGAGGTGCAGTTCCAGGCGGGGCTGTGCCGCCTGTCGCCGGGCAGGGTAGACGAGCTCCGCAGGGCATTCTTGAGGATTTTTCCCGAACTGTCGTGTTCCGGAGTGCCAGGTATTCGTGATGACACCGTCTGATACCTTTCGCTCCCCTCCGGGGAAGATGAGAGAGACCACAGAATCCTACCTCTGCCAAGGAGGCGCCAGCCTATGATGCTCGAAACGGGAATGATCGACCGTGGTCTCGTGACCGCGCAGGGCAAGGCCGTGCCGCTGATCGGCTGCCGTCTGGCCGGCCGGCTTCTCGGCCGGATCGCGGACTGGACCGTCACCCAGCGGTATCTTAATCCCGAGGAACAGCCGATCGAGGTGACGTATCTTTTCCCGTTGCCTGAGGACGCGGCCGTCTGCGGTTTCTCGGTGAACATCGGCGACCGCGAGGTGGCCGGCCAGGTTGAAGAGCGCGAGAAGGCGTTCGATGGGTATGACGAGGCGCTTGCCGAGGGCGATGGGGCATATCTCCTCGACCAGGAGCGTCCCAACGTTTTCCAGCTCAGCCTCGGCAATCTCCCGCCCGGAGCCGAGGCCCGGATCGCGATTCGTTTCGTGCAGATTGCGGCGGCCGATGGGGCCGGAGTCCGCGTCATCGGCACCATGACGCGGACTCCGGCCCCATCGGCCGCCGCAATCTGCAC
>DAOOQQ010000122.1:0-8335 GCA_035388825.1 Candidatus Ozemibacteraceae bacterium
TCTTGGCGTCAAGGGCGGCCTTCACCTTCTTGCGGACATCGTCTTCGGGCCGAGGCGCCCGATAGCCGCGTTCGCTCTTGATCTTGGGCTTCCCGGCCTTCGTATGGCCCACGACCCTCTGCTCTTTGTATACGATGGCATAGAGTTGTTCGCCCATCTCGCCCGCCTGGGCCTGCCGTTTGATCTCGTCCCCGTCGATCGCCCGGCGGCAATCCGTGAAGGGGCACTCGCCATCCCCGCCGCTGACCGTCCCCGCCGAATGCTCGGAAACCTTATTCACAATTTCAAACCGTATATATCGATCATCGGGATCACTCGTCACCGGCACCAACCGAATCCCGACCCCATCCCCATTCAACCGCCAATTCGGACTCAACGGCACAACCCCCGCGCAATACGGGCACTTCACCGTCCTCGCCCAAAGAAAATTTGTTACTATAGAATTCGGAATAGGCTCGGAAGGAACCAAAGGGTCGAGCATCATATCACGCCGCTTGACGAACTCTTCTGCAAGTTCCTGATATCGATGTAAAACCGTTTTCCCAAGAAGCCCCGGGAATTCTACAGTAGCCTTCAAAATCAGCCATGCAACAGGATTGAGGTCATTCGCATATGTGTGCAAGCCAAGCCGAAAACCTTCAAAGGGGACGCTCCCTCCCCCCGATGTGGGGTCAACCATACTTCGACGATCGGCAGGGCACTGAGAGTGAAGCCAATTCAAATCATCGCAAGTGGGAAAGTAAGAGAACGCGCGAGGGTAGGAGTATGCCTGCCCTTCAAACCTTTCTCCAGTAGCCTTTGCCTGATTGATCCGCTTCCTCGATGCAAGCGGGTCCCCATGAATCCCCAGCACGTGCATGAACTTCTTCTTATCTGCATCCGCCGGGAGCAACGCCCCGAGAATCGCCGCCCGACTCGCCACCAACGGCCGCCTCGCCCACCACACATGAAGATAATATGTCGGCGGGAGCGCCGTCATCGACCGCCGCTCGCGAACAGACTCTTCGCTCAACTCCGCAATAGGCATCCACTCTTCGATCAGTCGTCGGCAGGTCGATGATTTGGTCACAGGGGCCTCACTTTCGTGTGTATATCAATGACTCTACAATACTTCTTCAACATCTCGATCTGAGAAAACACCGCAAGATGCGAGTATTTCTTCGATATCGTCCAGAAATCCTGGGAGAATGTTGAGAAAAACAGATTCAATCTTTTCGGCGGGAAGTGAAAGTTGAGCAGTCTCGTGCGCAGACTTATGTCGCAACTCCATTATTTCGCGAACAGCGGCAAAGGTTGAGGGTTCTGATTTCCAGCCACTCACCGTGAGGAAGCGCTTGAGAATTTTCTCGATTTTACCTTGATTCTGGGTTCGCGCAACACCCTCTGCCAATGAATCGATGAGCTCCTCCCTTGAGGAAAAGCGAAGAACCTCATCGAAGCGAATCATGTTTGAACCATTTCTTCGCTCTTGTTCAGGTTCATCTTCATCAGGGAGACCTCTGAACTTTGATTTCATGAGTTCTGGCTTCTGTTGAAACACAAGGAAAAACGCGTCTCCAAGGATGCCGTCGATGAGAGAGCCGGCAACAATGTGCATCTGGCGAGAAAACAAATCCATCAAAGAAGGGATATTTTGTGCGTCTTGCATGCTCTTGAGCTGAGCAACCCACAAAAGCACCCCATTCGTGCCAGTCTGAGGCAGGGTTTCTGAAGAAGGACCGCTTTCCTGGGCAGTTCGAAAAACCCCCTGCAGAGCGGACCATAACTCGAGGTGCTCATGTATCAGCTCTTTCCAATGCTCGATACGGAATACTTTTGGATTCATATCATTATATATGGCGAATCAGGAGGTGAGCAGCAGTCGCAGGGCAGCCAGGACCCGGCGGGGGCGGCGGCGGTGCAGGGCCATTCCCAGCCAGTAGCCGGCTTCTTCGCGGTTCATCTGCTCGATCTGGTCGGCGACCTGGCGGATCCGCTCGATGGAGCGCATCGGGGCGAGAGCGCGGAACAGCAGGCCGATGCCGAGGGCGGTATCCTCATCGATCGGGAAGACGCCCCTTCCGCCGGCTTTCATGCTTCCGAGGTGGACCCCCGCAGCCTTGAGTTTCCGCAGAACGCGCGTTTCGATCAGCTCGAGGCCGCGCCCCTTCAGTGCGGCAGTACATTCCGCCTGGGTCAGTCGGGGTGTGGCGGCGCTGGGAAGCTGCCAGATCGCCAGTTCCAGGCCGTCCCTGGCCTGGAAGGCCCGGAGTTCGAAGACCGGCCGAAGGGTGGCGAGGCCGTCAGCGCCTTTTCGGCGAGAGTCCCGGGTGAGACTGCGCGGTGTTGCGGAGGGGGTCATTTGTCCCCGCCTTTCTCGCCCGGCTCGCGTTCGGCTTCAGCCTCGACGAACGCCTCTCCGCCGCCGTATTTCGTCAGCGCGGCGATGAGGGTGTCCGCCTTGTCGCTCCCTGTCGGTTGCGCAGGGGAAAAGGCGAGCTCGTAGGTCCCCGTGAAATCTTGTTCTGATGCGGCTCGCAACATGGAGTCGAGAAACTGTTTCACGGCATTGGCCTTGGCCACCGACCCGACGAACTCGACCGAAAACGACTCGATGCCGTCCGCACTCATGCTCGACGAGAACCTGCACAGAACGGTGGTATCGCGCAACGTCGCCACGGCCTGATGCATGTTCCAGGCACCCTTGGCTTCGAAGAATTTCACGGTGATGCGCCGGAAGGCTTTCACCTTCTCCTTGCGGGCCTTCTCGAAAAGCTCCACCAGGGCCTGCCGCAGCGGTCCTTCGGCGGAAAGTTCCGCGGGTGGCTTCGGCGGTTCGGCCTGTTGCTGGGCAACCTTGCCGGACCTGGCCGGGGTTTTCGATTCGACGGTCTTGTACTGGCCCGTGCCCGTGTCTTCCGATGCCGGCTCGGGCTTCGGTTTTCTCGGCCACAGTCCTTTCTGGGTGGCATCGGCCAGGGTGTGGACGAAGGAGTTCTCGCCGATCCTGATCGAAGGGGCAGGGTCGCCTTTTCCCCATACCAGTTCGCCTTCTCGGAAAACGAACACGCTCTGTTCTATACCAAGTCGTATACAAGAGATCAGGGGGTCGTCGCTGAGAAGGATGGAAAGGTTGGCCGATTTCCGAAACTCGCTTCGCAAATCGAGCGTCGTCATGGCGCCCTTGGTTTTCATGGGCGTCTGATCCCTGACGAAGGCGGGCGCATCGGGCTTGTCACCGCTTGCCAGGAGCTTCTTCTGTGCATACAGGGCACGACGGATGTTCAACTGGCCGTTTCCCGGGGAGTCGGAAGCGTTCGGCAGTTCGATGGTGGTGTGGCCGAGACGGGCTTCAGAACCAAAACTGCCGGAGTGGCTCGGGTAGAAGAGATGGCGATAGCATTGGAGGATGGCGATCGCCACCGTCGTTCTGGACTTTTCCGCCTCTTCCTTCAGGCGTCTCTGCTGGTGGTCAGCCAGCTCTTCGAGCTGACCGGACACGAGGAGATCCTGGAGGCCGAGATGGCGCCGCATGGCCGTCTTCATCTCACCGCGCAGGCGCTCATCGGCGACCACGAACACCAGGTTGTTGCGCAACAGCCGGATCTCCTCTTTCACGCCTTTGCGGGTCGCCATCCTGACCAGCTCGTCCGGCAGGGCGGCAAGGTTTTCACTGACGGCGAAGGCGTCGTAATTGATCAGGACCAGGTAGGGCCTGCCGTCGCCGATGTCGTCGGGGATCTCGTATGGTCCGGCCGGGAAGGGAATGAGCGAGAAATCTCCGTTTTTCGTGCTGAACAGGTCTTTGACTTTGATGTTCAGGGCTTTGCGAAGCTCATCGGCATCGACATCGCGCATCGCCCGGCTGATCATCTGGGTCAGGTTGGGTTCGACACGGAACCGCAGAGGCGCGCCAGGTCGATCGTCGAGATAGAGCGACTCTTCGGCGAACCTCTGGCGGGCGGTCTCGACGAAACTGGGCTCGATGGCGGGGCAGGTGACCGAGAAACGGAGGCGGGCAGGCGACACGCCCTGGGCATGTTCCCCGAAAGCCAGCGTATGCAGGAACGCGGTGCGGGCGACGTAGCTGGTGACCGGGGCGCGGTCGATGAAGTCACGGGAGTCGAGACGTTCGGCGGTCGAGGGGTCGGTTCCGGCGGCGGCGGCAATGTCGGCAGCAAGGGCGGGGGCAAACGCTCCCTGATTCAAGCGCGTCGTTATCTCGTCGCGAATCCGGACAAATCCCGGGTCGATGTGATGAGGATGGATGGCGGTCGCGTCATCCGGCCGTTTTTTCCAGAGGTGGAAGACGGTTCGCGCAAGAAGCCGGAGCATGCCCCGGGTTCGCTGAAACGTCGACAGACTGCTGAGCTTTTCGACCAGCACATTCATGGTTTCGGGATGAAACGGGTACCCGGCCTTGAACTGACTGCGCGTCTCGGAACTCGAGGCCTCATTGGACAGGAGGTCGCGATAGCGGTCCCAGAGTTTGGAATACTGCGTGATGACGGCAGTTGCCGAGGCGTCGTCGATCGACTTGAACAGCCGCCGGCGCAGGACCTGGATGGTTTCATCACCCTCGGTCGGATCGATCTGGAGCGTTTTTCGGGCAAGGATCGACTCGGCTTCGGCAAAGGCATCGAGTGCCGCCTGCTGTTCGGCCCGGTAGGCGTCAACCCCTTCGTGCGTATCGGATCTCACGGCCAGCGTGCAGACCAGCAACGCCCTGGGCGTCGAAGAAACCGCCTTCACGAGAGCCTGCAGGAAGGCCGGGAACTGGTCGACGGCCTCCGGGAACGCCTTGGCGGCTTTGCGCAGATAGACCGATATTTCGTCGATGACGATCAGGACCGGGTCATTGCCGAACAACTCGGCGATGGTCTCCGCGCCGGGGGCAAGGTGGCGGGCATCGCTTTCCCTGACGCGATCGAAGCCTTCTTTTCCGGCCAGGCGAAACGCCATTTCACCCCAGAGTGTTTTGGCGCAGAGGCCGTCGGCGAGCTTCATGCCGTTGGCAGGGTCGCTGTTTTCCCCGTCGAGAGCGGCGATGCGGATTTTTCCCTTGGGCAGAAGCGCCGTGTCGATGAACTCGGAAGCGTTCGACACACCCTTCATGCCGTTGACAGCGTGGATGAGGGCAATGAGCGAATGGGTTTTACCGCCGCCATACTGGGTATCGAGGCGGACCACGGAGTTGAGTTCGCCCCCCGAGCCGCTGAGACGCCGGCAAGCGGTCTCCAGGAGAGACCGCAACCCGCGCGTCGGGTGGGTATACTGGAAAAACAGCCTGGGATCGGCATATTCCGGGACCGCCGTTCCGTTGATCACGCGGGAGAGATCCGCAGCGAACTCCTCGTCGCGGACCCGCCCTTCGATGACATCCTGCCGTGGCTCACAGAGATCAAAGATCGTCGTCATGTCCTTCTCCCGGAAAACCGTTCATCGGTATGGGCGCCATCAACATTTTCTTCGGCTGACGCCTTGGCGATGATCATACTCCAGAAGGGACGAATGGATCAAACAACCGGTAGGATATATATCTTATCGGCCACGTTCGTGTGTCTCTTTTCAAACGCCCTGAAAGGCATTGGGGGCCTGATGCCGAGTAGAGACCGCCCGAGGATCAACGGAGGGGTGGGAGATGGGAGGCGAGAAACCCCTGCCAGGCGGGCAGGTATTCGGGAAGGCGCCAGACGGGGTCGTTGTGGCCGGCGCCCCGGAGTTCGCACAGCGATTTGCGTGGCGAGGGGCAGAGGTCGAACAGGGCCTTGCCGTCTTCGAACGGGATGATCCGGTCGTCGCGGGAGTGGATGATCAGCAGAGGGCCGTCATACGTCGACAGGATGCGGTCGGAGGGCAGATCGTCCGACAGGACGAGCGGGCCGATGACGGGAAAACGGCTACCGGCGCGGTTTTTCAGGGAGCGGAAGCCGGATTCGATCACGAGCCCGCCGATTTCGGCGGGGTGAAGACCTGCGAGCCAGGCGGCTACGCCGCCGCCGATCGATTCTCCATACAGGATGATGCGGGGGAGCGGGATTCCGCGGGTGGTGTGCAGATACTCCAGCGCCGCCACGGCGTCGGCTTTGACGCCGGAGATGCTGGGCCGCCCTTCGCTGTGGCCGAAGCCGCGGTAGTCATACAGAAACACGTCCACGGGCAGCGGGGCAAAAGCTTCGATCAGCCGGGGAAGCCGGTCGGCGAGGTTCCCCGCATTGCCGTGGGAGAAGAGCAGGACGGGCAGGGAAGCCGGGGCGGCAGGAGCGGCCGGGCCGGATGCCGTTTCCATCAGGATGCCGGTCAGCCGGACGCCGTCGGCGGTTGTGAAAGCGACGTGCTCGAACCTCCGCCCGGCGACGGTCGGGAGCTCGGGGAGGGCGGGAAGCCGCACCGGAAAAAAGATGATGTGGTCCTGGAGCAAATAGAGGGCGATGCCGAGGAACAGAACGAGTTTGAACAGGGTTTTGAGCAGGTTCATGATGATTGGGGGGGCTGGGCTCACTGCTGGGGGCGGGGCCGGGCATCCGGCTTTTCGGCCGTGCGCCGGGCTCTGCCGAGCAGGCAGATCACCGAGGCGATCTCGTTGTTGGACTTCTTGACGGGCATGAGCGAGACGTTGAGGTCGAAGGAGTAGGCTTCGCAGGAGATGTTCAGGGGCTCGTTGTCGGGCCATTCGCGACGGGCGAGGGCGCCGTTGATCTTCTCCTTCAATTTGGGGTGCAGGGGGGCGTGACCGAGGTCGACTTCGTAGATGTCGTCCCAGGCGAGTTTGAACATCCCGAGGAACTCGTTGTTGGCGAAGGCGACCTTGTTTTCGGCATTGATGAGGATCAGGGGGACGCCGAGGTAGTTCGAGAGCATCGCGAACCGACGCTTTTCGAGATCGATCTTGTCGAGTTTGAGTCGGTCGCGGATCGCGATGTGCTCGGCCATGTGGGAAAGGGACGTGAAGATCTGGCTGATCTCGTCGGTCGAGCCGCGGGTGCCGACGTTGATCTCGTAGTTGCCGTCGCGGATCGTGTTGATGATGTCGCGGAGCCGGCGCACGGGGAGCGCGATCTGCTGGGAGAAAAAGACGGACATGAAGATCGCGAGAACGACGGTCAGGACCGCGATGACACCCATGCGGGTCTGGAAGGATTTACTGACGGCCGCGAGGTTGGTCTGACGGGTCGTGAGAACCTCGAGATTCGTCGAGACGAAGGTCTCGAGCTTGCCGAGAAAGCTGCGGTGGCGGTCGCTGACGAGGAGATACCCCTCCGGCAGAGGGAGGACGGAGCCGGATGCGAGGGTCTGGATCGAGGCGGCATACTCGTTGAGTTCGGCGAGCAGAGCCGCGGCGCTGGCCTGGCGTGCAGGAGACATCAGAAAGCCGGTCTCGAGATGGCGCCGGGCCTTTTCCAGGGTCGCCACGGCTTCGGTGAGCTGGGTAGGAGACGATGCCTGGCAGGCGGCCGCCACGCGGTACTGAACATCGTTGCAGAGGCTGCCGGCCGCGTCGGCGAACCGGATCAGCGTCAGATCGTCGGTCAGCTGTGTCTGGATCTCCTCATTGAGATAGTGAAGATGATAAATAGAAAATATGCCAAGAAATATAACTATAAATATAGAGAAGCCGGCCCCGAACCGGAAGCGGGTCGCCATCGACATCCGGATCATTTCATTTCCTCCTGTTCGAATGAGCGGGAAAGGGCCGAGATCCGCTCGTCCTGGCCGACGACGACGAGAATGTCATCGTTGGTGATCTTCTCGTCGGGCGAGGGGAGATCGTTGAGAACGACCTTGATCGTGTTCTCCCCTTTTTCGTTGATGGAGGGGATCTTCCGCTTGATCGCGATGACGTTGATCCCGGCGCGTGCCCGAAGATTCAGCTCCTTGAGGGTTTTTCCGATGAACGAGCGGAGGGGGAGGATCTCGACGAGCGAGTGGCCGGAGCTGAGCGTGATGCTTTCGAGGATGTGGGGCGCGATGAGCCGGCTGGCGATCTGTTCGCCCATCTGGTCTTCGAGGGAGAACACCTCGGAGGCGCCGACCTCGGTCAGGATCTGGCTCTGGGACTTGTTTACCGCGCGGGAGAGGATGCGGCGGACGCCGAGGCGGTTCAGAAGCGCCGTTGTCAGAATGCTGGTTTCGATCATTTCTCCGATCGCCACGACGGCGACATCCATGTCCTGGATACCGAGGCTGCGGAGAGCGAGTTCGTCCGTCGCGTCGGCGATCGCGACGTGCGAGACGTGATCCTTGATGCGCTCGATGGCATCCGGATCGCTATCGATCGCGAGAACTTCCCCGCCGCGGGAAAAGAGCGAGGTGGCGAGCTTCGAACCGAAGCGGCCGAGACCGAGAACGGCATACT
>DAOOQQ010000123.1:0-7872 GCA_035388825.1 Candidatus Ozemibacteraceae bacterium
GCATGAGAGCCCCGAATGCCCGAATGATGAGACCGATCATGGCCAGGACGAGACGCCAGCGGATCATGCGGCAGGGGTGCTCGCGGAAGATTCAGGAGGGTTGACCAGGAGCTGCCGAAGCCCGGCATCCTGCCCTGCCTTGCAGAAGGCCCGCAGGAAATCCCCGGGTCTGATTAGATCGTCGCCGTGGGGAATCACGAGATGGGCACCACGCCGGATAGCTCCGATGATGACCCCATCGGGCAGTTTCATCTCCTTGAGCAGGGATTCCGGAAAGCGCTCGGGGACCTGGATTTCGAGCACTTCGGCTTTGCCCCCCTCGATCACGTTGAGGACGTTCATGCCCTGGCTGTTGATCATCAGGGTGACGATGCGAACCGCGGCCAGCCGGGAGCTGAGCGCAACATCCACGCCAACCCGCTCGAAAAGAGGTTGGTTGGCAGGGTTTGCCACGCGGGTGATGATTTTGCGCGCCTTGAGCTGGCGGGCCATCAGGGCAAGCAGGAGATTCCTCTCGTCGCTCGTGGTCAGGGCGATCAGGCAGTCGCAGTCATGCATCTGCTGGGTGGAGAGAAATTCCATATCGGTCCCGTCGGCGTTCAGCACCATCGTGTGGGAAAGGCGGGAGGCCAGCGTCTGAGCCCTTGCAGGGGCCAGTTCGATGAGGCGCACCGAAACGTTGCCCATCGCCTCGAGGCACTCGGCAAGCAGCATGCCGGCGTTCCCTCCCCCCACGACGATCACTTCCTGCTTCCCGCGCCGGGGCGGATCATACCTGTTGACCAACTGGCGCATGCCGTCTTCCGTCCCGAAGAAGACCACCTTGTCCCAGGCGGCGAGCCGCGTGGCACCGCCGGGAATCACCACTTCCTGGTCACGAACCAGCGCCACCATCAGGGTTCCTTTCGGGAGATCGAGATCGCGCAACGGCTTGCCTACATCGGGATGATCGGTGCCGAGTTTGAACTCGATCAACTTCAGCATATCCTTCTCGACGACCTCGACATCCACCGCCCCGGGAACGGTGATGATCCGGGCGATATCCTCGGCGAGCAGCTTCTCGGGCCAGAGCAGGCAGTCGATGGCGAGATGCGCTCCCAGCCCGCCCTGGAACGTCTCGAAATAATGCTCCTTGTTGACGAAACAGACGGTGCGCGCCTTTCCGATCTGCTTGGCGGCCAGACAACTGATGATATTCACTTCGTCGGAATGGGCACACCCGATGAAGAAATCGGCACGGGAGACTTCAGCCTGACGCAGGGTTTCGAGATTGGTCGCGACCCCCTGAATGACCTGGACGTCCAGTTCACGGAATCGCTCACCCAGCATGGGGTCAGGCTCGATCACGAACAGGTCGTGCTGCTGGGAGAGTTCTCTGGTCAGGAGGTAGCTGATCTCGCCGCCTCCGGAAAGGACAATCCTCATGGGTATCCCTTTCTGTCCGGCCCGATGATAGGAGAGTGGTAGAACATACCGTATCCGGTCCTTCCGAGGCAAGGGAAACGGCACCCGGCAGATTGCCGTCCCGCACCCCGGCTCGAGATCCGGTACCTTGCCTCGCCGGGTAGTTATGGTAAACTCTCCGGGTCAACGCAGATGGTTGAATGACCATGTCCTGTGCCGCCCTCAAAAAATATCGAGCAATCAAGGAGAGTCACGATGTCCTGCCCCCACCAGTCCTCATCATCGAAGGAAGAATTGATCAAATTTTCTCCCCAGAAGGCAGAGGAGCTCGACAGGTACCTCACCACGCTGCCGCTCACGGACGATCGCGAGAAGAACCGCGGCTTCCTGATCCAGTCGCTGCACAAGGCGCAGGAGATCTTCACCTACCTGCCGAGCGTCGTCCAGATCCACATCGCCAAGCGGCTGGGTCTGCATCTGGCCGAAGTGAACGGGGTGATCAGCTTCTACTCCTATTTCACCGACACCCCGGTCGGCAAATACAAGATCAACATCTGCACCGGCACCGCCTGTTTCGTGAAGGGCGGCGACAAGCTGGTGGAGGAGTTCCAGCGGTATCTCGGCATCAAGCTCGGCGAGACGACTCCCGACGGCAAGTATTCCCTCACCAGCCTGCGCTGCGTCGGGGCCTGTTCGATGGCTCCGGTCGTGATGCTGAACGAGCGGGTGTACGGAAAAGTGACGACGAAGATGGTTCCCGAAATCATCAACGAGTGCAAGTGAAAAGGACATCGCCATGATCGACACACCCGAAAAACTGACTTTCCACACCGAACAGCTTCGCGCCAAAGCCCGTAAGGGCGGCGCCACGCTCCTCGTCTCCCTGGGTACCTGCGGCATCGCCGCCGGCACCCGCCCCGTTCTCGATCAGCTCAGGAATGAAATTACGGCCCGCAAGGCCGACATCGACATCGTCGAAGTGGGCTGCATGGGCCTGTGCCACAGCGAGCCGTCGATCGAGGTCGTGTTCAACGGCACCGGCAAATCGGTCATCTACGGCCACGTGACCGGCGCCCAGGCCGGCGCGATCGTCGAGACCGCGGCCAAGGGCATCGAGGCCGTGAGCTGCGAGATCCTCAAGCGCACCTGGTTCTACCCAGAAGAGAACGAGACGGCCAGCAAGGACCAGATCCAGGCCCGCATCGTCCTGCGCAACACGGGCAAGATCAACCCCGAAGATATTGATCAATATATAGCAATGAATGGATATCAGGCCCTTTCCCAGGCGCTGCACAAGATGACGCCCAAGCAGGTCATCGACATCGTCACCGAGTCGGGGCTGCGCGGGCGCGGCGGCGGCGGCTTCCCGACCGGCAAGAAGTGGGCGTTCGCGGCGGCCCAGAAGAACGACCAGAAGTACGTCGTCTGCAACGCCGACGAGGGCGATCCGGGCGCATTCATGGATCGCGCCGTGCTCGAGGGTGACCCGCACTCGGTTCTCGAGGCGATGGCCATCACCGGGTATGCGATCGGCTCCAACACCGGAATCATCTACATCCGCGCCGAGTATCCGCTCGCCGTCAAGCGCCTCGAAATCGCGATCGGCCAGGCAAAAGAGCGCGGTCTGCTCGGGAAGAAGATCCTGGGCAGCAGCTTCGACTTCGACATCCAGATCAAGTACGGCGCCGGCGCCTTCGTCTGCGGCGAGGAGACGGCCCTGCTTCACTCGATCGAAGGCAAGCGCGGCGAACCGACCGTGAAGCCCCCGTTCCCGGCCGTCGAAGGTCTCTGGAAGAAGCCGACCATCGTGAACAACGTCGAGACGTTCGCGAACGTGTGCGCCATCATCCGGAACGGCCCGGCCTGGTTCAAGAAGATCGGCACGGCCGGCTCGCCCGGCACGAAGGTGTTCGCCCTGGCCGGCAAGGTGAAGAAGGTCGGTCTGGTCGAAGTGCCCATGGGCACGACGCTGCGCGACATCATCTTCAACGTCGGCGGCGGCATCGTGAACGACCGCAAGTTCAAGGCCGTCCAGACCGGCGGCCCGTCGGGCGGCTGCATCAAGTCCGACCAGCTCGACACCGAGATCGATTACGAGTCGCTCAAGCGGCTCGGCTCGATGATGGGCTCGGGCGGCATGATCGTCATGGACCAGGACGACTGCATGGTCAACATCGCCAAGTTCTTCCTCGAGTTCACGCTCGACGAGTCCTGCGGCAAGTGCACCCCCTGCCGCGTCGGCAACAAGCGCCTGTTCGAGATGCTCCAGCGCATCTGCGACGGCCGCGGCACCCCGCAACTGCTCAAGGATCTGAAAGATCTCTGCTACGCGATCAAGGACACCGCCCTGTGCGGCCTCGGCCAGACCTCCCCGAACCCTGTCCTGTCGACCCTGGCCCAGTTCGAGCATGAGTATCTGGCCCACATCAACGAAAAGCGGTGTGAAGCCGGCGTCTGCAAGGAACTCCTGCGGTTCGAGATCAATGAAAACTGCGTCGGCTGCACGATGTGCGCCCGCAACTGCCCCGTTCCCTGCATTTCGGGCGAGGTGAAGAAGCGGCACGTGATCGACCAGAGCAGGTGCATCAAGTGCGGCGTCTGCCAGAGCGTTTGCAAGTTCCACGCCGTCGATCGGAAATAAGTCGAGTCAGGAGAACCGAACATCATGATCAATCTCACGATCAACAACCATCCCGTCCAGGTCACCGAGGGCCAGACCGTTCTTGATGCCGCCCACAAGCTCGGCATCGACATCCCGACCCTGTGCCACCTCAAGCAGTTCGGCCCCTGCGCGATCGAATCGAAAACCGGCTCCTGCCGCGTCTGCGTCGTCGAGATCGACGGCCGCCCCAATCTGGCCCCGTCCTGCTGCACCCCGGCCACCGAGGGCATGAAGGTCATCACCTCGAGCATGCGGGTCATCAACGCCCGCCGCACGATGCTCGACCTGCTGCTATCGGACCACCCCAAGGACTGTCTGACCTGCGAGAAGAGCGGCGACTGCCAGCTCCAGGAGCTCGCGGCGAAGATGGGCCTGCACCGCATCAAGTACAAGGGCGAGATGTCGAAGCATGATATCGACGTCTCCAGCGAAGCCATCGTTCGCGACCCCAACAAGTGCATCATGTGCCGCCGGTGCGAAGTGGCCTGCAACGAGGTGCAGACGGTCGGCGTCCTTTCCGGCATCGGCCGCGGCTTCAACGCCAAGGTCGGCCCGGCCGACATGAAGCCCCTTTCCGAGACCACATGCACGTTCTGCGGCCGCTGCGTCGCGGCCTGCCCGACCGGCGCCCTGACCGAGGTCGACCACACCTACAAGTGCTGGAACGCGATCAACAGCGGTAAAACCGTCGTCGTCCAGACGGCCCCCGCCGTGCGCGTGGCCCTGGGTGAGGAGTTCGGCATGGAGCCGGGCGCGATCACGACCGGCAAGATGGTGACGGCGCTCCGCATGATGGGCTTCGCGAAGGTGTTCGACACCGACTTTTCGGCCGATCTCACGATCATGGAGGAGACGACGGAGTTCATCGCCCGCCTCAAGGAGGGGAAGAATCTCCCGATCCTCACCTCGTGCTGCCCGGGCTGGGTCAAGTTCTTCGAGCACCAGTTCCAGGATCTGATGCACATCCCCTCGACCTGCAAATCGCCGCAGCAGATGTTCGGCGCCGTCGCGAAGACCTACTACGCGAAGAAGATCGGCGTGAAGCCGGAAGACATGCTCGTCGTTTCGGTCATGCCCTGTCTCGCGAAGAAGTATGAGGCCGCTCGCGATGAGTTCAACGCCAGCGGTTCGCGGGACGTCGACATCGTCATCACGACCCGGGAACTGGCCGCCATGATCAAGGAAGCCGGCATAGCCTTCGACCACCTCGAAGAATCGACCTATGACGATCCGCTGGGCGAGTCGACCGGCGCCGGCGTCATCTTCGGCGCGACGGGCGGCGTGCTCGAGGCGGCTCTGCGCACCGCGGCCGACTGGGTCACCGGCCAGGATCTGAAGAACATCGACTTCACTGCCGTCCGCGGTCTCGACGGGATCAAGGAGGCCACGGTGAAGGTCGGCGATCTCGACGTGCGCGCCGCGATCGCGTCGGGCCTCGGAAACGCCCGCACGCTCCTCAACAAGATCCGGAAGGGCGAGGCGCAGTACCACATCATCGAGATCATGGCCTGCCCCGGCGGCTGCCTGAACGGCGGCGGCCAGCCCTACACCCGCGGCGACCCCAAGATCCTCGAGAAGCGCATGGAAGCCATCTATCGCGACGACAAGAACAACAAGATCCGCAAGTCGCACGAGAATCCCTCCATCAAGCGCCTCTACGCCGAGTTCCTCGGAAAGCCGGGCAGCGAGCTTTCCCACAAGCTGCTCCACACCCACTACCACGGCCGCCGGGAGCTCTGATTCCGGAGGTTTTTCCGCTCTGACACAGGGGCGCCGGGCTACACCCGGCGCCCCTGTTGCATACCGATCGTATCGGCGAACGCGCCCAACGCGGCAAAACCGTGTATCATGCCTTCCTTGCAGTGACCGTCACGATCCGGGAAGGGAGACATGAGCGAACCGTTTGCACTGGCCGTCCTGGCCGTCTGGCTCTTCATCATCGTCGCCCTGACGCGGCGCGGGGTTCCGCTCTGGCAGGTGATCCTCGCCGCCGCGTTGGGCATCGGCACCCTGCTCGGGCGCGGCATCCGCGGGCTGGCGGCGGATTCCCTCGCCGTCTCGACCGATCCCACCGTGCTCGAGCTGCTCGCGATGGTGATGCTCATTTATTTATATTCCTTTCTCTTGAAAGCCACCCACCGCATGGAGCGGATTTCGGCGTATCTCAACAGCCGGATGCGCGATCCGCGCTGGGTGCTGGCCTCGGTGCCGGCGATCGTCGGCCTGATCCCGATGCCGGGCGGGGCGATGTTCACCGCGCCGATCACCGATGAGGTGGGCAACCGCATTTCCCTTTCGAAAGAGGACAAGGTCTTCACGAACTACTGGTTCCGGCACTGCTGGGAAATGTCGTTTCCACTGTACCCCGGCGTGATCCTGGCGGCGGGGGTCGTGCGAATGACACCGGCGGCGCTCGCCTGGATTCTGCTGCCCCTGACCATCGCGGGATTTTTCGGCGGCTGGCTCGCGTTTTTCCCGCGCTACCGCCGTCAGACGGCCGCCTTTCTCGCTGCATCCACCGAACGGCCCGCCGGGAACGGGGCCTCGAATCTTCTGGTTCTCTGGCCCATCCTGGCGGTGGTGATCGTGGCTCTCGTGAAGATCCCCGTGACCCTCGGCCTTTTCGGGATCATCGTCGTTTTCGCGCTCATCGAGCGGATCTCCCCCTGGCGGCTCTGGATCTTCTTTCGCCACTCGTTCAACAAGCCGATCATCCTGCTGATCTGGTCCGTCTTCCTGTTCGGCAAGGTGCTCATCACCACCGGGCTGATCCAGATCGTCGGCACCTCGATGCTCCGCCTGGGCACGCCCCCGTGGCTGCTGAGCTTTCTCCTTCCCTTTTTCATGGGCGCACTGACGGGGGTCACGACCGGGTTCGTCGGCACCGTGTTTCCGATCCTCGTCCCGTTCTGGGGCGACCGGCCGGAGGTGTGGATCCAGCTTGCCTATGCGGGGGGCATCGCCGGCGTGATGCTCTCTCCGGCACACCTCTGCTTTTCCATGACCCAGGAGTATTTCAAGGCGCGCCTCGCGCCGATTCTCCGGGTCCTTCTCCTCCCTGTCGCGGTCGTTTCAGCCATTGCCGCGATTCGGTTCGTTCTTCACGGGGTCCGGATGCCCTTCTTCCTGCCGGGGGGATTGGGCTGGTAGAATGGGAGTATCTCGTCGGGAGGGTACGATATGAGACGAACTCATCTGTTCCAGATGGTGCTGATAGCTTTTGCCTGTGCCTGGCTCTGGAATGCCGCGCCAGGTCTCGCGCAGAGCGCGCCGTTCACCGCTTCCCAGGATGTCACCGTCGCCGATGATGGAATCGTCGGGCAGGCTGCCTCCTCGACGACGCCAGCCGTCACCGCGGCGGCCTCAGGCACCTCGTCGGCCGCCACGGGAGAAGCGGGCGGCACGTACACCGTCGTGTCGGGGGACTGTCTCTGGAACATCGCGAAGCGGTTCCTCGGCGAGGGCAGCCGGTATTGGGATATCGTCGAGGCCAACAAGGCGAAATACCCCAGCCTCGTCAACAACCCGAATCTGATCTACCCCGGGTGGGAGTTCGTCATCCCGGGCACCAAGGGCAAACTCTCGCCGTCGAACACCAGCACCCCGCCGTCTTCGAGCTCGTTCACCGCCAACCCCAACGTTGCCGCGCCGGCGTCGGGAGCCAAGGGCGGAAAAGCCCTCTACTCCTGGCTGCAGCGGGCCGGTCTGTCGGGCGAGCAGCTGCGGACGGCCTGGGCCGTCGGCATGGCCGAGTCGGGCGGCAACCCGCGCGCCTTCAACGGCAACGCGGGTACGGGCGACAAGTC
>DAOOQQ010000124.1:0-7747 GCA_035388825.1 Candidatus Ozemibacteraceae bacterium
CACCAAGACGCAGAGTCAGGTCAAAGGGATCTATGAAACGAGCCTCCGTGTCTGGCAGGCTGAAATTTCTGGCACCACCACAAAGGCACAAAGTCCTCGTCGATATCTTTTTTAGCTGTTCTTCGTGCATCAGGTGCCTTTGTGGGGAAGAGGTCTTCGAATCTCCGTGTCTCTGTGCCTCGGTGGTTCATTCCTTTCGCAGAACGTTGTAGGAACGGAAGTAGTCATTATGGAAGCCCACCAGACGCCATCCGAGACGCTTGAACGTCTCGCCCCCGATCTGAACGATCGCCAGCGTCGCGTGCTCAAGGAAGTATGCGATTCCTTCATCACGACCGGCATTCCCGTCGGATCCCGCACCATCTCCCGCTTCGGCGGTCTCGCGTTCTCGCCGGCGACGATCCGGAACGAGATGGCCGACCTCGAGTCGATGGGCTACCTGTTCTCCCCCCACACCTCCGCAGGCCGCATTCCGACGGAAAAGGGATACCGCTTTTACGTCCGGTTTCTCCTCGAATACGAGCGGCTGGGCCAGCTCGAAAACGCCGTCATGGCGCTTCTCGAAAGCCGCATCGAAAGCCGCTCGCGTGAGCAGGAGGTGCTCCGCACCGCCGTCAAGGTCGCCTGCGAGCAGACCGGCCTTCCGGGCCTCGTTCTCGCCCCGCACAAGTCGGGAAATGCCGTCCGGAATCTTCAGATCATCCGTGTCCTCGAGACGACGGCAATGCTGGTCATGGTCGACGAGTGCGGTCATATCACGGATCAGCTCGTGACGATCCCCGCCACGACCACGGACGAGGAGCTGCGGAACCTGGCACTCCATCTCCGGTCAGAGCTCACCGCCACCCACGTGACGGATGCCGAGGCGGATTTCCTCCGGCGCTCGAGAGATCTACTTGCCCGTCACAACCAGTTGATCGCCCAGCTCACCGACCGGGTCCGCACGGCCATTTCGAATCCCGCCTCGGACACGATTTTTCTCGAGGGCTTCGTGAACGTGTTCGACAAACCCGAATTCAGCGATCCCGACAAGATGCGCAAGATGATCGGCCTGCTCGACCGCAAGGAGCAGCTTCTCCAGTTGATGGCACGAAGCCTTGAAAGCGGGGACGATATCATGGTAAATATCGGCTCCGACTCGGGTTTGTCCGTGGACGATCTTTCGGTCGTCACCGCGCGGTATCGCGGCCCGAACCAGTCGTTCGGCCGGATCGGCCTCATCGGACCGCTGCGGATGGATTATGCGCGCGTCGTCGCGACCCTGGGCAACATTTCCCGGGCACTGAGCGATCTGCTTCTCTCCGCCCGGCCCGAATCCGGAAGCAAATAAATTTAGTCGTATATTTTCAGAAAGCGAGACGAGAATGACAGCCGAAACGAAGAATCCCCAACCGATGCCCGAGGCTGCCGCGTCCCCCGCGCCCGAACAGCCCGCCGGCGGCGCCCCGGCTTCGCCTGGCAACGGACAGAGCCAGCCCGGCCCTGCCGCGGAGCAGGCGGCCGCGCCCCAGCCGGAGGATCCGGTCGAGATCCTGAAGAAGGAAGCCGATTCCCTGAAGAAGGAGCTCACCGAGACGAAAAACCGATATCACCGGGCTCTGGCGGATTACGACAATCTGAAGCGGCGCACCGACCAGAAGCTGCTCGAAATGTCGGAATACGGCTCCGAAGCCTTCGTCAAGAAGCTGCTTCCGGTGCTCGATACGTTCGAGTCGGCCATGCGCCAACTGACCGACGCGAAGGTCGAGCCGAAGATCATGGACGGCTTCGAGATGCTGTTCTTCCAGCTCAACGACGTGCTCGAAAAGGAAGGCCTGAAGCCGATTCCGGCCAAGGGCCAGAAGTTCGATCCGAATCTGCACGAGGCCATGACGAAGAGCACGGATCCGAATCAGGACGACGACGTCGTTCTGACCGAGTATGAGAAAGGGTACCAGTTCAAGAAACGCGTTCTGCGCACGGCGAAAGTCGTCATCAACCACAAGTAACGGCCGCGACGGCGCGCCGGCACACACTCAGAGGAGGAAATCATGTCACGGGTTATCGGAATCGATCTTGGAACGTCGAACTCGGCAGCGGCCGTTATCGAGGGCGGAAAGCCCGTCATCATCCCGAGCGCCGAGGGCGTCTCGATCGGCGGCAAGGCCTTTCCCAGCTATGTCGCCTTCACGAAGGACGGACAACGGCTGATCGGCGAGCCTGCGCGACGCCAGGCGGCCACCAACCCCGATCGCACCATCCAGGCGATCAAGCGCAAGATGGGCACGAGCCACAAGGTGAAGATCGACGACAAGCAGTACACGCCGCAGGAGATCTCGGCGATGATCCTGCAGAAGATCAAGCGCGATGCCGAAGCCTTTTTGAACGACAAGGTCACCGGCGCTGTCATCACGGTTCCGGCGTATTTCGATGACGCCCAGCGCCAGGCGACGAAGGATGCGGGCGCCATCGCCGGCATCGAGGTCAAGCGCATCATCAACGAACCGACGGCTGCGGCTCTCGCCTACGGCCTCGACAAGCAGGGCGAACGCAAGATTCTGGTGTTCGATCTGGGCGGCGGGACGCTCGATGTCACGATCCTCGAGCTCGGCAACGGCGTTTTCGAGGTTCTTTCGACGAACGGCGACACGCAGCTCGGCGGCACCGACATGGACAAATCGCTGCTCGACTTCATCGTCAACGATTTCAAGACGAAGGAAGGCATCGACCTTTCCGGCGATTCGATGGCCATGACCCGCCTCCGGGAAGCGGCCGAGAAGGCGAAGATCGAGCTGTCCACCACCACGACCTCCGACATCAACCTGCCGTTCATCACCGCGACGGCGGCCGGCCCCAAACACCTGCTGATGACCCTGACCCGGTCGAAGCTCGAGGAGCTGATCGACCCGATCATCGAGCGGTGCAAACCCCCGATCGACAATGCCCTGCGTGACGCGAGCCTCAAGCGCACCGAGATCAACCACATCATCATGGTCGGCGGCCCGACCCGCATGCCGATCGTCCAGAAGCTGCTGAAGGACCACTTCGGCAAGGATCCCGAGCGCGGCGTCGACCCCATGGAGTGCGTCGCGATGGGCGCAGCCATCCAGGCCGGCATCCTTCAGGGCGAGGTCAAGGACGTGCTGCTGCTCGATGTCACCCCGCTCTCGCTCGGCATCGAGACCCTCGGCGGCGTGATGACCGTCCTGATTCCGCGCAATACGACGATCCCGACCAAGAAGAGCCAGGTGTTCTCGACGGCGAGCGACAACCAGCCCGCCGTGTCGGTCCACGTGCTCCAGGGCGAGCGGTCGATGGCCGGCGACAACAAGACGCTCGGCCGCTTCGACCTGGTCGGCATCCCGGCGGCGCCGCGAGGCATTCCCCAGATCGAGGTTACGTTCGATATCGATGCGAATGGTATCGTGAATGTCTCGGCGAAGGATCTCGCGACGGGCAAGCAGCAGGCGATCACCATCACCAGCTCCTCCGGCCTGAACAAGGACCAGATCGACAAGATGGTGAAGGATGCCGAGCAGTATGCCCAGCAGGATGCGAAGCAGAAGGACAAGATCGAGGCGAAGAACCAGGGCGAAAGCCTCGTCTACCAGACCGAAAAGAACCTGCGCGAGCTCGGAGACAAGGTTCCGGCCGACCTCAAGGGCCAGGTCGATTCCAAGTGCGCCGAACTGAAGAAGGCGCTCGAGAGCGACGATCTCGACGAAATCAAGAAGAAGACGGACGAGCTGATGCAGGTCGCCCACAAGGTCGCCGAGATGGTGTACAAGGAAGCCGGCGAGAAGCAGCAGGCCCAGGCCGGCGGCCAGCAGGCCGATCCAAACCCCGGGGCGAAGCCCGAGAGCGACAAGAAGGACGACGACAACGTCGTGGACGCCGAGTTCAAGAAGGCCGAGTAACAGCACCTCACGCGGGGCGGTTCCCACCGGAGCCGCCCCGCAGGGCCGCGATTCCAGGAGACACAGATGGCCAAGCGTGATTACTACGAGGTCCTCGGCGTTGCGAAAAATGCCGACGAGGCGGAGCTGAAGCGGGCCTACCGCACACTCGCCCGGAAATACCATCCCGACGTCAACCCGGCGAAAGAGGCCGCGGAGCAGTTCAAGGAAATCAACGAGGCCTACCAGATCCTCAGTGATCCGAAGAAGCGCAGCGCCTACGACCAGTTCGGACATTCCGGTCTCGAAGGGGCCGGCTTCAATCCCCAGGACTTCCAGGGATTCGGGAACTTCGGAGATATATTTGGAGATATACTATCCGACTTTTTCGGCGGTTCGAGCCACAAGGCCGGCCCCCGGCGGGGCTCGGATCTGCGTTACGACCTCGAGATCACGTTTGAGGAGGCCGTGTTCGGCTGCGAGAAGAAGATCACGATCCCGCGGTCGGCCGGCTGCACCACGTGCGGCGGCTCGGGCGCCCAGGCCGGCAGCAGCCGGAAAGTCTGCCCGGTCTGCCGCGGCAAAGGAACGATTTCGCTCGCGCAGGGCTTTTTCTCGATCCAGAAAACCTGTCACCAGTGCCAGGGCGAGGGCGAGATCATCGACAAGCCCTGCACCGCCTGCCAGGGCCTGGGTCGGGTGAAACACACCGAATCTCTCGACGTGAAGATTCCGCCCGGTGTTGAAACGGGCAGCAAGCTGAAACTTACCGGCGAAGGCGAGGCCGGTGACCGGGGAGGCCCCCCGGGCAGTCTGTACATCGTTCTCACCGTCGGCAAGCACGAGACGTTCGAACGGGTCGGCGACGACATCGTCTGCGAGCGCAACGTCAGCTTCCCGCTCGCGGCTCTCGGCGGCGAAGTCGACGTGCCGACCCTCCAGGGCGTCGTGAAGATCAAGATCCCAGGCGGAACTCAGACGGGCAAGGTGTTCCGTCTGCGCGGCTATGGCGTGAAATCCCTCCAGGGCGGCCAGGGGGATCAGCTCGTCAAGATTTTCGTCCGCACCCCCACCAATCTGAGCGAAAAAGCCAAAGAGCTTCTCCACCAGCTCGCCGCCGAAGACGGCGATGCCGACTCGAAGTTGGGCGAAGGCGGTAAATCCTTCTTCGACAAGGTCAAGCAGGCCCTCGGCGGCCACTGACCTCCCACCGGCGGATTCCGACACCCCACAGAATTCCTGTGGGGTGTCGCTCTTTTGCCGGCAACGTTATAATGAAAAGGGATTCCAGATGATGGACAGGGAGACGTTCCCATGACCGACTCGTATCGGCACTCGAATCTGTATCTTGCCGCGCTGGTGCTCGCCTCGTGTCTGGCTCTCTTCCCCGCTTCGACGGCGGCTGGCACGGCATCCGCTCCAGGCACGCTCGTCAATCCGACCGGCACCGTCGTGCGGCTGTCCGAGTTGAACATCGACCAGGTCGACGAGCTTCTCGAAAGCCGGCGTCGCCTGTTCGCGCGCATTCCCCAAGACCCCGATCTTCGTTTCCAACTCTCGGCTCTTCTGCTGCGCAAGGCCGTGCTGCTCAAGGGGCGGCCGTTTGCCGAGATCGAGGCCTGTTTCCAGGAAGCATCGGATTTCAGCCCCGACTCCTTTGACGTGCCGTATCAGTGGGGCCAGGCGCTGTTCGCATCCGGCAACTTCGAGGCGGCCATTCCGAAATATGAGACGGCGCTTTCCCACCGGCCCGAACATCTCGACAGCCTGATGAAACTCGGCATTTCGCAGATGAAGATGATGAAATACGAGGACGCCCTGGCCCTGTTCGAAAAGGCGCAGAAGCAGATCCCCAATGATTATCTGCTGCTGTATTTTCTCGGCCGGTGCTGTTTCGAACTGAAGGATTTCGACCGGGCCATCGAGATCTGGGAGAAAGCCCTCGAGCACGCGCCCAACGGCCAGGAGACGGATGCCCTCCGCGCCCTGATCGCGCGCGCGCGCGAACAGTCTGCCTCGATCTCGGGCACGACGACGGACGAGAACCAGCGGTTCGTCATCCATTACGCCGGCTCGTCCCAGAAAGACATCGGCGATGTCACGCTGGAAGTGCTCGAGGACGTGTATGACCAGGTGACCTCGGATCTGATGTACAAACCCGACGTCAAGATCAACGTGATCTTCTTCCTGACGGAGGAGTTTTACGAGCTGAACAACTCGGCCCGCTGGGTCGGCGCCCTGGCCCGCGGAGAAAAAATACTTGTTCCTTTACAACAGGGCTACTCGGATCTCCAGTCGGTCAAGGGCATCCTCGCCCACGAGTTCACCCACGTCATCGTGAACCTGCGCACGAACAACCGCTGTCCGACCTGGATCAACGAAGGTCTCGCGGTGTACGAGGAGTTCAAATTCGCCAACGGCGATCCGACCAACCTCCGGTCGGATTACGAGAAGCTGTACCAGACGAAGATCCTGAACGAGCGGCATTTCATCCCGCTCAAGGAGATCAACCTGAACCCCCAGCAGCAGACATACGGCTACCAGATCGGCCTCGGGTATCTCCAGTCGTATCTGGCAATGCGGTTTCTCATCGAACGCTGGGGATGGTCCGGTGTCGACGGCCTTCTCGGTTCGCTCGGCAAGGGGGAATGGCTCGACGAGGCGCTGGACGAGGCCGCCGGGATGGATTTCCCCCAGTTCCAGAAAGAGTTGAACGACTGGATGCTGGGGCTCTGAGATTTCCCTGTTGCCGCTGGAGCGGCGGCTCGCATAGAATGAAGGCATGGCAAAACAGATGAAGCATGCCGCACCGGCGGGCGGGCCGCCGGAAAAACGCTCCTGGCCGGCAGGGACTCTGCTGGGCCCCGTTCCGGTCGTCATGGTCTCGTGTCAGGGCCGCGAAGGGCCGCCCAACATCATCACCGTCGCCTGGGCCGGCACCCTGTGCTCGAACCCTCCGATGCTCGGCATCAGCGTGACCCCGGCCCGTCACTCCCATCAGCTCATCACCGAAACCGGCGAGTTCGTGGTGAACATGCCCTCGCGCTACGAGGCCCACGCCACGGATCTGTGCGGCGTCATCTCGGGCAAGGAGCACGACAAGTTTGCCCGCACCGGCCTCACCGCGGCCCCCGCAGAGCACGTCCGGCCGCCGATCATCGCCGAATGCCCGATCAATATCGAGTGCCGGGTCCGGCAGAGCATCCCGTTGGGCTCCCACACCCTGTTCATCGCCGAGATCGTCGGGGTGCAGGTCAGCAAGCGGCTGATCACCCCCGAAAACCATCTCAGCATCGACAAGGCCGGCCTCGTCGCCTTCGCCCACGGCACGTATTTCGAGCTGGGCAAGATGATCGGCACCTTCGGCTTCAGTGTCAAAAAGAAGTAGGCCCGAACGATGAGTTCCGACGGCGATGTTTCCCTCGAGCAACGCATCATCGAGCTCGAAACGAAGGTGTCCTTCCAGGATCGCACGATCGAAGAGTTGAACGAGATCGTCACGAACCTCCAGCTCGAGATGCAGAGTCTGGAGCGGACGCTCTCGCAGATCAGGTCGAAGATGTCCCCCTCATCGATGACCGAGGCCGATATCAACCCCGCCAACGAGAAGCCGCCTCACTACTGATTCGTGAGGATCGAGCCCCGGCTTCCGCCCGGGGAGATCAGATTGGGCATTCTTGAAAGGGACGAAGACCGCTTCACCGCAGAGGCACAGAGGCACAGAGATATAAATTCGTCCTTGTGTTGCCCTGTAGGGGCGGGTTTCAAACCCGCCCGGAGGAAGGGAACACCGCAGAGATCCTCCGTTGAAATACCCTTCTGATTCAAGAACGCATCCGCTGATGGAGGGCAGATAACGGGCAGATGGGAAC
>DAOOQQ010000125.1:0-7609 GCA_035388825.1 Candidatus Ozemibacteraceae bacterium
CGGAGGAGGACCGGGCGATCACCATGCGCGAGGCGGCGCTTCTGCAGGGTTTTCCCCGCCGGTACAAGTTCCCGACCACCGACAACAAGTCCGCCGTGGCCTTGATGATCGGCAACGCCCTGCCGCCGCCGTTCATCGCGGCACACGGTAGAAGCATCAAACGGGTCCTGCTGAACAGCGCCGGGACGTGACCATCAAAAAGGGGACTTAATTCACATGAGTATCGACCAGGTCTTGAGGAACGAGTTGACGCCGCAGCAATACGACGCGGCGGTGGATACCGCCCGCGAGGTTTTGTGTCTGGCATGCGCCGGCTCGGGCAAGTCCAGGACGTTGGCCTACCGGATCGCCAGACTCGTCAGAATCACGTCGTACCGCTCGCCCCGTTCCGGCTCGTAAATCGTGTCGCCGAGATAGATCGTCGGCGTCAGGCCGTGCAGGAACAGGTTCATCAGGGCCAGCCGACGCGGCCGGGCGACGAGATCCTGCCCGAAGTAGGTCCGTTCCTTGATCCGTTTGATCTCACGCCGGTCGATCGCGCCCTTCGTCTCGCCGATCAGCCATTCCCAAGCACACATGAGGAATCCGCCACTCCCGCAGGCGGGGTCGATGATGGTGAAATCAGCCTTCCCGCGCGGGTCTGGTTTCATAGCACTCACGATAGATTGGATGAGCGGGCGCGGCGTGAAATACTGGCCGGCCCCCTTCTTCCCTTCGGATGCGGCTTTTTCCAGCAGCCCCTCGAACGCCTCACCCTTCACGTCGACGTCGAGCGCAGTCCACTCCTCCTCGTCGATCATGGCAACGAGCTTCTTGAGGTTGACGGGATTGTTGAACCGGGGCATGGCCTGGGCAAAGATGTCGCCCAGCAGCCCCTTTGCATCGCGCAGTTTCTGCAAGATGCCGGTGTAATGGTCGATGAGCGGCTGACCGGAGAGATTCTTCAGGCTTCCCCAGCCGCACCCCTTGGGAATCTCGACTTCCTTCTCGTCGGCCATCTTCAGGAACAGCAGGTACGTGAGCTGTTCGATGTAATCCCCGTAATCGACGCCGTCGTGGCGCAGCGTGTGACAGAAGCCCCAGAGTTTGTTGACGATATCAGACATCGTGGCACCATCGTTTCATTGGTGTAACTCGGCCGCCGCTAACCGCGCGGGTGAGGGTCCCATTGAACACGATGCGGCCGGTTTAGGCAACCATCGCTTCGTTGAGCTGCGACAAAAACTCGTCGAGACGGTCGGAAAAGACTTTTCTGGCGCGGCTGATGCCGCCTTTCCTCTCGAAAATCGGGATCTGCACGAAATCCTCTTTTCCGATGGAGAGGTGCGTGACCAGATGCTCGCGAATGAGGGCGAGCCAGGCCTTCTGCTCCTCGGAAAATGAAGCGCCGCCGCAGACGTTGGCGAGCGCACGGTCGACGCGCTCCGCCGCCGTCAGAAGAGGCTCCTGGGCCATCGCGGCGTGTTTCACCATCGAAATGACATCCACCAACGGCTTCTTGTGAACGATCTCGTGCGCCTTCCGCAGGTCCTCTTCGCTGAATGCCGCGTCCCGCAACAACCGGCGCAGGTCTTCGAGCGTCTCGACGGACCAGCTTTTCGGCTTGTTCAGCAGGACGCGCAACGCGTCGATCTCATCCCGTTTTCCGGCGACAAAGGCGGAAAATTCATAGAGATAATCGGCCGGCACGAGTAGCTTGTCCCCTCGCCGGATCTTGTATTCCGACGTCACCTTATCCGGGGCATCCGGTGCGATCAGGAACGTGCGGGGCGCCCGGGGATAATGCTCGAGAAGCTCCTGGAACTCCTTGTCGCGCAGGATGCCCATGACCGTCGTGAAATCGTTCTTCATCCGGTCGGGAAGACCTTCCGCGAAGGCTCCGATATCGCCGTCGGGAATGAACTTCGCGAACTTGTCCCGGGCCTCGCCCGACATGTCCTTCTCGATGCGGCGCAGCCGGCCGACCAGCCGTCGGACGTTGTACTCACGTTCTATATTCTGCCAGATATTTTCGATGATCTCGGCGATGCCGACCGGCTTCGTTCCCCCACGATCGACCTCGAAGCCTCCGGTATCCTTGAAATACTCGATGAGCGTTCCGCCGAAGCAGTCGAAGATGGTGAAATGGGTTTTGTTGATGTCGGGACACCGGCGCGTGCCGCGTCCGAGCATCTGTTCCCACAGGATGCGGGATTTCACGGGCCGCAGGAACACGATGAACTCGAGAGCCGGGATATCGATGCCGGTCGAAAGCATGTCGACGGAGACGACAACCTTCGGAGCCGGCCGGTTCCGAAACTCGCGAATGCGCTGCAACGGCCGGTCGACGTTCTTGTTCCCGGTGATCTTCTGGACGAATGCATCCCCCTCGCCGAACACCTCCCGGCAGATCGAGACGAGCTGGTCCGAATGAGAGGTGTGCTGGATATCGTTGACGGCGAAGATCAGCGTCTTGGGGAAGCGGCCGGTGCGGGCCTGGTGTTCCCGGGCGTATCGGGCGATTTCCTGGATGATCTTCCGGTTCGACTCGGGCACGGTGATCTTTGATTCTATATCGGTCGATTCATATTTCCGCTCGTCTTCGAGGTGGTCGAGCCGCTGCGTGCCGCTTTTTGTGTCGACGTAATGCACCCGTTCGCCTTCCTTCAGAAACGTGCCTTTGATACGAACTTCCGATCTGATCGCAACGGCGTCGTAGTCGACCAGCCATCCGTCATGGATGGCCTCCTGGACGGTGTAGCGGAACACCGGTTCCCCGAAGACGGCCACGGTGTGTTTGGCCGGTGTCGCGGTCAGGCCGATTTTGACGGCATCGAAGTGATCGATGGTCCTCTGCCAGACGAGATCGTCGGCGGCCGTGTATCCGCGGTGGCACTCGTCGGCGATGATGACGTCGAACGCATGAATTGGGATGTCGAGGCAGTCCGCATCGTCGGTCAGTTCCGGATCGGCCGCATCCTGCGCGAAGCCGCCTTCCCGGCCGAACAGATTGATCGCCATGCGCTGGATGGTACAGACGTAGACGAACGTCTGCGTGCCGTCCGGCCTCGTCAGATAGGCTTCGGGAAGAACCTTCGGATCGAAGGATTCGTTTTCGTCGAAATCTTCGCGCTTGAAGCGCTGGGAATAGACTTCGTATTCCTGGTCGAACTTCCGGCCGTGCGGCGTATTGAACGAGGCCAGCTCACGAACGGCCTGGGCTGCAAGGGCTTTGCGGTCGACGAGGAAGAGGATACGGCGGGCGTATCCGGAAGCCAGGAGACGGTACAGCAGGGCGGCGATGGTGAACGTCTTGCCGGTTCCGGTGGCCATGGCGATGAGCAGAGCCCGCTTCCGCTTTCCCAGGGCGGTTTCGGTATCGCTCACCGCCTGCTGTTGGTAAGGGCGAAGGCGCGCGATGTCGGTTACGGGCGTTGTCTGAAGCCATGACAGGGCCTTCTGCTGGTCGCAAGCGGCCATGTCGACCAGGGCGGCCGGGGTGTGAAGATTTCCGATCTGCCGGGAGAGCGCCTTGTCATCGCGAATATCGATGAACCAGTGCGTTTCCCCGTTGGACGAGTAGAGGAAGGGAACCCGATACCCCTGCCAGTTGCCGGAAGCGACGGTCGCACCAAGCGAATACCGTTTTGCCTGTTCGAGGACATTCTGGGGGCCGACGGCCAGGCGCTTGGCTTCGAGGATGCCGAGCCAGGCTCCACCGACGAACAAAGCGTAATCCGCCGGCCCGTTCTCGGTGGGATACTCCCGCACGGCGTGGGCAGTCAGCGAGGCATGAACAAGGCCTTCTTCATGATCGACGATCGACCAGCCGAGAGCGCGCAGTTTCGTGTCGATGCGCACTCGGCGGGTTTGCCTCTCGGATTCGTCGGTGTATGATTGCCGGTTCATCTCGATTCGACTCAAAAGAGATTCGGACACCGGCCGTTTTGAGGAGCCGGTGTCCGAAGTATTTTATCAAAGAATCTATGTTATTGCATCAGGCGGGCTGGCCGCAGTCGGGGCAGCCTTTCCAGCCGGCTTCCATGGGGCGGCCGCATTTGCGGCAGGCGTTCTTCAGATGGCCGAGACAGAAGGGGCAGAAGGTGAAGGAGCGGCCGATCGACTTCTGGCAGTGGGGGCAGGGCATTTGATTCTCGGGCTTGAGATGCTTGGGCACGGAAGGCTGGCTCGCGATGCGCTCATCCTTGTCGCCGATCAGGCTGACGGCGAAGATGGCGGCGGTGCGCACGTCTTCGGACGGGTCGGCGATCAGCTCCATCAGCGGCGGCAGGGCGCGGCGGTCGCCCATCGAGCCGAGGGCCTGGCAGGCGGCGGCGCGCACCGACGAGTGCGGGTCATGGAGCGAGTCGAGCAGACGACCGAACACCTTCGGCTCGTTGCTGCGTCCGAGCACGCGCACCGACCAGTAACGGGCATCGACGTTGGGGTTGGCGGTCGCCGAGAGCAGCTCCTCGCCGGCATCGAGCCCCTGTTCCCAGATCGCGTCGGCAGCCGTTTTCCGGATGATCCAGGTCTTGTGGGACAGGTAGCCGACGAGCACCTTCTGGGCTTCGCGCGTCTCGATCATCGCGATCGCCCGGATCGCCTCGAGCTTCGACTCCTCGGGGTCCTTCTCGACGATCTCGCAGAACACGGGGATCAGCGCAGGATCACAGGTGACGGCCACGAGCTTGATGACCCAGTATTTCGCCTCGACCGAGGCTTCGTGCAACGCCTTCATCACGGCATCGGGGTTCAGGTCGTGCACCAGCGTCAGGCTGTCGTAGGCCGCCTTGCGCACCGGCCACCCCTTCTCCTCGAGCAGGGCCAGCAGCGCCGGCACCACCTGGGGATCGCGGACGTTGCCGGCGGCGCGGATCGCGGCCAGCTTCACCCGCGGATTCTGGTGGCCGAACACCTTGATCAGATACCGGGTGGCCTCGCCGCCCATCAGGCTCAGCGTCTGGACCATCCAGTAATCGACATCCTCCTCGTTCTTGGGGATCAGCTCGAGGAACCGGGACAGCGCCGAGTCACCCAGCGCCCCGATGATGCGCGAAGCCGCGTGGCGGTTGTTCCAGGACGGCTCGCCAAGCGCCCGTACGAGATACGGCAGCGCCGCATCCTTGTAGGCGAGGAACGCCCGCGTCAGATCGGCCTGAACCTCGCCGTTGCGCTCGCCCAGCACCGAGATGAGCACCGGAATGGCCTCCTCGCCCGACAGCTTGCGCAGATCGGTGATCGCCTTGCGCCGCACGTCGGCGCGGGGACTGGTCAGATTCTGCCGGTAGCGGCCGAGTTCTTCCTGGTTCATGTGATCCTCCCGCGGCGACCGCCGGCAGTTTCCGGCGGCCCCGTCTTTTCGGTTCAGTTGGTCATCGGCATGACGACGTAGCGGAACGGCTGATCGTCGCCCTTCGGCCGCATCACGCCGGGATAGCTGGGCGTCGTCATCTCGAGCACGACCGCATCGGCATCGACCACGCCGAGGAAGTCGAGCATATACTGGGCGTTGAACGCGATATTGATCGGCTCGCCGTCGAGAGCCGTCGGCATGAAGGCCTCCGACCGGCCCTCTTCCCGGGACTCGGCCCAGACCTTCGTTTCATTCGGACCGATATCGAACCGCACCATCTGGCTGCTGTGGCGCGCGATCGGGGTGACGGACTTGAGGCTCTGGACGAGCTCCTTGCGGTCGACCGTCATCCGCCGGTTCGACTCCTTCGGCAGCACCCGGTTGTAATCCGGGAACTTGCCGTCGATGAGCCGCGTGATCAGCTGGAACTGCGGGGCCGTCAGCACGAGCTGCTGCTGGAACAGGCCGACCGTGACCGTTTCGGTCGACTCGAGCAGCTTGATCGTCTCGTTCAGCGCCCGGGCCGGCAGCAGGAGCGTCTTGCCGAACTCGGCGGGGAACGCGACGTTCCGGATGTGCGTGACCGCGAGCCGGCGGCTGTCGGTCGCCGCGAGCGTGATCTCGCGCTCGGTCCCGAAGTTCATGCAGATGCTGCGCTGACTCGGGTTACTCTCGTCGGTGCCGACCGCGATGCTGACTTCCTTCATCGCCCGCCGGAGCTCTTCGGCCGCCACGTCGAATCGCGGATACGCCTCGCCTTCGAGGCTGGGGATCGGGGGGAAGTCCTCGACGCCCTGGACCGGGATGCTGAACTTATTGCGGCCGCAGGCGATCTGGATCAGGTTCTCCTGGCCGTCGAGCAGCTCGCACCGCACCTCGGCGTTCGCGTCGCCGGGAAGGCTGCCGATGATCTCCTGCAGCAGCTTCGCCGGAATCGTGAAGTGGCCGGGGGTTTCGATATTCGCCGGGATACGGGCCAGCGCCATGATCTCCTGATCCGTGCCGACGAGGCGGATCTCGCCGTTCTCGACGTTCACGAGCACGTTGGCCAGAATGGGCCGGACGCCCTTGACGGCGACCGCCCTGCCGACGATTCCCAGCGCATCGCTCAACGGACCGAGCGGAATCGAGAATTTCATTGCATCTGCTCCTTGCTGATCTGGACACGCACCAGGATGCCGTTGCAGTTCCACTCGCTGCCGGCGGACGGATCCGCCATGGGTTCGAGAGCCACGGCAAGTGTTTCCTGGCAAATATATTCCTTATGATTTTTCAACATTTCCTCGATGTCGGCGCGTTTCGAGGCATCGGCCACGTGCCAGGCGGCGCGGATGCGGTCCTGCACCTCGAGGCCCGACTCCTTGCGCATGAACTGGATCTTGTTCACGAGCTCGCGGGCAAGCCCTTCGAGGATCAGCGGCCGGGTCAGCTTCTTGTCGAGGGCGACGGTGAGCGTGCCCTCGGTCTGGACGGCCAGCTCTCCGGCGGCCAGGGTGCAGACTTCGACATCCTCGGCCTTCAGCGTCACCGGGTTCCCCTCGATCTCGAACGCGTAGCCGCCCGCCGTGATCGCCTTGTGGACGGCGTTGCCGTCGGCGGCTTCCAGGTGGGCCTTGATCTTCGGGATGAAGCCCTTGTAGGGGCCCTTGCCGATCGTGCGGAAGTTGGGCTTGATGAGGTAGTTCGTCAGGGCGCCGCCGTCGGCCAGCATCGTGACGGCTTTCACGTTCAGCTCCTCCATCACGATCGCCTTCATCGCCTCGAGCGCGGCACGGTCCGTCGCATCGGGGGCCACGACCTTCATCTCGGCCAGCGGCTGCCGCACCTTGAGGTTATCCTCGTTGCGGGCGGCCCGGCCCAGCTGCACGACGCGCATCACGAAGCCCATCTTGCGTTCGAGCGCCTCGTCCATCTGCGCCGCCTCGGCGACCGGATAGTCGCACAGGTGCACGCTGGCGAACGCCTTCGGATCGATGCGGCGCACCAGATTCTGATAAATCGTCTCGGATATGAATGGCGTGAACGGCGCAACCAGCTTGGAGAAGCCGACCAGCACCTCCCACAGCGTGACG
This sequence comes from Candidatus Ozemibacteraceae bacterium, assembly GCA_035388825.1. Classification (GTDB taxonomy): domain Bacteria; phylum Muiribacteriota; class Ozemobacteria; order Ozemobacterales; family Ozemobacteraceae; genus MWAR01. Next base: position 7,408 of record DAOOQQ010000125.1, read on the forward strand.
AAGGCCGACAGGCTCTCGGCATCCGCGATCGAGCCCCAGAACCGGCGCCGACTGCGGCGCACGTACCAGTTGGACAGCTCGTCGACGAACGTCTCCATCGCGGCCGTGGCGCGGGTGACCTCGAACTGATCCATCGCGGCTCGCACCTCGCCCACGACGCGGTTGAACCGTGAGACGATCCACCGGTCGAGCTCGGTCCGCT
>DAOOQQ010000126.1:0-7486 GCA_035388825.1 Candidatus Ozemibacteraceae bacterium
GGTCAAGCACGTCGGCGAGGATCGCAGCCTGCGGTCCGAGAATTCCGACAATCCGCCCCGCCCGAATGGTCAATGTCAGCGGCTCCCGAAGCAGCCCAAGATCGGCACAGGGGATGCTGCCATCGATGACCAGGATTCCTTCCGCCGTTCCTTCGACGGGCGCCACATTCGATTCCGCATCGGGCGGCGAAGCCAGAGCGCCTCTCTCCGCACACCAGCCTGGAGCTGCGTTTCCTATACGCCCAGATATATCCAGATCGAGCCGGGTTCCTGCGGCTGAGCTGATACGCGCCTGCAAGCCCCGCGTAAACAGGCGGGCAATTCGGTCCGCAAGCCCCGTGAGGGCCCGAAAATCCGTTTGGAGCGCCGGACTCGCCACCTGCTCGAAATCGTAGTCGGGAAGACTCAGATACCGTGTTCCGGCAACCGAGGCGGCCAGTCGTGCCTGTGTGTGAGCCATCGACATGCACGGGAGGCCAAACACGACATCGGCAGCCCGCATCTTCGCGGCGACATCATCGGGAGGCTCCTGACCGTGAATCCGGGCTCGCGGAATCACCACCAGCTCGGCTCGGTTCGTGGCCGCAGCAAGCACCTCCATCAGGCAGTTCCCGAGTTCCCGCGTGGTGGGATCCGTGACCACGAGAGCCGCTTCCCCCCAACGAACATTCCCGCACATGCGAACCAGAGCCTCACAGCCACGCCGGATGGTCTCGTTCATGGAAGGTCCTTTTGCCCGGCATCATCGGCCCAGACGCGCAAGATCGCCGATATTCTCGGAAACAGCCCGGCATAGGCGTTATCGAGATTGACGCATTTCCAGCGCCCCTCCTCGTATCTGCCGCTCAGAGCACCGACGTCAGAAACGAGCGACAGCACCTGTCCCTGCGGGGAGAGCAGGTGGTCCAACCGGACGGCATCCTCTTCGCGGGGCAACACCGCACACAGGATGACATCGAAGACGATACCGAGATTGCGCCAATCCCGCAGACTTTCGAGCCTGACGGCGCGGGGAGCTCTGATCGCGTCTTCCGAAGCCCCCGGCAGGAGAAAAACTTTTGCAAAGATCTGCTTCCCATCGAGCAGTTCTCCGAGCAGAGGATCCCAGCCGTAGATGAGAATTGCCGAACGCCCGTGCCGGCACGCGGCTTCGTCGAGCAGTTCCTGGAGGTAGTGTCCTTTGATCCGCGCATCACGAATCGGAATGAGAGGAACCGTTTCGGCCATCCTCCCGAGAGAGTCACGCAGATCTCCGATCCAGGCGGGATCGATATCCGTCAGAAATGCCGAAACCTTTCCGGCCGCCAGTCGCACCACCGCATCGAGAATCTCCTCACTGCCGAAGGTGACCCGGCCAATCACGGCCTCGGGATCGGCATGGACGAACGAGGTCATCAAGAGACCTTCGGAACGCTGCCGGCTTGGCTTCAGATGCAGGAGGATGCGCGGCCCCCCCCGCTTGGCAGCCAACACGGAAAGCTCCTCGAGAAGCCTGCTGACAGCACCCAGCGAGGTCTGGATCAGAGTATTCCGCTCCTCGGGCGGAGCTGCGAGAGATCGGCCGAATGGTTGCGCCGTTCCGGCAAGCTGCGCGGCAAAACGCTCCAGCTCGACCGCATCGAGGTTCGAACAGTCATGAATTCCCATCGCGGCCACAAGACGACGCAGATCGGCCCGGTGACGCCGGGCCGCGGCAATGACGGCGGGGAGGAAGGAGGAATGAAATCGGCCATACCCCTCGGCAACGGCCAGCATCGTATGCATCCGCATCTGTTCGAGGATGGGGCCGAACGCGGATTCGGCAAAATTCATCAACGCAAAGAGGTCGACGCCGCAGGGACGATTCATCCGCTCGAGGAGCGCCACCAGAATCTCTGTCGGAGCATTGCCGGCGCTCCGCCCCAGGCCGAACAGGGTGCCATCGATGAAACGAGCGCCGGCATCGATCGCAGCAAGGCAGTTCGCAACGGCAAGCATGAGATTGTTGTGGCCGTGGAACCCGATCGGCACCGAACTGCGCTCCCGGGCGCACCGAACATACTCGCCAACCTGGTCGGGAGTCATGCAGCCGGCGGAGTCGACACAGTAGACCCCCCCCGCACCCGCCACGTCGGCCTCTGCAACCCGCCCGGCAAAAGCGGCGGAAGAGATCGCATAACTCTTCATCATGTTGAGAAACGGGATCAATCCGAGATTTCTGGCATACTCGAGAAGGGGAAAGGCGAGTTCGACGGTTTCAGCATTGTTTCCGATGCGAACGAAATCAAGACCAGCCTCTCTCGCCTGCCTCAACTGATCTTTCGTGCCGATGCCCGGGATGAAAAACGCCCCGATCCGCGCCCGTTTCGCCGCTCCGCGCGCGGCACGAATCATGCGCAGATCGGTGCCGGGCATGTCTCCCTTGCCGGCTTCTTTTCCCCCGAGACCAAGGCCATGACCCACCTCGATCCACCGAAACCCGAGGGCGTCGAGATGCCGCACGGTCTGCGCCGTATCCGATTCGGTGAACTTGAAATCCACGGCATAGTTGCCGTCTCGAATCGTGCATTCGAGAAGTTCGATCGTGGCGTCGGCGGAGATACGTGATGTCATCGTTGGCCAAGTATAGATGATTGAATACTGTCTTGCCAAGCGGCAAAAAGCCGGCCGCCCCAAGGCGGCCGGCTCAATATCTCTAGATGTATTTCAAGGCTGCGCGGGGGCAGGAACAGGCTCGGAAGCCGGCGGGGCGGCGGTTTCGGTCGCGGCCGGGGCTTCGGGAACCGCGATCACGTCCGTTGCAGCGACGGGTTCGGCGGACGCGGGAGTCAGAACGGGCTCGATGGCGGAAGGGGCGGCGGCGGTCAGAAGCGGCTCGATCTCTTTCTCGAAGGTGGCCGCATCGGCGAAGCCGACGTGTTTGCCGACGATGTTCAGCTTCCGGTCGAGGATGAAGGTGGTGGGAATCGACTGGATGCCTCCGTAGGCTTCGGTGACTTCCTTCGTGAAGGAGACGACGGGGTAGGTGATGCCGTTGTTCTCGACGAACTTCTTCAGTTTGGCTTCATCCTTGTCGACACTGATGCCGACGATCTCGAGGCCCTGGTCCTTATATTTCTTGTTCAATTCAATGAACCCCGGGATCTCCTCGCGGCAGGGTGGGCACCAGGTGGCCCAGAAGTCGATGATGACGACCTTGCCCTCGAGGCTCGACAGGGTCAGATCGTTCCCGCTGACGCCCCGGAGCGTGAAGTCGGGAGCACGCCCCGAGTCGAGGGCGAAGCCCGGAACGGCAAGGGTGAGGACCAGGACGAACAACCAGAACAGACGCTTCATACATATCTCCTTACGAACAGAATTTCAGATGGGAGTTTCTTCCTGAAACGGACTGCCGGGAACGGGGATTTCCCGGCAGCCTCAGTGGACGTTTCCGGTTGCGGCTGGTGGGACCGCATCGTTGGGATGAGGTGTCGCTGCAGAAGCCAATCCCGGGCCACGGACAGCGATGGCCTGTTTCGGGCAGACACGCCCGCAGTCGAGGCACCGGACGCAGTCGGCCGAGTCGCACTCCCGCACCGGGTCGAGCCCCGAGGGGCAGGACTTCACGCACAGGCCGCACTGGACGCATTTGTTCTCGTCGAACTCCAGGCGGTATAGGCTGACCCGGTTGAACGGGCCGAACCAGGCACCGAGCGGACAAAGCCAGTTGCAGAAGGGGCGCCGGAACGCCGTCATCAGGCCGATGAGCAGAACGAGCAGGGACACTTTCCAGGCGAACAGCTTTCCGAGCATCCCCCGCAGGTCGGGTTGCAGGATCGGCAGGAGCAGGCCCCCTTCGAGCGTTCCCGCCGGACAGACCAGTTTGCAGAAATACGGCTCGCTGAACCCGAACGAGTCGACGACGAACAGCGGCATCAGCACAACCATTCCCACGAGGATCAGGTATTTCAGATAATGCAGCAGCCGCGGCCCCCCACCCCGCTTCGTGAACGGCACGGGAATGCGGTGAACCAGGTCCTGGAACCAGCCGAAGGGGCAGAGCCAGCCGCACGAAGCCCTGCCGACGAAGGCGGCGATCAGCGTCAGGAACCCGATGACGAAGACGGGGGCACCCGAAAGGATTCCCGAGAGTTTCGTCCAGATCGTGTGCGGGGCGGTCGGGTCGAAGCCGCCACCCCCGGCGAGAACGACCTGGACGGCGCCGACGGGGCAAGCGCACAAAGCGCCCGGACAACTGTAGCAGTTGAGCGTCGGCACGCATACGTGTTTGAGCGGACCGGTGTAGATGTTGCCGGTGACGAACCCCTTGACGTAGCCGTTCGTCAGCAGGGTCGACAGGGCCTGAACGATGGTTCTGCGCTCGCTCATCCGATGCCGATGCACTGCAGGCAGATCGCAGTGGCCTTTTCGAAGATCTTGGCGGGCTCCCCGAGGGCGATGCCCAGGGCCAGGAGAACGGCACCAGTGCCGGCAGCGGCGAGCCAGGCATAGTCACGCACAGCCCCGCGGCGCAGTTCCCGGAAGATGGATCGGTCAGCCATGGGCCGCATTGTACCCGAATCGCGCCGGCAAGGCAATGCCGGGTGGGGTCGGGCAAGCCGAATATCCCTCAAGGAATTCGCGGCATGCGCCGATAACAGACAGGAAACCTGCAAATCATTCGAACAAGGAGGCCTGCATGGGTGTCGTGATCCCTCTCTTCAGAAAGAAGGATGCCACCGGCGACCTGCCGCTTTCCGCGGACCAGCGCATGCGCGTGACCCTGCTCACCAACTCCATTGAGGCGCTGCGCAAAGAAGAAAAGTCTCTCGAGGACGCCATCACGAAGAAGTGCCGCGAGGAGATCGACCGGCTGAACGCCATCGATTTCCGGATCCGGCAGTATGAGGTCGAGATCGAGCAGCTCTGTATGCAGGGCGCGGTCAACTCGGCCCCGAACAAGGCATGACCCATGCTCAGACACGCCGGGTGTTCTGATGCATTCGTGAAGAGGAGGAACGCATGCTCATCACAACCACCGACCATATCGAAGGATATGCCGTCGAACAGTATCTCGGGATCGTCACCGGCGAAGCCGTGTTCGGCGTCGGCACGCTGGCCAACATCGCGGCAGGTTTCAAGGATCTGGTGGGAAGACGCGTGGAGAGCTTCGAAAAAGAGCTCGAATCCGTCAAAAACGTCGCCCTCGTCGAAATGATCAAGGAGGGCAAGACCCTCGCCGCGCATGCGATCGTCGGTGTCGACGTCGATTACCACGAATTTCAGGGCAAGTATGTCATGGTCGTCTGCAACGGAACGGCCGTGCGCCTGAAGGGTTTCAAGGAAAAAGAGCTTCCCGACAATTACATGATGCCCGTCGTGTCGGACGGCCCCCAGACCGAGCTTCCGAACCCCGAAGAATAGCTTTAAGAAAAAACAACACCCCCGGGATTTCCCGGGGGTGTTTCGTTTCCCTGTCCAGAGAAATTCACTGGAATCACCACAAAGCCCGTTTTCCAGATGTTCTTTTGCGTTCTTCGTGCCTTGGTTTCTTTGTGGTGAAATGCCCTCCGTGTCTCTGTGCCCCTGTGGTGAAGCGTCTTCCGCCTTTTCGAAGGAAAATGCCAGGGTCAGTTTTCGGCGGCAAGGCGCATCTGGTCGAAGTCCTCGGGATACAGCGTGGTCAGCTGACCGGTCGAATCGCCCGGTTTCACGGGCTGGTAGGGCTTGAGACCGCTCTTCTGCTTCACGGCCGCGAACTCGGCACCGAGACCGGCTTCGAGGATCTTGAGCGGATCGCCGGTGAAAAAGCCCTTCGCCTCACGGTCGGCGATCAGCTTCGCGGCCGCTTCCGGCGTGGCGCCGAGGACGACCAGCATCTTGGCCGTGACGGTGTTGAGATCCATGTTGAAGTTCCAGACGTTGTCTTCCTTCTTGCCGAACTTCTGGGCAAGCCGCTCTTTCACGAGCGCAGAGCCCGAGCGCTTCTCCCCGTCGAGCTTGAGAGCACCGGAGAACCAGAGCTGCGGCCCGACATTCGCGAACGGATCGGCCCCCTTCATGGCCTTGTCGAACAGGCCCTCCTTGAACTCGACGAACGCCTTTCTGGCCTTCTCGAAGCTTTCCTTGTCGAGTTTCTTCGCCACATAGGCGAGCTTCGCTTCATAAGAAGCCCTGTAGAGCGGAGCCGCCTGCCGATCCATCGTCACGTAGTTCATGCCTTCGAGCAGGATGCGATACACGACCTTCTTGTCGTCCGGATACATCTTGACGAACTCGGTGATGAACTCGGGATAGCTCTGCGGCTGCGCCAGCAGCATGACCGAGATGCACTTCTCGTAGGCGCCGGTGATGGCGCGGCTGGTCAGGATGTCGTAGAACTGGCCGGCGACGACGCCTTCGGTGCAGACCAGCTGGAGGCCGTTCTTCAGGACGCCGGTCTTCTTGCCGGTCGGCTTCGCCCAGATGTACCGGTCACGCCGGATCGGATCCTGGCGGCCATACAAAAAGTCTGAGATATTATATTTTTTGCGATCTTTTTCGGTCAGCTTCGGGTTGGCCGGTCCATAGACGGCCTCGAACGCCTCTGCCCAGCCCTCGATATAGGCCATGCCCAGATCCGTGATGTAGGGGGCATCGTGGCCATTGGTCGAGATGCGCTGGATCACGGCGAAGGTGCGGCCATACATGTCGAACATGATGCCGTGGGCGTTTTCATGGCCGAGCACGAGGTCCAGGGTGTCGTTCTGCATCGCGTCCTTCACGGAGAACAGCTTCTGCCCGCCGGACTCGATATCCAGGACGCAGATGGCGGACGTTTCGAGACCCAGCCGCTTGCCGGTCTTGGCTTCGACCCGCTCCATGCCGAGCGGAATCATGCAGGGGCCGGGGGTCGGCACGAACGAAGGGAGCGGGGATCGCTCGAGCACGACCAGCGAGGAGCCGGCCTGCTGCGACAGGAAGTCGACGATCGCCTTTTTCTGCTCGTCGCTCAGCTTGTCCGCCGGCACGCCCTTGAGCATCTTGCTGACGACCTGGAACTTCATCTGGCGCGCCGTCCGGCGCAGCTTCAGAGAGTCCTGCATCTCCTTGCTGTCCTTGAGATACGGGAGCACGCTCTGGACGTGAAACCCCTTCGGATCACCGCTCGTCACCTGGATGGCGTCCATGCCGAGAGCATTGAACAGGAACCCGATCTCGTTGATCTTGACGGATTTCGGGATGCCGAGCATCTTTCCGAGGGTTCCCGTGATGATGCCGCTTCCGACCGTGACCGGCGCGCAGATCGAGAATGCGTCGTCCTGCAGGGGGTCATTGTCGGTGGAAATCGATGTGGGCGGCGTGCGGGCCTCCACGGCACAGGCGATCAGACCGGCGGCGCAAGCCACGAGCAGGGGTTTCCGGAACAAGGCAAACATGGGCAACCTCCCTGAAAATGTGCTCGAGATTCTTTTCATTATACCAGCTGTCACCGGGTTATGCAACCTTTTTTCTGTAAATTTCCTCTTCGGGTGTAAGTGAATGAATC
>DAOOQQ010000127.1:0-6628 GCA_035388825.1 Candidatus Ozemibacteraceae bacterium
TGGAGCTTCCCGAGGTGCAGAGCGACACCGAAGAAATCCACACCCTCGCCGAATCCTTTCACAATCTCGCGTTCAGCCTGCACGAGCAGGCCGAGATCAACAAGACCTACCTCAAGACGATCCAGAAGCTCACCGAGATCTACAGCGAGCTCGAGAGCGACAAAGCCGAGATGGTGGGCATCAACAAGGAAGCCCGCCTGGAAAACGCTGTCGGCAAGGTGCTCGAGCTCCTCCGGGACACCCTCCCCGGCATCGGTCTCGTGAAAATCATGCGAAAATCACCCGAGAGCGTGGAAACCCCCGCCGGCTTCCTTCGCCTCGGGGCCCCGCAATTCACGCAGGAGTTTCTATCCTCTCACGAATATTTCCCGTATGCCGCATCCACCGGTCTGCCGACCGATCATCGCCAGGACCAGGGACGGGAGTTCCTCCCCCTGCATGAGGGGCTCACCGGCTGGTACTGCGACAACAAGATGCTCGGCATCCAGTGCTCCGACGACGACCGCAGCTTTTTCCGCCGCTCCCTCCCGCTTCCGGCGATCCAGGACAATCCGGTTCTCCGGGGCCGCACGCATGAGCAGGGGCTGAACGGCTGTCTCCTGCTTCTTCCTCTTCTGACGCCGATCCAGGCGGGAGAAGCGACGCTGCTGAGTGATCCGGAATACGACGAAGTGCTGTTCGTCTACTTCCCCGACCCCGACACCCGGCTCTCGCTGCAGGATGTCTCGTTCATCAAGATCATCGCCGACCAGCTCGCCTCGATCATCGAGACGGACAAGTTGATGACCGCGGCCGACAAGAAAAAGAAACTCGACACCCAGCTCCAGATGGCCAGGGAAATCCAGGAAAACCTGCTTCCCCAGAAAACGCCCGTCATCCCCGGACTGGGCATCAGCCGCATCAGCAAATCCGCAGCCGAGGTCGGCGGTGATTATTACGACTTTTTCGATCTGGGTTCGAAACGCCTCGGCCTGGTCATCGCCGACGCCTCGGGAAAGAACGTGCCGGCAGCGATCATCATGACGGTGTTCAAGACGACCCTCTCGACCATGGAGCTGACGAAGCTGTCTGCGGGAGAAGTTCTGACGCGCGCGAACGATATCATCCAGCTCAATATCACCAACGACCGGTTCATCACGGCGATGTACGCCATCATCGACGCGACGACCGGGGAGGTTGAGCTTGCCTGCGCCGGCCACAACCCGGCGGTCGTGGTGTCCCGCAGGAACGGCCCGCCCACGCTCGAGGAGCGGTCGGCTTCGGGGCTGCCGCTGGGCATCGTCAGCATGAAGTACCAGCCGACCCGGTTCACGATGAAGCCGGGGGATCTGCTCGTTCTCTACACCGACGGCGTGACGGAAGCGCGCAATCCCGACGCGGAGGAGTACGGAGCGGAACGGCTCAAACGCTTCCTGGGCGGCCAGCAACGCACCGACCCGGCCCGGGCGCTCCTGGATGACATCGGACTGTTCACCGGGGATGCGCCGCAGTATGATGATATTACGGCCGTGACCGTCGAGTTCAAGGGGAACAAGCCATGAGAACAGAAACGGAACTTCTCTCCCGCAGTTTCTGGGACAAAACCTGGTCGCGCTTTCTGCGCCATCAGGGAATGATTGCCCCTTCCGCCAAGCTGATCCAGCACATGGTTCAGCTCGTTCCCCGGCATGGCCTGGTTCTCGATCTCGGCTGCGGCGAGGGCCGCAACACGATCTATCTTGCCCGGATCGGCTTTCGCAGTATCGGCCTCGATCTCTCGAAAAAGGCCGTGAAGGTGGTGGCGAACAACCTGTTCGAAGAGGAAGTCAAGGGAACCTGCCTCGTCGGCGACGCCCGACAGCTTCCGTTCGGGAATGCCGTCCTCGACGGGATCCTCGCCCATCACCTGTTCGATCATCTCGACCGGGAAGGGCTGTACACCGCCTTTGCCGAGTGTTACCGGGTGCTGAAGCCCGGCGCCCCGCTGCTGATGACCTGCGACACATTCGCTTCGGTGCGCGGTGACCGGCATCTGACAACCCGGGAGGACGGCACGATGCTGTTCACCGGCGGCCCGCAGAAAGGCCTGCAGATCCGGCTGCTCGTCGATACCGACTACCGGCATCTGACGGACCACGGCTGGGAAGAGCTGAAGAACGACACGACCCCGGGGGGAAGCCGCATCGCGATGTTCCGGAGACGCCCGGCCATCTGATGTCGGGCGAGGTCAGGAATCGGTTTTCGGGGGTTCGGCACCGGTATCCGGGAGCTGCTCGGCGGCGGTCACGCGGTTGCGGCCGTGCTCCTTGGATTTGTAGAGGGCGACGTCGGCGGCCTTGATCAGATCCTCCATCTCGAGAGCCGAGTCGGGAAACACCGCAACGCCGAGGCTGGCCGTGAATTTGATCGTCTTGCCGCCCGCTTCGAGGGCATCCATTTCGATCGCACGCCGCACCCGCTCCGCAACGGCCATCGCCCCGACCATGTCGGTCTCGGGCAGCACCAGGGCGAACTCCTCGCCGCCGTACCGCACCGGCAGATCGTGGGTGCGCACGGCCTTGCGCATGATCGCGGCAACCCGCTTCAGCACCTCGTCGCCGGTCTGGTGACCGTAGGTGTCGTTGAACTTCTTGAAATGATCGACATCGATCATGATGAGGGCCAGTGACCGGTTGAACCGGGCCGCGCGCTTGACCTCGTCGAACAGGCGCTGCTTGAAATACTTATGCAAATACAACCGGGTCATGCCGTCGGTGATGGCCTGCTCGTACAGCTTGGCATTCTTCACCGCCGCGCCCAACTGGACGGCGAATACCTTGATCAGGCGCTGGTCCCGTTCCGAGAACTCCCCGCCCGAGGTTTTCTCGCACATGTGCATCGCGCCGAGGAACTCGCCCTGATGGACGATCGGCACGATCACGAACGACGTGCCGAACACCACCTGGTCGATCTCGGGCAGCGGCTCCTCGCCGGCGGCGTCCCGCACCTTGATGATCGGCTCCTTGGTGGTGAACAGGTGGCGGCAGATGCTGCTCTTGTTCACCTGGATCGTGTCGGGAATGTCGGTGGTGTCTCCCAGGTGGCTGCGCAGCGCGAACGTCTCGTGTTCCTCGTCATACAGCCAGATCGAACCGCGCCGAACCTCGGAAATTTCGGACGTCGCGCTCATGGCCATGTCGAGCAAGGTCTGCAACTGGAGCTCCGAGGCGATCATCTGCGTCGCCTGATACAGAATGCTGACTTCCTGGATCTTGTCGTCAAGCCGTTTGTTCGTGTCACGCAGATCGGCCATCAGCAGGAAGTTATTTATAGCAACCGAAATATTTCTCGAAAGCGTGCCGAGGAAGCTGGCCTCCTTTTCCGAGAACGGTTCGCGCTTCAGTTTGTGGCCGACGACGAGAAACCCGATCAGCTTTTCCCGCACCTTCAGGATCGAGATCGAGCTGAGATCGTCATCCCTGAACTGGCCGGTCAGCTCTTTCAGGAACGGGAACTCGGCGACCGGGAAGGTGATCGGGTCGTTCTGCTTCTCGAGCTCCTGGGCTTCTGCCTGGGTGACGAGGCATGTCGCTGCCTTTTTCGAGAGCTTCCAGGAACAGCGGAGGGCAACGCTCCCGCTCATCGCATCGTAGATGAAGATGCCGCCCTTGCTGACCCCGAGCGTCCCCAGGAGCAGGTGGAGCAGGGATTTCAACTGGGCGTCGAAACTGGTGACGCGGCAGAGTTCATCCCCGATATCGCTGAGGGCTTTGAGGACATACTCGTAACGGAGAACCTGCTGCTGGGCGTCGATTTCTGGTCCCGTCACGATAATGGCCGTTCCGTCGGTGTCAGGCGCCCTTGAAGGCGCTCACCGCTTGCTGTTCCGCATCGAACGGCTGCGCGAACTGGAGAAGCCCCATCATTTCGAACGTCTTCCGGTTCGTGGGCGTCAGATTCGTGAAGGCGAGCGCACCGCCGGCCTCTTCGATCGCCTCGATGACGCCGATCAGGATCGAAATACCGATACTGTTGATCAGCGGAGACTGCTCGAGGTTGATGACGATCTTCTTGACGTCCTTGCCCAGATGCTCGGAACAGACGGTATCGACCTGCTCGGCACCAAGGTCGTTGAGATAGCCTTTGGTGCGAATGATCAGGACCGGACCATCCACCTGGTGTACCAAGGAAAATTCGTCTGCCATATCGTCTCCGGTAGGGTGCGGAACGGTTGAAGATCCTGCGATATACCCGGATATCGCTCTTCCGGTCACCTTACCATAAATGCAAGGTCCACACAACAACACCGAAAAAAAAGTTTTCCTTGCGCACGAGAAGAATTCAGATACATTTTTTACCCGATGTGGAATGCCCGTGTACAACGCATGATTCGCGCCCTTGCGCTTCTGGCAGCAGGTCTCGGCCTGCTGGCCGGCATCGGCTGGCTGCTGTATTCCTCTCCCGAGAGGGTACACCCCGCGGCCCTGAAAATGCAGTATACCGTCTTTCAACTCCAGGCCGAAGCCTGGCCCTGGAATCACTGGCTCTCGTTGTTCGCCGGGCTTCTCCTCTCCGCCCTCATCGGGATCCCCTCCGGCATCCAGTTTCTCTGCATCTTCCCCTTCCTCCCTCCCGTGAAGGCCTGGGCATTCCTCGTCATCACGCAGACGCTGACAACCTGGCTCATCGCCTGGCTGAAAGCTCCGGGGAACTTCCCTTCGGGTCTTCCCCAGGAACTCCCATCCGCCGTTGCCGATGCCGGTAATCCCTGTCGCCTTGCCTGGGCTCTCCGTCTGCTGCTCGGCGTTCCCAACCGGACGATCGACACGGCCCTCGCGACTTCATCTTCGCAGGAACTCCCTCCCAGACGGCTGGCCCTCTGGTCCCTTCCCGGCCATTGCCTGCGGGCCGCCCTGACGGGCGCGTGGGTATCAGCGATTTCGCTCGTCGTTCTCGATTTCCGGCCGTTTCCCGAGTATGACCTCCTCCGCGCCGCCGTGATGACGGTTGCCCTCTCTGTTTTCTGGCTCCTTCCCTGGGTTCCCGAATTGATCCCGGGTGGCCCCGCCGTCCACCGCCTTATTGCCATCTGTTCAGGAACGGCCTCTTCCAATCCGGATGCCGCTTCGGAAACGCCTGGAAGCACGGTTCCGGCACAAAGTCCTGCCGGCCGCTGACGGAATTTCCCGATCCGAAACCCTGGAAAAATCCCCTGGGGCGTGGTATAAGGTTCACGAAGTCAAATCCCCCCAGGAGGACCCATGAGCCGCAATACAGGGCCACTCATCAAGGAATTGAAACACCGGGCCGCCCGGATCCGCTGGCTGTCTCTTCAGACGACCGCCAAAGCCGGTTCCGGCCACCCCACGTCCTGCTGCTCCGCCGCGGATCTGCTGTCGGTGCTGTTTTTCCACACCATGCGGTATGATCCTGCCCATCCCGAGTCGCATGCGAACGATCGTCTCGTTCTTTCGAAAGGCCACGCGGCCCCCGCTCTGTATGCCGCCTGGTCCGAAGCCGGGTATCTGAAGGAAGCCGATCTGTTCACGCTTCGCCAGATGAACTCCCCCATCGAGGGGCACCCGATGCCCTGCCTGCCGTTCGTCGACGTGGCCACCGGTTCTCTCGGCCAGGGTCTTTCGGTCGGCCTGGGCATCGCGCTTCAGCAGCGTCGCGCCCTCAAGAACGATGCACGCACCTTCGTCCTGATGGGCGACGGCGAGATGGCCGAAGGCTCCGTCTGGGAGGCCTTCGCCCTGGCAGCCCACATGAAGATCGACAATCTGACCGCCGTCATCGATGTGAACCGGCTCGGCCAGAGCCAGGCGACGATGCACGGCCACGACCTGAGCGTGTATGCCCGCAAGGTCGAGGCGTTCGGCTGGGAAGCCCTCGAAGTCGACGGACACGATCTCGACGAGCTTCTCACCGCGTTCGACCGGGCCGTGAAGGTTTCGGGAAAACCTGTCTGCATCATCGCCCGCACGTTCAAGGGCCACGGCGTCGAAGTCATGGAGAACAAGGACGGATGGCACGGCAAACCGATGAAACCCGGCGCCGAGCTCGATACCGCCTGCTCCGCCATCGCCGCCGAGTTCATGAAAACCCCGCCCGCGCCGGCCATTCACAAGCCGACACCGGTGAAGACAGCCATCCAGACCGGCCCCGTCGCCCCCAAAACGCCCCCCGCGCCCTATCAGGCCGGCACCAAGGTCGCCACCCGCCAGGCCGTCGGCGATGCGCTGGTCGCCCTTGGGGAAGCCGATCCCCGCATCTGGGTCATCGATGGCGACACGCAGAACTCGACCTTCGCCGAGAAGTTCACCCAGAAGTATCCAGACCGGTCGGTCGAGTGCTACATCGCCGAACAGAACATGGCCGGCATTTCTGCCGGTCTCGCGGCGCGCGGTCTCGTGCCCTTCGCCTGCACCTTCGGCGCCTTCCTCGCCCGCGCGTTCGACCAGATCCGCATGGCCGCCCTTTCCGGCCTCAAGGTGAAGTTCCTCGGCACCCACGCCGGCATCTCGATCGGCGAAGACGGCCCCTCCCAGATGGCACTCGAGGATCTCGCCTCGTTCCGCACGCTGCCCAACGGGGCCGTGCTGTATCCGTCGGATGCCGTTTCGGCCTATCAGTGCATCATCGAGCTGGCCCGCCACGAAGGCCCTGG
>DAOOQQ010000128.1:0-4709 GCA_035388825.1 Candidatus Ozemibacteraceae bacterium
CCGAATCGTGTCTCGGTGAGCCCTGCCGCCGTGAAGACGTCACGCGTGCGGCGCGAGGCGGTGTCGGATGCCCGCAGGAGCTTGACGAATGCGTCGAGCGCACGAATCTCACGCGGGGTTCCCTTGTAACGCGTACTCATGACGTAACTCCTTCAATATCAAAATATTCGATATTGAAGTAATGTCAAGGGAAAACGTCCGACGAGCGCTGTCCCGATTCGAAAGGGAAACGCCGCCGGGAAGATTCCGGCGGCGTTTCTGGGAGATCGGGATGAGGATCAGTTGCCGTTCGTGACGACGATCCCCGTGACCTGGGTCGGGGAAATGGTCTCCACGTCGAGTTCGGTGCCCGCCGGCAGAACGGCGTCCTGGCCTTTGACGAACGCGCCGCCCACGAGGCCGACGGGGCCCATGGCAAGATACCCGAGAACAGAAGCGCCGGCGGCCATGCCGAGCTTCTTGCGATCGAGTTCGTTCCCGGCGAACCCGATGATTTTGACCGGAACCGGGGTGGCGTCGATGCCGGGAATGTCGTTCACGCGCAGTTTGATGAAGCCGGAACGGCCGAACCGGCCGCCGCGTCGCACTTTTTCCACTTCGGCAACGACCGGCGCCCCGCGACTGACCACGAGAACCGACCGGTCGATGACCAGATCCGCCGCCATGGCCAGGGTGATCGTGTCGCCTTCCCTCACGTTCGCGCTCGATACCGGCTCGGCCAGTTTCACGCGAAACAGCGTTCCGGCAGGGATTTTCACCGGGTGAAGCGAAATGATGCCGCTGTCGACGGTCATCTGCATCAGCTGCTCGATCCGAAACGCCAGCGGCTCGGGCGCCGGCTGGCCGGTGACCTTCACATCCAGAGCCTCGATCCGTTCGGCGAGCTTGCCGCCGCGGGTTTCGCGAAACACTTTCCACTCGAGGAAGTTCAGCTTCATATCGAGCGACGGGGAGCCCGACGAGCCCTTGAAGACGAGCGTGTTCAGATTCGTCGCCCGATGGGCGGCAGAGCGTCCCAGCCGCCGGCCCAGCAGGTCGGTCTCGAGCTTGCCGAGCCGCTCGGCCGATTCGCCGGTCTGGACGGCTCCATAGACATACCGCTCGATCCGCTCGATGGTGCGGGTTTCAGCCGGAATGGGGGCTTCGGCCGCGAAGGCGGGGGCGATGAACGCCGCGAACGCCAGAAACAACGTCATGATCCGTGAAACAGACTTCTGCATGGTGCAGAACCTCCGCTCGGAGAGGGGCTGGACACGGGCCGCACGCAAGCTGCCCGTCCTGTACGGCCCGCAGGACTCGGCGTGCCGACGGGCTCCAATCATATCAGGAATCCGCCTCCGCCGCCACCCGAACTCCACGCCCGCATCACGGCGCGGTTCTGGGGGCGCCGACGAACGTGGCCGACCGACGGCGTGCGGGGGAGTTACCGCTTCTTCTTCGCTCCGGAAGCCTTGCCGCCGTCCTTGTCCTTCTTGCCGGTTTTCGGCAGAACTCCGGAAGGGGCCGGCCGGCTGCCGTGAACGATCACGATATCCCGCCCGCCCAGCGGCTCTCCGGTCAGCAGTCGGCCGAACGCGAGAAATGCCGGCACTTCCGCGTGCATGATCCGGACGTCGCGCCGCGAAAGCGGGGCGAGCATGGCCTCGACGTAGATCACCTGACCTGCCTCGAAGCCGTGCGCGGCCTCCTCGATCTTCTCGGTGAACCGCACGACGGGCCGGCTGAACCGCTCCGGTCCCGGAATCTGGGCTTCCTGGAACAGCAGCTCCCCGGTTTCCGAAAAGAAGCGCGGGAACAGCGACGGCTCGAAACCCGTGCGCCGCAGATCGATGATCACGCGCCGGGCAGCTTCCACGCTGCCGGAAGCCGTCTCGGCCGCCTGCAGTGTCGCCGAGGCGACGATCGTCCACGAGGCGAGAAACGCTTTCGGCTCCTGCGGCCGCGGCCGCAGTGCCGCAAGATACAGAGCCGATCGCAGGCTCATCTTCCCCGCGAACGGCAGCTCCATGCGGCACCGCACCAGGCCGGTCACATCGGGATCGTAGAACACGGGATCGGTTTCCATCAGAACCTGACCCAGCCGCTCTTTCAGGGCGTCATTGGCCGCGATTGCCGACCGCACGGTGAGACCCTCCATCAGCGGTACATCCAGCACCGCCGCATACGCGTGGTGCATCGCATCCATCCAGGCCCGCGCCTTTTCCTCTTCATACGAGGTCGTCTCCTGCCAAGGCTGGCCGGCAAGACCCCAGCACGTCAGCATCTGACGCTCGAAATCCACGGTCACCGACGCGACGACGGGCAGATCGGCCGCCCGGGCCGCGCCGAACGGCCAGAGAAGGCACAGCGCCAGCAGGGCGCCGGCGCCGTGGCGGAGAGTGCGGAGAATGCGCGTGTTCATGACGCGATTCCGTCAGTCGAAGGTCATGTGACCGCCGACGTAATGCTCTTTCACGACGTCACCGTTGTAGAACGAGTAGTCGAACCGCACGTTGGGCAGCACATGCATGCCGAATCCCATCGTCAGCGTGCCGTTCCACGAGCCGAGCCGGATCGTCAGGTCATTCTCGATGAACTTCTTCTCGACGCCCACCCGGTACTGCTGCTCGTTGGCGTCATGCGAATTGGTGATGTTCGTCGCATCCGCAGAGATGATCGTGCCTTTGGTCAGCGTGAACGCGCCGCCCAGGTTGAGGCTGACGCCGTCCCGATCCTCGCCGGCCCCGTCGACACGCTGAACGAGATTGTCGACCGTCATGCCGCCGGTGATCCGGTCGTTGTAGTGATACATCAGGCCGAGGCCGAGCGACTGCGTATCGCGCTTGGCGTGCGTTCCGAGGGATTTGATCCATCGGTCCGCGCTCGTGGCGCGCAGTTTGATGCCGCCATACAACTGTTCGCGGGCCAGCATGCGCCGGGCGATGGGGAACCGCGTTCCGAAGCCGAGCTGCAAGTCTTCGACCTCGCGCTTCACGCCGCGGAACTCGCCCCCGACAAGCTTGCCAAACTCGACGTCCCGGTTGTCCTGCGTGTAGGCGACACCGTAGCTGTACTTCGGCCGCCGCGCGACGGGCTCCTCGAGCACGTTGTGTTCGAGGTAATCCGTGATCGAGAACGTGTCCTTGGGGTTGTCCTCGTAGATGTGACCCGTGAAGGCGAGAGACGTCCAGTTGAACATGTCGCGCTCGTTCACCTTCATCTGCAGCGAGGCTTCCCGACCCTGGATCTGGGAAAGGCCGGCCGGGTTGTAATACGCGGCAGACTCGTCGTCCGAAACGCCCAGGAAGGCCCCGCCCATGCCGCGCGCGCGTGAAGACTGTGCCGCAGCCGGCTCGGCGGCGGCGCAGAGCAACACCGTTAAGAGCGTCATCGCCAGCAGGCGGATGGTTGTGTGACGATTCATGAGCTACCTCCTCAGGCGGGTCAGTGGCGGGTTCCGGGTTTTTGAGAGGACACCACGTCTCTATTTTCGTCACATCTTCGGAAAAACCTGAGAGCCCTTCGCATCATCGCCGGAAAATTTCTTTGCCGGCTCCATCCGAAATCGGTTATGTATACTGAGTGATATAGCGTATTCTGTCGGGCTCGAGAGAATTCATTCATGGGCCCCGCTGATTTCGCCCGAGGGTCGATCATTTTTTCCCCAACGGTGGGTGTTCGGCGATGTCTGGTTGGTATGCGATGTCAGGCAGCCATACCGAACCACGCGTCGGAGGCGACCAGATGGTCCTTACAGGGGAAAAGGCAAAGAAGATCTACCCGTTCCGGAATGATTTTGTGTTCAAGTTCGTGTTCGGCAAGCCGGGCAACGAGGAGATCCTGGCCCGGCTCATCGATGCGCTGATGCATTTCGAGGGTGACCGGTGCATCGAATCGCTCGAACTGCTCAGCCCGCTGAATCTGAAAGCGTTCGACGACGACAAGTTCACGATCGTCGACGTGCGGGCCGTCGACCGGGCCGGACGGCGGTTCTCGATCGAGATGCAGGTGAGCGTCGAGCAGGGGTTTGAAAAGCGCATGGCGTATTATCTGGCACTGCTCTACGCCGGGCAACTGCGCGAGAAAGAGAGTTTCACGAAACTCTGCCCGGCCTACGGCATCGCGATTCTCGATTACATCATGTTTCCCGGCCACGACCGCTTCCAGTCGGGTTACCTGTTCCGCGAGCGGCAGACGGGCGAGGCGCTGCCCGACCTGATGGAGTTGCACTTCGTCGAGCTGCCCAAGTATCGCGTGCGCCGCCGGGCCTTGCGGACAAGGCTCGAGAAATGGTTAGATGTCTTGAAGTTCGGCGAGTTGTATGCCGCCGACCGGCCGTTGCCGGCCGATCTCGAACAGGAAAAGGAACTGGCCATGGCGATCAGGGAACTGCGCAGGGTGAACGCCGACGACCAGATGCGCGCCATTCTCGAGCAGCGCGACAAAGAAGAACGCATCCTCATCACCCGCCTCGAATCCGCCCGCAACGAAGGCCTCGAAGAAGGCATTGTGAAAGGGTATCATTCGGTTGCCCAACGGATGCTCAGACTTGGAATTCCGATAGCGACAATTGCCGCCTCAACTGGTCTTTCCGAGCAGGAGATTGAGAAACTCGATCGAAAGACAGAAGCATGAAAAAAAGGAACTGGCCATGGCGATCAGGGAGCTTCGGCGCGTGAACGCCGACGACCAGATGCGCGCCATTCTCGAGCAGCGCGACAAAGAAGAAC
>DAOOQQ010000128.1:4809-5942 GCA_035388825.1 Candidatus Ozemibacteraceae bacterium
GCATCCTCATCACCCGCCTCGAATCCGCCCGCAACGAAGGCCTCGAAAAAGGCCGCGTTGAAACGGCACAGGCGATTGCACGTCGTTTGATCTCCCTTGGAATGCCTGCATCCACCATCTCCTCGGCAACCGGCCTTTCAGAACAGGAAATCGAGCGGCTCAAGAAAGAAGGTTGCTGACAGCCGAGAAGGGCTGCCTTCGGACCACCTCCTCATCGCTCTCCGGGATGTACCCGAGGCCCACGACGGGGGAGCGGTCACTCGTCGGTCGGAGGCGTTGCCTTTCGGATCGGCATGAATCCGCCCGAGGTATCCGGCTTTTTCAGCGGCTGGAAACTGCCGCTTGCCGGCGCCGCCGTGCCGGTTTTTCCCGTCTGGCCCTGAGGGGTGGTCTTGCGGATCGGCACGAAGCCCGATGTGGCGGCGGGGGCAGTCGTTTTCGTTTTGCCGAGGGGCAGGAAGCCGGCGTCGGCACTGTCCGAAACCGTGCCCTTCGAAGGGCGTGCCGCAGTTGGGGCCTTGACGGGCGGCTTGGCCGCCGGGATGGGCTCGTCGGCCGGCAGCAGAACCGCGGGCGGTGCCTGGACGAGAGGCGACTTCGGCGCGGGGCGGGCTGCCGGAACCATCGTCACCGGGGCTTTTTCCACAGGCTTTTCCCGTCCATGCACGAACGGCACCATGGCATACTCGATCTCACCCCGGTAGGGTTCGGACCGGTAACTCTTGAGAATCTCGTACTGACGCCGGTCGGCATCCTCGGGGTCACCGGAAACGATCATGTCGATGACGGGCGGGTCGCCGTAGGTGTCCCAGCCGCCGCCGAAATCTTTGGGTGTGGCAAACCCCTTGACGTCCATGTTCAGCAGGCGGTTCGGCGAGACGACGTTGGAAAAGCCCATCGCGAAACACTGGAACCCCCAGTCGGGACTCGGCTTTCTTTCCAGCAGGGCCTTGCTGATCCGGACGATGATCCGGTCGCGCTGCACCTGCACGTAGTCCGGCAGGATGATGTCGGGCACCATGTCCTGGAACCCGATCTCGTCCGTTTTATTCTTAATGATATCGTATGCCGTCTTCTGCTTGAAAAAAAAAAAGAGAACCATCTTCTCCCACACCATCCCTTCCGCGAACAGC
>DAOOQQ010000129.1:0-5798 GCA_035388825.1 Candidatus Ozemibacteraceae bacterium
CACGCCGCGATCAGATTCGGATGCAGGCCGCCCGCCGAGAGGCGCTTGCGCAGGAACACGGCGATGTCCGGGGCGTCGGCGATCCCGAGCTGCAGAGCCGCGAGACAGAGAGGGATTCCCCCCAGCGCAAGCACGGCAAGCTCTTCCGCGCCATCGCTCCCGTCACGCGGCGCCGTGGCGAGAAACAGCATCGCCGCCGCGACCGTCGCCGTGACGGCACAGGTCAGGTGGCCCGCCGGCCCGAGCCGGTGAATCCCAACGACCGCGAGCATGCCGAGAAACACCGGCACGGCACCCGCCGGGAACCGCGCTTCCCCACCGCGCAGGACCACGCGGCGCAGGGCGGCGGCGAGAAACAGCAGGGTCAGGGGGGCCGCTTCCCAGCCGACCGACATGCCCAGGCCGAAACTCCGGGCCATCCCGGCGTCGAAGGTGAGCCCCGCGTGATACACCACCAGAAGGAACCGGCCGCGCTCGGTGGTGACGGACGCCCAGGCTGCGGCAAGAACCAGCCAGGCGATTTGGACGAGCGGTTGAAGGGCCTCGAGGCCCTCATAGGCATCGAGATGCAGCCTGCGCGAAAGGATGAGCCAGAGCAGGCCATCCTGCCAGGCCAGTCCGCGACGGTGGCCCCAGAACGCCAGCACCCCGATCAGCCCGGCATCGATGAGCGGGCTCGACAACAGGGCCGCGCCCGTCGGCTGTTCGAACCGGAACCACCAGAAGGCAGCCAGCAGGACCAGGAGAATGCGCCGGATCGCCTCCGGCAGAGAGGGGTTCCGGGCGGGCTCACAGTCTGACACGGGGCGGCTCCAGGGTGAAGGGTGATGGCGTTCCGAAAAAAATCTTCGAAACCGGCGAAGTCATGGTATACTGTGTCATCTGATTGGGCAAGCCGGCTTGACATGGCGCCCGATCTATGCTAGGTTTAGGCTCTCTCGGTCCATTTTTCTAGGGGGTACGAATCAATGTTTGCCGTCATCGAATTGGGTGGAAAGCAATTTTCCGTGGAGAAGGGTTCGCGCGTCCGCTGTGAAAAGCTCGACCAGCAGCCCAATGCCACGTTCGCCGTCGACCGCGTCCTCATGGTCAAGAGCGGCGAGAAGGTCCAGGTCGGTCAGCCTTATCTGAAGGGCGTGAGCGTGAAGGCCAAAGTGGTCTGCCACGGCCGCGGCCAGAAGATCATCGGCCTGAAGTACAAGAACAAGACGAATTATCGCCGCCACTATGGGCACCGCCAGGATTTCACCTCGATCCTGATCGAGGAAATCTCGGCCTGATGGTGGTTGTCGAGTTTCCTCCGAGTGACGGAAACCGGCTGCGACTGCGTGTTACGGGTCATGCCGGCCACGGAACCAGGGGAAACGACCCGGTGTGCGGGGCTGTTTCGGCGCTTCTGCTGACCTTTCTGGGAGGCATGGAGACCGAAGTCGGGGCCGAAATCACCGGGGAGGCCGGGAATGGCGAGTGCGATGTCGTGCTCGAGGTTCCGGTCGGGCGTCGTGAAGCCGCATCGATGGTCGCGGGAGTGTTCCGGTATGGTTTCCGGAGGCTCGCCGAGACGTATCCCGATGCGGTGGTCGTGAAAAACGGATTATCCGAAAGGGGATGCAACAATGGCGCATAAAAAAGGTCAGGGCTCTTCCGTAAACGGACGGGACAGCAATGCACAGCGGCTCGGCACCAAGAAGTTCGACGGCGAGCAGGTCAAGGCCGGCAACGTTCTCGTTCGCCAGCGCGGCACGCCGATCAACCCCGGCAAGAATGTCGGCATCGGCAAGGATGACACCCTGTTCGCTCTCGCGGACGGCAAGGTGAAGTTCGCCCACCGCCTCAACCGGCATTGGGTCGACATCATTCCGGCTTCCACCGAACAGCACTGAGCTGACTTCCGGTCGGAACGCGCCGCCCCGCCTGTTCGTCAGGCTGGGCGGTGCGTTTCTGTCTTCCGGCAGCATTTTTTTCTCAACTTCGTGGATCGGAATGCCGATAGTACGAGTAGGGAAAAAAATTCGGAAGTCCGGAGGTGGAAGCGATGTCTGTCCAGGAACTGCTTGCTCTCTATCGCCACGCAGCGACCGCTTGCTCCTGCTGCCGACGCATCGTCGCGCGGTATGAGCGGACGCTGAGCCTCACGGATTCCGACCGCCGGCATCTCGAAACATGCATCATGCGCGCTGATTCCTGACGGGAACAATGCCGGCACTGGGTTGAGCCCTCGCAGGCCGGGGGCTTCTTGATCAAATGACGAGCGGGCGCTTCATCAAGGGAAGCGCCCGCTTTTTCGTTCCGGGAAGGGGTGATCAGCGGTTCGTGGCAACCCCGTTGCGCAGCTTGAGATACTCGACCTTGGCGGTCTGATACTCTTCGAAAGCCTTCATGATCTCGTCGGTGGGGGCCTGCTGGGAAACCTTGAACTCGTAATTCTGCTTTGCGAACAGGTATCGCTCGTAGGCTTCCTGGAGGGTCATCGTGCGGCCGGACTGCGTCTGGGTGGTGCTGCCCGAGGGCAGGTCCCCGATGCCGGGCACGTTGCCCGATCCGGTCGTGGACGGGGACGAAGTGGTCGTCGTGGCGGGCGTCTGCGCGGTGGTCGGCGTCTGGGCCGCGGGCTTCCCGCCCAGCTTGCGGATCTGTTCCTGGGCGGCGTTGATGCGGTCGGTGGTCGGCGGGTGGGTCGAGAAATACTTGGTTACCTTGGTCAGGGCATTATCGCGGTTGATGCGGTTGAAGAAGGTGATCAGCCCGTTCGGGTTGTACCCCGCCTTGTGGGCATACTCGACGGCGCACCGGTCGGCCTCGAACTCGTCGACCCGGGAGAACTTCAGATTGGCGAAATACGAGGCGATGGCCGCGGCTTTCTGGTATTTCTTCGTCTCGTCGGTAACGGTCATCAGCGCGACAACCGCCGTCATGATGCCGGCTTTCTCGGCCTGGCGGACGCTGTGCTTCTTGTTCACGTGGCCCAGCTCGTGCGCGACGACGGCGGCGAGCTCATCATCGGTCTTCGCGGCCTCGAGCAGCCCCTTGGTGACGTAGACATACCCGCCGGGAAGCGCGAACGCATTGAGTTCCTTGCTGTCGAGCACGGCGAAATGATAATTCAGCTCCTTGCGCTCGCAGACCGGAACGAGCCGCCGGGCGACCGTGCCGAGCCGGTTGAGCATTTTCGCATCCCGGACGAAGCCCGGATCTTTCTTGAGAGCTTCATGGCCCGAGGCGCCGGCCGAGGATTCCCATTTGTTCTCGAGGCCGCCGAACAGCTTGTCCCACGTCGAGGATTTCGCGGCAGCAAGCGCATCGGAAGAGGAGCCGCCAAACGTCTGCTGAAGAGCGGCGTCGGTGCGATCGAGCGTGCCGGCGATCTCGCCGAGCAGGCCGCCGATGTTCAGTGCCAGAGCGGATCCCGGGACGAACGCGGACAGGGTCAGCAGAAGACCGAACACCAACAGCCGTGCGCTGCGCCTCATAACGACACTCCTTACGAGGAATCGGATCATTTATATTCATCAAATTGTACCGATCGATCCGGGAAGCGTCAAGGAACCCCACCCCGATTTCGGGATGAATGCCCGCAAACAGGCAACTCTCAACATTCTCAGGGGATCATTTCTGGGATTTCCCCTCAGATGTCGCTGGCGATGATCTCCGGGATTTCCGGTCGAGGAAGTCTTCGGCCACCCGGAAACGAATCCGGATAAAGGGGCCTCTTCCCTCATACTGGTCGCCAAGCAGATCGGCATCAAACTCTTCGAACGAATAGCCCACTCCGAGCCAGATCCCCTTGCCGATACGCGCGCCCAGCTCGACAGCGCCCCCCCGCACGATCGATGCGGCGGTGTCGCCTTTCATGAAACGGTACTCGGCTCCGACATCGAATCGCCGGCCGAGATCGAAGACCACGCGGCCAGAGGCCAGGCGGGTGTTCTCGGTGAACCCCAGCTCCTGGTCGGTCTTGCGCGCGAACCGGCCGGCCATCTGCCAGCGGGGCGACAGCCGGTAGACACCGTCGAGCGAGTACAGGATGACGCGGGAATCATCGCCCAACTGCATCTCGGATGTCATGCCATCGCGGCGTTCCAGCTTCGCCAGAGCGTTGAAGCGGTCCCAGGCGACGGGCCGGAAAGCGAGACCGAGCACGACGCGCGAAGCCGTGTCACGGCCGGCAGCGGGGGCTGTCATGCGGTACCAGCGATCGGAAAGCAGCAGATGCAGATCCCGATGCAATCGCCACGCGGTTCCCACATCGATCGAGTCGGTATCACCCGTTCCCGCGAGACGGCGCTCGAAGCGGGTGCTCAGCTTCAGGTCGGTCAAGGGCAGATACTCCACGCCGACCGACACGGCCGTCGCATCGGGCTGCTGGCTCAGCTCCTTCCCTTCCGTGGTTTCGAGGCGCTCGAAGGTGACATTGCCGGTCGCCGCCTTGCCGAGCATGAACGTGTTGCGCAACCCCAGGCTCTGCTGAACCCTCGCCTCAGATGCACCGCGGCCCAGACGGTATTCGCTGAAAGCCACGGTGTCCCGGGCGACCTCGGATTCGGCTCCCATCACCAGACGATCATCCGTAAGGGCGTCGAACCGGGCGAACTCATCCCGGACGTAGAACCGGGTGAGGGGCGTCAGCTGATACCGCATGCCGACCTGGCCGAACCGGTAACGCCGGCCGCCGAGATTCCCCTTGTGCGAAAGCTCGAGCGTCATGCGGTCGTTCAGCGTGTGTTCAGCGGTGATCCGAGCCGCCGTCAGATCGTCGGGAGTCTCCTCGGCAATGTCGAACGGCTGACGGTTTCCCTGTCGGGCCGGCGGGAGATACCCGTCGTCCGCCCGTTCCCGGACGTATTCGAGCCCAACACGGGTGCGCCGGAACGTCTTTTCCAGCCCCGCCGACGTGTGCCGGTAGAACATCTCGTTTCGATCATCGTTCTCGAGATAATACTGGCTCTTGAAAACCAGATCCTGCGCAAGCCGGTAGGAAAGGTCACCACCCGAGCGATGCGAGCCGGCAAACACATCGACGGCCGAGGGATTGCGATAGGCATCGCCGGCCCGCCGGTACCACGCGCCAAGATCGAGACGGTCGGTGGGGTGGCTGGTCACTTCGATGCTTCGTGCCTTGTCGCTGCGGCGGTCAAGCGTGCCCATCTCATCGATGAGGCTGGTCGTCTTCGCCCACTCGGCCTTCACCAGGGTTTTTCCGGGAAGCCGGAGAGCCATGTCGAGAGCCTCGAGCCGGAAATCACCGGCAAGCTGTCGCTCGAGAACGTTCGTCACGCCCAGCTCCAGGTCCCGGAACGGCCGGAAGGTTCCGCGACCACCTGCGATCTCGTAGTTCCTGGTCTGGGATTCATGCTCGTAGGTCACAATCACATAGACGGGATTGAGAGACGCGTCCGAGCTCGGCACAGGCCCCTTGAATCGTATCACGCCAATTATATAATCAATGTCATAGTCAAGGTCGCGCTGGCGCGCCTGACGATCGAGAACGAACTCGGGACGCCACCGGTCGCGGGTCTCGATGACGACGCGCTCGCTTCCGGGCACGATGCTGCGGTTGGTCAGGGAGTAGAACCCCGAGATGCCCTGCCCGGGCAACGTGTCCACGACCAGCGTCCGGTCCGTGCGCGTGAGGAATGAGCGGAGGCCCGCCCGGCGCCCGCGGACCACCAGCTGCGCCCCGTTGAACATGCGGTTGTAGGCACCGAGCCGCGTCGCGTCGAGGCCGGTTTCGAAGTCGCCGTACAGAAGATGGGAAAGGCCTCGTTCGGCTTTCAGATACAGCTTGTCCTGGGACATCG
>DAOOQQ010000130.1:0-5756 GCA_035388825.1 Candidatus Ozemibacteraceae bacterium
GAGGTATGCGCAATAAATTGGTAATACTACATTACGATTTCAACATACCAGGCACAGAGACACCGAGACGTATTCTATAAAGACACATGCTTTTCAAGATCATGTATTCTCTGTGTCTCCGTGTCTCTGTGGTTCGTTCTTTCCCTTCGTGTCTTGAGGTTTTCCGGGCAGTAAAAAAGCCGGAGACGGTGTTCCCATCCCCGGCTTAGGAAAAACGCTTACATGCGCTCGGCGCCCTGGGTCTTCGCCAGGCTGACGGTGAGGGGGCGGCCGTCCATCTGCTGGTTGTTCTTGCCCTGGATGGAGGCTTCGGCGGAAGCCTGATCCGAGAATTCCACGAACCCGTATCCGCGGGAGCGGCCGGTGTGCTTGTCGGTCACGACGCGAGCGGACTCGACGTTGCCGTACGGGGAGAACTCGGTTTTGAGCTTCGCATCGTCGCAAGAGAAGGGCAGATTACCAACGAAAACCTTAACGGACATGTGATTCCTCCAGGACCAAATCTATCTCCGGCGGATCGGCAGACCGACCCCAATGCCGGAGCGTGTATGCATTCATTGTCTCGCACATTTCCCCGAATTGCAAGCGGCATCCCTCAACCTGCTTCTGATGGGTCTCCCAGGGGTGTCCCGAAGGTGAAATTCGGTACGGATGAGAGGACGATCGTTCAGGCCGCGCCCCCACCCCATGAAGGAGTTGGCGAAGCTCAATAATTGATGTATACAGAGAACAATTCCGCACGCATGGATCAAACACGGGCATCACAGCGATGCCGGGGAGACGCAGAAAATGAAGCAGCCCACGAGACACCTGGCCCTTTCCCCCCTTCCCGAGCCCATGGTGGCCGCCGCGCTGGCCTGGAAACCCGAGGACGGGATCGAGATCGTCGGCGTCCCGGTGATCGGGAACAGACTGGCCGAATGGGCTGCTGAACCTCCCGCTGATGAGATCTACATTTTCCTGAAGGATATCGACCCCACCCCCGAGACCCGGAAGCATCTGAAAGCTCTTGTCAAAAAGGTTTCTCGCCTTCACTGGATCGGCTCGAACGCCTATGGAAACCTTTCAGCCAAGCTTTTCGACCAGCTCGGGGTTTCCCATTCGATCGCCGGCGACCTGATCACGGCCTCCTGGGCGGCATTTCACCCCGACCCCGCCTACAAACCGCTGGTCGCGGCATATCAGAGCCGCAACCACGACCTGTTCTCCCTGCTGAACTATCTCACCGACCGGTGTCTGATGCAGTTCGGCAACACGGCGCTGATGAGCGAGGCGTTCCGGGCCATCCGGCTCCTCACGGGGAAAAACTTCAGCCTCGCCCCTCTGGGCCCGGAGCTCCGAACCGCCCTCATGCAGCACCACGACGCCGATTTTCCCTATCTCGAGGGTCGATCCAAGGCAATCCTCCACCTGAAGCAGGAAATAGCCCTGTATGGGCCGACGGATCTGACGCCGCTTCTCTTGGGGGAAACAGGCACGGGGAAGGAAGCGGCGGCATTCTATATTCACGACTTCAGTTCTCGGCGCGGCAGGCCGTTCGTCGCGCTCAACTGCGCCGGCCTCGACGAGCAGTTTCTCCGGTCGGAACTGTTCGGCCACCGGAAAGGCGCGTTCACCGGGGCGCAGAACGACCGGAAAGGTCTGGTCGAGCAGGCGCATGGGGGCACCCTGTTCCTCGACGAGATCACCGAGATGCCGCTTCCCATCCAGGCCGATCTGTTGCGGTTTCTCCAGACGCGGCGGTATCGGCCGCTCGGTTCGGACGAGGAGCGCACGGCCGACATCCGGATCATCGCGGCCGGCCAGCCCGAGCTCGAGCAGCGGCTCCGCGACGGAGGCTTCCGGAAGGATCTGTATTTCCGGATCGCCGACATCGTCATTCGGACACCAGCGCTGCGCGAAGTGCGCGAGGACATCGGCCGGGTCATCAATCACGTCGTGTTCCAGAGTTATATACGGAAGCGGATGAAACTCGACATTCCCGGCGAGCTGGCGTATTTCGACGGGATCCGCCCCCTTCTCGCCTCTTACGCCTGGCCGGGCAATTTCCGTGAGCTCGTCCAGCTCATCAACCTGCGGCTCAAAGCCGGCCAGGACATCACCCCCATCCTCGAAAACCGCATCGCCAACCCTCTCCCCTGCGGCGGCTACACGCCCTCGTCGGGAATCTCTGCCTCCATAGGCACCCAAGCGCCTGTCGGGACCTCACAACCGGGGGACCTTCAAGCCGCCATGACGGCGTTCGTCCGCATGCTGCCGGACGTCGTCATGGCTGACGAGATCGATCGCACCTATGCCCGAGCCGTTCGCACCCGCTGGAGCGATCTTTCGTTCAAGGATCTCGCCCGCCGCCTCGGGCTTGCCGAAAACACGCTCCGCAAGCGCCTCTGATACACTTCGGCTGGATCTTACTGAGTCTCAATGTTGTCTGTATTGTAGCCATATTGGTAAATTCCTTTTTTTGAAAGCAGCACCCTCAAAATAGCCACAATTCGACGTATTTATTGTTTGAGAACCTTCATAAGATCATATTCTCGTTGGGAACTGCGTTTGGTTCCAAACATCAAATTCTCGGGAAACATAATATCACTCATAGTATCAAAATATTTTTTCAATATCTTTTTCACTGCCAATCCATGATTGCGATATTGGCATTGAAGAAACCGAGATGAAGGCATTCAACTTCGGAGTATGTTCGGAAACTATTGATCCTCCAATTTTGATTCGAATATTCTTGTTTCGTTGTTTACAACGACATACTGTGTCGTAGAGCATTGCATTTCATATACAAGCTCGAGGATCAGATCTTGATCGAGTAGTAATTGTCAACATATGGCAATTCGCTTATTGCTTCTTTCATTTTTCATCCGCCATCTATTGACGACTCTTCATCTCTCTGATATATAACGATAATATTCATATACGGGAGGATTTTATGGGTGCAAAATGCAAATACTGCGGAATGACGACAACGGCCGGCGGCTCCTGTGTGAAAAGCCCAATAAAGCATCATGTCGTCGAAATACCTGGAAAATGCATATATTGCGGCATAACTGCCAACGCGGGGAGTCCATGCATCAAGAGCCCACATAAATATCATGAAGTTAATGCCGGGCCCAAGAAATGTGTTTATTGCGGGATGACAACGACCGCGGGGGGGCGATGTATCAAGAGTCCAATAGGCACTCACGTATTAGGCAGCAATTAATCACCGCCTTTTCCGCTCTTACTAGTGTCTGAAGATCTTCACGGTGTTATTTATCAGATTGATCCCTTCAGTGTTCGAAAGGTCGTTCTTGAATGGCAATTGGTCACACAGATGAACCCATCTCATCCATTGAGAGTGAAAAACTCGGGCTATGCGATTATATTGAAGCTCTGGCTGGCTTCGTCATGGAATGTCAAACCCCAATGACAATATCGGTGCAAGGCGATTGGGGAACTGGAAAGACAAGCATGATGAACCTCGTCAAAGATCGCCTTATTCGTGATGGAAATCGCGTTATCCCCGTGTGGTTCAACACCTGGCAATTTAGCCAGTTCAACATGCAGAACCATTTGCCACTTTCCTTGATTCGCCATCTGATTGATGAACTCAATATCGACGAGTCTTCCGTAGCTAAATCTCTTGGCCGCATCACTCGCGGCCTTCTTAAAGTTGCTGCCACAAGCTTCATTGAGCGTACAGTTGGCGAGACCAATGCCGCTGCACTTACGGAGCGGGGAACAG
The DNA here is from genome assembly GCA_035388825.1 of Candidatus Ozemibacteraceae bacterium. Lineage (GTDB taxonomy): Bacteria > Muiribacteriota > Ozemobacteria > Ozemobacterales > Ozemobacteraceae > MWAR01. Next base: position 3,731 of record DAOOQQ010000130.1, read on the forward strand.
AGGTAGATATCGCAAAGGAGATCGTCACTCTCAAAGAAGAGCTTGGGCAGCTAGTCGTGGCAAAGCTGAAAAAAGAACAAAAAAGCAGGATCATTATTTTTGTCGACGACATCGATAGACTTTATCCCGAAAGAGCCGTCGAACTTTTGGAAGTAATGAAGATTTTTCTCGACCTGAAGCATTGTGTATTCATTCTCGCGGTGGATTACAGTGTTATTGTTCAAGGCCTTGAAAAGAAATATGGGAAAGCATTAGATACCGGAAAATACCGTAGTTTTTTTGACAAGATCATTCAGCTACCATTTAATCTTCCTGTTGCACTTTATCAAACAGATATCTACCTTCAATCAATGCTTCACGATGGTTCTTTCGATTTTTCTCCAACAGACTTGAATCTCTTCCTTCGCATTATTGAGTATTCTATTGGTTTCAATCCTCGAGGATTAAAAAGACTTTTTAATGCTTTTCATCTTCTTAGAGTGGTGGCAAATAAAAAGCGCATTCTGGATAAAGATCCATTTGCATCAACCGCCGAGAAGTATCGCATTCTTTTCTGTATTCTCTGCCTTCAATTCGGATACGAAGGATTTTATAGATACTTGCTCAAACAAACGAAAGTTATTTCACAAGACTTTTTCAAGCGCTTGGCAATTACAAATGATCCGGTTGGAGCCTTTTCGGAGCAAGAGCTTCTGGAACTTGGCCTTGATACTTACGAACATAGAACAAGATTCACAAAATTTGCCATTTCCTTTTTCGAAGCGATACAACTTTCAACAGATACGGCAGAAAATGCAGAAACCAATCTGAGCGAGGAGGAGGCGAATAATTTTCGAACCCTGCTTTCATTTTCTTCGATGGTAGCTGGTCAAGTCAACACTGCTGAAATGCCATCTTCCAATTCATTATTTGAAGATTTATCTGGAAAACTTGTTGCAATGCTGAACGCAACACATGCCCAAGAGCTTGCCGAACTGCGAATGAGCTTCGCCGAGCAGATTGAGCGTGATCAATTTGATGTGTTCACGGATATTTCATTGGGGCACCTCTCCGGCCGGTTCGTAACTCGAATTTCACGCTACGGAATGACGTTCTGCTTTGACAATATCTTCCCCAAAGGCACAAAGGGAAATTTCGTCCATGGTGCTGCTTACGCTATCAATTTCTGGGCGAAAAAGTATCTTACTTCTGAATTTCCATCTCTCGAAATTAATAATCGAAAAACCTACGGCTATCTCACTCTCCGCCGTATCCAATTTGAACAGCAATACTCTCAAGAACAACATAAAGTTTCGCTTGAACATGTTCGATCATTTTTGCCTGCTGTCTATTCTTGTCTTTTTTCAAAATTGCTTTTACTAAAGCGCCAACGAAATATCCAGCTAGATCAACTTCGAAAATATATTGAAACAGTGAAGGCTTTGCTAGCTGAGTCTTTCCCCCCTCAGGACGGATGGCTACATGAGGATCGCGTTAACTTCGGTGAATCATCCTCCATTACGCTCTCTCATCTGAAATGGAACAACGGTATTACGATGCAACTTCGAGTATTGGGACTCAATCTTGCAAAGTATCCATCTGAAATTCATCTCTCTCCCGTTGCATTTGGTGTCGTTCGAAAAGCTTGGGGGACTCAATATCCGAAAGAATTCGAAGATCAACTTACCAGAGAGTTTGACAGTTGCCTCGGCCCAGGAGGATGGACTGATCAATGGTTCCTTCGATACAAAGAACTCCCAGAATCCGCACAAGTGGCCAAAGGAAACTTTTTTGAAGAGTCGTTCTCAACCTGTATTGATACCGACGACAGACTTCATACAGCCGCTGTTTTTGTAAGCAAAATGTTTCAAACCGCAAATGGCAAACTTGGAAATATCATTTCACAAATTCCGCATCCTACTATTTCACCTTGATTTTGAATGGACATTGTTGCCCTTCGATATAATTCTCTTTCATCTTCATAAAATCGCTTTCAGTGGACTTTCGTACATTTAGGCCGCTCTCGATATTGATTCAATCAGGAGTT
>DAOOQQ010000131.1:0-5748 GCA_035388825.1 Candidatus Ozemibacteraceae bacterium
CCCAGGGCCAGCGGAGCGAGGTGGCTGGACAGGCCGGCCGCCAGCCAGCGGTCGCCTTTGGTCGGGAACCCGGCGAGGGCGGCGTCGTGGTGGCGTCGATGCACCCAGTGAACACCGAGAATCGACAGAAAGATGAAGGGAAGAACGATCGGGCTGAACGGCTTGAAACAGCCTCCGAAGGGCAGCGGGAAAAGGCTCAGATACAGCGCACCGGCGACGGCGGTATACCCGGCCGCGGCGAACATCGGCCGGAAGGCGCCGGCGGGGGAACCCGGCTGAAGCGTCTGGCGATGGACAAGCCGGGCCACGAGAACCGTGAGGATGAGGGCGAGCGAACAGAGCGGTACGCCAGGCCGGATGAAGGCGGCGATCAAGGAGAGCAACGAGAGCACGAGGCCGGGGGCACCGCCGAAAAATCGGGTGATCAGACTCATTGTCCCACCTCCGGGGCGATGGTTGCAGATGCTGAATCAGACGCGGGGGGCGCGGCCTCGGTCAGCGGGGCCGGTTCCTGGGGGAGAACGGCGGATGCCGTCGGGATCGTCAGGGGATCCGAAGGAGGGGATTGCGGCACCCCGATGGGCACCGGCAGGGTGGCGCACATGGTGTCGGATACCGTGACGGAGTTTGACGACAGGACGGAAGGGGGCTCGGAAGCAGGGGCGGCTGCCGGTTCCGGGGAAACGGGTTCTATCACCGGGGTGGCCGCTTCCAGGGTGATGTCGGCTGGGGTGGATGCCACAGGAGTGGAGAGCGAAGCTGCCGAATCCACGATGGGGGGCTGTGGGAGCTGGGCGGGCGTTTCAAAGGAGACGGTGGGGGTGGCGGCCGTTTTGGGAGCCGACCCCGTTCTTGGCTGGAGTTCGCGGATGATGGGCGAGACCCTCACCTGGAAATCGATGGTGTAATACACCAGCAGCATCACGGCAGCTGTCAGGAAAATCGGGAAAAATCCTCCGAACGTGGGGCGGCCGGCGCCGGATGGCTGTGTCGGCTGTGACATGAAGACTCCTTTCAGATCCGTTCGATGCCCGATCCCGGTTGAGTTTCTTGCGGCAGGGCACCGGAAAATATCCTAGCAATGCGGGAAAATCCTGTCAAAAACTTCCTGCCCGTTTGCCAGAATTTGAAAAATTGAGTACAATGGCCTGAACTGAAATTTCCTGAGGAGGAATCTCGTGAACAAACGTCTCTTCCTGTCCCTCATGATCGTTTTTGCTCTTTTCCTGCCCATTCTGCCGCTGGCCGCAGAGGATCAGCCGACCGTCACGAATCTGACCAAGGCCTATGAGGTCTGGAAGAACAAGGGCATCAAGTTCGTCGTTCGTAATGAGAACGGCACCTTTGCCGGATGGGGTATCGGCCGCCTCGAGTCCTGGAGCGGCGAGTCCAAGTGGGTCGTCCGCAATCCCAAGGGCCAGTTCATGGTTCATGCCAAGGGCGAGGTCGAGAAGTGGAAGAATGGCAAGACCCGGCTCGTTCTGCGCACCAACAAGGGCCAGCTCCTGACCCACATCAACATTGCGATCACCAGCAAAGGCAGCTTTGCCGAGAACGTCGTCGGCCTGCGCCGCCTCGAGAACGACAAGTTCCTCGCCTTCGTGCAGGAAAGCCTCAGCGAGCTCATCATCAACGACCTGAAAGACGGCGATCTGGTGAAGGCCCGCGTGCTTGCCCAGTATCTGGGCAAATACAAGAAGGAATCGGGTGCGGATCATTTCGTGCCCGTCCTCAAGGCGATCCTTCGCCAGGTGAACTTCATGGCCGGGGAAAAGCCCGAGCCGCGCCTCGTCGAGCTGCAGACCCAGCTGCGCGACCTGCTCAAGTTCTTCTCCTGAATCGCTGAGACAACGAAAAACCGCCGGCCAGATGGCCGGCGGTTTTTCGTTGCGGGGAATCATTCCCGAATCGGTGTCGGGCCTGGGGCAACCGCTGCGGGTTTCTTCGCGGGGGGGGGATTGAACAGCTCGTCGCGCTCTTTGCGGGTTTTTTCGATCAGCTTGTCGATCTCCTCGATGCGACGTTCGACGCCGGTGATCTCGGCGCGGATGTTGTAGAGGGTCGACTCGTTCTGCAGCGACTCGTTTCGGTTCCGATAGAACAGCGACAGATTCGAGCCTTCCGTGGGCATCTGGTAGGTGGGAGCGGTTGGCGTCGGTGTCGGCGAGGTCGTGGTGGTCGTGGGGAGAGGACCGGGGGCGCCGGGAGGCGGGGAGGGAAGCGGGCCGACGGCCGGGCCGGCATACGACGTGGCGGGAACATCCGGCTGGTTTTCCCGGCCGGGGTAATACTGCGCGCGTCGGTACCGTGAGGCACGCCTGATCGACGTCATCAGCTCCTCGCGCCCTTCCGATTCCTGCCGTCGGAGGTAGGCGAGCCGTTCTTCCAGCTCGGCCCGCTCGTCTTCGAGCTGGATGATCCGATCATCGACGGCCTCGACCCTGCCCTGAAAGGCGATTTCGGCATCCTGGCGGCGCCGCTGGAGGGCGACGGTCCGCCGGTACTCCGCTTGCCATGTCCGCAGATACTCGAGCTGGGCCTGGAGCCGGTCTGCCTCGCTGCCTGCCGCGCGTTTCGATGCTTCGGACGAAGCGATGGAGGCGGCTTTGCGATACTCGACGATCGCGGACTCGAGATTTCCCGAAATGATGTTCTCGAAAAAGCCCTGTCGGCACAACAGCGCCACCGTGGGCGAGGCGGCGCCAACCCGCTCCCGATACCGTTCGAGCAGGGCGATGGCCATCCCCTCGTCGGGGCGGGAGAGCACGCCCCGGTCGGCGAGCAGCGCCGCTTCATACTGGTCCAGAGCTTTCTGGCGAAGTCCCTGACGCCACGCGGAAACGGCTTCCATGTACAACTTCGTTCCCTTGACCGTGTCGACTTCCTCGCCGATCACCATGCACTCGTCGGGGCCCGCCGGCGGAGCGGCCACGACCGGCATGCCGGTCATCAGGACGCCGGCCAGGATCAGAAGAGATGCCATCGTATTATATCGATCCATACTATGCCTTTCGCTATACGGATTGAAGGCCCGGCCGTGGGCCTGGCCGGGCCTTCGAAGGGATCATCGGGCGTCGTGCTTCGACTTGAGCACGCCTTCCAGAGCCGTGCCTTTGAGGAGCTGGGCAAAGACATCCGAGATGCTCTTGCCCCCGAGGATGGCGAGCGGCGCCATGCTCTGTGCCATACGCTCGGCGAGAGCCTTGTCGCCGAAGGCCTGGAGGGCGGCGATCAGCTCGGGCGTGACGGCGCCGGCCTTGCCGATGACGGCCTCGGTCTCGCTCTTCAGTTCATCGATCCGGAGGGAGAGCTTGCGCTTCGCCACGTCGACCTCGAGGTCGAATGCTTCCTTGCGACGGGCGAGTTCGGCGGCGTCGATCTTGCCGAGCGCATCCTGATCCGCCAGCTTCGCGTCGAGATTCTTCCGGCGTGCCTCACTTTCCGACTCGATCTTGGCCAGATTGAGCGTCAACTGGGCCCGCGCCTCACGCGTCAGCAGATCGAACTCCTGCTGTTTCGTCTTCGACTGGGCCTCGGCGATCTGCTGGCGAATCCCTTCGTTCTGCTGGGTGAAGTCGAGCTGGCGCTTCTGAGACGCGATTTCGAGGGTCTGTTTGACGACCGAATGCTGGGCGTCGATCAACAGTTTCTCGATCGCCTCGTCGCCGATCTTCACGTCGAGAACTTCCACGTCGTAGATGTGCATGCCGTTCTCGGTGAAGCTGCGGCCCGCCCGCTTGTTATCATTCCCGGCCGTGCCGAGGATCGTGTCGCGGATGAATTTGATCGCGTTCGCGTAGAACTCCTCGATCCGGTGCTGCTTCACGGCATGGCGCACGAGGGAGCGCATGTGATCCGTCAGGAACTTTACATAGTTCTCGACATTGAACCACTTGTTCGGATCGCCCTCGAAGTTCACCCGGTAGGACAGCTTGAGACGCACCCGGCACAGATCGCTGGTCTCGGCCTCGACGATATCCGAAACCTTGTTGTGCAGGACGCGCAGATACGCCGTCTTGATCTTGTTGTCGTCGCTCTTCGGGGTGCCGGTCGAGAGCTCGAGGCTTTCGAGCGACTCGTCATATTCCAGGAGATATGTTTGAGGGCCTGCGATCACCTTGCGTTCCCCGGCCCGACCGACGACGAGCACGGCATACCCGGTCCAGACGTCGATCGCGACGGCACCTTCATACTTGGTGTCGAGCGTGATCGTGCGGGGCTGGGTGAAGCCGCGCTTGCGGGTGAAGTCGTCCCCCGCGAACTCCTCCCCGGCGTGTTCCGGGGCCGGAGCAGGCGGCTGGCCCGGTCGTGCCGTCGGTGCAGCCGGCAGAACCGGCAGTTTGGCCGAACGGGCGATGTCGTCCGCGAGATAATTCTCGGCATGCCGGAGCCTGGCGATGTTCTTCAGCCGCTGATTGTACTCGAGGGCTTCCTGGTTCCCCGGAAACCAGAGGGTGCACTGACGCGGCTCGATGATGCGCCGTACGATCACTTCCTGGCGCGGGTCGGGGAGGAACATGCAGGGGCCGCGTTTCAGCGTCACCTTCCCGGTGTTCCGGTTCAGGAAATACCGGCCCTCGCCGGCCGGAATCGCCACGGCGTAGTTGATCTCCTGGTCGCCGTACTTGATGATCGCGTGCTCGGGCCGCGGGAAGTAGATCATCTGGTCCTTGCCCGTGATGAACAACTCCTCGCCGACCTTGTATTCGACGCCGTTTGCATCCTTGTAGGGGGCGATCACCTTGATGTACAGCCCGCTGATCTCGTTCAGCTCGATCGCCTTGAACTTGCGCGAGGAGTGCTTCTCGACGAACGTCTCGGTCGGGTGCGGGAAGACGACCGCCGGCCCCTGGATGTACCGCTTGTTGCCGTCCTCGTCGAGCAGGATGCAGTATTCGAGCCGCTCGAGGGTGACGGCTTCGCGCACGTAGGCATCTTTCGCGTCACGCACAACCTCGATGCCGGTCGGCGGAATGTAGAAGGAAACGTCGGTTCCCTTGATCACGAGCAGCTTTCCCATCGTCAGCTCGGGAACGTCGGACGACGGATCGACCACCCCGCTCTTCGGATCCTGGGGCGCCGGGGGCGCGGAAATGAGCGGAACCGAGCCGTCGGGACTGACGGCTGTCTGGGGCTTGATGACGGCCTTCTTCCAGTTCGCCTTCGCCGCCTCCTCGTCGTAGACGCGCACCACGAGATACTGGTTCGACCGCAGGTGATGGCCCTGGATCACCCGGACCATCTGGCCCGGCCAGAGAGAGAACGAAACGGGGCCGGGGATGTTCACCTTGCGGCCGATGTTCAACTCGGGCAGATTGTTCGGCCCGAACGTCCGCGGCTGGTGGCTGTCCTTGGCCGGATTCTTCAGATTGAGATACCAACCCTCCGGGGCTGTCGAGAAGATCGAGATCGACTGCTCCAGATTGCACCGCTCGAAACGCTTCGAGCGGTCGTTGAAGATCACCGGCTGGTCGGTGTTGGCGAGGCTGGTCTTGCAGGGTCCCACGTAGACGACGATGTGACCCTTCGTCTGGTCGGAAATGAGGGCATACTCGTTCGGGGCCAGAACGAGGTCGCGTTCGCGGTTCGACGCTTCGGGCATTCTCAAGTCTCCTCTCGTATGTATAGGCATTCCCCGATTATAGGATTCCCTGGGGCCGCCGGTCAAACAGCCAGCAAAACGAGGGACAAATCCTCAGATGCCACAGATGTCGAAGATGAACGGGATGAAAATGATCCCGCCATCGT
>DAOOQQ010000132.1:0-5154 GCA_035388825.1 Candidatus Ozemibacteraceae bacterium
CCTGACTCTGCGTCTTGGTGTCTCTGTGGTGGATTTCCGATGGGCCGGGGATTCAGGAAGGCCCTCCCCGGCCATGAGAGCGCCGGGGAGGGCCGTTTCAGTGCCGGGTGATCAGTAGTCCATGTCCATGCCGGGGGCGGCAGGGGCGGCGGACTTTTTCTCGGGCAGTTCGGCCACGAGCACTTCGGTGGTGAGCAGGATCGAAGCGATCGAGGAGGCGTTCTGCAGGGCCGAGCGGGTGACCTTCGCCGGATCGATGACGCCGGCCTTGAACATGTCGGTGTAATCGTTCTTCACGACGTCGAAGCCGTAGCCGTTGCTCTTCTTCTCGAGAATCTTCTCGATGATGACGGAGGCTTCGAGGCCGGCGTTGGTGAGAATGAACCGGATCGGGGCGTAGAGGGCGCGGCGCACGATATCGACGCCGATCTTCTCATCGCCTTCGGCTTTGAGCGTGGTCAGGGCGTGGAGGGCGTTGAGATAGGTCACGCCGCCGCCGGCGACGACGCCTTCCTCGACGGCCGCGCGGGTCGCGGAGAGGGCGTCTTCGACGCGGGTCTTGCGCTCTTTCATCTCGGTCTCGGTCGCGGCCCCGACCTTGATGACGGCGACGCCGCCGCTCAGCTTGGCCAGGCGCTCCTGAAGCTTCTCTTTGTCGTAGCTGCTGGTGCTCTGGTCGATCTCGGCGCGGATCTGGGCGATGCGGGCCTTGATGTCTGCGGGCTTGCCGGCGCCTTCGACGATCGTGGTCATTTCCTTGCTGACGACGACCTTCTTGGCCTGGCCGAGCATGTCGATCGTGGCCTTCTCGAGCTTCATGCCGATGTCTTCGGCGATCTTCTTGCCGTTGGTGAGGATCGCGATGTCTTCGAGCATGGCCTTGCGGCGGTCACCGAAGCCGGGGGCCTTCACGGCGACGCAGTTGAAGGTGCCGCGGAGCTTGTTCACGACGAGCGTGGCAAGGGCTTCACCCTCGACGTCCTCGGCGATGATCAGCAGGGGCTTGTTGACCTGGACGATCTTCTCGAGCAGGGGCAGGATGTCCTTGATGTTATTGATCTTGGACTCGGTGATCAGGATGTAGGGGTTCTCGAGGACGGCTTCCATGCGCTCCTGGTCGTTGACCATGTAGGGGCTCACGTAGCCCTTGTCGAACTCCATGCCGTCGACGAACTCGAGGGTGGTGTCGAAGCTTTTGGCTTCCTCGACGGTGATGACGCCGTCTTTGCCGACCTTGTCCATCGCCTCGGCGATGACCTTGCCGATCTCGGGATCGCGGGCCGAGATCGTGGCGACCTGGGCGACGCTGTCCTTGTTGTCGTCGACTTTCTTGGAGAGGTTCTTGATCTCGGCGACGACGGTGTTGACGGCGCGCTCGATGCCGCGCTTCACGAAGCTCGGGTTGGCGCCGGCGGCGACGTTCTTGAAGCCTTCGTGCACGATGGCCTGGGCGAGGACGGTGGCGGTGGTGGTGCCGTCGCCGGCCACGTCGTTGGTCTTGCTGGCGACTTCCTTCACGAGCTGGGCGCCCATGTTCTCGAACTTGTCTTCGACTTCGATTTCCTTGGCGATCGTCACGCCGTCATTGGTGACGGTGGGGCTGCCGAACTTCTTGTCGAGGATGGCATAGCAACCCTTCGGGCCGAGGGTGGCGCGGACGGCGTTGGCGACGATGTCGACGCCCTTCTCGAGCGAGCGGCGAGCTTCTTCCCAGTATTTGAGCTGTTTGGCTGGCATTATCAATATCTCCTTATATAATACTTATGCGTGGTGGAACAATTAGTTGATGATGGCGAGAATGTCTTCCTCGCGCAGGATCAAATAGGTATCGTCGTCGATCTTGATCTCGGTGCCGGAATACTTGGCGAAAATCACGCGCTGATCCTTCTTGACCTCGGGAGCCACGCGGGTGCCGTTGTCGGAGACCTTGCCGGGGCCGACGGCGATGACGGTGCCTTCCATCGGCTTTTCCTTGGAAGCGGTTTCGGGAAGGATGACGCCGCCCTTGGTCTTTTCCAGGGCCTCGCGGGGCTTCACGATGATGCGGTCGTTGAGAGGGGTCAGATTGAAAGCCATTTCAAATTCCTCCTGATATATTTGATTATTGATGAATTCTGTTGAAAGATCGAGGCACATCGGGAACGCTTCACCACAGAGAACACGAAGGACACGGAGGATTCACGGAGGAAAAACAAAACACTGTGGAGTCTCTGTGCTCTTTGTGTCCTCTGTGATGAGCATTTTTCAGTGGGTTCCTGCGCGGTCCGGGGATTACATCATCCCCATGCCGCCCATGCCGCCCATTCCACCCATGCCGCCCATGCCACCCATACCGCCCATGCCGCCCATGGCCGGGGCCGGCTTGTTGGTTTCGGGCAGCTCGCCGACGAGGACTTCGGTGGTGAGCAGGATCGAGGCGATCGAAGCGGCGTTCTGGAGGGCCGAGCGGGTCACCTTGGCCGGATCGATGATGCCGGCTTTGAACATGTCGGTGTAGTCATTCTTCACGACGTCGAAGCCGTACCCGTCGCCCTTGTGGTTGCGGATCTTGTCGATGATGACGGAGGCTTCGAGACCGGCGTTCGAGAGGATGAACCGGATCGGCTCGTAGAGAGCCTTGCGAACGATCTCGACGCCGACCTTGGTCTCGCCTTCGGCCTTGACGGTCTCGAGGGCCTTGAGGGCGTTCAGGTAGGCAACGCCGCCGCCGGCGACGACGCCTTCCTCGACGGCCGCGCGGGTCGCGGAGAGAGCGTCTTCGACGCGGGTCTTGCGCTCTTTCATCTCGGTCTCGGTCGCGGCTCCGACCTTGATGACGGCGACGCCGCCGCTCAGCTTGGCCAGGCGCTCCTGCAGCTTCTCTTTATCGTAGCTGCTGGTGCTGTGGTCGATCTCGGCGCGGATCTGGGAGATGCGGGCCTTGATGTCGGCGGGCTTGCCGTTGCCCTCGATGATCGTCGTCTTTTCCTTGCTGACGATGATCTTCTTGGCGGTGCCCAGATGCTCGATCGTGGTGTGCTCGAGCTTCATGCCCAGATCTTCGCTGATCTTCTTCGCGCTGGTGAGGATCGCGATGTCCTCGAGCATGGCCTTGCGGCGGTCGCCGAACGCGGGGGCCTTGATGGCGACGCAGTTGAAGGTGCCGCGGAGCTTGTTCACGACGAGGGTGGCGAGAGCTTCGCCCTCGACGTCTTCGGCGATGATCAGCAGGCTGCGCTTGGTCTGGACGATCTTCTCGAGGACGGGGAGGATGTCCTTGATGTTGTTGATCTTGTTCTCGGTGACGAGAATGTAGGGGTTCTCGAGAACGGCTTCCATGCGCTCGGCGTCGGTGACCATGTAGGGGCTCACGTAGCCCTTGTCGAACTCCATGCCGTCGACGAACTCGAGGGTGGTGTCGAAGCTTTTGGCTTCCTCGACGGTGATGACGCCGTCTTTGCCGACCTTGTCCATCGCCTCGGCGATGACCTTGCCGATCTCGGGATCGCGGGCCGAGATCGTGGCGACCTGGGCGACGCTGTCCTTGTTGTCGTCGACCTTGCGGGAGAGCTTCTTCAGCTCGTCGACGATGGCCTTCACGCCGAGCTCGATGCCGCGCTTCAGATAAATCGGGGTGGCGCCGGCGGCGGTGTTCTTGAAGCCTTCGTGCACGATGGCCTGGGCCAGAACCGTGGCGGTGGTGGTGCCGTCACCGGCGATGTCATTGGTCTTGCTGGCGACTTCGCGCACGAGCTGGACGCCCATGTTCTCGAAGCGGTCGGCGACCTCGATTTCCTTGGCGATCATGACGCCGTCGTTCGTGATGGTGGGACTGCCGTAGCTCTTGTTGATGACGGCATAGCAACCCTTGGGGCCGAGGGTCGAGCGGACCGCGTTGGCGACGGTGTCGACGCCCTTCTCCAGGGAACGGCGGGCTTCCTCGCCATACCGCAACTGTTTTGCTGCCATGTTCTGTGTCTCCTTTGAGTGCGTGATGTCGGCCGCATGAAGCAGCCGGGAATTACCGGGAGTTATTCGATGGCCAGGATCTCGTCTTCCTTGATCAGCAGGTGCTTCTTGCCTTCGATCTCGATCTCGTCGCCGGCATACTGCGCGTACACGACGTTCGATCCGACCTTGACCTGCATGGGAACGAGAATACCTTTCTTGTTCCGCGCGCCTGCGCCGACGGCGACGACCTTGCCGCGGTTCGGCCGGTCCTTGGAAGCGGTCTCGGGCAGGAAAATGCCGCCCTTGGTCTTCGTTTCCTGCGTCGCCAGTTCAACCAGGACGCGGTTTCCGAGGGGTGTGACGTTCATGATCTCCTCCGTTGTCTGCGTGGTCTTTCTCGGTGTTAGCACTCACCAGCGCCGAGTGCTAACAAGCCGTATTGATACGTCAAACAAGCCGGAAAGGGAAATCCGGGGAGAAAACAACGGAACCCAAATACGTTAGATTATCGAGAAATATCGTTCGTATTCGATGAATATCTCACGAAATCGCGCTAATTCTGTTGTGAGCGGCCTGTGGCGACTCGTCGTTCCGCAAGATGCCGATGATGGCATCCTTCAGGGCTTGAAGCAGGAAGGGTTTGGGCAGGAAGGCGATTGCCGTTGCCTGTCCGAAAGATTTCCGGATCTCGGACTCGGCGTATCCGCTGCAGATGATGACGGGCAGATCTGGCCGGATGGCGCGCAGTTCCCGGAACAGCTCGTCGCCGCTTTTTCCGGGCATGGTCATGTCGATCAGGGCAAAGCGGAAGGAGGCGGGCGATTGGCTGAACCGTTCGAGAGCCTCGTTTCCGTCGCGGGCCATCGTGACGCTGCAGCCGAACAGGGCGAGCATCTGCGCCGTCATTTTCCGGACGATTTCTTCGTCATCCACGAGCAGGACGTTCCCCTCGAGCGGGGAATCGGAAAGATGGGGAGCGGACGGATCGTCCGGGAGTTCCAACGTTTGGGCGGCGGGCAGAAGAACGCGGATGGTCGTGCCCTTCCCCTGGGTGCTGGACACCCGGATTCCCCCCTTGTGGCTGCCTACTGCCCCCAGGACGGCGGCAAGACCGAGACCCCGGCCGGTGAACTTCGTCGTGTAAAACGGGTCGAAGATCCGGGGCAGGTCAGCCGGGGCAATGCCGCACCCGTCGTCGGACACGTCGATGACGGCATACAGGCC
>DAOOQQ010000133.1:0-4664 GCA_035388825.1 Candidatus Ozemibacteraceae bacterium
GTGGGTCGGATGCACGTCGCGGACTTCGAAGCCGGCGCGCTCGCGTTTGAGACCGCCTGGCCCGAGGGCCGAGAGGCGGCGCTTGTGGGTAAGCTCGGCGAGCGGGTTGGTCTGATCCATGAACTGGGAGAGCTGCGAACTGCCGAAGAACTCGTCGACCACGGCCGAAACCGGCCGGGTGTTGATGAGCAACTGCGGCGTGTAGCTGTCGAGATCGTGGATCGTCATGCGCTCCTTGATCACGCGCTCCATGCGGGAGAGGGAGATGCGGAACTGGTTCTGGAGCAGCTCACCGCAGCAGCGGATGCGGCGGTTCGACAGGTGGTCGATGTCGTCGAGGCGGCCGATGCCGTTCGAGAGATCGATCAGATACCGGATGACGCCGATGATATCCTCGTAGCACAGGACGCGGTCCTTCGCGACCGGAACCGACTCGACCCCGAGATCCATCAACTGCTTCTCGGCGTCTTCGGTGATGGTGGCGTTCTTCTCGATGACGATCTCGCCGCTCTTCTTGTCCAGGACGGATTCGTAGGCGGTGCGGCCGGCCAGCATGGTCAGGTTGCCGACGACCTGGCGCATCAGGACATTGGTAAAGCCCTGGTTATACATGATGCGATATCCCTTGAGGGCGTCGCCGAGTTCGATGAAAATCGGCAGCATCATGGTTTCGAGCATGTCGGCGAGCTTCTTGGTGACCTTTTCGCCGGCTTTGACGAGAACGCTCTTCGTTGCGGGATCGATGACGTCCTTGAAGGCGATCTGATCCGAGAGACGGTCGGCGAGGCGGAGCTTCTTGTCCATCTTGTACCGGCCGACGAAGCCGAGATCGTATTTCTTCGGATCGAAAAACAGGCTGCGGATGAGGGTGCGCGCGTTCTCCTCGACGAAGAGATCACCCTGGCGCAGCTTCGAGAAGATGACCTTGAGAGACTCGGTCACGGCCTTGGTGACCTTGTCGGGGCCTTCGGCGGCGCTGATCGCCTGTTTGTCGAACTTGAGGGAGCTGACGATCGTCTCGTTCTTGTCGAACAGATCGAGGATCTCCTCGTCGGTGCTGAAGCCGAGCGAGCGGAGGAAGGTCGTGATCGGGATCTTGCGCTTGCGGTCGAGGCGAACGAAGATCGCGTCCTTCATCAGGTCGAGCTCGAACTCCATCCAGGCACCGCGATACGGCACGATCTTGGCGGAGTACAGCTTCTTGGCACGGTTGAAGCTGAAGTAAACGCCGGGCGAGCGGTGCAACTGGCTGACCACGACGCGCTCGGCGCCGTTGATGATGAAGGTGCCGCGCTCGGTCATGCAGGGCAGGTTCACGAGGAAGATCTCCTGCTCCTTCACTTCGCCGGTCTGCTGCATGATCAGCTGGACCTTGATGTTCAGGGGGATCGAGTAGGTCAGATCGCGCTTGCGGCACTGGTCGGGGCTGTGTTTGACGCGGAAGGGGGTGTCGCCGATGAATGCGATTTCGCAGTCCTTCTCGGGGAAGCTGCAGTCATCGTACAGACACTTCTTGTTGAGTTTGAGCTGGGGGCAGTTTTTGCACATCGGCAGGCCGAGGCCGTATTCGCTGTACTCGAGACACAGGTTTCCGACGTAATCCTGGATCGGAAACACCTCGAGGAACACTTCCTGGAGACCGTGATTCTTGCGGTCCGCGGGCGAAACACCGGGCTGGAGAAACCACTCGAACGACTTCAGCTGAATGTCGATCAGGTTCGGGATATCCCGGAACGTCCGATCGTCGGCCATCAGGATTCGTTCGGCTCCCATTGTCTGCGTAGTGACCATTGTCTGCCTTACTCCTTCCCAGATCATGCGAATATCCCGTCCGCACGCGCGTGCGAACGGGACGTGTCAAAACAGCGGATGAAACAGCGGAACGGGGCGGGCGTACAGCACAACGGGGGTAGCAGGAGCAGACGCGGGTGATTTCCCGACGTTCGTCGCGCTTTCGGTTCCGCAGGCGTGATGTGCCAATGTCAGCAGAACTCCCCACCAGTCCGTTCGATTCGCCATCTTCCCCCAACCCAGTAATACGGGTCGTGCATTATAACATCGAAGCGGGGGTACGTCAACGGCCTGAGCATAAAATTTGCTTACAGCCCCGAATCCCGCATCAGGAGCGCTATTATCAATTTTTCGTTGCATCGGCGAAAGGGTTTGGTATAATGGGCGCCCATGCAACTGACCATCCAGCTCGCGGAAGTGTTCCTCGATCATCCGACCGGCGTCCTGTCGATCCACCAGATCGCCCGGAAGCTGGGCATTCCATATGGAACGGCATATAACCGTGTCCACCAGATGGGTGAGCTCGGGCTGATCGACATCGTTCCGCAGGGGAAAGCGAAGCTGTGCGCCCTGAACGCGAACAATCCGATGACGGCATCGGTGCTCGCGACCGGCGCGTCCCAGGCGACGTACCGGTTTCTCCGGGAAGACACCCTTCCTGCCCGGATCGCCGCCCACACGAAACTGCTGTTCGAAGAGGCGCTCGGGGAACACCTGCACGGGGCGATCCTGCTGAATCTCCAGGCGTTTTCGCGCCTCCATGATCCCGATACCGGTCAGGTCGAACCGGCCGAGCCGGTGCCCCCTCCCGATGAAGAGGATTCCGATGCGCCGTCTCTCGACATGTTCGTGATCCTGTCGCCCTGCGACTTCCCCGAAGGGCGCATCAAGACGGCTCTCCAGACGTATTTTCCGCCGACGCTCCAGCCGCGGGTGACCCACATGGTCGTCACCCCCTCGACGCTGGCCGGCATGCTCCACGAACGGGAAAACGAAGCCGGCCACGCGGCGTTCCAGATGCTGCGCAAGGGGCTGATCCTCACCGGGTTCGAGCGTTTTTTCTCGATCGTGCTGAAGGCCTTCGCCACCCGCCGGTTCTGATCCATTCGGGGCTCACGTCCCACCCCCGTTGTGCCGATAACTGATTCCGTATGAGTCGTTATCGCCCATGGATGATCACCGGTCTGCTTCTCGGAACCGTCACATTCAATGTTCTGGGGCAGAGCTCCGCGCCTTCCGGCCGGGGATCGGCTCCTTCCCTGCCTGGAACCGGCCGCGTCCTCCCGCTCAACCGGGGAGCGAGCCCGACACCCGCCACGCCGGGCGGCACCGGTACGGACGCACGCACGTTCCTGACGCAGGCGCAAAGTCTTCTTGCCGAGGGTCGCGCCACCGAGGCGAAGGAGGCGGTCCGGACGGCCCTGCGGCTCGAATCGATGAACATCGAAGCCTGGAACCTCTACGATCGCGCCGTCGAAGCCGAGTATGTGGCCCGCTCACGCGAGGAGCGGATCAGCCCCGTCGTCGATCGGGATCTCAAACCGGTGTTCGCCATCGACAAGGTGGACAGCTACACCGAGTTCAATACCCTGTATCTCGTCGGGGAACTGAAAAATGTCTCCGACGCGCTGCGCCGGCGCGTCGAACTGGTGGGACTCCTGCTTGGGGAAAATGGGCAGGAGCTGCGCCGGGAAACAGGTGCGCTCCGTCTTCAGGACCGCGGCCTGTTTCCCAGCGAGAGTGCGCTGTTCGAAATCGAGATTCCCAATCCTCCGCCCGGGGTGAAATCGTTCCGGGTGAAGGTTCTGAACTACGAGTGATCTGCCGGCTTACTCTTCGGGGCAGGTGAGACGCACCAGGGTGTGCTTGCCGTCAAAAAACTTGACCAGATGCACCATGGCGAACACGAAGGAAACGAAGCCGATCCAGCGCAGCCAGCTGTTTTCGAGCATGTCCACGAGGTCCTTCTTGAACTCTTTCATCTCCTCGGGGAAGGCGAACATCAGCACGCCCATCAGCGCAACGAACGGCAACGCGCACAACCAGAACAGTTTCTTAATGAACCACACGGCTTTTCTCCCGGATACGATGGATTGATGAGCGTATCTTAGCAGAGCAGTTCGTCGATTGCAAACACCCGCGCCATCCTGTGATAAAATGCGCCCATGCAGCCGCCCCACCCTGTTGACGCCCCCCTGATCGAGCATCTGGCCGAACTTCGCCGCCGCCTGCTCGGCATCCTGGCCGCCGCCCTGGCCGGTTTTCTCGCTGCCTGGGCCGCCTCGGACCACCTCATCCACCTCGCCCTTCATCCGCTCCGGCAGGCGGCCCCGCATCTGCATCTGGTGACCCTGAGCGTGACGGAAGGCTTCGTCACCACCGTGAAGCTGGCCGCCTGGGCCGGCCTGACCCTCGCCTTCCCGGTGGTGGTGTGGCAGGTCTGGGCCTTCGTCTCACCGGCCCTGACCCCCTCGGAACGCCCCTGGGCGATCCTTCTGCTTCTGCCCGCCCTCTGCTGTTTTCTCATCGGCGGCTTGTTTTGCTGGGGAGTCGTTCTTCCGCCCGCGCTTTCCTTTCTGATCGCAGCGAACGGCACGGATTTCCAGCCGGCCTTTTCTTACGGAGCCTATATCGAGTTCGTCATCACGTTCATGATCGTCACGGGCATCCTGTTTGAGCTTCCCCTGCTGCTCGCCTTCCTCGACGCCATCGGCATCCTGCCTGTCGAGACTCTTCGCTCCCACAGGCGGCATGCGATCGTCGCCGCATTCGTGGTCGGGGCCGTGTTTTCCCCGCCGGATGTCGTTTCCCAGCTGCTCGTTTCGGTCCCCATCGTCTTTCTGACGGAAGCCGGCATCTGGTTGTCGGTGGCG
>DAOOQQ010000134.1:0-4483 GCA_035388825.1 Candidatus Ozemibacteraceae bacterium
CACCGCATCAAGAACCTGATCTCGGTGCCGCTCAAGGTGAAAGACCGCGTCACGGGCGTGGTCAACATCGTGAACAAGATGGCCGACGATGGATTCAACGCCGACGACCAGCGGCTGATGGAGGCGCTCGCGCACCAGGCCGCGATGGCCGTCGAACACGCCCGGTTGTATGAACTGGCGATCACGGACGGCCTCACGAAACTGTTCATCCACCGGTATTTCCAGGCGCGCCTCGACGAGGAGATCATGCGGGCGAAGCGGTATCACACCACGGTTTCGCTCATCCTGTTCGATATCGATCACTTCAAGAAGTTCAACGACACCTACGGCCACCAGCAGGGCGACATCGTGCTCATCGAGACGGCAAAGCTTCTCAAACAGGCCGTGCGCGACACGATCGACATCCCGGCGCGGTACGGCGGCGAGGAGTTCACGATCATCCTCCCCGAGACGGATGCCAAGGGCGCCCAGCTCGTTGCCGAGCGTCTGCGCAAGACGATCGAGGCCTACGACTTCCCCGGCCAGGGAAAGGCGCTCAAGGTCACGATCTCGCTCGGCATTGCCAGCTTCCCCGACCATGCCAGCACGAAGCCGGTGCTCATCAAGAAGGCCGACATCGCCTTGTATGCGTGCAAGGAGCGCGGCCGGAACTGTTCCGCCATCTATAACGACTCGATGAGCGAAAAATAAGGTGGAATCCCGTGATCCCCTGATCCGGCCGCTCGATATCGGCGGCGTCCGGATCCCCAACAACCTCGTGCTCGCCCCCATGGCGGGCGTCGCGGACGGTCCGTTCCGGCTCGTCTGTTCACGCCTGGGCGCCGGTCTCACTGTTTCTGAGCTGGTCAGCGCACGGGGACTGCTGAACGAGAACGGCCCCACGCATGATCTGGTCTCGTTTTCCGGCCAACCCCGCCCCTACGCCGTCCAGATTTTCGGAAGCGACCCCGCCCTGATGGCCGAAGCGGCCCGCCGGGTCGAAGCCCTGGGCATCTGCGACATCATCGACATCAACATGGGCTGCCCCGTGGCGAAGGTCGTGAAAACCGGCGCCGGAGCCGCTCTGATGAGAGATCCGGCCCTCGCGGCGTCGATCATCCGGAGCGTGCGGGCGGCCGTTCGGCTGCCCGTGACCGTCAAATGCCGGATCGGCTGGTGCAAAACCCAGATTCACGTGCGGGAGTTCGTCCGTATGGCCGTCGGAGAGGGTGCGGCGGCCGTCGCCGTGCACGCCCGCACGAAAGAGGCAATGTACACCGGAAAAGCGGAATGGGAGCATCTTGCCGGTCTCGCCGAGATCTGCGGCACGGTGCCCTTCATCGCAAACGGGGACCTGGCGGATCGGGAGGCCCTGAAGCGGGTGCACGAGATCTCGGGCTGCACCGGTTTCATGGTCGGGCGGCCCGCCATCGGCAAGCCCTGGCTGTTCGCGGAGCTGGCTGGCAAGCCGATCGCGGACACCCCCGAAGCCCGTCACGCGATCTTCCTGGATCACTTCCTGGAAACGTTGATGGAACACGGTTCGAAGGGGGTTCCCCTGTTCCGGGTGCATCTGTTCGCGTATCTGCGCAACCACCCGCGCGCGGCCGCGATGCGCCGCAGGCTGTGTTCCGAGCACGATCCGGTCGTCGTCCGGGATCTGGGGGCCGAGTTCTACCTGAACCGTCGGGTTCCCGACTGGCTCGACTTCGGCCTGCTGAAAGAGCCGATGGCTTACTCTTCTTCTTCCTCTTCTTCGTCGGGCCTGTAAGAATCGGGGGGATTGTTTTCGACGATCTCCTCGCGGATGTCGAGGATTTCGGGGTTGTCCGGCCACATCTCCAGGGCCATCTCGACGCGGGCGAGGGCAAGCTGGCGTTCGCCCTGGTAAAAAAGATAGAGCGCGGCAAAGGCAAGCGCCTCGGCATCCCCCGGATCGAGCCGGACGACGGCCTCGAAATCGGTGAGGGCTTCGGCGAACTGGCCAAGCGTGCCGAAGCAGTGCCCCCGGTTGTACAGAAAATCGGGATTGTCCCCCTGAAGGTGTACGGCCTCATTGAAGCGTTCGAGAGCCCGTCCGGGGTCGTCCATGTTCAGATAGCAGAAGCCGATCCGATTGAGCAGCTCCGGATAGGCGGGATCCGTTTCCTGTTCATCGACTTCCCGATACTGCCCCAATGCACGGTTCCATTCGGCCCGAAGCTCGAACATCTTGCCGTAAACGAGGCGTGCGCCGAGAAGGTTGGGTTTGCGCGCAAGGATCTCTTTCACCGTCACCATGGCTCGATCTTCGGCGCCGGCAGCCGCCAGCGTTTCGGCATACCCCAGCTTCGGCTCATCCGCCTCAGGGGCGAGCGCCGATGCCGCCGCGAAGCCCTGGATGGCATTTCCAAAAGCGCCCATGGCGAGAGCACAGCCACCCATGCCGAAATGGACCTGCCAGGCAAGTGGAAACCGGTGACCGATGCGGTCCAGCAGGCGGTATCCGTAATCCGGGTTGCCCATGCGCCGCAGCTCGGCAGACCGGAGGAGAGCACGCTGGAGGAACGCCTGTTCTTTTGCCGCCTGGGAGGCGGAGGTTTTTCGTTTCGATGGATTGCGTGGTTTCATGGCATCATCCCTCCGGCAGAAACAGTACCGCAAACACCGCAATCATGCAAGCCCGGGGATTGCTCCGCGTTGACAGCGGGACCATGCGATGCTAGGATGAGAAACCTCCCGGGCACGCAGTGCGTGCAGCGGCCGTGTTGCGGTCGTCGAACGGGTTGAAAGGGTCGCTTCGCCGGCACCATGTCAGAAATCGACAAAATCCAGTTCCTGCGGCATGTTTCGCTGTTCTCCAGCCTCTCCGACAAGGCGCTGCTGGACTTGTCAGCCATCACGATCGAGCAGAGCATCCCGGCCAAAACGACGGTTTTCAAGGAAGGCGACCCTGGTGACGCGCTCTACGTCGTCAAAAGCGGCAAGATCAACATCACGAAGCGCAACAGCAGCGGGGTCGAATCGGTTCTCGTCACGCTCGGCAAGGACGCCGTCATCGGCGACATGGCCGTCATCGATGACCAGCCCCGCTCCGCATCGATCGTCACGGTTCAGGACACGACCTTCCTGGTCATCACGAAGAACGATTTCCGCGCCCTGCTCGGCTCGACACCCGAAATCTCCGTCCAGATCCTCAAACTGATGACCGAACGGCTCCGCAACACCAATATCCACCTGCGCGAACTGGAAGCTTCGGCAAACCAGATGCAGGAAGTCATCCGCGTCATCACCAAGATCGCCCGCAAGAGCAACCTGCTCTCCCTGAATGCCTCGATCGAGGCGGCCCGGGTCGGCGATGCCGGCCGCGCCTTTTCGGTGGTCGCCTCGGAAATGAAAAAACTGGCCGAAGACTCGGCCCTGGAAGCCCAGAAGATCGACAAACTGCTCCAGACGCTCCAGACCAAGACCAAAGCTCTCGCTCAGATGAAATAATGCCGCTGCCTCGGCAGCGCACCGGGCCAAACGGACCCAGGAGGTGGCGATGACCCAGTACAAGTCTCAGATCCAGAATCTTTTCCTTTCGATGTGCCGCAAGAAGCACCAGCCGTGCGAAGTGGTGCTCAACACCGGCACGACGCTGCGCGGAAAGGTGAAAAGCTACGATCAGTTCTCGATCACGCTGATCTTCAAGGACAAGATCGAGGTCATCTACAAATCCGCCATTCTCTTCATCACGGCTCTTCAGCGCAAACCCCGCCCCGTCCAGCGCCGCCCCTACGGCTCGGGCACGGGCGGAGGCTACGCCCCTCGCCGCACCGACGAAAGCGGACCGCCTCGGCCAACGACTCCCCGACGGCCGACGACACCGCCGGGATACGACGAGCCCCAGGATCCGCCGCCGCCCCGCAAACCGCCGGCAAAAATGAGGATCATCTGACAAGCCTGGCATAACGGAATCCTCCTTGGCTGCCGATACTTCGGGAGAATGCCGATTCGGCGCCAAAGGAGTTTCGTCATGCATCTCGTCTGCCCGCGTTGCGACGCCCCGTTCACCTCGCACGACGTCCAATGCCATGCCTGCGGATACCGCTGGCAGGTGCCGTGCGCCGGCTGCGGAAAACCGAACATTCCCGCGGCGCGGTTCTGCGGGGCCTGCGGCATGCCCCTTTCGCTCGAGTCGCGCCTCTGGAGAGAGGTGCGCGAGTTTTTTGCCCACCCCTTCGGCACCCGGCTTCGCAACATGGCCACGGGCTTCGCGTTCGGTGGTCTTCTGACCTTTTTTGCCTTCGGAACGATGGGGATGTCGAGTCCGCATCACCGGCTGGTCGAGCCGGACGCCTGCCCGGCGAAAGCGGCCCGGCCGAAGCTCCATGGCGCACAGGCTTCCGGGATCGCGTTCGACGGTCTGCAGGGTTGGCGCAGCCGGGCCGGAGAATCGGCCAGAGCCGCGTCTCTCGATGATCTGATGCAGGTCGGCCGCTCGCTTCTCGACACCCTTTCGCCGCCTGACCCCGATGCCGAG
>DAOOQQ010000135.1:0-4133 GCA_035388825.1 Candidatus Ozemibacteraceae bacterium
CCGAACTCCTGATTGAATCAATATCGAGAGCGGCCTAAATGTACGAAAGTCCACTTGCCAGATAAATTGGGTTATCAGCTTTCGACGAAATGTGATATGATTTCCACCCATGAAGATCGCTCTTGTCAATCCGCCATTCCTGTTTCCTTCTCGAAGTGAGTTCGTGTATTCTCATGTGCTTGGACTTCGAAGCCTATCCGCCTTTCTCAAAGCTCGAAAACATGACGTAGTCTTCATTGATGCGTTGATGAAAGGCTTTCAACTGGCCACACCGTTTGCCAATGGGTTTCAGGTTGGGCTGTCTGCGGCAGAAATCGCCGAAGCAATCCCACTTGATGTCGATTTGATTGGCGTTTCAGCTCCCTTCAGCCAGTTGGCCCCCCTGATTCACGATCTCATTCGAGTCCTTCGGCGAAGGTTCCCTCGAACGACGATCATTTTGGGTGGAGTATATCCTTCCACGCAACCCGAATTGGCGATCACTTCTGACGCTGATTACATAGTCATCGGTGAGGGAGAATTGGCTATCGGTAGGCTGGCCGACGGTGTTGCTTCGCAGGATATTCAAGGTCTCTACGGACGGGATCGACCTCTTCCCGCGAGTCAGCCTGCAACGGCGGAACGACCTGAAAATCTCGACGAACTGCCATTTCCGGATTGCTCCATTCCAGATATCGACCGGTATTTTTCCATTTCCCCCCGCATGGAACGTGGAAAGACTGCCGCGCTGGTTACGTCGCGCGGATGCCCATTTGATTGCGAATTTTGTTCCGTCCACCCGATTTGTGGCCGGAAATGGCGAGCCCGTTCGGCTCATCATGTGCTGGAGGAGATCGCCTTCCTTGTAGAAAACCATGGCATCCGAAATTTGGAGTTTGAGGATGACAACTTCACCCTGAACCGGGGTCGCGCAGCACAAATTCTCGAAGGCATCTGCAGATTGAACGAACGAGGCGCCGGTCTGAGCTGGAAGACCCCCAACGGCATTCGCATCGATACACTCGATTCTGAGTTCATCAATTTGATGAAACGAGCTAACTGTGCCCACGTGACATTCGCCCTGGAACATGGCGACGAAGAAATGTTGGCCATCATGAACAAGAAACTCGATCGTGGCAAGGCCTATGACATCATTGCCGCAGCCATAAAAGCTGGCATTCCGGAAATCTCGATATTCATAATCGTCGGTTACCCGGGTGAGACCCTGACCCGCTTCAGGCGCGGCATGGCCTTCCTTCGTCGTTTCCGGGATCTGGGAGGAAAGGTCACGGTCGTTGCCAACATGGCTCAGCCCTACCCCGGAACTCGTCTGCTGGAAAGGTGTCTTCGGGAAGGCCTCATTACTGATCCAGACATCGCCAATTTCCTCGTACATCGCACCCTGTTCAGCACCGAGCATGTCGTAGGAATCACCACCTCCGATTTCGACACGGAAGAAGTGCTGCGCCGGAAGCGGGTTGCAGCCGACATTCTGACGCCGAAATGGAAACGTGTCCTGAAGAATGTTCTGCCGTGGTCGCTGGTGTCATTCCTTAGTCGTGTGAAACACGGCCGCGTGTGAAATCATACGCCAGAACTGGCCAATGACCTTCCTCCACCGCTTTTTTCAGAATCGGGAATTCCTCCTCACCGCGATCGGTCAAGTCACCCAATTCGTTACGACATTCGCCTTCATCAAGCTCGTTAGCCACACCATTCCTGTGGGGGAATACGGCATTTATTCCCTGGGTATTTCCATTTCCGCCTTCATCGCGGGATTTCCCTTCTCGGCCCTAGACCAGGGGATGGCCAGATATGTGTCCATCTATGGAAAAAAAGGGGAGTTGAAAAGCAGAATTGGAGGGCTTTTCGTTTTTTATGCGTTCCTTCTGGTGCTCTACTTCCTTCTTTTCCTTTTTCTGCTTCCGGTGGCTGTTCAGACTTGGGGGCCAGCTTTTCAGGGTGTTGCCTGGAGCGTCTTTATTTATTCCGTCTTGAACATTCTCAGAAATGCCTTCCTCAACATCGAAAATTTCCGCCGCCGTCGCGACATCGTTGCCGGATCGCGAATGTTCGAGGGAATATTCCGTATACTCCTCCTCCTCACCCTCCTTTCGTGGTGGAGGCTTGACGCTTCCAGCATCCTCGATACGGCATCAGGTGTTTTTTTCCTGAATCTTCTGTACCTCGCCTACGCAAATCGGAACGATATCTCTTTCAACAGGTTTTGGGGAGCTGAATTCTGGAAAACCATCAGTGAAATCTTTGTTTTTTCTCTTCCACTTATCATCTGGGGCGGTTTTTATTGGATACAGAGCATGTCAGGTATCTGGATCATCAAGTATTTCCATTCTCCGGATCTGGTCGGACATTTCTCGATGTTGAACAATCTGGCGGCGGTGCTCCCGGTTCAATTAGGGTGTATCATTCTGGGTTATCTTTCGCCTATCGTCTACGAGATGGAAAACCGGGAGACGGGGAGTGGCCTGCCTTTGGTCAGAAAATACCTGGCGGGATTTTCCGCGATCATCGTGATCATGACTCTGGTCCTTGGTGCCTGGGGACAGAGGCTCATCCTGTTGGTGAGCAATGACAGGTATCTCGAATTTTCCTGGGTCCTTCCCGTCCTCTTCGCCTCTTCGGGCTTGTTCAACATCGCTCTGGTATCAACGGTCACGACATTTGCCCAAAAAAGGCCCCAGACACTATTGGCAGCCAATATCGTACCGGCTTTCGTGGCAACCCTGGCTGGTCTGTGGCTGATCAGGACTTCGGGTATGAATGGGGCCGTTTCCGCTTCGGTGATGGCTACGACGACCTATGCCTTTCTGACGTTTCGCGTGACAGGGAGCTTCTCTTCGAAAGTTTCAACGAAGGTTCAGTCTGAAGCTACCGGAAAAATGTGATATACTCGCCTGCCATGTTTTTTCCGAAGCGTATCCGAGGAATCAGGGCCGGAGATAGAGTATTGGAAATTGGGCCCGGCGGGCATCCACATCCGCGTGCAGATGTCCTGCTTGAACGTCGGTTCTTGGATGAGAAGGAGGCTTTCCACCAGCGAGGCCATGAAAACGGGCCGCCAGCCCACACCGCTCTCGTTTTATATGATGGTGGTCGCTTTCCGTTCCGGGACAGGTCATTCGATTATGTCATCTGCTCCCATGTCTTGGAACACGTACATAACGTCGATGCGTTCCTCGCGGAGGTTTCGCGGGTTGCCCATCGAGGATATATCGAATTTCCCACGGTCTTTTATGACTACCTGTATAACTTCCCGGAACACGAAATGTTGCTGTATGCCGATCCCGACCGGCACTTTGTTCGTTGGATGCCGAAGGCAGATTCTTCCCTGCTGCAATTCAAACCCATCCAGGCTTTTTTCTACGAATCCCTTTTGAAGGGTTATGATGAAGTTGTCTGGCATTTCATGCCATTATTTTTTCAGGGTTTTGAATTCACATCGCCTCTGGCTTCGATGCGTGTCAGATCTTTCGAAGAGCTCCTTCCTACTTCTCCACAAACGGAATACCCGTCACGAGATGTTTCAAAGATGTTCCGTGACTGGGCAAAATTCAATGTGAAAATGGTGAGCAAGATCGTACGAAGACTGGTAAAAAAATGTTGCGGAAAGTAATCTCTTACATACGCCGGTCCCCGTGGTTCTCTCCATTGGTTCAGATGACTCGGGCTTTCATTGGGGTTCCCCGCTTCCTGCGTCGCTTTCGACAATTTCAAACCATGCAAGTTCAGCGTTCCAATAGCCCGGTCCAGTTGTCGGATATCCAAATGTGCATTGGCGATGAGACGCCTCAGACGGGATTCGACCGGCATTACCTATTTCACATTGCCTGGGCTGCACGAAAGTTGAAACACCTGCAGCCTTCCCGACACGTGGACATTTCTTCATCGTTATATTTGAACGTTGTCCTTTCCGCGTTCATTCCTGTCGAGTTCTACGATTTTCGTCCACCGAACATTCGTTTTTCTGGCCTTGAATGCCGCGCAGGCGACCTCACGCGTCTCCCATTCGATGATTCCTCCGTTCCTTCATTATCTTGTCTCCATGTCTTGGAGCACGTAGGGTTGGGGCGATACGGCGATCCGCTGGATCCTGCGGGCGATGCGAAGGGGGCCATGGAACTGGAACGAGTTCT
>DAOOQQ010000136.1:0-3982 GCA_035388825.1 Candidatus Ozemibacteraceae bacterium
CCCGATCGTCGAGCATTATCTCGGCCAGTTCACCAAAAAATACAACAAGCCGGGTCTGGCGATGAGTGAGGCGGCGATGCGGGTTCTGTCCTCCTACGACTGGCCGGGGAACGTGCGCGAGCTGAAGAACGTGATCGAGCGCTCGATCGTGTTGTCGCGCGGCTCCGTGATCGAGCCGGAGGATTTCCCCGAAAAACTGCGCCAGCAGCAGTCGCCGTTTTCCGACACCCGCATGAGCGAAGAACAGATCATGACGCTCGAAGAGATGGAGCGCATGTATGTCCGCAAAGTCCTGGAATACACGGGCGGGAACAAGCTGCAGGCCGCGCGGCTGCTGAACATCGATCCGAAGACGCTGCGCACCAAGCTGGCCGATTCCGAATCGCATAACTGAGAGAGGATTGCAGAGAAAGATGGCAGCCGTTCAGATGGTCAACCGCATGGAGCCGATGGTCCACCAGGCCGTCGACGAGGCTCTGGTGCGCGAAAAAAAAGTGTGTTCCTGCGAGCGGTGCAGGCACGATATCACCGCTCTGGCGCTCAACATGCTGCCCCCGCGGTATGTGGTGACACCCCTGGGTGAAGTCGTCACAAATGTTGACTTGCAGTCAAGTCAGTGGAAAGCTGATATCATGATGGCGGTCTATCGGGCCATCGAAATCGTCCGAGGTCGCCCCCGGCACTGACTGAATGCCGGGCCTGATCCGGAAAGGATCGATCAAACTACGTGGAGGGGAACCAATGACCGACAAAAAGAACGGAACGACCAAAGAGAAGCTGACGTTCGAGCGCAAGGAAGCCTCGAAGGGTTACGTCGTGCTTTCGCTGATCGGCGACCTGGACATGTGGACGCTGCCGCTCGCCAAGGAGCGGATCAACGGTCTGGTCCAGGAAGGCAAGGTCAAGATCGTGCTCGATCTCGAGCGCATGAACTATATCGACTCGTCCGGACTGGGGTTCTTCATCGGCTCGCTCAAGAAGCTCCGCGATGCGGGTGGCGACCTGGTTCTGATCAATCTCAATGCCTATATTTACGGCATTTTCAAGCTCATCCAACTTCAGCACATCATCCAGACCTATGACAGTCTGGAAGAAGCCTCAAAGCATTTTTGAGCAATTACAGCAAGGAGTGACCCCATGAAGCCCAAGATCCATCCCGAGTACAACAAACTCAACGTGACCTGCGCGTGCGGCAATTCTTTCCCCTCCGCCTCCACCTCGAAGGAGCTGAAGGTCGAAGTCTGCTCCGCCTGCCACCCGTTCTTCACGGGCCAGCAGCGGTTCGTCGACACCGCCGGCCGCGTCGAGCGCTTCCAGGCCAAGGTCGAGCAGCAGAAGAAAGCTGCCGCCGAAGCCGAGGCCAAGAAGGCCTCCAAGAAGGCCCCGAAGGCCAAGGCTGCCGCTCCGGCCGCCGACGCCGGCATCGTCGCCTCCGAGAAGTAATCATTCCGCGCGGATGCCGGCCCCCTGCCGGCATTCGTGAGACCGCGCACCCGGAAAGGCCCTCCACGTCCTTTCCGGGTGTCGGTACGCCCGGCGATGTCCTGGCCGCCGTTTTGCCACGCGCATGAACCTGGTCCTGCTACGTCACACCCCCGATCCCGATCTGCTCGTGGCGCTCGCCGCGCGGCGCTGCTACTCGAACCGCACGGCCGAGGCGATCGAGGAGCGTCTTTCCGAGGCCGAGATCGACCAGCTCCTCGAGAAGCTGCGGTTCCGCAACCACCTCTCGCCGTTCGAGCACGTCTCGTTCACCTTCAGCGTCGACGGCGTCTCGCGCGCCCTCTCCCACCAGCTCGTCCGGCACCGTATCGCCTCGTATTCGCAGGAGAGCCAGCGGTACGTCGAGTACACGAAGCTGCGCCGGCTCCCGTATATCGTGCCGCCCTCGATCGCGGCCAACCCCGAGGCGGCGGCGCGGTTCGCAGCCGTGACCGAGGAAGCGCTGAAAGGCTACCGAGAGCTCCTGGAAATCGGCGTGCCGGCCGAGGATGCGCGCTACCTCTTCCCGAACGCGGTCGAGACGAAGCTGGTCTACACACTGAACGCGCGCAGCCTGTTCAACTTTTTCGAGCAGCGCTGCTGCCGCAAGGCCCAGTGGGAGATCCGGATTCTCGCCGAGGCGATGCTGCGCGAGGTGCGGAAAGTCGCGCCCCGGATCTTCCACCATGCCGGCGCCCCCTGCCACGACCGGGAACGCCCCTACTGCCGCGAGAACGACCCCTCCTGCCCCAATTACAAACTCGTCGAGCGCCATCTGAAAGCCGCACGGAATGACGGGAACGCCGCCGACTGATCGGCTCGGGGAACTGCGCCGCGAGATCGACGAGATCGACGCCGGGATCGTCGCCCTGCTCGACCGCCGTGCCGACGCGGCTCTGAATATTGGAACGTATAAATCAGAGGCCGGCATGCCGTCGCCGCTCGATGCGGCCCGCGAGGACGCGGTAATTCAGCATGTGCAGGCCATCCGGCGCGGGCCGTTTCCGGAACGGGATCTGATCCGGCTCTATCGGCAGATCATGGCCGTCTGCCGGGGCCTCCAGGAAAAGTGAGGGGGTATTCCGCCGGCATGGGGGCAATCACTTCTCTCTCCCTGTAACTTTTTCGGCCGGCCCCGGTAAGAATAGGTGTACGGGATTTCTGGAAAAGGAAGGCCAACCTATGCAACCCCGACTGCGATGGATACTGCTTGCGGTTCTGATCGGCGTCTGCCTGGCTGCTGCCGGCCCCGTGATGGCCGAAGATCCGCTCGAGACGCTGGCGAATCATGAGGTGACGAATGACGGCGAGGCGACGGTGGCGCGGGTATTCGAAGCCGGCATCGGCCAGGGCGGCGAGAACCGCGCCGAAACCGACCGTTCGGTCATCGCGATCGTCAATGCCCACTCGGGCGGCAACCGCGACCGCAGCGGCTACGGCCGCTGGCTCGCCCACCAGAAGCCCGATCTTGCCCTCGTGAGCGAGGCGGCGTATGTAGGCGCCACGCTGCGCCCCGTCGGACGCCTGTTCGACGCCGGCAACGCAACCCGTGGCCAGCGTGAAGTCGCCGTCGTCGTGCGCGACGGACAGCGCGTGTTCGGCCATGACTTCGGGAAGCTCTCCCCCGATCTCGGCATCGGCATCGCCCACGACCGCTGGTGGACCCGGGTCGAAACGAAGGTGGCGGGGCTGAAAACCCGCGTCTACTCGCTGCATCTCAATGCCGTGATCCAGCAGAAGGACGGCCGGCCGTATGACGCCCGACGCTGGGACGTCACCCGCGAAGCACTGGAAGAGCTCGAGAAGCGCTGGAAAGAAGACATCAAGGACGGCTGGCCCGTCGTCATCGGCGGCGACTTCAACTGGAACGACAAGCGTGATCACGCCCGCGCCCACGAGCAGGCCCCCGGCCGCATTCTCGAGCGGCTCGGCCTGGCCTTCGTCAACACCGAACTGATGTGGCTGGCCTGGACGCCGAAAACCCATGCCATCGCCGGCCGCCGGAGCGTCCCGTCGACGAGCATCCCCGGCCTTTACGCCGGTGAGCACCCTGCCCTGTTCATCACCCTGCGGGCCCGAGGCTCGGCAGCCGGCGTGCAGCCGGACGACGACGGCAAGAAGCAGGATGGCAACGACAGCGACAAGAATGGCGGAAAGAATGGCGGAAAGGATGATTCCAAGACCCCCCCGGCTGATGACGGCAAGAACAACGGCACCGTCAAAACCGCCGACGAGATCATCCAGGGCTTCCTCGAACGCATCCAGAACCTGATCGACCGCGTCACCCAGGCCATCAAAAAGATCAACAGCCTGCTAAGCGAAACCAAGCGCCGCTGATCCGTTCCCCCGGTTCAAAACCGAAGCCCGGCCCCTTGTGGGAGCCGGGCTTCGTCTTGTCTGACCAGACATCTCTGTTCGACGGATACGCAAGTCAGTTCCCGTATAGATCGTAAGCGGATAATTAGCCCCATCTTCCGCTGATGCATTATCGGGGGCATCA
>DAOOQQ010000137.1:0-3876 GCA_035388825.1 Candidatus Ozemibacteraceae bacterium
ACCATGTCCTGGAACCCGATCTCGTCCGTTTTATTCTTAATGATATCGTATGCCCGGAACTGGGACAGCGGGGTGACGAGGACCATCTTCTCCCACCCCATCCCTTCCGCGAACAGCAGGTCACGGCCGGGCAGCGCCTTGTTCCAGCCCGAGGCCCGTTTGTTATCCGTGTCGATATAGATGTCGAAGGCGTTGACGACGAACTGCTGCTCCTCGCCGCTGCCCCGGTTGCCGCTTTCCCAGGCCGTCTTGATATACTCGCGCATCTGGATCGAGAAGACGAGCATGTCGCCTTCCTCGTAGACCGTGAACCGCTTCAGATCGAACGTGCCGCGCCGGATGCGCTTGTCCAGGGGATACGTGTAGTAGCCCGGCCCGCGGTCGTCGGCGACGGGATCGACCACGTCGAGCAGGGCCGAGCTTTCCCCGTAGTAATTCACCGGGGGCTCGGCCGCCGCCGCGACCGTCGACAGGAGGCCGGCGGCAACCGCCAGAAAAGCCGTCAGAAACGCTCGTCGTGCCATCACTTCACCAGCAGGATCGAATACTGGGAGTCGCCCGACTCCTCGTAGGGATCACGCACCTGCGAGGAGGTGGTGATGTTGAAGGCATACTTGTGATACCCCGGGGCGACGCCGGTCTTGGTCCAGGTGTAGACGCCGTCCCCCGGCGTCGTGTCGCCGTGGGTGCCGTCGTCATACATCGCCTGGGGCTGCCAGTTGGTGAAGTCGGCGACGACCGAGGGATTCACCACGTTCTGGAAGTCGGATTTGATCAGCGTGAACGTCGCTTCGCCCGGGGCCTTCGCCGCCAGCGTCACGGTCGGCACCTCGTAGATCGGCGTGGTGCTCAGATCGACCGGCACGACGCGCACATGGTAGCTGGGGCTGCGGAACACGAGATACTCGCGGCCGTTCCCTTCCATCGGGATCGAGTAGCCGCCGTCGCTGTTCACGTTCATCTTGCGGGCGCCCATCTTGGTGCCGAGCACGACTTCCGCGTAGTTCACGCCGGTCAGGCTCGACGTGACATAGCCGCGCGCCACCTTCATGGCCGGTTCGGGAATGATGATCTCGGACTTCCCGGTCCGCTCGCCTTCCTGATGCGGATCCTTCTTGACGTCGCGCTCTTTCACCTCGTCCTTGTCCTCGTCCTCGGAATCCGCGGGCGCCTTTCCAGTATAGAGAATGGTATACAACTGCGAACCCGTGGGCAGGTTGCGGAGGCGTAGCGTGTAAATCCCGTCGCCGGCAAACTTGTCGCCCGACGTGCCGTCGTCGACCAGTCTGGCCGTGTCCGTCGCCCATTTGGGGTCGAGGCTCTTCACCTTGAACTCGGTGGCGGTCGGGTAATCGACCAGCGTCGCGATCCATTTCGCCTCACCCGTGATTTTCTCGGGAAGGGAGATGTCCGGCGCCGTCACGGTCTGTTCGAGCAGCGCATCGACCCAGGCGAAATCGACGTCATAATTCTGGCCGCGCGCGATCAGCAGATACCTACCGCTCTTGGGAAACTCCAGCTTGTAGCTGCCGTTCTCGGAAACATACGAGCTGATATTCGCATTGCCGGCCACCGTGATGTGGATCCCGAGCGGCACCTGGCCGGCCGGAACGACGACCTTTCCCGATACCGTCGCGACCGGAATCACCAGGGCTTCCTGGATGCAGCCGGTCATGAACAGCGAGGCGGCCAGGGCCAGGAACAGCAGGAACCGCGATGTCTGTCTTTTCATGGTTCGTTTCTCAGAAGTTCGCCTTGGCTTCGAACGACAGCATCTTCTGCGTCTCATACGATTCGAAGTCGCGGCCGTTGTCGGTGCTGGTCACGTCCCAGCGCCACTTGTCGGGGTAATCGTAACCGAATTTGAGCTTCACGCTTGCATCCTTGCTGATGTCGTAGATCAGTTCGCCGTAGATGTTCTCGCGATCCAGCGTGTCCGAGTTGCCGTCCTTGTAATCGATCACGCCGCGGGTGTAGAAGGCCCGGCCGCGGAACTTCTCGGTGAAGTTCTTCTTCAGCTCGGCGAGAATCGCGTTGGCGAGACTCGACTTGCCGGGCTCGGCCTTGTGCTCGAAGTCGATGTGCTGCACGCCGCCGGTCAGGCTGGTGTTCGGGGTGAGGTTGTAGGTCGTCTCCCCGATGTAGTCGATGCGGGTGTTCTCCCTCGGGGCGTTCGCCCACTCGACCTGGTGCTCGACACTGCCTTTCGCGAACACGCGCGGATTGATGTTCGAGTTGATCTCGAAGTAGCCGGTGCGGTCGTTCTTCTTGTAGGTCGCGTCCCCGACCACGTCCTTCTCGTCGGCATCCGTCGCGACATACACCTTGCCCTTGCTGCTGACCGAGTCGTTCAGCTTGAGATCGAGCTCGATCGTGTTCTTGATCGTGCCGGCCTCGTCGGGCAGAGCGTCGTAATGCTGTTCGAAATCGTATTTGAGCGTCGTGCTGTCGGTGAAGTCGGACAGGATCTGGTAGGTGAACTTGCGGCCCGAGTACCCGTCGGTCTTCTGCGGCGCGAAGGGGTCCACTTCCCATGTCTTGGTCAGATACGTCGTCTCCATCGACAGATTCTTGGCGATCGAGAGCAGCTTGTTGCCGAAGTCGTAGTTGGCCGAGAAGCGGGTCAGCTTTTCCCCGTAGAAACCTTCATGACCGTAATTGTCTTTGAACACCGGCTCGTCGGGATACTCGCTCTCGTCGTCCTCGTCGCCGATGTCATAGGCCCAGATCGGGGCCAGGCGGGCGCGGAACTCCTTGCCGAAATCGTAATGCTTCATCGTGCCGGTGAAGCCGCCGTTCTGGACGCTGATGTCCATTTTCGTGGCCTCGTCGCCGAGACTCTTCTTCTTATTGCTGTCGCTGGTGTCGGCGTGATAATCCGTCGAGGTCAGGAACTCGGCCGTGGCCTGCACTTTGCCGACCCGCTCGGTGGTGTAGTTGATGTCGGCGCCGCGCACGGTGTTCGAGTTGCCGGGAATCTTGTAATCCGCGACCTTTTCGGCGAATGTCGTGCCGACGCTGAACGAGTCGGGGCTGAACTTGTTCGGCAGCTTCCACACCATGCGGCCGCTGATGATCTCCTTCGTGTCGGAGGTGCCGTACATCAGGTCACTCTTCAGCACCGACGCCTGATAGTTCAGGCCCCGGTCGGTGCCGGAAAACTCGATGCCCTGGTACGGCTCGGTGACGTCCGTGTCTTCGGTCAGGGTGTTCAGGGGATCGTCGATACCCGTGATGGCCTCGCCCGCGAACACGCGCACCTTCATCGATTTCGCGTTGCTGATCAGGTGGATCTTGTTCGTCTGGGCGTAGCGGTCGTTCTGGACCTTGGTCACGTAATCGTCGATCGAGTCGAACGGGTTCGAGCCGTAGCTCTTGCCCACGTCGTTGTAAATGAGCTTGTTCCAGGTCTTGCCGCTGACGAAGCCGATCAGTTCGTAAAACGTCTCGATCCGATCCCCGAGAGGCTTCCCGGTGAATCGGAGATACATCTGCTGGTAGAAGGTCTGGAGACCCGGCTTCGTGTACATATCGGCGGACTCGATCTCGTCCCCGGCCACATCGCGATACACCGTCTTGGGATCGATGATATACTGGCCACGGCCCCGGACGAAACCCGACACCCGCACTTTCGGAAGCGCGCTCTCGAGGCTCGCCATCTTCGCCTCGGCATCGTTCATCCGCCGCTCGAGGCCGTCGACGCGCACGCCGAGCAGACCCAGCTCGTCCTTGAACTCCTTCGTCAGACGGGAAAGGGCCGCCCGCTCCGTCTCGGTCGCCTCGTTCTCGCTTGACTTCTTCCCTTCGATCTGACGCAGAACGCGCGCCAGAACGAGGGCCATGTCATACCGGGTGATGACTTTGCGTCCCTTGAAC
>DAOOQQ010000138.1:0-3695 GCA_035388825.1 Candidatus Ozemibacteraceae bacterium
GAGCATCGCGGTTTCTCCGTGGTGCGCGATTACGTCGGGCACGGCATCGGACATCGGCTTCATGAAGAACCGGCGCTCCCAAACTTCGGTCCGCCCCATGTCGGACCGCGGCTGGAAGTGGGGATGGTGCTGGCGATCGAACCCATGGTGAATATGGGCGCCTATGCGGTTCGAGTCCTGGACGACGGGTGGACCGTTGTGACCGAAGACGGAAGTTTGTCGGCTCACTTTGAACACTCGGTAGCGGTGACCAGCGATGGGCCCCGCGTGCTGACCAATCTGCCGGTCAGGTAATCTTGGAGGAAGTCATCGGAATGACCAAAGCGGATACTATTCAGGTCGGCGGGAAGGTGCTGGAGCCTCTTCCCAATGCCATGTTCAAGGTGGAGCTGGAAAACGGTCACGTGGTTCTGGCCCACATCTCCGGGAAGATGCGGATGCATTACATCCGCATTCTGCCGGGCGACAAGGTTACTGTTGAACTTACGCCCTATGATTTGTCGCGCGGACGCATTGTATACCGGTTCAAATAATCCCCACTACGTCATCATTTCGTACTGTTGCAGGAGGCAGTCGTGAGAGTTCGAGCATCGGTCAAGAAAATTTGTGAAAAGTGCAAAATCATCAAGCGGCGCGGTATCATCCGCGTCATCTGCGAGAATCCCCGGCACAAGCAGCGCCAGGGTTGAGCTGACAGGAGGAAATCAGAATGGCTCGTATCGCCGGCGTTGATCTGCCCAATGGGAAGCGCATCGAAGCAGCTCTCCCCTACATCTACGGTATCGGCCTGACCCGGTCCCGCGAGATTCTCAAGAAGACGAAGATCAGTCCTGACAAGCGCGTCAAGGATCTGACCGAGGAAGAAATCAGCCTCATCAAGCAGTCGATCGAACAGAACTACCGCGTCGAGGGCGACCTGCGCCGCGAAGTGTCGATGTCGATCAAGCGCCTGATGGATATCGGCTGCTATCGTGGCCTTCGCCACCGCAAGGGCCTGCCGGTCCGCGGCCAGCGCACGCACACCAACGCGCGCACCCGCAAGGGCCCCCGCCGGTCCATCGTCAAGAACAAGTAATTTTCATCGGATCCAGAAGGAGCGTTAGCAGATATGGCTAAAACCGGACCCAAGACCAAGACGCGGGCCAAACGGCGCGAAAAGAAGATCGTCGCCAAGGGCCAGGCGCACATCCAGTCGACTTTCAACAACACGATCATCTCGATCACCGACATGACCGGCAACGTCCTTGCCTGGTCGAGCGCGGGTGCGAACAACTTCCACGGTTCCCGCAAGTCCACTCCGTATGCGGCGCAGGTCGCCTCCGAAGTGGTCGGACGCAAGGCCCTCGAATTCGGAATGCGTGAGATCGAAGTGTACGTTGCCGGCCCCGGCATGAGCCGTGAATCCGCCGTACGCGCTTTGCAGACGGTCGGACTCAACGTCACCCTGATCAAGGACGTTTCCGGCATTCCGCACAATGGCTGCCGCCCTCCGAAGCGGCGCCGCGTCTGAGAAGGAGAACGATATGGCTCGCTATTCCGGACCCAGTTGTCGCATTTGTCGCCGTGAAGGCGACGCGCTGTTCCTCAAGGGTGCCCGCTGCTTCACGGACAAGTGCTCCATCAAGCGCCGCGCCAAGATTCCTGGTCAGCACGGTTCCGACCGCGTTGGCAACAAGAAGCAGACCGGCTACGAGATCCAGCTTCGCGCCAAGCAGCGCGTTCGCAAGACCTACGGGATTCTCGAGCGCCAGTTCCAGAAGTATTACGAGATCGCCAGCCGCAAGTCGGGCAACACCGGCGTGAACCTGCTGCACGAGCTCGAAACCCGCCTGGACAATGTCGTGTTCCGCATGGGCTTCGGCATTTCCCGCGCGCAGGCCCGCATGTGGGTCACCCAGGGTCACTTCACCGTGAACAACCGTGGCGTGAACATCCCCAGCTACCAGGTGAAGCAGGGCGACGTGATCAGCCTTCGCGAGAACAGTTCGCTGCGCAAGACCATCAAGGACATCATGGAAGCTTCGATCAGCCGCGAAACCAGCCCCTGGCTCGAAGTCGACCGTGAGAACTGCAAGGGCAAGTTCGTTTCGCTGCCCGAGCGGGCTCAGCTCGATCCGAAGATTCAGGAATCGCTCATCATCGAGTATTACTCGCGGTAACGGCTCAAGGAGGCGCGTGCGTGATCGAAATCAATCGTCCCAAAGTAAAATACGAGACCGACGTCGACAACCAGAACCACGGCACTCTCGTTCTCGAGCCGCTGGAGCGCGGATATGGCCAGACTCTCGGCAACTCGTTCCGCCGCGTTCTGCTTGCATCGCTTCCGGGTTCGGCCGTTGCTGCAGTGAAGATCGACGGCGTGCTGCATGAGTTCTGCAGCATTCCCGGCGTGGTCGAGGATGTCACGGAGATCGTTCTCAACCTCAAGAAGCTCGTCGTGAACGTCCACCAGGACCAGCCCCTGACGGTGCGGCTCGAAGTGAAGGGCCCCTGCCAGGTCACGGCTGCCGACATCGCCGAGAACGCCAATCTGACGATCATCGATAAGACCGCCCATATCGCGCATGTGACGGGAAATATCACGCTCGGTATGGATATCACCTTCAAGCGCGGCCGCGGGTACAAGCTTGCCGATCAGCACAAGGAAGGCAATCAGCCGATCGGCATGATCCTTGTCGATTCCCAATTCTCGCCGGTCACCAAGGTGATGTATAACGTTGACGATGCCCGCGTCGGACAGGAGATCAACTTCGACAAGCTGACCCTCCAGGTCTGGACCAACGGCAGCATGGAGCCGGCCGAGTGCATCGAGCTGGCTGCCAAGTTCCTGAAGGCCCACATCGATCTCTTCACCGACATCGAGCTCGAGGAAGAACTCGACGAGGAAGAGACCGACGAAGACGAGAAGCCTTCGATGAAGGAAGACCTCGTCATGGTTTCTTCCCAGAAGAAAGAAACCCCGCAGAAGGGCCACCATGACATCCTGATCAAGGATCTCGAGTTCTCGGTACGGTCCCGCAACTGTCTCAAGAAAGCCGGCATCAACACGCTGGGCGATCTCGTGACGAAGAAGACCACCGAACTCCTGGAGATCAAGAATTTCGGGAAGAAGTCCCTGAAGGAAGTCCGCGAGAAGCTCGCGCAGTTCAGCCTTCAACTTCCCGGTGACGAAAACGGCGGAGGAACCGACGAATGAGACATGCTAAAATCGGACGCAAATTCGGGCGCGAATCCCATCAGCGAACGGCGCTGCTTCGCTCCCTCTGCTCCTCGCTCGTGAAATACGAGCGGATCGAGACCACCCTGCAGAAGGCCAAAGACATGCGCCGCGTGATCGAGCGCGCCGTGACGATGGCCAAAGGCGAGAACGCCGAGAAGAACCCCGAGCTGCTCAAGTTCTTCCACAGCTCCCACGACAAGGAACTGATCGGCCGCGACGCGATCAAGAAGTTCATCTCGAACCTGAGCAAGGAAACCCGCGAGCAGGTCGAGAAATACATCGCCGATCCGAAGGCCAACCCGAAGCCGGCGATCATCACCGGATATCTGGCTTCCGAAGGCGAGCGCGCCAAGGGTCCCCGCATCCTTCGGCTCGAAGGCCTTCTGAGCAAGCTCGTCAAGCGCATCGCCCCCCGGTTCAAGGATGTGAACGGTGGATACACCCGCATCTATAAAACCGGTTATCGCCGCGGCGA
>DAOOQQ010000139.1:0-3359 GCA_035388825.1 Candidatus Ozemibacteraceae bacterium
GAGGAAGCCCATATCGCCGAAGTCGAGCGGGGATTCATCTGTCTCGGAGTCACGGGAACGATGTGGACGCTGGTTCTCTCGGGGTGGGTCGCCAAAGTCTTACAAATCTCCCATCCCGATTCCCAGAACGTTCTCACCTCCCTGAGCCATCTCGCCGTGATGTATGCCCTGTATCTGCTGCCCTGGTTTTGTTTCGCCTGGTGGGTCGCCGAGCCTGCCGTCAAACGAGGCATTTACGCCGGAGCCGGCATCTCCCTCGTCGCAGTTCCCCTCGCCTATCACGGGTATCATCACTCGCTTTCTTCCGCTGCCTGGTGGCAGATTCTGCTGTCTCCCGGTGGCCATCTCGCGGCGCTCACCTTTTTCGTCGCAACGGCGTTTCTCTTCTGGTGGGTGCGGCCCACTCCCGCGTCACGGGGAAGCGGCATCCTCAGCGGCTTCTACCTCGTTGCCATTCCGGCCATCGTTCTTTTGCCCGGGGTGACCATGACGTATCTCTGGCATCCCCAGTTCCGCTCCGTGCTCATGATGGCCACCGACGCCGCTGCCATTCTGAATCTCCTTCATCCGCTCATCCAGAAGCTCCTTCTTTTCGGGCCGGCCCTGTTTCTCCTCGTTTTCCTCGCCGCGATCTTCGGCGGAGCCAGGGCGACCCCGGCTCCGGCGGAACCAGCCTCCCCCTCATCCGGAAGCCCGATCGTGGCCGCGTCGGGTTCCCAGACCTTCACCGTCCTTCTCGGTCTCCTCCTGCCGATCCCGATTATCGCGGCCTTCCTCACCCAGCATGTCGCTCTCGGGCCGGCCGCCGGCAACAGCATCTATATGCACGAATATATTCTATCTATGGCGATCTATTTTCCGCTTCTCTTCGCGGATGCCTTCGTCTTCGCCGGGCTCTGGTCGGCCGGACCGTTCATCGCCTTTGCATCACGGCTTCCCCATCCGCGCATGGCGGGCGCCGCCCTTCTCGCTCTCCAGTCCATCCTCATCTGGGGGTTTGATCCCCGTCAGCGCCTTGTAGCGGTTTTCATCGCTCTTCTCGCCGTGCTGCTGGTCCTGAAAAAGCTGTTCGGTGAAACGATCGACGAGGCCCGCCGCTCGCTGCTCGATTTCCAGCGTTTTGTGATCTGGAGCTGCTTCCTCGGGATGCCGATCCTGTTCCTTTCGAACTTTTTCGTCATCGGCTTCTTCATTCAATCCCAACAGATATTCAACATCGCCCGGCTGATCATCCCGACCGCAAAACAGGCCCCCATCCACGATCTCATCCCCTATCTCCACCCCGGGGCGTTTTGGACCGCCTACCCGGCCCTGACCGCCGCCATCGGCCTGGTGCTCCTTCTCGGTCTGCCCCTGCTTTGTCTCCCGCTCTATCTGTATCCCCTGTTCAAGGATCAGAAAGCCGCCGAATCCGGCCATCCCAACCCGGTCCCGATCCAGGCCCCGGACCAGCCTCCGGCCGACGCCTGAAACTGCCCAGAAATCGAGATCGCCCCGCCATCCGGCGGGGCGATCATCTTTCAGAAGCGTTGCGGGTCACAAGCTGACGACATTCTGACGGTTCAGATACCCCATGGCCTTGTTCTGCTCGCCGTCCATGACGATCGAGAGGGTAGCCCCATCCGCCACGGTTGGAACGTGGATGATCCGCAAGGTGCTGTCGATCGTGGGTGAAAGGCTTCGTCCCGCGAACCGCTTCAGACAGTTCGGGGCATTCCGGAAAAACGCTTCCTGGAACAGATTTCCGGGCTCGTCCGGATACAGCGGGAGATATTTGATGTTCGCCTCGACAAGATCCTGAAAGAAATGGGTACCAAACGACAGATCAGGTGTGTAGTCGAGCTTCCGCCGGGCGATCTCGATCATCATCGACGTGTTGTTGATGTCGCTGTATCCCACTTTGACTCCGAGTTTGATATCGCCGCGGCTTCCCCACCGGCCCGGGCCCATCAGGATGAACTTCCGCTCGGGGAGCCGCTGGTTCAGTTCGCCGACGAGATGGCCCACCTCGAGCATCTCGTCGAGCGTCGCGAGCCCGTCATAGCAGGCAGGATCGACGTAGACGATATACTCGATGCCGTGCACCACGGCAGTAGTGATGTACATGTTCGCCGTGAACAGCCGGTCCTCGGGTGCCACATCCTGCGGAACGGGAGTGTTGATCGTCCCATCCGACTGGCATTGCGGCCGGCACTGGAGAAGATACAGCGTGTGCTGATCCTCTCCGGCCGCGAACTCGATATCGACAGGCCAGCCGAGGGCCTCCTTGAGGATCCGCAGAATATCCCGGATTTCCTGCAGGAAGGGGGTCGTCTTGAGCAGGTTTTCGAACGTGAGAACCGGCGTGCCTTCCCGAAGATTCGTCAGCGTGCCGATCGGAGGATACAATTGTCCTTCCTCGTACATCGAGACGAGATACGACAGCATCGGAATCTCGCTCCCGAAGTCCCGGATCACCTGTTCGAAGCTGAGGGTTTCGAACCGGCCGGTATCGAGGTTGAGCACGTCGATGCTCTTCTGGGCATACCGCAGCAACGCGTCGGGAGTGATGTTGACCCGCAAACCAGGCTGACCCGGGCTGACAAGCATGGGAAAATCCTCGCCCATCCGGTCGACCGCGCGCGTGCCGAGCCCGGCGACCAGCCGCACGATCCCGTCTTCCCGGCGGATCCGTGGCGACCAGCGGAACTCGTTGCTGCTGAACGCGACGCCGGCAAAGGCGGGAAACCAGTAGTTGCCCACTTTCCTGCCAACGACCTGCTGGATCATGATACCCATCTCTTCGTTGAAATCCAGCAGGCCGCGCTCGCGGCGATACTCGATCGGATCGGGGCCGAACGTACTGGCATACACCTCGACGATCGCATCCATCAGCGCCTCGAGCCGCTCTTTCTTCGTCCCCTGGTTGGCCACGAACAGGCTCTTGTATTTCCCGGCGAAGGCGGAGCCTTTCGTATCCTCGAGCAGACTCG
This sequence comes from Candidatus Ozemibacteraceae bacterium, assembly GCA_035388825.1. Classification (GTDB taxonomy): domain Bacteria; phylum Muiribacteriota; class Ozemobacteria; order Ozemobacterales; family Ozemobacteraceae; genus MWAR01. The sequence continues at coordinate 2,973 of DAOOQQ010000139.1, forward strand.
ACGAACGAACGATCAGAGGCGTTTCGCCGAAATCCTCGAGCGCCAGCGACAACCCCGCGACGATGTCGGGAGGCAGGCTCGAGTTCTTGAAGATCTGCCCGACATACGCGTATTCCTGCCGGATCTCGACCGGGTCGCGGTATTTGATGGTCGGCATCTCCTCGAGAGCGTTGTAATGCAGGAATTCGAGCACGCCATCCGAGGTGATATACCAGGTCTTGGGCACCGAGAGATTCCGCAGGCCGATGTTATGAGCCTTGGCCGCCATCAGGATCTTCGCCGCCCGGAACAGGCCGGCGGCCTTTCCGCCCAGCTTGCCGTTTCCGCGCGCCGGCCCGATCACCCGGGTCATCAGATGGGCGAAGTCGTTGACCGAGACGTAATGCT
>DAOOQQ010000140.1:0-3350 GCA_035388825.1 Candidatus Ozemibacteraceae bacterium
GATTTCCAGAAGAGCGAACTCCACCGTTCCCGTGGCGCCCCGTACCTGAACCTGCCGTGTTTCGGGCCTGAATCCGAACAGATCCGTCGCCGAAGCCGTCGTACGAAGGACTCCCGGCAGGGCTTCCCGGAATCTGGAAACCGGTGTTCCGGCGCGGCTTCCGGTTCCGGTGTATGCCTCCAGGACGGCGGGAATGATGGCGCGGGTGGTGAACGTGAGCCCCGTATCGGGAATCGGCACCCAGTCGGTGTCTCGCAACGGCAGTCGCAGGGATGCCAGATGCTCCGCTCCGGTTGCCCATTGCCCGGAAGGCTCGAGAACGAGCTCCCGGCCGCCCGCCGACAGGCCGGGGCTGGTCGGGACCGCCGCTCCGGCACGGGTGCGAACGGAGATGCCGCCCGAGGCGATCAGGGAGGGCTCGAGAGGCTTGGTGAACGTCAGGCGGATCGGCTGGTCGAGCCAGAGACCAGTGCTGCCCGACGCCGGCACGACACCCGTGAGACGGGGCCGGGCAAAGACCGGAAGATTCAGCCGGAAGCTCGAATCCGCCTGGGAACGCACCGTGATCGTCTCGCCTTCGGCCGTGGTCGTCGGTAATATACGCCTGAATATTCCCGTATCCGGTCCCGTCTCCTCGAGCAGCATGACGGCGGTCGCCACGAACGATCCGTCGGTCGCGTCGATCCGGACGCGGGTCGAATCCACCGTGGAGAAGGAAATGTCATCCGCCCGCACTTCGAGATACAGAGCGTCTCCGGGAATCACTCCGGGCCAGGATACCGTGTAGCCGGCGTCGCGGAAATGGCCGATCGATCGGATGTTCGAAGGCGGCGGGGGCGGCGGCTGGGTCGTGAAACCGGTGATGAAGTCGCTTCCGAGAGCCTCACCCGTGTCGTCGGTGATTCCCCCGTCGACTTCGAGCCTATAGGCGGTCGAAAGGTCGAGAAACGCGTCGGGCAGAAACTCGACGACGGACCGATCGGCGGACGGATACACGTTTCCCGTCACGAGCGTGCCTGCCGGCAGTTTGCGAAGCCGGAACCGGCTGGAATCGAAGAGCGTTGCGGCCGAGAGAGGGCGGGTGAATCTCCAGGTCGGCCAGACGTCGGCCGGAACGGCCGCGGCACCGTCGGCCGGGTCGACCATCAGGACGCGGAACGACTCCTGGATGCGAAGGGAGGTCGTGAGGGCCGGCGCTGCCGGAATTGAGACGGTGAGCGTTGCGCCGGGGGTCGAAGGGACGAGGAGGGTTCCACGCAGCTCCCCGGCCGTGAACTCCGAGAGGAGGAAGCTCGTCGTCGCCACGCCGTCCGAAAAGACTGCAGGAAGGTCTTCTGAACTGCGGGTGCGGGTGTCCGTCGCCGTAACGCGCACTCTGATGGAGACGCCCGGTTTGACGACGGTTCCGGACGGCACGACCTGGGTGAATCCCGCATCCGCATACAGCGTGAGCGGCCCATAGGAAGGAGTGAGCGTGAGGTAGGAGGCTGTCAGCGGCGGGAACGGCATGCCGTCCGTGTCTTCCAGGCCGTCCCGCACTTCGAGAAGAACCGGCGAGGCCGTTGCCAGGGATGCCTCGACAAGGATCTCCGTGGGAGAGCGCAGAGCCATGCTGGCGACGAGATAGCCCCGGCTGTCCGACAGGCGGACGGTGGCTGCCGTCAGCGTCGAACCCTCGACGGGTTTGTCCGTCCGGATCGAAAACAGCGTATCGAATGGAAGATTCGATGCCCCGGAGGCTGGTGACAGACCGGTGATGGCCGGACGGGTGGGGGTGCGGAACTGGCGACGGAACGTGGGGTCGGTGGTGGATTCGATGGTCAGAAGGGCTCCCGGTTCAGGGAAAACGGGGACCGATCCGAGAAACACTCCCGAGCCCGGAGCCGTTTCGACCAGCGATACGGTGACGGGAGAAACGTTCTGGTTCGACGAAAAGCGAACCTCGGTCGCGTCGATGGTGCCAGGCGAGGCATCCGATGCTGTGATGCGGATGAAAAGCCGGTTCCCGGCGGTGACAAGACTGCCGGAGGCGAGAAGTGCCGAGTATCCGGAATCCGAGAACACGTCCAGGGTCAGAAGGACGGTCGGTGGGATCATGCCGCCCTGGGTTCGGAAACTCCAGGAGAGGGGTGTTGAAAGAGGATTGCCGGCTTCGTCTCTGAGCCCGGAGATGTCTATGATATAAATATTGTTATATAACAAAGGGGTTGCGGGCGTCAGGATGACCTGACGCTCCGGCCCGGCGTAGGAGACCGTCGAAGGGACGAGAGTCGTCCCCGTGCGCAGCCTGACCGTGGTCGTTCCGATCGTGGCGGGGGCGAGAGGCTCGTCGGCCTGGGCGACGACCGGCGTCTGGATCGAGACATCCGTCGCTCCCGAGGCCGGCAGGTCGACGGCGAGGGTGGGATAGGTGACGATGAGGGTTGCACTGGCGGCCGGTGAAACGCTGGGGGCCGCGACGAGACGGAATCCGTCCGCCAGTCCGACAACCGCAAAGCTGCCCCGATAGATGCCCGTGGCCGCGCCTGTTTCCGTCAGCGTGGCGGTCGCTCCAGTGGATATCGATGCGACCACCGTGTCGACGGTCAGTGGGGAACCATCGGCTCCCCGCATTTCGGCGTACAGCGTGCCGGTGTTCGGGCAATCAGCTTCGGTCGCGAGTCGGGAAAAGGGATCGTACCCTGGTACGGAGAACAGGAGGGTTTCCGAAACATTCGAGGGCGGAGTCTGGGCGTTCTGGGTCGTGAAGGAGAACTCGAATCCCCTGTACAAGGGATTGCCCGTGGCCCCGCGTATTCCGGAAAGGGATGACCCCGCTTTCACCCGATACGTCGAAGCCGCCGCCAGCGGCGTGGCCGGGGCGATCTGAACGGTCTGGCCGTCCGGAGCCGCGAGCCGGGAAGCCGCGACGGCTCCCGAGGGGCCGAGCAGTTGGAGAGATGTGTCATCGATCGTCGCGGGGGCCAGTTTCGAGGAAAATCGCAGAACGATGCCGGAGTCGAGCCGCACTCCCGTCGCGCCGCTCGCCAGTGCCGATCCAGCCAGTGTTTGCACGGCCGTCTGGTCGGGGAGCCATGCCGGGAAAAGCACCGTCAGGGTCGCGCCCGCGGCCGGGCCGGATGGCGGAAGAAAGCTGATGGTGGCGACGGGGGCCGGCGGGAGTGTGAGCGCCCCATCGAAAATTGGTATGCTGGCAAGTGTATAATCATAATAATAGAATCCGGTCGAGTTGGAGGCTGTCTCGAGCAGCGGAAGGGTGAATTCCGGCCCCCAGGAGGCTCGGAGGGTGACGTTCGCGATGTCCCGGGTCTGGGTTGCGCCGTCGGTTCCCGTCAGCTTCAGGAATACCG
>DAOOQQ010000141.1:0-3047 GCA_035388825.1 Candidatus Ozemibacteraceae bacterium
CGAACTCCTGATTGAATCAATATCGAGAGCGGCCTAAATGTACGAAAGTCCACACTCGATGATCGGCATAATGGCGCCACCTCGCACTCGTGAAGAGCGAGCAGCAGTATCTGTTCTGCCGCAACTCGCGTCTATCTCGGTGCCTCTATGCCTCTGGACGGGAGCGAAGCCATCCGATACGCTCTCCAGCGTTAAACAACCGCTGGAGGCCGGCATGAATCGGAGATTTGAAGTGTATCAGTATCGACAAGTTCTTTTGCACATGAGACAAGGTGAAACAGATCGAAGCATCGCCAAGGCGCGCCTTCTGGGGCGCCGGAAGGCAAGTATCGTAAGAGCTATTGCAACTCAGGAAGGTTGGCTGAACCCTGATAATCAGCTTCCCGAGGATGGTGTTCTCAAGGAAAAGCTCATGCCACCAGAACGGAGACATTCCACGACATCGTCCGTCGAGCCGTTTACCGATCTGATTTCGGAGTGGGTCAAGAACGGCATTCAGGCAACGACAATCTGGGATGCGCTTCGGCGAGACAAGGGATTTACCGGCCACTACTCATCGGTGCGCCGCTTTGTTCAGAAAATCAGGCCGCCGAGCCATTCTCCGACCATGATTCTCGATTTCAAATCCGGTGAAGCAGCCCAGGTCGATTTCGGAAGCGGTCCCGTCGTGCTCGACGATGTAACGGGGAAGCCAGTAAAGACCTGGTTTTTCGTCATGACCCTGGCTTTCAGCCGACACCAATACGCCGAGCTGGTAAAGAACCAGAAGATATCGACTTGGCTCGAGTGCCACCGCCGGGCATTCGAATTTTTCGGTGGTGTGCCGCAGAAGGCGATTATCGACAACCTGAAATCTGCTATTACGCGGGCATGCGCGTTTGATCCCGAGGTTCAGCGCTCGTATGAGATGTTTGCCGAAGGGTATGACTTCCTGATCAGCCCCTGTCCGCCGGCTGACCCCGAGAAAAAAGGTCGAGTAGAATCCGGTGTGAAATATCTGAAGAACTCGTTCATGCCGCTGCGCACCTTCAGAAACCTCTCGGATGCAAATCGGCAGCTGAAAGACTGGGTCCTGACAACGGCTGGTGCGAGAATTCATGGGACGACGGGGAAGAAGCCGTTCGACCTCTTCCGGGCTTCTGAAAAGAGCTTTTTGAAGCCATTGCCCACGAATCCGCCCGAGATCGTGGAATGGGCAAAAACCACTCTTCAGCGAAACACACACGTCTGGTTCGATTATGCCTGGTATTCAGCCCCACACGGGCTGATCGGACAGGAACTCTGGGTCAGAGCCGGTCCGCAAATGATCCAGATCTATCACAATGACAAACTGGTCGCGGTCCATCCGCGATGCACGGATCGAGGACAGCACCAGACCGTGACGGACCATCTGTCACCTCCATGCAAAGCGTTTTCTGAGCAAACCCCATCGTGGTGTCTCGAACAGGCAACTCGGATCGGCGTATGCTGTCGGGAAATCATCGAGCGGCTTCTGGAGCATCCGCGACTGGACTGTCTTCGAGCAGCGCAGCGTGTCATTCGCTTTCGAGACACGTACGGCGGTGATCGGCTCGAACAGGCCTGTGAGCAGGCTCTTGCGTGCGAAAACATCAAAACGTCGACGATCAAAGGAATTCTTCAGCATCTGATGCAGGTGGAATCGCATCTGGTGACGGAGCCTGGCCTAGAGGCGGCATATCGGGGCCTCGGTCGGTTCATTCGCCCCGAATGCATCGTCACCAAGGGAGGTGCACAATGAATCCCATGCCTCAACTTGCACCGACCCTCCGGCAGCTCAGGCTCTCCGGGGTGCTGGATTCACTCGAAACGCGCACGAAGCAGGCTGTCGCAGATCAGATTTCGCATATCGATTTCCTGGCGATGCTGCTTCAGGATGAAGTCGCCCGACGGGAGCAGAAAAAGCTTGCGACGAGGATTCGACGCGGCAATTTCCGACCGGACAAGACTCTCGAAACATATGACTTCGCTTTCAATCCTCTGATGAATCGCGCCATGATCCAAGACCTCGCCACGTGCCGATTCATCGAAGAGCGAGCCCCAGTCGTGATCGTCGGCCCCTGTGGGACCGGGAAAAGCCATATTGCTCAGGCTCTTGCCAATCTGGCTGCGCGAAAAGGGTATGACGTTCTTTTCACGAATCAGACGCGCCTGTTCGGAACGCTTCAGGAAGCCAGACTGACCAATACGTTCGATCGGAAATTGGCCATGCTGGCGAAACTGGATCTTCTGATCATCGATGATTTCGGAATCAAGCCACTGAGAAATCCGCAGGATGAAGATCTTCATGAGCTGATCGCCGAGCGGTATGAACGAAAATCCACAATCATTACCAGCAATTTAGATTTGCCGGAATGGTCACAGGCTCTTCCCAACAAACTTCTCGGAGCTGCGACGATCGACCGTATCAAGCATGGCGCCTACATCCTTACGCTCGAAGGTGAAAGCTACAGAACGGCCAGACCTCCGCAGGAGCGCAAAGCCTCGAAGAAAGCGGGGGCGAAAGAAGCGGAATGATGAGCAAGCGAAGGGATCATCGGCAGTTATCGGGGGAAGGCCTCGTGGGAAACCAACTCTTGGTTTCCCCGCCTTCCCCTCGACCCCATCCGAACCCCTTCCTTCTCAAAAAATCCTCTCTCTTGCAGCACCATGTCGTCAGTTCATCAAAAAGGAGGTCTTCTACACGGCATAGTATATTATCAGCTACATGGTCGCGTGTTCAGCGCAGGGTTAAAACGTCGTTTTTCGCGGGGTGGTTTACCTCCCGAATTCAATGCACGGAAGTGGCTCCATTATGCCGATCATGGGTGGCTCCATTAACCCGATCATTGACAAATGTCGATAAAGAAGCTTTCATCAATTGCAATGAGCGTTCTAACTGTGCGCTCGACCGGACCGGCGATGCTGGTCACAAAGCTTGCGGAGCAAGCTTTGCGCCCAAAGCGCATCGCTTCCCTCGCTCTGCCGCTGGCGACGCTCGGCGGTCCGGTCACCGCTGGCGTTAGAACGCTGAATTCCAGATGTATATA
>DAOOQQ010000142.1:0-3015 GCA_035388825.1 Candidatus Ozemibacteraceae bacterium
GAAGGGGGAAAGATGGCCCCCAGGACGTGCGCAGCAGAACATCGGCGATGTCCCGTGTCTGAGTCGCACCGTCGGTGCCGGTCAGCCTCAGGTGGACGGTGGCGGTGCCGGATACGGCCTCTGCTGCGCTGAAGGGATCCGTCCGGGCCGCGTCACGGTACAGGCCGAGCGTGGCGATGGCGAGGGGGGGCGTGGAAGATGCCTGGGTCCGGAAGGTGGCGGTGAAGGTGGCCGGAATGGAGGTGAAGGGGTTGCCGGCGAGGTCGCGAACACCGGCACCCAAAGCAACGGTGTAGGTCGTGTTCGTGCGGAGAAAGCCGTCTGGCGCATCGTCGGGATCGATGGTGATGACGCGTCCATTGAGGCTGACGGCGTAGCTTGCGGTGCCATCGGGGCGGAGGAGGCGGACGGTTGCCGGGGTCACGCTGGAGGTGGCGAGCTGTTCGGATAATGTCAGGGCGACGCGCGTATCGATCGTGACCCCCGTCGAGCCGGATGCCGGCGACAGCGAAAGCAGGGCCGGCGGCGTCACGTCTGCGCTCGTGAAGGTGTAGCTGAGGGTCGCGACCTGGGGATTTCCCGCAACGTCGCGAATCTTGCCGATCTCGACGGTGTACAGCGTTTCACTCAGAAGATTGGCGGCCGGCGTGATCGTGATGACCCGGGTTGCCGGGTCATAGGACGGAGTCGCCGGGACGGGGGCACCACCGGTGAGGAGGCGCGTCGTCGTGGCGACGACCGAAGCGGGGTCGAGAGGCTCGTCCGCCTGGATGGAGATTGTCGAGGTGACGGGGACGGCCGAGGCCCCCGAGGCGGGGGCGAGCGGTGCCGTCGTGGGAAAGGTGACGATGAACGTCAGCGAGGCGGTCGGGGAGGCCGTTTGGAACCGGAGGGTGTGCGGAATGCCCCAGGCAAGAGCTGTCGTCGTCGCAGGGGCGTGGAATGCCTCGGTCGAAGCGACGGGCTGGGCAAAAGAAAGGGTGGCGAGGCTGGTGCCGTCGACGAGGTAGGTGGCGGTGGCGAAATCGATCGTGTTGAACGCCGGGTCTCTCGCACGAATGCGGAGATACAGCGTGGAGGTAGCCGAAATGTCACTTCCGGCCGGAATCTGATCGGTGCGCGCGGCATCCCGGAAGGCCTCGATGGCGATGACTTCACTGGCGAGAATGCCCGAGTTGGCGAACTGAGTGCGGAGGGAAAATGTGGCCGGTTCCCACAGTTGGGTGGCGCTGGCGTTGAGAACGTCGCTGGCGATCTGAATATAATATAACGTATCGAATGTAAGATTCTCTTCGAGGGCACAGACCACCGAGCGAGGCGTGTGCGCCACATACCCGATGTTCACCGGGCTGCTTCCCGGGCCGAACATACGAATCTGCTTGCCGGGCGTTTCTCCGATCCAGGCGGGGAACGAGGCCGTCATCATGGGGTCGGTGAAAGCGAGAACGAACTGGGCGCCGGCCGAGGCGATCAGGCGCGTTGTTGGCTCCGTGAACGGCTGAGCCCCTCCGAGGGCGTTGACCGCGGATGCGGTGCTGGACGCGACGAGGGGCTCGGGGAACGACGCGGTGACGGTGACGGTTGTACCGGGAAAGGGGGGTCCTTCCAGGTGAAGTACCGAAGTGTCATATTCCCACGCACACGCGGTTGGAAACTTCAGGGGCCGTGTCCAAAGCTCGAAGTCGAGATACGTGTTTTTTCGAACGAGAAGGGCCGCGCTCGGCGTTCCGGCACGTTCATAGGGGAATGGCGAAACGAGGCCCGGGGTGCCGAAGGTTCCGCTGACCGTGGAACTCGACGAACGAAGCAGCGCGTCGCGCAGGAGGGGGGTGTCCTTATCGTTCCCGACGAACGAGGTCTCGAAGTTAGAATACCCTTCGATGCCGAAGCCCGTCAGTGTCGATTCGGACCAGACGCCTCCGATCGACGGGGCCGTCGTCGCGACGAGCGAACCTGCGGAGTACAGGAAATTCGAAATGGATGCTATATTGTTAGAGATATAACCAATGGTTATCACGCCGCTCCGTGGATTCTGGGTGATCTCGACATGGGAAGATCTGATGTTGCCGGTCTGAAGGGTTTTCGTGGCTGCGACCGAGAGATCCGCTTCGTTCAGGACCAGAAGCTGCGCCGTGCTCGCGGTTGTCGCCGTCCCGAGAACGACCGCGATGCCGAGCAAGCCGTCCGATGGTTTCCCGATTCTGCACGCGGAAACGCCGTAGTTTTCGTTGATCGATGCAAGTATGGGAGCCGCTGTCGGAAGAACCGACGTGCCTTTGACACGAGCGTGGTAAAGCTTGCCAGGTGATCCGCTTCCCCAGAAAAGATGAACGCCCCCAAGCATCGGGGACATTCCAAACGTCTTGGCGGGGGGGGTGGTCGTGGCGATGACGGGAAATCCCGGTTTTGGGGTCTGGAGAATGTTGGATTCCGCGCTGAATGCATATACGCGCAGTTTTCCGTCAAAGTCGGCCGTGGCGAAAACCATATCTTCCGCCGCCATGTCGGAATTGTCACTGTCCACGATCTGGCCTCCTTGGTAGACCAGGGAGGGGTGAGGAACGGTGAATGTTCGTTTTACCGTGCCCCAGCCGTTTTGGGAGACCGACTCGGGCCATGGGGGGAAGGTCGTCACCAGGAGGGGGGCGCTCGACGTGGCAGGGGTACCCGTCGCGTCGAAACACGCGGCGTCGATATGCAGCTTGCGATATTCATACGGAATCGCAAAAGAAAAGGATGCGCCGTACAACGTCGTTGCCGTCTGCGAGAAGGAAATCGGCCCTTTCGCCAGGACGGGGGAAGGGGAAAATATCCCCAGAAGGAGCACCAGAAGGGAAAAAATCCTCACCTGGGGAAACGTGCGGATTTTGAAAATTTCTGCTAGAGTCAGAGATGAAGGGGATTCACAGATGTTCAAAGCCCCTGCCGATCGCTGGTACGTATTTTGCGAACAATCACGATGAGCGCTGTTTTTCCCAGTTCGCCCGGAGGAGGGAATGATATGACGACACTGAA
>DAOOQQ010000143.1:0-2747 GCA_035388825.1 Candidatus Ozemibacteraceae bacterium
GATCGGCGCCGGCACCTACACCTCGCTCGTGCAGATCGTCGCCGAGGCCCTCAAGTTCCCGGTCTCGATGGTGCGCCTGCCGATGGAGAAGGATACCGACCACGACCCGTACGACTGGCAGACCGTCGCCTCGAAGGGCCTCGTCCTGTCCGGCAACGCCTGCATTCTGGCCGCGAAAGACCTGCTGGCGAAGGCCTACGAATGCGCCGCGCAGGTGCTCCGGGCCAATGTCTGCGATCTCGACCACGACCAGGAGAAGGTGTTCCTGAAGCACCATCCCGACCAGCACGTCACGTTCCGGTCGATGTCCGTCGGCTACGCGTATCCGAACGGCAACGGCGTCGGCGGCCCGCTCGTCGGCGTCGGCCGGTATATCGCCCAGGGCCTGACGTATCTCGACAAGGCGACGGGGCAGGGGAAGCCCGCCCTCGACTGGACCTACGGCGCGCACGGCATGATCGTGGCCGTCAACGAGAAGACCGGCCATTACGATGTGCTGAAGATCGCGTCGGCGTTCGATTGCGGCCGGGCCATCAACCCCGTCTGCGTGCGCGGCCAGATCATCGGCGGCGTCATCCAGGGACTCGGCACCGCAATGTGCGAAGGCTACATCTATGACGCGGCCGGCCGGCTCCTCAATCCGTCGTTCACCGACAACAAGATCCCGACCTCGCTCGACCTGCCCGAAGAGATGGAATGCTTCTCGGTCGAAACGGCTCAGGTCGACGGCCCCTACGGCGCCCGCGGCGTCGGCGAACACCCGATGATCGCGGTCGGCGGCGCCCTCGGCAACTCGATCCAGAACGCGTGCGGCGCCGATCTGAGCCACATGCCCATCCGGGGCGAGGATGTCTGGCGCGCCCTGCATGGCAAGAAAAAGGTCGCATCCGCCCCCGCCATCACCCGGCGAAAAAAGTAATCCGGATCCTCCTGCCGGCGCCGCCTCGTATCCCGGGGCGGCGCTCGCTATTTCGGGTGAGGTGCCGCCGCCATCTGTGATATGCTTGATAAGCCGTCTCCGGACGGAAAATCATGTGATGGAGGATATATATGAGACGAGTTATTTCCGCCCTTTTGGTCGCGATCGCATGCATGGCGTTTGCCCCGGTGAGCGCGAATGCCCATTGTCAGATTCCGTGCGGTATTTATGACGATGAGCTGCGCATGAAGCTGATCGAGGAGCATATCGGGACGATCGAGAAGTCGATGAACTTCGTCATCGAGCTGGGCAAGGCCAAAGAGATCGATCACAACCAACTCGTCCGCTGGGTGAACAACAAGGACCAGCACGCCGACGAGCTGAGCGAGATCGTGACCTACTACTTCCTGACCCAGCGGGTGAAGCCCGAGGACAAGGCGTATGACAAACGCCTCGCTCTCCTTCACCAGATGCTCGTGGCGGCGATGAAGTGCAAACAGACGACGGAGCTGAAGCATGTGACGACGCTTCGTGGCCTTGCCGCCGAGTTCCGGGCCCTGTATTTCGCCCCGGCAGACCACAAATGATCCGGAGCTCTCGCCGGTCATGATAGCCAGAAAACGGGCCGACTTCTGGGAGGGGGCCGCCATCCCGCTGCGCGGGCGCGTCGGCGCGGTTTTTCACCGGGCAGCGGATGTGCTGTGCGGCCGGTTCCTGGTGACCCTGATGACCGGCGAGAGCTGCCTGCATCCCCTCGGGATCCTGATCGATGGAGAGGCCTTCGCCCGACTCGAACCCGGGATGCCCGTGCATCTTGATCCGGACGGCCTGCACCTCGGCTTGGCCGGCCTTCGCTGGGAAGCCCCGGTTGAGCCGGTCATGCGTCCCCGGACAAGGCTGTCCGCCGAGGCGGCCCTCCGCCACGCGAACGGGCTTCGCCGGCTGCTTCCCCTTGCCGGATCCCGTTCCGCCGTTGGCGAGGCGTTTCTCGGCGAACGGGGCGGCGATTTTGCCGCGCCTCTTGACCTGCTTCGGCAGGCGCTGGCAGAGGGAATGGCTGATCTTGTGTCCGTGGGGCGCTGGTTTGGTGGTGGCGAGGGGCTGACACCCGCCTGGGATGACCTGTGTGCGGGGTTGCTGTTCGCGGACCGCTTTTTTTCGGGCGGGGTGGTTGCCCCCACAGCCTCTCTCTTCAAAACACTGTCCGGAAAAACGACCCCTCAGAGCCTCTGGCAGCTTCGCTTCGCCGAGTCCGGCCGCTCCTCCCTCGGTTTCGAGCGATTTCTGGCCGCACTCTCCACCGGTCCGATCCCTTCGAAGGAGGTCATGAGCCTGGCGGGGCTCGGCCACACTTCGGGAAACGACCTCCTCTGCGGCATCTGCCTCTGGCTGGAAGCGTGGGCCGCACGCCCGTGAGCTTGTTCGGTGTATAATGCGCGACACGATACCCCCTCTTCTGATCGGAGATGAAGGCGAATGAAACGAATTGTTCTGACCCTTGCGTTGGCGTGGCTCTCGACCGGGAGCTGCATGGCGGCGGGTGAGCCGGTGTGGCCCGAAGAACAGCCGATCGCGACGGAGGCGGCGGGACCGGTCGATCTGCAACTGAAGCCCGGCGCACCGACGGCTGGCTCGTTCTCGGTTGAGATTCAGTCGCGCACGGCGATCCGGATGCTCCTGGTTCCGAAATCGACCCTGATGGGCCAGATCGATATCGCCGGCTCCTTCTCGCTCGAATCCGCCCCGGAAGGCAGGGCCATCCAGTCGTTCGACGTTCTGACCGCCTCGATGGCCTATTACTCCCCCGGCGCGCCGAACCGGGATATTC
>DAOOQQ010000144.1:0-2743 GCA_035388825.1 Candidatus Ozemibacteraceae bacterium
GCTGCTGTGCGACAAGGGTCTCGTGAAGAATCTCGCGGCCCCCGTGAAGATTCTCGCCCGCGGAGAGATCTCCAAGGCTCTCACCGTCCAGGCTCATCAGTTCTCCCAATCCGCCAAGGCCAAGATCGAGAAGGCCGGTGGCAAGGCTGAGGAGATCTGAACGTGTTCCAAAGCCTATCAAACTCGATGAAGATTCCGGAACTCCGGAATCGCATCCTCTTCACTCTCGGCATGATCGTGGTGTTTCGCATCGGAACCCACATTCCGACCCCCGGCATCGATGCGAAGCTGCTCACTCAGAATCTTCCGACATCTGAGCTGATGAGCTTCCTGAACATGTTCTCCGGCGGTGCCCTTCGCCGGTTCTCCGTGTTCGCCCTGGGCATCGCGCCCTACATCAATGCCTCGATCATCATGCAGCTCCTGATCTACGTCATTCCGTATCTCGAGCATCTTGCCAAAGAAGAGGGCGAAGAGGGCCGCAAGCTGATCAATCAGTATACGCGGTATGGCACGGTCTTGATAGGCGCTCTCCAGGCTTTCGGCATCAGCTTCATGCTGGAGCGGTACCAGGTCGTCGCCAATCCCGGCTTCGGATTCAAGATCATGGCCGTGACGACGCTGACGGCCGGTACCGCCTTCATCATGTGGCTCGGCGAACAGATGACCAGCCGCGGCATTGGGAACGGGATCTCGATCCTGATCACGGCCGGCATTCTCGCCTCGCTGCCCGAAGCCGTCGTCCAGCAGCTTGCTCTGTTCTCGGGCAATGCTCACGACGTCGTGAAGATGATCTTCCTGCTCGCCATCATCGTCGCCGTCATCATGGCGATCGTGACGGTGCAGGACGGGGTTCGCAAGATTCCGGTGCAGTATGCGAAGCGTGTCGTCGGTCGCCGTGTCTACGGCGGTCAGAACACCTTCATCCCGCTGCGCGTGATCCAGGCCGGCGTCATTCCCGTCATCTTCGCCAGCTCGATCCTGCTCTTCCCCTCGATGATCGCGAACTGGGTCCAGAGCCTCGACTCGATGCAGGAGATCGTGAAGAACCCGATCGTCTTCTGGCTGTTGAATATCTTCAACTACAATAGCTACAGCTATCTCGTGATCTACTCCCTGTTGATCCTCTTCTTCACGTATTTCTACACCGCCATCACTTTCAACGTCCAGGATCTGTCGGACAACATGAAGAAGTACGGCGGCTTCATTCCCGGCATCCGGGCCGGCCGGCCGACCGTCGATTATCTCGAGAAGACCCTGTCGCGCATCACGCTCGCCGGTGGTATCTTCCTCGCGATCATCGCCGTGATCCCGAACCTGATGATCAAGTTCTTGAACGTCCAGTTCTACTTCGGTGGAACGGCACTTCTGATCGTGGTCGGCGTGGCGATGGACACGATGCGTCAGCTCGAGTCGCACCTCGTGACCCGGCATTATGAAGGCTTCATGAAGAAGCGGGGTCTGCGGTGAGCGGCCGTCTGAACCTGATATTCCTGGGCCCTCCGGGGGCCGGGAAGGGGACGCAGGCGAACATGATGGTGGACACCTACGGGGTGCCGCAGGTGTCCACCGGCGACATGCTCCGGGCAGCCATCGCGAGCGGCTCCGAACTCGGGAAGAAGGTCCAGTCGTTCGTCACTTCGGGCGGCCTGGTTCCCGACGATCTGGTGATTTCGGTTCTGTTGAAGCGGATCGCCGAGCCGGACTGCGCGAAGGGGTTCATCCTTGACGGCTTCCCCCGGACGGTCGGACAGGCGGGCGAGCTCGAGAAGGCGCTCGTTCCTCTGGGCGGCGTGACGGGGGTCATCGCGATCACCGTTCCCGACGAGGAGCTGATCGGGCGGCTGACGGGCCGGCGCACGTGCAAAGCCTGTGCGGCATCGTATCATGTGAAGTTCACCCCGCCCCGCAAGGACGGCGTGTGTGATAAGTGCGGCGGCGAGCTGCAGCAGCGGAAGGATGACACGGTTGAGGTCATCACGAACCGTCTGAAGGTGTATCACGACCAGACATCGCCGCTGATCGAATACTACGGATCCCGCAATCTCCTTCACAAAGTGGAGGGGACGGGTAAAATCGAGATGATTTTTTCGAAGATCCGTGGTATAATTGATTCTCTCAAACGACCTTGATCCCGCTCAAGACGCCTGCGGAACTCGAGGTCATGCAGGAGAACGGCGGCATTCTCGCCACCGTTCTCGAAGGTGTGAAGCTCCTGGCCAACCCCGGGGTCACGACCTTCGAACTGGACCGATTCGCCGAGGAGGCGATTCGCAAGGCCGGAGCCATTCCTGCCTTCAAGGGATACCGCGGCTACCCTTCGACGCTGTGTTGCAGTGTCAATGAAGAGGTGGTCCACGGGTTCCCTTCGAAGAAGCGCAAGCTGCAGGACGGCGACATCATCAGTCTCGATATCGGGCTGAAACGCGGCGGGCTGTATTCCGACATGGCCGTTACGGTACCTATCGGAGCGACAACCGACGCGGTGAAGCGTTTTCTCGAGATTTCCGAGAAATCCCTGTGGGAAGGCATCAAAAATGCCGTTCCGGGGAACCGGCTTGGCGACATCTCTCATGCCATCCAGGCATATGTCGAGCATCGCGGCTTCTCCGTGGTGCGCGAGTATGTGGGACACGGCATCGGCCATCGGCTTCATGAAGAACCGGCGCTCCCAAACTTCGGTCCGTTTCATGTCGGACCGCGGCTGGAAGTGGGGATGGTGCTGGTGATCGAACCCATGGTG
>DAOOQQ010000145.1:0-2530 GCA_035388825.1 Candidatus Ozemibacteraceae bacterium
GCGTGTTCATCCTGCAGATCGGCTTCCTCGGCGGGAAGCGCACCCCGCCCGACCCCGAGTTCCTGCGGTTCCTGCCCTGGGCGCTCGGCGCCGTCGCGCTGTTCATCGCTCTCAAGAAGTTCACCGACAACTACTACCTCGTCGACCGGCAGCGGAAAGGCATCTTTTACCATTTCGACTGCCTCGGCTACCGGTCGAACACGCCGTATCTCGCGTTTTCCGATGTCGATGCGGTCATCGTGAACGGGTCGGTGCACCATTCGAAGCACTCGCGCTGGTTCGAGTACCAGATCCAGCTCATCGACCGGCACGGCAAGTCCCACACGTTCAGCGACTCGCTGAAAGAGGCCGAGCTCGGCACCCTGAACACGCGGGCCGAGACGATCTCGAAAATCGTCGGGTGCCGCTTCGTTGCAGGCAAATCCGAGTGCATCCACACCGTTGCGGCCGAGCCGGGCGGCAGCGTCTTCGTCTCGACGTCCCACACCCCGCTCCACGACCCGGGCATCGCGCTTTCGAACACCCAGCTGTCGGGCACGACGGTCGCCCTCGTGCTGGTGCTCGTGCTCGGCTTCTTCGGCTTCGTCTTCTGGGCCTCTCTGCGGTGATCGCCGGAATCCTGTTCCTGGTTCTCCGCTAGCACGCCAACAGCCGCCTTCCGATGCCTTCCAACACACGCAGACCACCCGACCCGCACGAGGCGGGAAGTGGGCCGCCGGCGCCCGGATGGCGCGGTCCAGGCGGACCCGACCCGCACGAGGCGGCCCACATCGTATGAAGCCCCTCGGCCGGTTCCGCGGTCCCACCGTCTCGGAGCTCTGGCGGCTTGCCTGGCCGCTTGCCCTGCAGTCGCTGTCGTTTTCGCTGCTCGCGATGATCGACCGGGTCATGGTGGGCCAGTTGTCGGGGGATGCGATCGCGGCGGTCGGGGTTGGCGGGCAGATCCTGTTTTTCGCCCAGACCCTGGCCGGCTGCGTCGCCTCGGCGACCGCGATTCTCGCCGCCCAGTATCGGGGCGCCAGGGATCCCGCCGGTATGACCGCCCTCTCCGGCTCGTCGCTGCTCCTGATGGGCCTGATCGGAGTCTCGGGAAGCGCGCTGCTGATGGCCGTTGCCGGCCACTCCTGCCTCTGGCTCACCGGCGGAAATGCCGCGATCGCCGCGCCGGCCGCGGAGTTCCTGCGCATCATCGCCCCGACGTTTCCGTTCGTTCTCGTCATGTTCGCCGTCACGGGCATCATGCGCTCGCTGGGCGACACCCGCACACCCGTCGTCACCTCCGTCGCTGCCGTGCTCGTGAACACCCTGCTGAACGCGCTGCTGATCAACGGGTATGCCGGTCTGCCGCGTTTTGGCACGCGGGGAGCCGCGATCGCAACCGCCGTCGCCCACCTGGTCGGAACCGGACTTGCTCTGAGGGCCTACGGAAAAATTTCTTTCGAGGGGCGGCGGCTCGGCCTCGCGGATCTCCGCTCCGCACGCTGGCAGGCGGTCTCCGGGCTTCTCCGGCTCGCAGCGCCAATCGGCCTCGACGGGCTGTTCTGGCAGGCGGCGGCCCTGGCTTATACCCGCATCGTCGGCATGGTGGGAGGCGAGGCGATGGCAGCCTACTTCATGTATCAGAGCGTGCGGGGCCTCGGCTATATCCCGCTCGGCTCGCTGGGCGGAGCGGCGGCGATCATCGTCGGCCGCCATCTCGGGGCAGGCCACCCACGGCGGGCCCGGATGGCGGTGGGCCGCGCGAACGCGCTCGCGATCCTTTCGGCGCTCGGCATGGGAGCCGTTTCGATCGCGGCTGCCGCCCCCTACCTGGCCCTGTTCTCGGTCGGCCCCGACGTTGCCGCCGAGTCGATGCGTCTCATCCGCTGGTTTTCCCTCGTGCTCCCCTTCGAGGCGGCCATCGTCATCTTCTCGGGAACGCTCCGCGCCGGCGGTGACGCCCTTCGCGTGAGTCTCATCACGCTCGCGACCTTCTGGCTCGTCGGCATCCCCCTCACCTGGCTGGCGGGCGTGCATCTGGGAATGGGCCTGCCCGGCTGCTTCATCGGCATGTCGGCCGAATCCATCACCAAGGCCCTGCTGTTCGGGCTTCGCTACCGCTCCGGCGCCTGGGCCAGGAGGCTGACCGGCTGATGCCGGGAACGTCTCACTCGAACCCGACCTGGCCGGCGATACCGAGCTTCTGGAGCGAGGCTTTCATCTGAAGCAGCTTCTTGGAGGCATACCAGTCGCCCTTCTGGAGCAGTTTGAACGACAGCATCTCGCGCACGCGCTTCAGGAGCGAAACGAACGCCGGCAGATCCGGGGCATCGAATCCCGAGATCCGCTTGAGCAGCTTGTCGAACGTCTCGTACCGGTTCTCGTCGAACTCGCGCTGGAGCCGGTTCATGATGAACTTCTCCCGTCCCGAGATCCGGGCAGCGGCGATCCCGTCGTCGGGCCGGCGCTTGAGGCTGCGCCACGCCGAACGGATCTGCCGCAGACACAGCTCCATCGGCGCCTCGATCGTGAGCTTGTAAGATATCGTATG
>DAOOQQ010000146.1:0-2335 GCA_035388825.1 Candidatus Ozemibacteraceae bacterium
AGGGATTCAAGAAATGCAAAAATACGCTTGCATTTCAACGGAGTATCTCTGTGGTTCGTTGTCCTTTTCCTGCATGAAACGGGAATTCATTCAGCGGAGGCCTTTTTCGAGGGTGGCGGCCAGGTCGGCGGCGCGGATGTCACCCACGATCCGGAGATCCTCGCGTTCGGTGCCGTCCGGGCGCAGCAGGAGCAGGGTCGGCAGGCCGATGATCGCGTGCTTTTTCAGCAGTTCGGCCGCTTCCCCTTCGTTCCTCGTTGCATCAATACGAACAAGGATATATTTTGCCAGCAGGGGCGCCACATCGCGATGGGGAAACACGTTTTCCTCGAGTTCACGGCAGATCGAGCACCAGTCGGCCCGGAAATCCACGAACAGCGGCCGGTTGCTTTTCCGGGCTTCGGCGAGCGCATCGGGAAGATTCGAATGCCAGCGCGGGAACAGGCCTTCGGGCGTCATCGCCATGCCGGCCGCCATCGCGCGCTCGGGGCCGGGGACGGGGAAGCAGAGGCCGCCCCAGCGGGCTGCCGAGCTCACGGCAAACGCGCAGGCCACGACGAGGCCGACGACGGCGATGCTTTTACGGACCCGCTCACCGAGCGGGGCTTCGGGGGTGGGCGGCGCGAACAGCCCCATGAAGCCGGCAAATGCCGCCATCAGCAGGGCGACGCCCAGATCCCCGAGTGGGGCGCCGACGAGCGGCCGCACGAAATACAGGGCAGCTCCGAGCAGAAGGAAGCCGTAGAACTCCTTGACCCGGTTCATCCATTCCCCGGCACGGGGAAGCGCATTGAGAACCCCCGAGAAGGTGCCCAGCACGATCAGCAGCACGCCCATGCCCCAGGAGAAGGCCAGCAGCAGCATGAAGCCGAACAGGGCGCTTCCCGTCGAGGCGATGAACGCGAGAATGCCGGCGAGCGGCGCGGCGACGCAGGGAGAGGCCATGAGGCCCGAGACCATCCCGGTCGCGAACACGCCGGCCATCCCGCCGCTTCTGAAGCCCGCGAACCGCTGGCGAACGGTGTCGGGCACCTGGAGCAGGAACAGGTCGAACATCGAGAGGGCGAGCAGGGCGAAGATGACCGCCATCGCCCCCTGGAACCAGGCGCCCTGGATGAACCCCCGCAGATGGGCGCCGAAACTCGCCACGGCGAGGCCCAACAGCGCATAGGTCAGGGACAGTCCGGCGACATATAATATGGACAATAGAAAGCCGCGGCCGAGCGATCGGTTCTCGTCCCGGCTGCCGATGATCGAGAGAGTGATCGGGATCATCGGATACACGCACGGGGTGAGGCTGACGAGCAGGCCGCCGAGGAATGCGAGCAGCATGGCGGCAAACAGGCCGCGCTCCCGGATCGTCCGGGCGAAATCAACCGCCCCTCCCGGCGTCGAGACGCTGCCGACGGCCGAAGGTTGCGCGGGAGGGGGGGACGGGCGCTGCTCGGCCGTGCTCGCGGGAGCCGTTGCGGCGGAAGATGCCGCGACTGCCGACGGGCCTGTGGCCTGCGGAAGAGGCCAGGAAAAGGCCCAGGTGTCGGGCATGAAACAGGTCATGGTCGAGCAGCCCTGAAACCCCAACTCGAGCCGGGCTTCTGTGGCGACAGCAACGGGAGCGAGGCGGATGCCGAATGCCCAGGTGCCGGTATCGAAGATTTCGATCTCGCCGGGCCCGAAGGGATCCTGCTTTCGATGCCCTGAAAGCAGCTCCAGACGGGATGTTCCGGCGTCGACGGACACCGAAAGCCGGTCGCGATACAGCATGTGACCTTCCGCCACCCGTGCCGTAACGGTGCCGATCAGCTCGCCGGTTTTTGCATCCGTGGCGGGGTCAGAAGCCTCGAAGGTGAACGGCCCCGCTTGCAGCGGCGTGGGAATGGCCCCCAGCACCAGCCACATCAGCACGGCCAGCAGGCAGGACAGGCACGGGCGTGTGCGCATGCGCCTGATGACTTGGGCTTGCCCCATTCGCTGAGCCACAGGCGTCGGCAGGCTCATGATTTGGGGGGATACCCCGCGAGGGTCAGAGCCCGCTTTGCGGCATCGGCGGCGGCCTGGTCGGCAGCCTCGAAGGTCACGCTCTTTCCCGCCAGGTCGACTTCGACGCCGGAAAGGTCATCGACCATGAGAAGCGCCTTCGCGACGCTCTCGACACATCCTTCGCACTTGATTTTCTCGATCGTCCAGTTGATTTTCATAGCTGTTTCTATCCTTTCTTCAGCGGCCCCATTTCATTTTCTGGCGCAGCACCTGGAAAAAGTTGCGTGACTCGAAGGCAACGATGCGCGCCGTCTCGGTGGCGCGCGAGACCCGGAACTCATCGCCGGTCAGCAGG
>DAOOQQ010000147.1:0-2085 GCA_035388825.1 Candidatus Ozemibacteraceae bacterium
TTTGTGACCAGCATCGCCGGTCCGGTCGAGCGCACAGTTAGAACGCTCATTGCTAATGATCATAGCTTCTTTATCGACATTCTCGAATGTAGTGCCTCAGTAACTCAGATCAGAACGATGTTGTTGTTGTTTGCTGATTGAAATTGTGGCGAGATTAGCAAAGGTCATGACGTCGCCCAGTTGCACTGCCAATCGGCGGCATGGCCTTTGCGTTTGAAAAGACGGGATAATCGAATAATATTGCTTCTCATCGACATTCTATATTCATCTTAGTCGCCATGATCGCTCTCAAAAAGTCTTAGTATGCACAATATCGAAGGCGAGAAAACAAATTCAGCAAAGGACATGACGCCTTCACAGCATCCTGATGCGACGGCGTGACCTTTGCCTGGCATTCTTTGTTGAAATATTCAGCACATGAGACGCGCATCTATGTAATTCTATCATAAATTATATACATCTGGAATTCAGCGCTCTAACGCCCGCGATGAGCGGACCGCCGAACGACGCCAACGGCAGAGTGAGGGAACAGATGCGCTTTGGTCACAAAGCTTGCTTCGCAAGCTTTGTGACTGTCAGGGTTCACGCTATATTCCACCCTTGGGGTCACGAAAAATCCACCCCTTCAAAACGCTTGGAGGAGTGTATGAATATTCTTGATTTCCTTGGCCCTCGCGTGCCCTTATTACCCCCACCACAGCCTGTGGTGGAGGACGTCATGATCAGCGGCGACATCTTCAAAACCATCCATGTTCTCAAAAAGAGCGGTTTGGGCATCAAGACCATTGCCCGCCGTCTCGACCTCGATCCTGGAACGGTCAGGAAGTATCTCACCCAGACCGATATTCAGCCCTATTCACGCGACTGCCCGGCGAAGAACAGTCTCACGGAGTTCGAAGAATGGCTTCGCGCAAGAGCCCCTGAGGTCATGTTCAACGGCAAGGTTCTTTTCCGCGAGGCTCGGGAGCAGGGCTTCAGCGGCAGCTATTCCATCATCAAGCGGTTTCTGAAGCCGATTCGTGAGCAGGAGCGCGTTGCCACGGAGGCCACGATACGGTTCGAAACGCCCCCGGGACTTCAGGGTCAGGTCGACTGGGGTTCGTCCACTATCTGGCTCGGCGAAAACCGGCGCCGGGTGCACTTCTTCGTGCTTGTCCTGGGATTTTCCCGGCGGATGTTTGTCCGGGCATATCTGAACGAGAAGCGCCACAACGTCATCGACGGTCATCAGCGGGCGTTCGCATGGTACGGCGGTTACCCGAAAGAGCTTCTGTATGACAACGCCCGCACGATGGTCATGACGGAAAGGCCGCCGGCGGAGCGATTGAACAAGGTGTTCGAGGACTTTGCTCGTCACCATGGTTTCGAGGTTCGCTTCTGTCGGCCCTATCGGCCGCGCACGAAGGGAAAGGTCGAGTCTGGCGTGAAATACGTGAAGCGGAACTTTCTTGCCGGGCGGCGCTTCCGCGATCTCGACGATCTCAACGCCTCTCTGGAGCAATGGATGCGGGAGGAAGCGGACATGCGGATTCATGGAACGACGCATGTGACGCCCATGTCCCGATGGGCAGAAGAGAGCGCGGCCCTCATCCCGCTTTCTGTCGTGCGGCCCTGGCAGCCTGACCTCGAGCACATCAGGAGGGTGGCGAACGACAGCCGGATCACGATCGAAACGAATCGGTATCCGGTTGCGCCGAGTGCGATTGGGAAGACGGTCTCGGTGCATGTCGAAGCCGGAAAGATCGAGATTCGGAACGAGGCAGGGGAAGCCGTCGGCAGCCACGAGCAGCTTCACGGGCGATATCAGGAAGCCCCGATGCCGAAGGAATTCCGTGCCCTACTCGTCGAAGTGGCGAAAAAAGCGGAATGCTCCGATCTGCCCAGGCACGATCCTCGGTGGCCGGAGGACGATGTCCAGGTGCGGAGTCTGTCCGTCTATGACGAAGTGGCTGGCATCAAGGAGGTGGCGTGATGAGCGGTCTCGAACAGCTCGAGGACGGCCTTCGCAACCTCAAACTTCACCGCCTTGCGGATCATCTCGAAACCTTTCTCGAGGATGCCGGGAAGCAGACCTGGACCCACGCG
>DAOOQQ010000148.1:0-2075 GCA_035388825.1 Candidatus Ozemibacteraceae bacterium
CACGACCTGGTAGCCGGTGCGCAGGTTGCCGGAGACATCCGTTGCGGCGATGTCGAACCGCCAGGGGGAACGGGTCGGATCGCCGGCGAGAGCGTCCTCGACGTACAGGGTGAATTTGGACAAGACGGGGATCAGGGCTGAGGTGATCTTGACCCGCACCGCATACTGATACTCTTCGGCGTATTCCGGCCCGTCGCTCTTTTTGTATTTGATCGTCACATACAGGTGGATGATGCCGGTTTTCTCGCGGGGATACTTGTCGAAGACGGGCTTGAAATCAGCCTGTCGGCCCTCACAGTCGATGTCATAGGTGAACTTGCCGTGATTTGCGAGGGGTGCGATCAGCTCATTGACGACATTCGACAGGTCGGGGGCACCGGTTTCGAGGGAGATGGAGGGAACGGAGCTGCGTGACAGGTCACCCATCTTGTCGAGGGGTTTCTGCAGATACTTGACCAGCGCGTGATCGGGCTGGAGAAGGATGCCGTGCTGCAGTTTCTGGACGGCGAGTCGGGCGAGGGCATGTGCCAGAACGCCCGTGATGCGTTGCTGGGCCTGGCGGTGGCCGGCCCGGCTCTGCATCAGCATGTATTTGATGAACCAGCCGCCGATGAGCAGGAGGGCAAACATCACGCCGCCGACCACCAGCAGAACGGAGCCGTTCCGGCTGGCGGCCGGCGGCGGATAGGAAGAGGCGTGGAATCGGGAGGAGGAAGTGCTCACATCGAGTCGGAATCCCTTCTCATCAGAAATCGTTGCGGGGGACGCTCTGTTTGTCCGTGCGGCTGGAGTCCGGGCGTTTGGGATCCGTGCTCAGAAGGGTCGATGTGGGCTTCTTGGCCGAATCGTCGTCGGAAACCTCGGCATACTCGGTCACGTCGATGTACGACGCATACACGTACCGGTCATTCGAACCCTCGAAGCTGATCTGATACCACTTTCCGGCCACATCCAGGATCGTGACCTGGGTGCCCTGCGGGATCGAGGTGATGATCGTGAAGTTCAGCCCTGGGCCTGTCCGGACGTTGAGGGCGGAACAGTTCACGGCTCCGCGGGACGGCACCTGGAGGGCCCAGAGGGAACCGGCCAGGAAGAAGATGGCCAGGACGATCGCTGGAACGGCATATCCGCGCATGGTTCGACTCCTTTCTCTCCGCCCGCGCTTCGATGAGCCGGGCTGTCTGATTTCTCCCCCTATCTACCGGGGAAAACGGGAAAAGTTACAGTTTTTTCTCAGAGGGTGACATCCCGGAGCATGCCGGCGGCATCCTCGGGCGGCGTCGGATTGATGTAGAAGCCGGACCCCCATTCGAACCCGGCGACGTTCGTGAGCTTCGGAATGATTTCGAGATGCCAGTGGTAGAAATCCCGGTAGGCATCCGAGCAGGGGGAGGTGTGGAGGACGAAATTGTATGGGATGCCGGGAAGCAGCGTTTCCATGCGACGGAGGGCCGTCTGGAGGATCGCCGCGAAGGCGTGGACGTGCTCGTTGTCGATATTCTCGAAAAACGGCTGGTGCGCTTTGGGTGTGATCTCGATCTCGAAGGGGAACCGGGAGGCAAAGGGGCAGAACGCCATGAAATACTGGTCCTGGGCGATGATGCGCGAAGCCTGCTCGGTCTCCTGGCGAAGGATATCGCAGAATATACATCTGTCGTGATAATGGTAATACTCCCGTGCCCCATCCAGCTCCTCCTCGATCCGCTTCGGGATGATCGGCGTGGCGATGACATGGGAGTGGGCATGGGAGAAGTTGGATACCCCCCGCCCGCTGTTTTTCACGATCATCATGTGCTTGAACCGGGGATTCTTCTTGATCTCGAGAAGCCGCTGCTTGTAGGCCCAGATGACCTCTCGAACCATATCGATAGGTATTGATTGCAGGGTCTGGTTGTGATTGGGGGTTTCAACCAGCACCTCGTGGATGCCGATCGAGTTCATCGCGTCGAACATGCCGATCCCTTCGCGGCCCGAATCGCCGGTCGGAACGAGGATCGGATCCTGGTCGGGTATGATCCGGACCCACCAGCCGCGTTCATTGGAAGCGGTTCCGGCCTTGCGGAACGCCATCGTCT